>NZ_JBEFOG010000026.1:0-1048772 GCF_045063645.1 Winogradskyella sp. Asnod2-B02-A
TATTTGTAAAACCCTTACTAGTTATCTAGTAAGGGTTTTTTGTTTTTGGGTTGAACCAAAACTACTGCAAAACTTAATGCCTATAAAAACTATTCAAAATGTTTAGTTTTTATAGGCTTTTTGATTAATTCAGATAAAAAGCACTCACATCACTTTTTCCTTGATACTATAAAATTAATTAAATTGTAAGGTTATTTTTACTGAATTGTGCTTCTAGGAACTTAACAAAGCAACAAAAAAAATCTATTTATTATTTTACTGCCTTAAAAGATAATACGGTTTGTTGATTTGAGAATTTTATAGTAGACCTATCAAATCACTTATAAAAAAGAATGTTTGTTACTTTTTCTTCTTAAACATACTATCTAAAATAGTATTGATTCCTAGGAATAAGAATACTACAGCTGCAATACAAAGTATAAATGCGATAATTAAAAGTGGAATATATAAAGGCTTATCATTATTATCCAAAGCTAAATGTAATAATGTTGGACCAGTAAACATTAAGCCTAAACAGACTCCAAGGCGTTTAATTCCTTTTACTAAAATGTCCTTGTCTGTTCGGTTATTTTCGTCCATGAGATATACTGTCTCTTACGTTGTTATATTTATTTAATAAAACAGATGCTTCTGATTTTGATATATTTAACTCACTCATAATCATATTTACAGCTCTATTAACTAATTTATTATTACTTAGTTGCATATCTATCATTTTATTGCCTTTTACTTTTCCTAATTGAATCATTGTTGAAGTAGTAATCATATTTAGTACAAGTTTTTGAGCTGTACCAGCTTTCATTCTAGAACTGCCTGTTAAAAACTCTGGCCCAACAGTTACTTCAATCGGAAATTTTGCAGTTAGGGCTAATGGACTTTGTTTGTTACATGTTATGCAACCTGATATGATATTATTTTCATTACATTTCTCTAAAGCACTAATTACATAAGGTGTTGTACCTGATGCTGCAATGCCTATTACAACATCGTTACTCGTAATGTCGCGTGCTTTTAAATCTATCCAACCCTGAGTGATTGAATCTTCAGCATTTTCAACTGCTTTCCTGATTGCATTGTCACCACCAGCAATTATACCTATAACTAGCTCATGAGATACACCAAAAGTAGGGGGACATTCAGATGCATCAAGAATGCCTAATCTTCCGCTTGTACCAGCTCCCAAATAGAATAAACGTCCTCCATTTTTTAATTTAGCAACAACTTGTTTAATAAGTGCTTCAATTTGGGGTAATGCTTTCTCAACAGCTAATGGTACTGTTTTGTCTTCGTTATTTATATAAGTTATAATCTCGTGAATTGACATTTCTTCAAGATTATTATAGTTGGAATCTTGTTCTGTTGTTTTTGTATAATTCATGCCTTAAAGATAAGAAATAATTATGGCGGATTTGTAAGGTAATAATTGAAAATGTTTAAGTCTTCATTCAATTTAATTGATTCAATTGTATATTCCTTATTTTTGCAAAAAAAAAGATGACATTGTCCATTATAGAAAAATTAGAATGGCGTTATGCAACAAAAAAGTTCGATGTTGCAAAAAAGCTTTCTGAAGAGAAATTGAAAATCTTAAAAGAAGCCTTTAACTTAACGGCACTATCTTATGGATTACAAACTTTAAAAATGGTTATTATTGAAGATAAAGATATAAGAGAAAACCTCTTGCCACAATGCTTTAATCAACGCCAAGTTGTTGATTCTTCACACTTATTGGTACTTTGTATTCAGAATGAAATTGATGAAAATGATGTTAATGAGCATTTTAATTCAATAAAGGTGATAAGAGATACTCCAGATTCAATTTTAGAACCATTTAAAGAACAAATGAAGTCTACAATTTCTAACATGACAACTGCCAAGAAAATTGATTGGGCAACTAAACAAGCTTATATTGCTTTAGGAAATTTAATGACTGTCTGTGCTATAGAAGAGATTGATAGTTGTCCAATGGAAGGTTTTATTCCAAAAGAAGTTGATAAAATACTACAATTAGAAGTACATGGATTAAATTCTGTTTTAATGCTTCCGGTAGGATATAGAGCTGATGACGATATGTTTGCTGGCTTTAAGAAGGTAAGAAAACAATTATCTAAAACTATTATAGAATTGTAATGTTTTTACTCAAACGAAAACCTTCAAAACATTATATTTGTTAGTATAATTTCAACAATTATTTTTATTAAAGCTTATGCCAGGATTCGAGTTATTTAGTGATTTAGAACGAAAAGAAGTTCATGATGTGTTAGACAATGGTGTATTAATGCGCTATGGTTTTGATGGTATGAGAAATGGCCATTGGAAAGCCAAAGCATTAGAATCTGAATTATCAAAAACATTTCAATCTAAACACGTACAATTAGTGTCTAGTGGAACGGCTGCTGTTTCAGTGGCATTAGCTTCTGTAGGTATTGGTGCAGGAGATGAGATTATTATGCCAACGTTTACATTTGTGGCGAGTTTTGAAGCTATAATGATGCTTGGTGCAATTCCTGTTTTAGTTGATATTGATGATACTTTAACATTAGACCCAAAAGCTGTTGAAGCAGCAATTACTCCAAAAACAAAAGGAGTTATGGTTGTGCAAATGTGTGGTAGTATGGGAGATATGGATGCTTTGAAAAGTGTTTGTGATAAACATAATTTAATATTTGTAGAAGATGCTTGCCAAGCTATTGGTGGTTCTTACAAAGGGCAACCTTTAGGAAGCATTGCAGATTTAGGTTGTTTTTCTTTCGACTTTGTAAAAACAATTACTTGTGGAGAAGGTGGAGCAGTAGTGACTAATAATAAAGACTATTATATTAATTCCAATCATTACAGTGATCATGGTCACGACCACATCGGAAACGATAGAGGTGCAGAAACGCATCCATTTTTAGGCTATAATTTTAGAATTTCAGAACTGCACGCAGCAGTTGGTTTGGCGCAAGTGAGACGATTACCAGAGTTTATTGCTATTCAGAAAAAAAACTATTCTATAATAAGAGATGCTTTATCTCAAATATCCGAAGTGACTTTTAGAAGAGTTCCAGAAGGAGGTGAAGAAAGTTATGCGTTTTTAAATTTCTTTTTACCAGATGCAGAGTCAGGATTAAAAGTGGCAGAAGCATTTAAAACAAATGGTATTGATGTCTGTTGGAATTATTACCACAACAATTGGCACTATATTAGAAAATGGGATCATCTAAAAGAGTTGAAATCATTGTTTCCCATTTCTAAAGAAGTAAAAGAAGGTTTACAGTATCTAAAAACAAAAACCTTTGAACAATCGGATCATTTCATTGCACGAAATATATCATGTTTAATTAAACTGTCTTGGACGGAGGAAGAGGTTAAGTTGAGAGCTGAGAAAATGGTGAAAGTTATTATGGAGCATATTTAAGGCCTGAACTTTTTTTGCTTATTCGATGAGGATAATAAATAAATCTTAGGCAGTTATTTTAGCTTCTTATTTTCTAAGTCTTCAAGCTAGAATAATAACTTTATAAAGATTACCACTCATTTATAAGATATGTAACACTTAATGTTACAATAATTTTAAGGTTAATTGTTTGTTTTTCATATAATTGCTTATATTTAATTCACCAACCTTTTTGTTTTTTATGAAGTATCTAAACATCTGTTTTTTGTTTCTTTTTAGTTATTATTCTTTCGGACAAAAAAATGTGATGGTTAACGATTTACCAGAACAAGATTCTATTGTTTACCAAAACTTAAAACAACAGTTTGCCAAGTATATTAATCCAGCACCTGATAGTGCGTTGATATATGTTTCAAAGATTAAGCAGTTTAGTTTAGATAGAAATTATTCAATAGGAATTGTTGAAGCACCTTATTTTAAAGCTTTTTATTTTAAAAGAATTCAAAAGTTAGATTCCGCTGTTTTGTATTTTGATACGGCTTCTAAGTTGGCCAGAAAATATAAATATCAGCGTGGTATTACACTGTCGCAAAATGGTCTTTGCCGTATTTATTATTTTTTAGGACAATCGGAGAATGCAATTGATGCATGTTCAGAATGTTTGGAAGTAGCCTTAGAAATGGACGATTTGCCCATCATTACAGATACTTATACAGCCTTTGGAAATATCTATAGCAGACAGAATAATATGAAAATGGCTATTCATTATTATTTAAAAGCGGACTCTATACACAGTAAAACACCACAACGACCAGATATTATTGCGGCTACATACCAAAGTTTAGGTACTATATATGAAGAACTTAAAGATTACGATACAGCCATTGCGTATTTTAAAAAGGCAAATGATGAATTTAAAAAGATTCCTGCCGATGTTACTTTTTATCTAAATACTACAGATTTACATTTAGGTTCGGCTTATTATCATAAAGGGAACTTTGAATTAGCAGATAGTTTATTACAAAAAACTTATGCCTATTTTAAAGAGATAAAAGAAGAAGGTTCTTTGGCAAGGATTAGCACTTATTTGGGATTAATTCGTTTAAATAAAAATGACTTAAACCAAGCCGAACAGTATCTAACCGAAGGTTTTAGGTTAAATAAAGATAAACTATTTAGCTATGAAACTGCGCTTACGGCTTTAGAACTTGGAAAACTGTACATTAGAAAAAATGAGCCTCAAAAGGCTATATATTATTTAAACCAAGTATTGTCAAATTACAATGATGACGAAAATACGTTGTTACAACAAGAAACCTCAAAAAGTCTTTCTGAAGCTTACGCCTTAAATAACAATTATACCAAAGCCTACGAGACTTTAGAACAGACTTATAAACTTAAAGACTCATTAAGTAATATTCACAATTTGGCTTCTATTAGAGAAATAGATACTAAATATCAAACCGAAAAGAAAGAGCAACAAATAACTTTGCTAAAATCGCAAAACGAAACAATTGAACAACAAAAACAGAATCAGAAAACCTTACTTTTAAGTGGTATTGGTATTGTTACCATTGCAAGTATATTTCTTTATGTTCTTTACCGTAATCGTAAAAAAACCAATACAAAATTAAAAGAAATAGATGCACTAAAATCCAACTTCTTCACTAATATTTCGCATGAGTTTCGCACACCATTAACATTAATTTCTATGCCTATTGAAGATATGTTATTGGACGAAACGCTTTCAGATAAAAAAAGACAACAATTTACTGTTGCTAAGCAAAATTCAGAGCGTCTTTTAGAGCTAGTTAATCAATTATTGGATTTATCGAAAATAGATGAAGGCCATTTGAAATTGCATATTCAACAAGGTAATGTACTGCAACTTATTTCAGCATTAAGTGAGTCTTTTTCCTATTATGCAAAACAGAAAAATATAACTTATAACATTGATATTGCTCAAAGTTCTGAAGCCTTTTGGTTCGATAAAGACGCTGTCGAGAAAATTACAATTAATCTCCTTTCTAACGCATTAAAATATACACCAGAAAATGGAACTGTTACTTGCAAGGCATATATAGAAAATAACAAATTATTTTTAAAAGTAACGAACTCAGGAAAGGGTTTAACACCTTATGAATTAAATAACATTTTTGAACGTTTTTACCAAACCAATGAGCATAACCAAGGTTCAGGAATAGGTCTGTCTTTAGTTAAAGAATTGGTTAGCTTGCATTATGGAGATATTGAAGTGCAGAGTATTCAAAATAAAGAAATTTCATTTAACCTAAACATATCAATTGACAAAAACAGTTTTAAGAACGATACAATTGTAATTAAATCGAATAATAAAATTGAAAAAGGAATACCACTGTTAACTAACATTATTACTGAAAGTGACGAGGAATTTAAGGATAGTGAATTACCAATACTATTAATTGTTGAAGACAATGATGACTTACGAAACCTTCTAAAACAATCTTTCGAAGATAATTATAATGTAATCACAGCACCTAACGGAACAATAGGTGTAGAATTGGCTTTAGAGCACATTCCAGATTTAATAATTTCAGATATTATGATGCCAGAAAAAGATGGTATTGCATTAACAAAAGAATTAAAGAGTGATGAACGTTCTGCACATATTCCAATTATTCTGTTAACCGCAAAAGCAGAAGTCGAAAGCCAGTTTACAGGTATAGATATAGGTGCCGACGATTATATTACCAAACCTTTCGATAAAAAATTACTTATACTTAAAGTTGAAAAACTAATTGAATCTAGAAAACAATTACAATTACGTTATAGTCAAGAATTGGTGTTATTACCAAAAGATATTGCCATATCTAATTTAGATGAAAAATTTCTTGAGAAAGTTCAAATCACTTTAGATAAAAGTCTTGTTGATCCTTCTTTTAATGTCACGGAGTTTTCCAAAACAGTAGGTATGAGTCGAATGCAATTGCATAGAAAATTAAAAGCGCTTACTGGCTTATCTACAACTGAGTTTGTACGTTCTCAACGGTTAAAATTAGCCGCAGATTTACTTAAAAAGAGTGATGCCAATGTTTCTGAGATTGGTTATACAGTTGGTTTTAATGATCACTCTTACTTCACCAAATGCTTTAAAGAAATGTATGGTTGCTCACCAACAGAATTCATTTCTAAACAATAACATTTTTATTATCTCTACTATTTTATCGCTTATTAAAGGTTTGTAACACTTGTTATTACTAGGATGTTACATATCTTATAGTTTTTGTTACATGTCTTATAATTAAGTTGTTAAGTCTTATTTAGTTTTACAGTTGTATTAAACTCCCTTTTATACTAACTAAAATTTTAACCCTTATTTAATAACTCTATGAAGATAGAAAAGCTTGTAGGTGCTATTGAAAAATTACCTTCAAATAAAATATTCATAAATGTTAACCATTTAGAAAAAGGCATCTATGATTTAAACATTGTGCATAAAAATAAAATTATTAAAAGCACGCATTTTAGCAAAGAATAAAATTCTATAAAAGTCATAAATTAATAAATCAATCACCATGAAAAAATTAGCTATCATTTTCAGTTTTTGTTTAATCACCATCATCTCATATGCTCAAGTTGGTGTTGGTACTACAAGTCCAGATGCGTCTTCTGCATTAGATATTACATCTTCAGATAGTGGATTGTTAATACCTCGTGTTAGTATAGTTAATGTTAACAATAATACAACACCAATTGCAGCACCTGCAATAAGTTTATTAGTTTGGAACACAAATGCGTCAGTAATAGGAGGTAGTGGAGCAGGTTATTATTATTGGAGCGGAACAGCTTGGACACCATTATCAACTTTAGCAGTTACAGCTAATAATGGATTAACACTCACTGGGAATAATGTGCAATTAGGAGGTTCGCTTTTAGGAACCGCGACTATCATTGATGTAAATAATGCGGATATCCGATTTGATTTAAATGCAGCGGGTGATTTTGAAATTCATGATCTTGGTGTGAAACATTTTTCTGTTGAAGATAGTGGTGAAACGCATTTTGGTGGATATACGCATTGGAGAGATGAAAGTACATCTGGCACAGCCTTAGCAAGTTTAACAGATGGTGGTGGCACAGGAAACGATGGTGTTTTTACACTATACAGAAATGGTTTTACACAACATATACTTGATGGTGATGGAATTACTGTCTTCAATGAAACAGGTATCGATCAAGATTTTAAAATTGAGTCTAATAACGATGCTGATATGTTTTTTGTAAATGGAGGAACGGATAGAATTGGTATTGGAGACAATGTTCCTGCTGCAAAACTAGAAATTAATACTGGTGATAATGAAACAGCATTAAGAGTAACAAAATCAACAGGAGATACTAATGCTGCCTATATATATAATAATGGATCTAGTTATGGATTATATATAAATAATTATAATTCTTCCGCTTCTGCTGCTGGCTTAGCTGTTATAGGTAGATCTGATAACCAGTATGCTCATGGTATAACTGCGGTTTCTGATGGTTATTATGCCAATGTAGGTATGGTGACAGGAGGAGGCGAAACAATTGATACTGGTGTTACGGGAATAAATGCAGGTGCTGAAGTTGTAGGAGTACACGGTAGAGCTAACAATTCTAATTTAGCTACCACTGATAAAATGGGTGGGTTCTTTAATGTTTCGTCAAGTGTTGGGAGTGTTATTCCAGCTGCTGCTGCAGTAGGAGCCGTTATAGATAATACGGTTTATAAAATTGTTGGACTTGGTATTGTTTCAACTTTGGTTAGAGACACGGATGGAGAAGAGCGCATCATGGTAGCGCCAGAGGCTCCAGAAGCATTATTTCAAGATTATGGCATAGGTCAATTAAGTAACGGTAGAGCGCTTATTAAGCTCGATCCTATTTTAACAAAAAATATAGCAGTAGATGAAGATCATCCTATGAAAGTGTTTGTTCAGTTAGAAGGGGATTGTAATGGTGTCTATGTTACCAACAAGACAGCTAATGGGTTTGAGGTGGTTGAGCTAAATCATGGTGTTTCTAATACTAAGTTTAGTTATCAAATTATCGCAAACAGAGCTGATGAAGAGCAGGGTGGAAGAGTATCAAAATATTCCGAAATGCGCTTTAAGCCTTTTGGGAGAAAATTTGTAGTAAATAAAGAAGCTATTCATGGACCAGAAGAAAAAAACGAAGGAGGAAACCATAGTGCTGTGGTCTCACAAGAAAGTAGTTCTTATATAGAAGAAGACCATAGTTTAAACCAACAAGAAGAGATTAAGTCTGAAAAGAATTAATGAATAACAGTAAAAGTTAAGATAAATAACTCAATATTTGAGAAGTTCTCATAGTTGTGAGAACGTATAGAAAGTCGCTGTAGGGAGCGGCTTTCTTATTTAATATCCTACATACTCAACAATCTCTAAACCATAACCAATCATTCCAACACGTTTGGTCTGCAAGCTGTTAGAGATTAATTTTAATTTACTAATTTTTAGATCATGTAATATTTGTGCTCCAATACCAAAATCTTTAGTGTCCATTCCTAGACTAGGAGCTTTGGTTAAACGTCCTTCAATTTGGTTCTCTTTTAATATAGCGAGACGTGTCAATAAATTTATAGACTCAGGTTGTTGGTTTATAAATATTATAGCTCCTTTACCTGCTGTATTAATAACATTAAACATGTCATCTAATTTCTGATCGGCATTATTGGTCAATGTACCAAGAATATCACTATTTACTAATGTGTTATTAACACGTGTTAAAATAGGTTCATCAGCTTTCCAAGATCCTTTTGTTAAAGCAATATGTACTTGATCGTTTGTCGTTTGTTGGTAGGCTCTTAATCTAAACTTACCAAAACGTGTTTCAATATTAAAATCTTCTTTTTTATCAATTAAAGAATCGTGCTCCATACGGTAAGCCACTAAATCTTCAATAGATACAATTTTTAGATCGAATTTTTTTGCCACATTCATTAATTGTGGCAAACGTGCCATAGTACCATCTTCGTTCATGATTTCTACAATAACACCTGCAGGTTCAAAACCGGCTAAGCGTGCAAAATCTATAGCTGCTTCTGTATGTCCGGTTCGTCTTAAAACACCGCCTTCTTTGGCAACGAGAGGGAAAATATGTCCTGGACGCGCTAATTCAAAGGGTTTTAAATCGGCCTGCACTAAGGCTTTAACAGTTTTTGCTCTATCGCTTGCAGAAATTCCTGTACTAACACCATTTCCTCTTAAATCTACAGAAATTGTAAAAGCCGTTTCCATAGGATCTGTGTTATTTCTTACCATCATGCTTAGTTCTAAATCTTCACAACGGTTTTCTGTAAGAGGTGCACAAATTAAACCACGACCATGCGTAGCCATAAAATTTATCATCTCTGGAGTCACCTTTTCTGCTGCAGCTAAAAAGTCTCCTTCATTTTCTCTATTCTCATCATCTACAACAATAATAACTTTACCTTGTCTGATGTCTTCAATGGCTTCTTCAATAGTATTTAGACTCATTTTTTTATCTGTGGTTTTAGTTATCATAGTACTTTTTTAGAGAATGTAAAGATACATTTATTTTATATTTTGAAGACAGCTCAAATAGAAGTCTTGCGAAATCTTATTTCTTAAAATGATGTATTTTAAAGGATAGAGTGGAAGCGATAATATTAAAATCAATGGGTTAATACGCTTGCCTTCTTGGTTGATGGTCTTGTAGAATTTTGAATATATAAAAGCATCAACAACTACATAAATAGCAAAAAAGATAAAAGCAATAATACTTAAGCTCAAAGAGGCTTCAGCGATCTCTGGTAATTTATTATTTTTAAAAACTAAATGAAGTAATAATAAGGCAACACCAAGAGCATAACTAATTAAACTTGTTTTGGAGTAGTCTTTATAATCCTTTAGTAAAACTCTTGCCTTAATTAGATTATCTGAAATTTCTAAACCTTCAGACTTTAAACCTTCTAAAGGAATTTTTCGCTCTAATAAACTATGTAGTGCAATCTCCTTAGGTTTTTTATCTATATCGAATTCACCTTGGCTTTTGATAATACTAATCAGTTCTTCAATTGAGTATTTTTTGTAATAATTATAAGTCTTTGTGTCACTTTCTGAAAGTTGAAGCTTATTTTTTGATGTAAATAAGCGCTTTAAAGGCACAGTAATAGCATCAAATTGAAACACGCCTTTGTCATTTGTTGCTCTAGTTGTTAAATATACACTTAACGGTAGCATAACGACTGTAGATAACCAAGCACCAATAATAGGATCAAAACTTCCTTTTTCTGCACTGTTTTTAGCAAAAATATTAAAGAAATGATACGTTAAAAATAAGACTATGGCAATAACCATAGGTAAACCTAGTCCACCTTTGCGAATCAAGGCTCCCAATGGTGCGCCAACAAAGAATAGTATGATACATGCAAATGCTAAAACAAATTTTTCGTGTAAGGCTATAATGTGATCATTCAATAAGAAAGAATCCTTTTCAAACGATTTTTCATTAGATTCTATAATCTGCCTGGTGCTATTAGATGAGTTTAAAGCTAAGTTTATAATCTGAATCTTTTGTTTGGTTGGGTAAAGATCTAATATACTTTTAGCAATATAGGTTGTTTTTATTTTTGAAGTGTCAATATTAGTACCTAAAGCCTCGTAGGTACTTCGGTTATATAAAGTGTTTGATAATGCTATATAATCTGCTTTCTTTTGGGTTTCAAGAGTGTCAATTCTTCTTTGAAGCTGACTAACATTGAGCATGGTATATTTATCGTCGAGTTGTTTTTCGTCTAAATCTTCAGAATTTAATAACTCTAAATCTACATTAAATGTGTAGTTTTTGAAATAGCTTCTTACATGAGGTTTGTTGATGTTTTTTCTGGCGTCTCTGTTAATTATTTCTTCATAATAATTTCCATTTAACAACTCAAGTTGTAAAATATTAGAATCTTCACTGCTCTTTAGTTCTCCTTCTTCTGCAATAATAACAGTGTAATTTCCTCTACGTGTGTCACTTTTTTTGTGAATAACCACTCCTTTAAGAAACTGACCTCTATCTCCAGTTTTTTCTTCAACTTTAATATTAATGTTTCCTATTTCATTAAACTGACCTTCGGCAATAGCTAAAGCAGGTTTAACTTTTGCTATATTTCTACGTAAATTATGAAAGTTATATTCTCCCCAAGGAATAACATTATTAGCAAAAAAGAAAGACGCAATACCAAGTGCAACTATAAATACACTTAAACTACGCATAGCGCGTTGCAGCGATATACCTGTAGATTTCATGGCAGCAAACTCGTAGTTTTCTGCAAAATTACCAAAAACCATAATTGAAGACAATAATATGGTAAGAGGTACAACCAATGGTATTAGCCTTGGCATATAATACAAAATGAATTTTGCGGTCACTGCGACATCTAAATCTTTACCAGCAAGTTCAGCAATGTAAAGCCAAACTCCTTGTAAAATAAAGATGAACATGAATATAATAAAGACGCTAAAAAACGTCCTTAAGAATGTGATAAGTATGTACCTATCTAATATTTTCACACAATTATGTTTTAGCCTTAATCAAATTTGAATGCACAATGCGACATAAATAAACTATTTATATGTAACATCATTAGTTTTGTTAGTGTTAATCTATTCTATTGATAAAATAGTCACTGTATTTACTTTTGTCAAATGTAAATAAGGTTTTTGAAATAGGTTGGTCGGTTTTAAAAGAATTAACAGTTAATGTTGTTTTTGTTCCGTTTTTTCCAACTTCAATTAAATTGTAAATGTGTTTTGTAGTTGCATCAATACCCAATAAAATGTGTTTTATTTCAGCATTAGTGTCAATAGGATTTAATTTTACGTACTGAATTTTTCTTCCTTTTATAGTTTGAACAATATCCATCTTGTATGCATAACCATCTTCATAGAATGATAACATTTTACTAGGAGTTATAGTACTTTCGTCTTCCGTGTTATCTGAAGAAATAGTTACTTCTTCATCTTCTGGACTAATTGTATATAGTGTTTTTCCGTCGTAGATACGAGTGACACCTAAAATATTAAGTTTGTACTTTTCACTTTCAATAACTACATCTCCACGTGTTTCTTGCTTAATATTTTCGCTTAAATTATTTAATTCGTATTTAAAGTCTAGACTAATATTTTTGTAACTTTTTATTTTAGTACTTACTTCTTTTAATAAAGTTTCTGCTTTGGTATCATTTTGTGCAAATGATGTAAATCCTAAGGTTATAAACGCTATTATAATTAAATTTTTCATCTATTAATTTATTTTGAATCTTATTTAGTTTATTCTTTTACTTTATTCTATTGTTCGTTTTCTAATAACTGATCTAAAGATGTTAAATCTGGCACTAATACTTGACGGGCTTTACTACCTTCAAAGTTACCTACAATACCAGCAGCCTCTAGCTGATCTATAATTCTACCAGCTCTATTGTAGCCTAATTTTAATTTTCTTTGTAATAAAGAGGCTGAACCTTGCTGAGCTGTAACAATTAGTTCTGCAGCATCTCTAAACAATTTATCTCTATCCGAAATATCTATATCAAGATTTGTGCCACCTTCTTCACCAACATATTCTGGTAATAAATGTGCATCTGGATATGCTTTTTGCGAACCAATAAATTCTGTGATTTTTTCAACTTCTGGAGTGTCTACAAACGCACATTGAATTCTAATAAGTTCGTTACCTTGCGTATATAACATATCTCCACGACCAATTAATTGATCTGCTCCAGAACCATCTAAAATAGTACGTGAATCTATTTTACTAGTTACTCTAAAAGCGATACGTGCTGGGAAATTGGCTTTTATAATACCTGTAATAACGTTTACCGAAGGTCGCTGTGTTGCTACAATTAGATGTATACCAATAGCACGTGCTAATTGTGCAAGTCTGGCAATTGGTGTTTCTACTTCTTTACCAGCCGTCATTATTAAATCGGCAAACTCATCTACGACCAAAACGATGTAAGGTAAAAACGCATGGCCATCATTTGGATTTAGTTTTCTAGCTTTAAATTTGGCATTGTATTCTGCAATATTTCTACAAAATGCATTTTTTAGCATTTCATATCTGTTATCCATTTCAATACAAAGTGAATTTAATGTGTTTATCACCTTAGTATTGTCTGTAATAATAGCTTCTTCACTATCAGGAAGTTTTGCTAAATAATGACGCTCAATTTTATTGAAAAGTGTTAATTCTACTTTTTTAGGATCTACAAGAACAAATTTTACTTCTGCAGGATGTTTTTTATATAATAAGGATGTCAGTACAGCATTTAAACCTACCGATTTACCTTGGCCTGTTGCACCAGCCATAAGTAAGTGTGGCATTTTTGCTAAATCTACAACAAAGGTTTCGTTGCTAATGGTTTTTCCAAAAGCAATAGGTAAATGCATTTCTGATTTCTGGAATTTCTGCGAAGCAATAACCGAACGCATTGATACTATGGTCGAGTTTTTATTTGGCACCTCAATACCAATAGTTCCTTTTCCTGGTATTGGAGCAATGATTCTAATACCTAAAGCTGAAAGTGATAAGGCGATATCGTCTTCTAAATTCTTTATTTTTGAAATTCTAATTCCTGCTTCTGGTACAATTTCATAAAGTGTCACTGTTGGACCTATGGTTGCTTTTATACTCGCAATACCAATTTTATAATTGTTTAAGGTATCAACAATTCTATTTTTATTTTCTTCTAGCTCTTTTTGGTCTATTGATATGCCTTCGTTATCGTATTTTTTTAATAGTTCTAGACCTGGAAACTGATATTTTCCTAATTCTAGAGTCGGATCAAATTGTCCAAAATCTTCAACTAATTTATCGGCTAAATTATCAGATTCTGATTTTTCTTCTTCAACCGTTTCTACCTCCATTGTTATTTCCGGAGAATCTATTGTTTCTTCTTTAGGTTCTTCTATAACTTCCATTTTTAGCTTCTCAACTTTAACTTCAGTTTTTGCTTCAGGTTTAGAATGATTGCTAATGGTTGGTTCGTTATTTTCTAAAGGGATTTCAAAGGCAGATTTTATGGCTTCAGCTTCCTCTGTTAAGTTATTATCGAAGATTACGGTTGGTTCTTTTTTGTTTTCTTCAGATTTTAAGTCTTCTTTAATAGAACTTTTGGCACGATTAAAACTCGCAGCTATACTTTCTCCTGTCACTTTAAATCTAATGGCTAAATATGCAATAAGCCCAAATGCTAGTAATAGTATAATTCCTATTTTACCTATATAATCTTGAAAAAATTGATTCATTTCAAAACCAATGGTTCCACCAAGCAGATCGTATTTATGAGTAAAAAAGCCAAATAGAACTGATAACCATATTACAATTAACGTGCCCCAAATCCAATGTTTTCTGAGCTTTATTTTATTTAAATTTAAGGTTACATAAACACCAGAAAGAAATAAGAGACCAGCAAAAATAAAGGATGGTAAACCAAAACCTTTAGTGATAAAAAATTCGCTAACCCAAGCTCCAAGTTGACTAGCCCAATTTTTATATTCTGTAGATCGCTCAGGAAAACCATTAAGTACACTTTGGTCTTCTTTCCCTGTAAAGATGAAAGATAAGAATGAAATAAACAGAAGTAAACCTAATATAATCAGGAAACTACCAAAAATTAGCTTTTGTTGGTTAGACAGTTTAAAAGAAGGTTTCTTAAACTTTACCTGCGCTTTAGCTTTTGGCTTTGCTTTAGTGGTTGTTTTCTTTTTTGTTGTTTTTTTTGCCATTTTATGCCGAATTCATTTCGGTATCTAATTCCATTTTATGGAAAAATATATTATTTATTTGTAATCTTTTGCTTCTCTAGATATGCCATTAACATAGCTTTCAATTATATCTAGGTCTTTTGCTAAGTTAGAACCTTCAAAGCCGTCTATATCTTTATTTGTGATATTACGATTATAAAATTCTAAATACGGACTTGCCAACGGTAAATAAGACCAATGCCACTTCTCAAGATTGTATCCTGTTCTTCCGTTGTCTTTGTTAGTGTAAACTTGATAAAATCCAAAATTATTAGCATTTGCATTCAGCCAATCATATATCACTTTTCCTTTTCCGCTGCTAAAATACGAATTACTTAAACTATTTAGGTCTAAATCTGTTCCCCAATGATGTCTAGACGTTGAGGGCATGGAACTGTATTCTAAAATTTTATAAGAACGATCCAATGGTTTAAGGTTATTATACTTGTTCCATTTACGTTCCCAAATCGCTTTTTGTTCATTAAAATTTCGTGTGCCAGATAATATAATCAAATCTATACCATCTATTTTAGCCGCTTTATGCATTTTTAAAAACGCATCATAAACTTCTTTGTTAAGATATAAGGTTTTGGTAGAATATGCTGTATTAACTTTAATAAATGTACTGTCTATTCTATAATCAAACTTACCTAGAACTAATGTTTTTGTGATGTGTGGTTTGGGTTTTTCAATTGCAATTACAGTGTCTTTTTTAATGGCAATCACTTCTGTAGAATTTGTTTTTTTCTCTCTCATGTTGCAACTCAGCACAATTAACACCATTGAAAATGCAGCAAAAAATGATTTCATTATAATTACTAAAAGTTTTGTTGAAATTGAAAGGCACAAAAATACAAATATGAAACGTTATTGTTAAGCGTTTGGTATGGAAACGTAGATTAAATTTGTATTGGAGTATAAAAAATAAAATAGAAAGCGTTGTAGGTTTAAAAAATCCTAGGGATGTAAATAATCCCAGCAATAATCGTAGCAATAATAGCAGCTATAAATACCGCACCAGCTGCAACATCTTTTATTAATCCTATTTTTTTGTGGTATTCAGGGTGAATAAAATCAGCGATATGTTCTACAGCTGTATTCATTCCTTCTAGGCTCATTACCAATGCAATCATTGTTAATTGAACCATCCATTCGGTTTTTGAGATTTCAAAATAGAAGCCAGCACAAGTAATAACTATTGTAATAAATAGTTGAACTTTTATGCTAGCTTCAGTTTTAATGAGTATTAGCATGCCCTTAAAAGCAAAACCTACACTTTTAAGCCTATTTACTATAAAGGATTCTTTTTTTTGCATGCAAAGGCGCTATTCTAAATCAGTTAAAGCAAATTCAGAATTGTTTAAATTTTAATTTAAAGCCTTTAAGGCAGCTTCGTAATTTGGTTCGTCTTTAATTTCTGTAACTTGTTCTGTGTAACTTATTTTACCCTCTGAATCAATTACAACAATACATCTAGATAGTAATGTTTCTAAAGGTCCTGTTTTAAATGTTAAACCGTAATCTTTGCCGAAATTTCCAGTTTTAAAATCCGAAAGACTTTCAACATTATCTAAACCTTCAGCTCCACAAAAGCGTGCTAATGCAAATGGTAAATCTTTAGAGATGCATAAAACTTTAGTGTTGGTTAATTTACTTGCTTTTTCATTAAAAGTTCTTACAGATTGCGCACATGTACCTGTGTCAACACTTGGGAATATATTTAAAATTAAGCGACTACCTTTATAATCTGCTAATGATTTATCTGATAAATCAGTTGCTGTAAGTTTAAAGTCTGGAGCTGTACTGCCAATTGCTGGTAAGTTTCCTGTAGTTTCTATAGGATTTCCTCCTAATGTAATATTTGCCATTTTTTATAAATTTTATGTGTTAAAAATAATGACTTTTAAGCGTAATAATATTAAATAAAGTATAATTTTTGAAAAAGAATATTTAAAGTATTTTCTTTAGTTTTATTTTTATTAAGTTGTTAGTATTCAAGGTTATATGTTTCCGTTTTTATGGTATTTAGGAACATTTTAACGAAGTTATAGGTTGTTTGAATAATATATTGTCTGCAATTGATTACAAAGTTTTACCTTCGAGCCTTGAAATTTTTTTAGTTAAACCAAATTATTTATCAAGGCAATCGCTTTGTTTGTCTGTATTTAAACACTTTTTTCATGAAATTTAAAGTAAGAAAATCTAAGATTCTTCGCAATCTATTTATTGCCATAGGACTATTAATTATTTGTAGTTTGTTTTCTGTGTATTTATTATTCAATACGGCAGGTATGGAAGATAAGGTGACAAGACTTTTAGTGAAACTGTTCAATGTAAACTTAGAGGCTAATTTACCGACGTTTTTTTCTGCGTTAGTGCTTTTGGGTGATGCTATTTTGTTAGCTTTTATTGCTTTTGGTAATAAAAAGAAAGGTGAATATTTTTGGCATTGGATTGGTTTGTCTGGAGTGTTTGTTTTTATCTCTTTAGATGAAATGATACAAATACATGAGCAACTTAGAGCACCAATGGAAGCTTTATTTAATACATCTGGTTTGCTTTATTTTGCATGGTTTATTCCTTATGTTGCTATGGTGGCTATTTTGGGTATTGCCTATTTTAAATTTATGATGCGTTTGCCAAAGCATATTTTAAAACTCTTTATTTTAGCTGGAGTTGTTTTTGTCTCGGGTGCAGTGGGAATGGAAATGATTGGAGGAATGCATGCTGAAATACATGGAGAAGAGACCTTAACTTATGCATTAATGTATAATTTTGAAGAATTTTTAGAAATGTCTGGAGCCGCTATTTTCTTTTATGCTTTGGTATATTATATTGAGATGACATTTAAAAAACTTAGGCTTAGATTTAAGCCTAAAAAGGTAAAGGAAAAGGATCTAATAGATGGTTAATTAACGATCTGAAAAAATCAAAAAAAATCCCTGAAATTAAATTTCAGGGATTTTTTTTGTGAATAATAATAATCTTTGTTAGCGTAACTCAGCACCAAGCTTACTTTCAAAATTAGATTGCAGCTTAGACATTATTTTGTCAATTTGCTTATCGTTAAGTGTTTTATTTTCATCTTGTAAAATGAAACTTACAGCGTAACTCTTTTTACCAGCTGGTAGTTTTTTACCTTCGTAAACATCAAATAAATTTACACTTTTAAGTAATTGCTTTTCTGTCTGTTTAGCAATGGTGTCAATTTCTTCAAAAGTCACTTTATTATCTAATAGTAAAGCGAAATCACGTTTTACTTCTGGATATTTAGAGATGGCATTGAACTTAATTTTATTATGTTGCGCCATGTCTAACACGTTATCCCAATTAAAATCTGCAAATAGTACATTTTGAGATATTCCAAAATGTTTCAACACTGATTTTTTAACCAAACCAAAATCAACCATTTTTTTCTTTCCAATAGAAAAGCTCATGCCTTCACTGAAAACATCAGATTTAATTGGAGCTGATTTTAGTTTTCTAAGTCCCAAACGTTCTAAAACAACTTCAATCGTTCCTTTTAAGTAAAAGAAATCACTTGGACTAGAGGCAGCATTCCAACGTTCTTCAGTTTTGTTTCCTGTTACAAAAAGTGATAAGTGCTTATGTTCTTCTCGCGCTTCTGTATATTGGTGATATGTTTTCCCGAATTCAAATAATTTTAAATCGTCACGTTTTCTATTAATGTTATGCGCTACGGCTTCTAATCCAGAAAACAATAACGACTGTCGCATTACTTCCAAGTCATTACTAAGCGGATTTAACATTTTTACATTATGCTCTTCATTAAGATCTTCACTTAACGCCACATATTTTGGTGATGTTAAAGAATTCGCCATAATTTCAAAAAATCCTTGAGAAACTAATTGATTACCAATGATATTCTGGAGTTTATAATCTTCAAATTTAGATGAGTTTGATATAGAAGCATTCAACTTAGTCGTTGTTGCTATATTATTGTAGCCATAGACTCTTAAGATTTCTTCTATAATGTCAGCTTCGCGTTGCACATCATTTCTGTATGCAGGCACTGTTAATCCTAAACCAGTTTCAGTTACGTTATTTACCTTAATTTCTAAAGACGCTAAAATACTTTTAATGGTTTCCTTTGGGATTTCTTCTCCAATTAATTTTTTAGCATTATCGAAGCTTAATCTTACTTCAAAATCTTTTATTTTTTTAGGATAAGCATCAACAATGTCGCTTGTAATTTCTCCACCAGCAATATCTAAAATTAATAAAGCAGCACGTTTTAAAGCATATTCAGTAAGGTTGGGGTCAATTCCTCTTTCAAATCTAAAAGAAGAATCAGTATTTAATCCGTGACGTTTGGCTGTTTTACGAACACTAACAGGGTTAAAATACGCGCTTTCTAAGAAAATACGTGTAGTTGATTCTGAGACACCAGATTCAATACCTCCAAAAACACCAGCAATACACATCGGTTTTTCAGAATCACAAATCATTAAATCATCTTCATGTAATTCGCGTTCAACTCCGTCTAACGTAGTAAACTTTGTACCGGCTTCACAGGTCTTAACTTCAATTTTATGATCAGCAATTTTATCAGCATCAAAAGCATGTAAAGGTTGACCTAGCTCATGCAATACATAATTGGTGATATCTACAAGATTATTAATAGGTGATAGGCCAATAGATTTTAGTCTATTTTGTAGCCATGCAGGAGATGCTTCAACCTTTAAGCCAGAGATAGTTACACCACAATAACGAGGAGCCTTGTCTTTGTCTTTAACGTCTACATCAATTTTAAGTGCTCTGGCATCTACATGGTAAGAACTTACAGATGGTGTAATGAGCTCTAATGATACTTCCTTTTGCAATAAACCTGCTTTTAAATCGCGCGCTACACCATAATGACTCATGGCATCAGCTCTATTTGGTGTTAGTCCAATTTCAAAAACTTGATCGTTTTCTACATCAAATAAGTCTGCAGCTTGAGTACCTACTTCTATGTCTGCATCTAAAACCATGATGCCATCGTGAGATTTACTAATACCTAATTCATCTTCAGCACAAATCATTCCGTGGCTTTCTTCCCCTCTAATCTTTCCTTTTTTTATGACCCAAGCTTCACCTTCTTCTGTATATAAAGTTGTGCCAATGGTTGCAACAGGAACTTTTTGTCCGGCAGCAACATTAGGTGCTCCGCAAACAATTTGTATGGGAGCCTCTGCGCCTATATTTACAGTTGTTACTTTTAGTCGGTCAGCGTTTGGGTGTTGCTCACAAGTTAAAATTTCACCAATTACGATGCCTTTTAATCCGCCTTTTATAGATTCGTAATTATCAATACCTTCTATTTCTAAACCAAGATCAGTAAGTAATTCGCCAGTTTTTTCTGCGTCCCAATCTGTTTTTATAAACTGTTTTAGCCAGTTGTATGAAATCTTCATTTTGTAAATTTAGTCAAGCCACAAAGATAGTAAAACCATTAAGTAGATGAAATATAGAATTGGCTTTTTTATGTAAGGTATTTATTGTTATTTCGAACTCTTTTAAAAGCCTTTTAATTATGCGTTATTTATTATTTTCCCTTGTTGTTTTAGTTTTATGCTCTTGTAAAGAAAAAGTGAAAGAAAAAACGAATGTTAATCAATTGAAAGTTGGTTTCTATAGAGCTATTTTAGAAGTGCAAGACAACGAAGTATTACCTTTTAATTTTGAAGTTGAATCTACTACTCAATTAAAAATTTTTAATGCTGAAGAAGTTATAGATGTAGACGAAATCACTTATAAAAATGATTCCATATTCATTAAGTTGCCTGTTTTTGAAGGTTATATAGCTGCTACATTTAAAGATAACAAACTCTATGGCAGTTTTATAAAAGAAAGCTTAGATAGAGTGGTGCCATTTTCTGCTGAATATGATAATAAGAAGCGTTTTAATGTAAATTCTAAATCAGAACACAATGTAACTGGTATTTGGGAAACTGTTTTTAGTAAAGGAATTATTGATGACGAATATATTGCCAAAGGTATTTTTAAACAAGATGGTGATAAGATTACAGGAACTTTTAGAACCACAACTGGAGATTATCGCTATTTAGAAGGTGTAATGGATGGTGATACGATGAGACTTTCTACATTCGATGGAGCACATGCTTTCCTTTTTACTGCAAAAGTATCAGATTCTACAATGGAAGGTATATTTTATTCTGGCAACCATTGGAAAGAGCCTTTTGTAGCTAGACGTAATGATACTTACGAATTGCCAAGCGCTAATGATTTAACGTTTTTAAAAGAAGGATATGATAGTCTCGATTTTACATTTCCTAATACTTCCAATGAATTAATGTCTATTAAAGACGATCGCTTTAAAAACAAAGTGGTGGTTGTGCAAATTATGGGAACTTGGTGCCCTAATTGTTTAGACGAAAGTAAATATTATGCTGAATATTATAAAAATAATAAAGACAAGGATATAGAATTTGTTGCGCTTGCCTTTGAATATGCTAAGTCTAAGGAAATAGCTTTTAGTCGTATAGATCGTATGCAGGCCAAAGTTGGTATAGACTATCCTGTTCTTTTAGCGCAATACGGAACGTCGGATAAAGCTAAAGCACAAGAAAAATTGCCAATGCTTAATCATGTGTTGTCTTATCCTACATCTATCTTTATTGATAGAAAAGGAAAGGTAAGAAAGATTCATACTGGGTTTAACGGACCAGCTACTGGTGAAAATTATACTGAGTTTAAAGCAGAATTTGAAGCATTTGTGGAAACTTTGTTGGATGAGTAATTCTTTAACTATAGTATCAATGGTTAGTGCACCATTTTTATAGCGAATAAAACTTCAGACTTTTTGGTAAAGGTATAAGACCCAACTTTAAAAGTGCTAATTGATGTGTTGTCAATAGAGTATTTCTAGTTTTTGCTGTTGTTCTACTTTTATTTCTCCAGAATTAATAACCGTATTGTTACTATGGTGATTGTTCTTTTCTCCCCAAAGTAAAGCAACTAATTTCACTGGGTTGTTTTTAAATGTATTGCCTAAAATGTTTACATTAATAATACCAGGTGTTTTAATGAGTATGCTACTTTTTTCTTTTTTACCGCATGCTGTAAAGGTATTGTTGCTTAGTGTTAGGTTTCCGCCAATGGTAGATTCGTCGTAACCTCCTCTGTAAAAATGAATTACATTTTGTTGTATTTTGTTAAATTCACATTTATTAAAACTAATCATTTCTGCGTTGTAATCGCCTTTTTCATCTGCAGCAAGAACAAAACCGTTTTCACAGTTGTTAATGCTTGTGTTTGTAAAATTAATACGATCAGCAAAAGATCCTTTTGATGCTTTTAATACATAATTAAAACCATCTATAATACAGTTTGTAATCTCTAAGTTATAGGCAGAAGACATATTTTCTTTAAGTGGAGCAAATGTGTTTTGGTTATTTTGCCCTTTAATACTTATGTTTTCTAATTTAAGATGGCCTTTTGGGTTCATTTCAAAAACAGAAGTGTTTTCTCTTCCTGTAAACGTGAGTTGAGCTTTGCTATCTTTTTTAGAGCGGATTGTAATTTTCTTATCGATCTTAAGAGTTTTAGAAATGGTGTAAATTTTGTCGGTTAACACAATTATATCTCCAGATTTAGCATTAATAATACTTTTAGAAAGTTCTCCTTCTTTAGATGAAACTTGAAGAATGTTAGATTCTAATTCGGGCTTTTCAATTTTGTACCATTTTGGTCCGTAATTTTTCTTGTTGATTTTAAATTTTTTAGCAGTAGCTAGATTATTAATAGCACCAATTCTATTGGTTTTAGACCGTGAAGACTTAAATAAATCTTGTTTTATTTTATTGAATTCATAACCGTTAAACGTATTATCTAAACTAGTGTTTTGAGATTCATCTGGCGCAAACAACCAGTCGTTAATTTGAATCATTTTAATGGCTTCATTGTTTAGAATATTAAATTCAGAATAGGTAATGCCATTATTGTCAATAGTATTATTCTTAAACAAAATGCCACTCATGTCATCGTGATTAATAAATGGTGTTTTATCCGTTTTTGTATTGTAAATTAAGTTGTTGGCAACAATTGATCTTATTGGTGGAGCAGATCTAATTTCACTTTTAGGAAGCACATCAGCACTAGCTATATTTTGTCCGACACCAATTTGCCAAGGAGATTTGCAATCTATCCAAGTATTGTAAGCAACAACTATATCTGCAACTTGCAAATATCTGTTTAAAGGAGTCATAGGGATGCCATTCATAATGGCTAGTGGACTTCTAAATTCTTCACCTCGTATTTTGTAGAAATAGTTATTAGTGATTAAGTGGCCAGAATTTACAATTCTAATACCACCGTAAAAATCAGAATCATCACCTCCTATAAATATGTTAGAATCTACAGTGGCATAATTACTATGACGTAGTACTAAAGAGCCTTCGCACTTGTCGAAAATATTATTGGTAAACGAATTGAAATTAGTTTTGTCCGAAATAATTTCGACTTCACCATTACAAGCATCAAAATAATTGTTAGAAACATTTACATAACCTGGTGTAAACCGTGTTTTGCTATCACCAACTCTTATGGTTTCTGCTCTTGGTCCACCTTTTCTAGGGCGAGGTCCAAAATAATTATTTACTATTTGATGGTGGTTATTAATATTTTCGTTTCCTGTAAAGAATACTCTAATGGTTTCGCCATCATTCGCTTTTCCTGCAATGTAGCAATGTTCTAGTGTATTGTGTTTGCCATAAAATTCAATCCATCTGTCGTTTTGCCACCTGTTAGGTAGATTAAAATCTTCGACAACACAATCTAATACTTTAGTGTGATTTGCAATTGTGTCGTTTCCTATTTTGTAGCGAATAATACCAGAAGTAGGCGAGTAGCCGTTTCTAAAGTGTAATCCACTAACTACTAAATTATTTCCTCCTAAATGTAAATACGATTGTCCTTCAATAAATACTTTGCCATCATTTTCTGCACGAAGTGTTATTGGGTTCTCTTCTGTGCCTTTTCCATAGAATTTAATCTCAGCATCTTTCCATATTCCGTTAGAAAGTACAATTTCTGTGCCTGGAGTTGCTTCTTTTATGGCTGTGTTTAATTCATTCATAGTTTTGGCAAGAACTGTCTTCGATGTTGATTTTTCTCTACAGGAAAAAAGTATTATAGCAGAGAAGGTGAGGAGTAAGATGTTTTTCATGTGTTTTTATTTATTGTTTCTCTATGATCACATACAGTTCGCTATTGATTCTTATCCTTTGCTGATAAAATTTTATACATGCTCGTTTGATAATGTGTTTAAGATAAATAGTCTAATCGCTGGTGTATCATTTGATATTTTGAAAGGCTTAGAGACTGTTTTTATATTATCGTCCCATCCAACCACCATCTACAAGAATGGTGCTGCCGTGTATATAATTTGAAGCGGATGAACAAAGAAAAACAATTGGACCAGCAAAATCTTCTGGATTTCCCCAGCGTCCTGCAGGAATTCTAGCTAAAATAGCTTCTGATCGTTCTGGGTCTTTTCTTAAATCTGCAGTGTTATTGGTGTTAATATAACCAGGTGCAATTGCGTTTACATTGACGCCTTTTGAAGCCCATTCGTTAGCAAAAGCCTTGGTTAATTGCCCAATTGCTCCTTTGCTAGCAGCATAGCTTGGTACATTTATACCGCCTTGAAAAGTTAATAAAGATGCAATGAATACTATTTTTCCATTTTCTCTTTTTAGCATCTCTTTACCTATTTCTCTGGTTAATATAAACGGAGCTGTTTGATTAACTTCAATTAGATTGTCCCAAATGTCATCTTCATGTTCTTTAGCAGGAGCTCGCTTTATAGTGCCTGCATTATTTACTAGAATGTCAATAATTGGAAAATCAGTTTTTACATTTTTTATAAAACTACGTAATGCGTCTCGGTTGCTAAAATCACATTGGTATGCTGAAAATGTTCTACCTAATTCATGTATTTCTTTTTCTATATCACTATTTTGTTTTTCTAGCGATGCGCTAACTCCAATAATATCAGCACCTGCTTCAGCTAGAGCAATGGCTATTGCTTTACCAATTCCTTTCTTACATCCTGTTACTAAAGCAATTTTACCTTTGAGTTCAAACTTATTTAATACGCTCATTTTTATATCTGTAATTTCATTCTGTGTAATGTTAAAAATAATAATTTTTAAACTCGAAATTGTTTTTAATATGCTTTTCTAAGGTCTGCACTGTTTGTTAGCTAGTTTTAAATGTATTTGTAATGTTATTGGTTAGCGCGTCTTTAATATTTTTCTGTTTAACTAATTATGGCTTATAGGCTATTGAGTTAATA
The DNA here is from genome assembly GCF_045063645.1 of Winogradskyella sp. Asnod2-B02-A. Classification (NCBI taxonomy): domain Bacteria; kingdom Pseudomonadati; phylum Bacteroidota; class Flavobacteriia; order Flavobacteriales; family Flavobacteriaceae; genus Winogradskyella; species Winogradskyella sp. Asnod2-B02-A. The sequence continues at coordinate 25,493 of NZ_JBEFOG010000026.1, forward strand.
ATATGCGCTAAGATTAATAGCATACGAGCTAATGGTTAGTCGCTATTGTATATAATTTTGTAGGGAATCATATTAAAAGATATAAAATCAGTCTTATATGCATTTTGTATTAACAATAAATAAATAGAACTATGGAAAATATATTAGTAGCTGGTGCTAACGGTACTACTGGAAAAAAAATAATAAATCTTTTAAAATCATCACAATATTTTAATCCTATTGCGATGGTGAGAAAAAAGGAGCAATTGGATCAGTTTAAGTCTCAAGATGTGGATACCGTTTTAGCCGATTTAACCAAAGATCTAACACAAGCAATAGTAGGTGTTGATAAAGTGGTTTTCGCTGCTGGATCAGGCGGAAAAAATGTTGTAGAGGTAGATCAGGAAGGTGCAAAACGTTTAATGGCAGTTTCTAAAATGGCGAAGGTTAAAAAGTTTGTAATGTTGAGTTCTATGGGAGCTGACACTCCTGAAGAAGTAGAAGGCATGGAAGACTATATGAAAGCAAAACAAAATGCAGATCACCACTTAAGGGAAAGTGGGTTAGATTATATCATTGTTAGACCAGGAACTTTAAATGACACCGAAGGAAAAGGAAAAATTCAATTAAATGAAAAATTGAACAAACAAGGTGAAATTAGTAGAGCAGATGTGGCACAAACATTAGTGAGGGCTTTGCATGATGATGCTCCTAATAATACAACTTTTGAAATACTTGAAGGTGACACTTTAATAGGTGAAGCCATGAGTGAAATGAACATGAGTGTTAGTTAGGTTCTGCCTATATACAGTAACACAAATATCACAATAAATGTAGAGTATAATAATTTTAAAATTAAAAGAAAATGGAAAATTTAAATAAAAAAACAGTAGCAATACTAGCAACAAACGGATTTGAAGAAAGTGAACTAAGAGAACCTAAAAAGGCATTAGAAGAAGCAGGAGCAGAAGTGCATATTGTATCTTTAGAGTCTGGAGAAATAAAAGGTTGGGCTGATGGAAATTGGAGCAATTCTTATAAGGTTGATAAAACTTTAAATGAGGCAAATCAAAAAGACTATAATGCTTTAATGTTGCCAGGTGGTCAAATCAATCCAGATTTGTTAAGAAAAGATAAAAATGCTGTAGATTTTGTAAAGTCGTTTTTCGAAAACCATAAACCAGTTGCAGCAATCTGTCATGCACCATGGTTGTTAGCGGAAGCTGGAGTTTTGGAGGGTAGAAAAATCACCTCATATGGTTCAATTAAAACGGATATGATTAATGCAGGAGCTAATTGGGTAGATGAAGAAGTAGTGGTAGATTCTGGTTTAGTTACTAGTAGATCTCCTAAGGATTTACCAGTCTTCAATTCAAAATTAGTTGAAGAAGTTTATGAAGGTAAGCACGAAGCTCAAACCGCATAATATTTGGTTAGGTTAGGTTAGGTTAGGTTAGGTTAGGTTAAGTAGAAGAAAGAGGCGCGTTATGCGTCTCTTTTTTGTTTTGTTTGTACTTGATTAGGTTGGTCTATAATTTTGATGCGCTGTGACTAGGATATGTAATTCCATATATTATGATACTTGCTCATCTGTCTGTAAGTATGTAAAATAACTTTGTGCTCTGGTGCAGCTAAGCTAGGGTCTTGTTTTAGAATACTTTTAGCATAATAGCGTGATTGTTCTAAAATATCCTTGTCCTTTACTATATCTGCAATTCGTAAATTCAAAATACCACTTTGTTGGGTGCCCATAATATCACCAGGTCCACGTAATTTTAAATCTACCTCAGCGATTTCAAAGCCATCACTGCTACGTACCATGGTTTCGAGTCTGGTTTTACTATCCTGACTAAGTTTGTGGCTTGTCATTAAAATACAGTAACTCTGTTCTGCGCCACGACCAACACGTCCGCGTAATTGGTGTAATTGCGATAAACCAAAGCGTTCTGCACTTTCAATAATCATTACCGAAGCATTTGGGACGTTAACTCCAACTTCAATAACGGTTGTAGCTACCATAATTTGGGTTTCACCTTTTACAAAACGTTGCATTTCGTATTCCTTGTCGGCTGGTTTCATTTTGCCATGTACAATCGAAATCTGATAATCTGGCATTGGGAATTCTCTAGAGACACTTTCGTAGCCATCCATTAAATCTTTATAATCCATTTTTTCGCTTTCTTGAATTAAGGGGTAGACAATATAAATTTGTCTTCCTAAAGCGATTTCATCTTTCATAAATTTGAAAACTTTCAATCGATTATTGTCATATCGATGAACTGTTTTTATAGGTTTTCTGCCAGCAGGTAATTCATCAATAACTGAGATATCCAAGTCGCCATAAACAGACATCGCTAATGTTCTAGGAATTGGAGTAGCAGTCATCACTAAGACGTTTGGAGGCAACTCATTTTTGTGCCATAATTTACTTCGTTGTGCGACTCCAAATCGATGCTGTTCATCTATTATGGCGAGGCCTAAATTTTTGAATTTTACCTTATCTTCAAGCAGTGCATGTGTGCCAATTAAAATCTGTAAATTGCCGTTTTCTAGATTTTCATGAATTATTTTTCGTTCTGAAGTTTTAGTTGAGCCAGTCAATAGTGAAACACTGATTTTAAGCAGTTTACATAGTTCACTTATTCCTTGGTAATGCTGGGCTGACAAAATAGCAGTCGGAGCCATTAGGCAGCATTGGAAGTGGTTGTCAAGTCCCATGAGCATTGACATAAAGGCCACAATGGTTTTGCCAGATCCTACATCTCCTTGCAAAAGCCGATTCATCTGTGCATTACTACCCAAGTCGAGTCTTATTTCTTTTAAAACACGCTTCTGTGCATTGGTTAATTCAAAGGGTAAATGGTCTTTGTAAAAGGTGTTAAAATAGTTGCCCACTTTATCGAAAGAGAAGCCTTTTATTTTTGATTTATGGATGAGATTTTTAATGATTAATTGCAGCTGAATGTAAAATAATTCTTCAAATTTTAATCGAAATTGAGCTCTTGCTAATAGCTCTGGAGTCTTCGGAAAATGAATGTTAAAAAGGGCGTCTGATTTTGAAATTAATTTTAATTCAGCCATCACTGAATTTGGTAATGTTTCAACAAACCGACCATTTGTTTCCAAGAATAATTGTTGCATTACATTGGTCACAACTTTATTGGTAACGCCTTTATTTGATAATTTTTCGGTTGAAGGATAAATGGCTTGCATGGCAGAGCGCAAATTACTTTCGTGCTCAGATTGCAATTCAATTTCAGGATGTGGCATACTGTATTTGCCATTAAACCAATTGGTTTTTCCAAAAATCACATAAGGTTGACCTGTTTTGAGGTTTTCTCGTATCCATTTTTGACCTCTAAACCACACGAGCTCCATCATTCCACTGTCGTCTTTAAAATTGGCCACTAGACGTTTGCCTCGTTTTTGAGCGACCTCTTTAAATCCGGTTATAACACCAACGATTTGAACTTCAGCATTGTTACGTTGTAGTTCATTTATTTTATAATACCTAGTGCGATCTATATAGCGATTAGGAAATAGGTTTATGAGGTCTTGATAGGTTTGAATACCTAACTCTGAGCGCAATAAATCTGCTCGGTTTGGGCCAACGCCTTTGAGATAATCAATGGGAGTTTGAAGGTTTACACTCATAAATGCGAATTTACCAAATTCCTTTCAAAAGAAGAATTTGATTTGTTGTAGGTTAGGTGAGTTTATTTTGGCAAATGAGTAAACGGTTATTAAAATCTATCTAGTTTACGAAAATTTGAATTTATTTTAACAGATTTTATTTGGTGATTTTGGAAAGAAAATACTTCTAAACGTTAATTGTCTTAGTTTGTTGTCGGTAAACTTTGTGTTTGGACTGTAAAATCAATAAATTAACCAAAATTATTAAGCTCCAAATTTAATGAAACAATTTTATTTTTTATTCACTTTAGTTTTAACTACAAGTGTATATTCTCAAGTGCCTTCAAATTATTATGATTCTGCAAGTGGTTTAAGTGGGTACGCCTTAAAAACGCAACTCAATAGTATTATTACTTCTGGGCATAGCGATCAAGGTTATGGTGGTCTTTGGATAGCCTACCAAACCACAGATAGAGATTTATATTATGAAAATGATAATACTATTTTAGATATCTATTCTGAAAACCCAATTGGTGCTGATGATTATAATTTTACGCAAGGTTCTGATCAATGTGGAACATATTCAATAGAAGGAGATTGTTACAATAGAGAGCATATTGTACCGCAATCAGTGTTTAATGAGGCATCACCAATGAGAAATGATGTCCATCAAGTTTATCCAACTGATGGAAAAGTTAATGGATTAAGAAGTAATTATCCTTTTGGAACCGTAGCGTCAGCTTCGACGACCTCTTCAAATGGCTCCAAGCTAGGAAATAGTTCTGTTTCTGGATATTCGGGAACTGTTTTTGAACCTTTAGATGAATTTAAAGGTGATGTAGCAAGAGCATTATTATATTTTGCAACGAGATATGAAACCACTGTAGATAGCTATCCGTTTGATATGTTTGATGGTACTGAAGATCATGTTTTTGACAGTTGGGCAATTGATATGTTATTAGATTGGCATTATAATGTTGACCCAGTAGATCAAAGAGATATTGATAGAAATAATGCAGCATATAATTTTCAAGGAAATGCAAACCCTTTTATTAGTCATCCAGAATATGCTAACTTAATTTGGAATCCAATTGCGGATACTGAAGATCCAACTAGTCCAACAAGTTTAGTGGCATCTAATCCTTCGTCTAGTACTATAGATTTAACTTGGACAGCATCTACAGACAACATAGCTGTAACCTCTTACGATATTTTTATAGATGGTTCTTTTTATGTGAATACAAATTCAGCGGCAACATTCTATACGGTTACAGGACTCAATACTGAAACTAGCTATTGTTTTACACTCTTTGCTAAAGATGCATCCGGAAATATATCTACAGTGAGCAATCAAGATTGTACGGCAACACTTGAAGGGTCGAGTGGAGCAACGGAATTGTTTATTTCGGAATATGTAGAAGGAAGTGGTAATAATAAAGTTTTAGAGATTGCTAACTTTACAGGAGCAACAGTTGATTTATCAGCCTATACAATCAAAAAAAGTATAAATGGAGATGTGAGTTGGGATACAACGGTGTATTCCTTTCCTAATGGTACGCAAATTACTGATGGCGATGTATATGTGGTTGCAAACAATTTTATAAATACAAGTACATGTGTTACAAGTGCGGTTGATGATTTAACAAATTCCTCAGTGTTTCAATTTAATGGAAACGATCCTGTAGGATTATTTAATAATGATGTTTTAATTGATATTATTGGTACTTTAGGTGGCGGAAGCGGCAATTTTGCTGTGAATACTACATTAATAAGGGATCCAGATATTTTAGAGTCAAGTACAACCTATATTTCAACTCAATGGTCTAATTCTTCTCAGGATTCATGTTCAGATCTTGGTACACATACAATAACACCGTTGGCTGTAACATACACTTATTCAGGTGTCTGGTCGCCTAGTAGTCCTACGGAAGTATCTACAATGATAGATGATGTTATCGTAGATTCAGGGGATTTAGTTTTGGACAATGATTTAAATTGTAATAGTCTTACTGTAAACTCAGGTGCTTCAATTACTGTAAGTTCTGGTGTTGTTTTAACAACAAACACAGTAGCTCTTAACTCTACGTCACAAACTTTTTCGAGTGTAATTTCTAATGGTACAATATACGGTACGGTGAGTTATAGCAGATATACTGCTCAAGTGTTTCCTGCTGGTTCTAATGATTTGATTTCAGCACCACTTAGTGGTCAGAATTTTGGTGATTTTAATACTGCGAATGCTGATTTGGCGGCATCAGGAACAATACGTGCTTTTGCACCATATAATACTGCAAGTGGTAATTATGAAAATTATGATACAAGTGTTAATGATGCTACATTGATAGCAAGTGGAGTGGGTTTTAGAGCGGCAACAAATACGGGTAGTAATTTAAATTTTACTGGTAGTATAGGTTCCACTGATGTTTTAGATGTTTCTATTTCGGATGCTGCAGCTGGTTCTGCTTGGAATCTTATAGGAAATCCGTATCCATCTTATATTGATTTTGATGCTTTCTTTCAGGAAAACAAAGATGAATTTAATTCTTCAGGTCCTTTTCAAGCTATATATGGTTATGATGGAGATGCTTCTGATGGTTGGACAGTATGGAACCAGGCAACGATAGATGAAGGAAGTTTAGTTGAATTAATTGCACCTGGTCAAGGTTTCTTTGTAAAAGCAAAATCTGGAGGAGGATCAGTTGACTTTACAACAGCAATGCGAGTGTCGGGATCTTCAGATGATTTTATTTTAAATAGATCTTCATCTAATAACGCTGTGCTGTGTAAGCTAAACCTTGCTAATACAAACGATAAGTTGTCTTCAACAGATGTTTTCTTTATTGAAGGCACCTCAAGAGGTTTGGACAATGGCTACGATGCAGGTTTATATTATGGGAATGAGGCGGAATTCTCAATTTATTCAAATTTAGTAGAAGAAAATAGTAGCTTAGATTTAGCGATTCAAACCTTACCTTTTGTGGATTTAAGTGATGTTGTGATTCCGCTGGGAATTAATGCGGCTCAAGGCGTTCAACTAAGTATTAGTATTGCTGACGTATCTACATTGCCAGAAAATATAAATGTATATTTAGATGATATCACAACCAATACTCAGTTTTTATTAAACGATTCGGATTATGTTTTTACTCCAATGGATGATTTAAGTGGTGTGGGTCGTTTTTTTCTTAGGTTTTCGTCTGCTGTATTAACTGTAGCAACTAATAATTGGGATGATTTAGCTGTATATGCATCTTCAAGTCCTAGAGAAGTAATTATAAGCGGAAATTTAAGCAGTGCTACTAGTGTTGGTTTGTATGATTTGCAAGGACGACTCATTATAAGCAAGTCTTTAGATGAATCTAGCTCGTTTAATACTTTGGATGTTTCTACTGTAACTCAAGGTGTATATATTGTAAAAGTATATAGTAAAAATGAGGTAAAAACTAAGAAATTGATTATAAAATAACACCTTAAAGAATAGGTTTGTAAGCTAGTTGGTTTTGTTGTGCTTGCAAAATGTAGAAGTCTTATTTATTAAATTAACAACGACTTAATTTTACGATTGAAAGTTATGCTTGTAGAATTTAATTAATTCTTTTCTTGCCAGTAGCACTCATTTGTATCGATTTTTCAAAAACAATCCTTTGAGGTATTTTGTAAAAGGCTAGATGTTTAGCGCAATATTTTAGTATGCTTTCTTTTATTTCTTTTTCGTTATTTGAAGTGTTAAGTGTAATTGTAGCTTGTATGGCTTCACCTAGAAGGTCGTCTTCGTAACTAGATATTGTACAATCTATGACTTCAGGTATAGATAGAATTACTTCTTCAATTTCTTTTGGACTTATTCTTTTTCCACCTGCTTTTATTATTTCTTTTTTACGTGCTACAATGTATATAAAACCTTCATCGTCTATTCTGGCCAAATCGCCAGTGTGGAGCCAGCCGTTTTTAATAGCTATGTTGGTTGCTATTTGGTCTTTGTAATAACCTAGCATAATGTTTTTGCCACGCGCTAATAATTCGCCTTCTTCGTTGGTTTTTGTGATTTCACCCTTCTCATCAACAATTTTTAATTCAACATTTGGTATGGCTTTTCCTATAGAACTGATTTTTGTTTTTATAAATTCTGGAGGTAAATAAGTTAAGCGTGCTGTGGCTTCAGTTTGGCCATACATTATAAAGAGTTCTTTGGTAGGGAATGCTGTTGTGAATTCGTCAATAAAAATAGCGTGTAGTTTTCCGCCAGCTTGAGTTACATATCTCAAATTAGGAAATGCTTCAGTTTTAAAAGATTGTGATTTTTTTAATAGAATTTGAAAATGACTAGGAACTCCAGCAAAACCAGTACAGTTATAGTTTTTTAAATCATTGATAACTGTTCCTAAAAACATAAAATTATTATTTAATACAATTGAACCTCCAACTTTTAAATGTGTGTGTAATAATGATAGGCCGTAGCAATAATAAAACGGCAAAACGACTGCCATAATATCCTTTGAGCTAAGTTTAAGATACTCAATAATAGAATTGGTATTTGATATGATATTTTGATGACTAATCATGACTCCTTTTGGTTTTCCAGTGGAGCCGGAAGTGAAAATTATCTCAGCAATAGTATTTAAATTATTAGTTGAGGTGAATTGTTTATCTATCTTGTTTTTAGTTATTTCTAGTGTTTTGTTTTCGTTTATTAGTTGGATTGTAGAAGTGAATTTTAGTTTACGTTGCGCAATTTTATCTAAAAAAATAATTTTACTTTCTGTGGTGTCTATTATGTAATCTAAATTGCTTTGTTCAATAGAAAAATCAATTGGAATGCATGTATTTCCAGATTTTAAAATCCCTAAATACGCGGTTATAAAAAAAGCAGAATTAGAACTTATTAATATGATATTTTGACCTTCACCAACGGAATCTCTTAAATACGATGCAAGGCTTAAACTGTCTTGATATAATTTTTTAAATGTCGCTGTTTCTTTTGAGCCTAATAAGAAATCCTTATTAAGATTTTTAGAGGTGTCAAATAAGTAATCAAAAACATTCATAAGAATAGGTTTTTAAAATATTGGTCGCATTCTTAAGTATTGGGTCGTCTTTTTTTTGCGCTCAAAGTTTTTATAGATGCTTTCAATCTCTTCTATTGTTTTGTTCATCACTACACTAACTTCCTCTGGCGAATAGTTATTCTCCCAGCCGTACCATATGAGATCCATTTGCTCAAATGGCATCTGGTAAAAGAAATCTTCTTGTGTTTGCTCTGCAGTATAGGTGTCTGTGGTTGGTGTTCTATCTATAATTTCTTGAGGCACTCCCAAGTGTTTAGCTATTTGATAAACTTGAGTCTTGTATAAATGACCAATTGGCATTACGTCTGCTGCTCCATCTCCATGTTTAACAAAAAAACCTTGCTCAACTTCATGTTTATTTGGTGTTCCTATAACAGCATAATGCAATCGTTCTGCATGATAATAAAGCATGCTCATTCTGCTGCGCTGCTTGAAGTTTGTGGACGCTACAATTTGAAGGTATTCTCTAACAGGTAATAATTTACTTATCACTTTTCCACTTGGTTTTATAACTGTCACGGAAAAGGCTGGTGGTAAATTTGACGCTGCATCTTGTTTTATTTCAATTTTTGCTTTATCAGTAGTTGGGTTAAAATCAGTAATTACTCTGGCGATAGCTTCATCTCTTCTTTTGTAGCACCCAAAGCCGATTAAAGCATGTGTAATGTCTTCTACTATGGTGTCGGTAACACCAAATTTAGAAGCTAATTTTTCGGCAAGAATTCTGCTATCATCACTAGAGTCTTGTTCTGGTAGCATAATTGCGGTAACTTTATTTGGTCCGAAAGCTTTGGCTGATAATGCTAAGCAAACAGATGAGTCAATGCCGCCACTAATGCCAATCACAGCACCTCTACGCTGTAATGTTTTGGCAACATCGGTTTTTAGTTTTTTTATGATACCATTGCAGACAGTTTCAATGTTTTCAATGTGCAATATGTCTTTAGAAAAGGCTTTTTTTTGTGTTTTCATGATTAATTCAGTTTTATAGTTGATGAATCTATTATTGTTTTGTTCAGTACCACAAGCTCATGTTCTTGCAATTTTGGAATTGATTTATTAATAAATAGATCATATAATATTTGAGTTGATAAAACGGCTGTAATCGCCATATTATCGATTTCAGATACGTGTTTGTTTTGTGTCATTTTTTTTATGAGCTGATTGACAAAGCCTGGATTAAAAATTCCAAATTTGATAATGTTTTCCTCAGATAGCATGCTCGTTAAATATGGAGGCATATCTTCAGAAAAGAAAGTACTTCTTATTGGTGCTCTGTAGGCTTGCTTTGATCTGTTTAATACGGATTCTGGAATTCTATCCTTCATCATATATTTTAAAAGGTATTTCTCATTTAATCCTTTTAGTTTTAGATCTGGATTTAATGTCATGCAAAATTCAATCACTCTATGGTCTAAAAAAGGATAACGACCTTCTATAGAGTTTGCCATTCCCATGCGATCTCCTTGTGAAGACAATAAATATTTAGACATAAAAAATGTCATCTCAATCCACTGCGCTTTTGTGAGGTAATCGTAACCGTTTAGTTGGTCTTTTAATTGTTCTTCAATTTTAGAAATTGGATTGTAATTAGAAATGGCTTCTTTGTAGGCTTTAGATAAATAATTATTGATGCGAGAAGTGTTGTTCCAACGCAATAAATGAGAATAAATAGGTGACGAGGTCTCACTCAGTTTATATCCAAAAAAGAGTTTTAATATGTTGTTATTTGCTTTGCTGATTTGAGGAATATATGGATAAAGTTTTTTTAGTAATAATGGACGATATTTGGATTGCGGATCTTTTGCCCAGAAGTGTTTAATCTTGGTTTCTTTAAATATATTGTAACCTCCAAAAAGTTCATCTGCACCTTCTCCTGTAATCACCACTTTGATATTTTGTTCTCTTACACTTTTAGCTAATAAACTCATCGGAGTAGGAGCGGTTCGTAATAACGGTGATTCTGCATGCCAAACCACATCTTTAAAATTTTCTGAAATATCTTTAGGGCTGCATGTAACGCTAGAATGTTGTGTGTGAAAATAATCTCGAGCAATATTTTGATACGACGTCTCGTCAAAATCTTTTTCGGTAAAACCAATTGAAAATGTACGAAGATTATTTGGCGATATTTTCTTTATAAAAGCTGTGGTTATGCTAGAGTCTAAGCCTCCGCTTAAATAGGCTGCAACTGGCACATCTGCTCTTAATCTTAATTTTACGGCATCTGTAAAAATGGTTTCAAACGCTTCTGCAGCTTCTTTTGTAGTGTTAAATTGATATTCGTTGGGTTTTGTAATGGGTAGCGTCCAATAAGTTTTAATGGAATTTGAATGCGTATTAATTGTCATGTAGCTTCCTGGTGGAAGTTCTGAGACGCCTTCAAAAATTGTGTCTGAGGATAATGATGTCCAAAACGTGAAATATTCAGATAATGTTTTTGCGGAAATCTTTGGATTAAACTCTGGAAATTCTAAAAAGGATTTAATCTCTGAGGCAAATGCAAAAGTTTCTCCAATTGTGGTGTAATACAAAGGTCTAATACCAACTCTGTCTCTAGCTAAAAATAATTCTTGCTTATTTTTATCCCAAATAGCAATAGCGAACTGGCCATTTAGTTTATTAAGAAACTCTGGGCCGTATTCTTGGTATAAATGCACAATAACTTCCGTGTCGCTTTGTGTTTTAAAGCTGTGGTTTTTTGCTAATAGTTCTTCTCTTAATTCTATGTGGTTAAAGATTTCACCATTAAAGACAATCCATAACGACTTATCAGCATTGGATAATGGCATTGTGCCAGTTGCTAAGTCTACTATACTTAAGCGAACACTGCCTAGTCCAACTTTTTTAGCTAGGTAAATTCCACTTTCATCAGGTCCTCTATGCTTAATTCTTGTAAGCATTCGCCTTAATATATCAGCTTTGTTGTCTGGACTTAAATTACAGTTATAAAAGCCAGAAATCCCACACATAATACGAGATTTATAAAATTAGAAATTAAATTTTTTGTTCTACAAAATTCAAAATACTGTTAATGGATTGAAAATTTTCAACAACGAGTTCTTCATCGTTAGTTTCAATGTTGAATTCATCTTTTAAGAATTCAATTAAAAAGAGTAATCCCATGGAGTCAAGAATACCTTCTTCGAAAATAAGCGTATCGTCATTTATTTTTTCTACATCGTCTAGAGTAGATTCAATAATGTAATTTTTTATCTTTGATTTTAGGTCTGTGTCTACATTCATCATTGTGTTGTTCGTTTAGTTTGGAGTTTAAAAAAAATAGGCATATTAAAGATACGTAAACGTGGTAGTTACATTAGTTTTTACATATTAAATTTGATTAATTAATGCATTTTAACGCTGAAATGCATGTGTAATATTTAGTTTTTATTCTTTTCTAGATCAGTAAGAAAATCTTGTTTTTTTTCTAATAAATGTTTAGATCTCTTAGTGAGTTTTTTTAGAGGATTACCAACATATATGGTCCACGAGTCTAAATTAGACCCAATAAGAGATAAAGCTCCAACTGATGTGCCTTCTCCAATAGTAACGTTAGGGAGAATAACACAACCTGCGCCAATAATGCTATGTTCATTAATTATAACTTTTCCTTTTTTTATAGATTTATAGGTATTCGGAATTGTTGGGTTCGTTAGTGAGTTTCCAGAATAATCATCCGTTTTACTATATATTTTTACACCTTGAGATATTCCACTGAAATCCTTTAGTTCAATACCTTCAGAGGCTAATAAATGACAAAACGCTGCAATATGCACATGAGAACCAATGGTTAAATTACCTTTTCCAGAAGCTATAATAGAGCAAAAAGAGTCAATAATAACATTGTTGCCAATTGAAATGTTTGGGATGCCCACAATTAAACAATTCTTTGCAATTTTAACATTAGAACCAATAGATTTAAAACCCAATGATTTTAATTCGTCGTCATAATAATAGCCAATTTCAAATGGGTTTGTATTCATTATGTTGGTTTAAATAAGATATTAGTTATTTAGAACTAATTGTTACATAAATGTAGAGATTAAAACCTAATTGTATAATGATATTTATCATTTAGTTGATAAGTTTTTTTTATAAGTTAAACACACAATAAATTCATCCTTTTTTGGTTTTTGCTTTGTGTTGGTTAAAGAGAATTTGTCATTTGATATTTGTTATTGTGTGTTTGCTAAATTTAAGAGGAGGTGTTAATCTTGAGTTTTTATTTGAATGCTGCCTTAAACGGAAAATCACATAATTTGAGTGAGTCTTCTTTGTAATGACTTATATATTGTATTTTGGTCTTATTCTTGCTTATTTTTAATTTATGAAGAAAGTTGTTATTGTATTTTATGTATTTGTATCGAGTGTTCTTTATGCTCAGCAAACAGAATATGTAGATTTTAAGAAAGCCGAAGTTTCATTAGATTCTTTTGATGAAAATTTAAAAAAGGTAACTGGTAAGGTAGATTATATGTTTGATGTACTAAAGCCGGTTGATTCTATATTTTTAGATTCAAAAAACATTAATGGTTACATTGTATCTCTTAATAATAATGATAGTATTAATTACTATGTTGAGAACGATAAATTATGGTTGATTCATAAGTTTAAGCCATCTAAAGACAATGTTTTAAGTTTAAAATTTGAAGCCAATCCTAAAAAGGCACTTTATTTTGTTAATAGGGATAATGACAATCAGATTTGGACGCAAGGACAAGGCAAATATACCAGTAACTGGTTGCCAAGTTTAGATGATGTAAATGATAAAATTGAATATGATTTTTCAATTACATACCAAAATGATTATGAGGTTTTGGCTAATGGAAAGCTAATAGATAAGAATATTGGAGATTCCTTAACAACTTGGAAATATGATATGAAACAGCCAATGTCTAGCTACTTAGCTGCATTAGTAATTGGTAAATACTATAAAAAAACAGAAACCTCTAAAAGTGGTGTTCCGTTAGAATACTATTATTATCCGGAAGATTCCTTAAAAGTTGAGCCAACTTATCGTTACTCTAAAAAAATGTTCGATTTTTTAGAAGAAGAGATAGGTGTTGCTTATCCATGGCAAAACTATAAACAAGTACCAGTACACGATTTTTTATATGCAGGTATGGAAAATACAAGTCTAACAATTTTTTCAGATGCTTTTGTTGTTGACGCTATAGCCTTTAACGATAAAAATTATGTTAATGTTAATGCACATGAGTTGGCACATCAATGGTTTGGTGATTTGGTGACAGCTAAATCTGGAGAGCATCATTGGTTGCAAGAAGGATTTGCAACTTATTACGCGCTTTTGGCAGAACGTGATGTTTTTGGTGATAATTATTTCTATTTTAAATTACTTGAGTCTGTACTAGATTTAAGTAGGCAAGATCTCTCGGGTAACGGCACATCGCTTTTAGATCCTAAATCTAGTAGTTTAACGTTTTATCAGCGTGGAGCTTTGGTGTTGCATGTGTTGAGGGATAAAGTTGGCGATGTCGTTTTTAAGAAAGCTGTTAAAAATTACTTGAATAAGTATCAATTTACAAATGTAGAAACCTCAGATTTTATTAAGGAAGTTGAAAATTTATATGGAAAATCCTTAACGAGTTTTGTTAATTATTGGATTAAAAATAAAGCCTTTCCTTACGATGAAGCATTTACAATATTAAAAAGGCAATCTGTGTTTATAAATGAATATGCTATGGTAGACTGTGAAGCCAAATCTTCTAAATGTGCAGAGTATCTTAAATATTATGTATCAGATGAAGCTAAAATAAAGGTGATATCTCAGGTGCCAGAATTGGTGACAGCAGATACATTTAAAAACAGCTTTAAAGTTAGGCAAGCCATTTCAGAACATGTAACTATCATACCTGAATCTTTAAAGGAGGATTACGAATCATTGCTCAACGATAAATCTTATATCACTATTGAGAAAGCGCTTTATAACCTTTGGGTTAATTTCCCTTTAGAACGAGCTAAATATCTTGCTAAAACACGAGAAATTGTTGGGTTAAGTGACAAGAATGTACGAATGCTGTGGATTGTTTTAAATTTAAACACTCCTTATTATGAGGCAGATAGTAAATATGAGTTGTTTAATGAGTTGGTTAATTACACAGATGCATCTTTTAATGCAGATGTAAGAATTAATGCTTTTAAATATTTAGACTTAATAAAATCTTGTAATGAAGACTGTAAAAAGAATTTAGAAACGGCAAAAACACATCATAACTGGAGATTGGTTAAGTTTGCAAAAGAATTATCTGAAAAATTAGAACAAAATAAAAATTAATGCGAGCTTTAGTAATATCTGGTGGAGGAAGTAAAGGTGCGTTTGCAGGTGGAGTTGCACAATATTTAATGGAACGCGAAAAACATAATTACGATATGTTTTTGGGAACCTCTACAGGAAGTCTTTTGGTATCGCATTTAGCGGTAAATGAAATAGGAAAACTCTACGATATTTTTACCAACGTGCAGCAGCATGATATTTTTAGTGTTAGTCCTTTTGTGCAGCGAAAAAAAGGAGATAGGGAATATGTGTCTATTGATTTTGTAAATTCCCTTTGGCAGTTTATTAGACGTAGACGAACTTTTGGTGAAAGTAAAGCGTTAAGAAGACACATTAGAAAACATTTTAGTTACGAGGAATATCTTAAGATTAGAAAAGAAAAGCATGATGTAGTAGTTACGGTTTCAAACCTTTCTATGAATCGTGTTGAGTACAAATCTATTCAAGAGTGTTCGTATGAGGAATTTTGTAATTGGATATGGATTTCATGTAACTATATTCCATTTATGTCTTTAGCAAAAGTAGATGGCTACGAGTATGCAGATGGTGGTTTAGGTAGTGTTATTCCTATTAGGGAAGCAATTCAGCGTGGAGCAACAGAAGTAGATGCTATTGTTTTAGAAGCAGAGACGTTAGGGAAACAAAAGGTTTTGGGAAAAAATCCATTCTCTTTAATGATTAGCTTATTTGGTCACTTATTAGATCAAGTAGAGAAAAATGATATCATTATCGGAAAACTAGCTGCAAAACATAGAAATGTAAAATTGAACTTATATTATACACCAACCAGTCTTACGGAAAACTCATTGATTTTTAGCAAACGACTAATGGAGAAATGGTGGCAAGAAGGTTATGACTACGCAGAACGAAGACATGATTAGTAGGTTTTTTGGTTTAATTCTTAATCTGTCCTATAACCTAAAGAAATGGTGATATGAGTTCTTATCTTTTTAGTTGGCACTAATTAGGTATATTTATCACTTAATGTTTAAAAACAATTCCAATTGAAAAAACTATTTATTTCCCTGTTTGTTATATGTCTTGTAAGTTCTTGTAGTGATTCTTCTGGTGGTGATTCTTCACAAATTTATGAAGCTCCAAATGTAAGCTCTTATGTGTCTTATATTTCTCAGAACTCTGTAACACTTAATGGTTTTATTGATTTTTCTAATATAGTTTTTCAAGAGGAAGACGCATATAATGTAGGCTTTATATTTAGAACTGGTGATGAAAATGATGCTAGTAATGATCAAGTCATTGAGCTTGAAGGAGAAGTGCCATATTATAATGGCATTTATAATTTTCATTATGATATTGATTTGTTAGAGCCAAATACAACCTATTATTATACTGCCACTACAAAAAATGGGTCTAGTGAAGAGTACGATTGGGAGTCATTTACTACTTCAGATATTTCTTGTACTCATGCACAAAATAATTATGTAAGTATTTCAGGTACTTGGCAAAGTGCTTATACTACAATTACAGATCCGCTATGTTGTGATGAAGGTAACGTTGGAGTTAGATTTGGAAACTGGCCTAACATCTATGAAATTAATTTTAATGAGCAAAATAATGGATATCCAAAAACAGGTCAATACTTCGGTGTAGATTATGAGTTTGATATCACTTATCTTAATAGAGAACTTGTAAAATCTACCAATCAAGTCCTTATAGGTAGTAGGTCTACGCCCGAAACCGAATTATTTATTGAAAATGATGGTGAAACTTTAACCTTAATTTTTTGCAATACCATTTTAAGAAATGGAGATACGTTAAACGGAAAAGTTTCTGTATCAATTCAGTAGTTTTTTATATCACATTCTCATTAGGATGATTTCATTTGTTCTTAAGCTAAATTTGTCTTAAACAACTTTAATAAAGTCTTGGTGATTGCTATTCAATCAAAAGAAAATGATTTAGCTTTACAATTCAATTTTTAGAATACATTATCTTGGTTAATTACGATTATATCATTTTAGGAGCTGGAGCTTCAGGGTTACTTTTGGCATATCGAATGTCTAAAGATGCTTTTTTTGATGATAAGTCGATTTTAATTATTGATAAAATAAAAGATAAAGGTAACGATAGAACCTGGTGTTATTGGGAAGATGGAGTAGGAGAATGGGATAAAATATTAACCAAAACATGGTCGCAGATTTTCTTTGGCAGTGATATGTTTTCAAAAATTTATACTATTTCGCCTTATCAATATAAAATGATTAGAAGTGAAGCTTTTTACAAATCGCTTTGGAGACAATTAAAAACAAAATCTAATTTTAGTTTTATAGAAGATTGTGTCAGTGATTTTACTGAATTAGACACAGGTGTTGAGGTTGTAACAGAAAAGAGTCGTTTTTTTGGTTCTAAAGTATTCAATAGTTTAGCAAATTCTGAAGTTTATAAATCACAAGATAAGTTTCCATTAATTCATCAGCATTTTATAGGTTGGTTTGTAAAAACAGAAGTGGATGCATTTGATGATGACACTGCGACATTTATGGACTTTACAGTGCCACAAAATGGAAATACACGTTTTATGTATGTGATGCCAATAGATAAAAAAACAGCTTTGTTTGAATATACCTTGTTCTCAAAAGAATTGTTAGAACGGTCTGAATATGAAGACGCTATTGAAAATTACTTAAAGAAAAATAAGATAACAAATTACAAAATTATTGAAAAGGAAAAAGGCAACATACCTATGACCTCTTTTAAGTTTAGCGGCTTAAACTCAAAACATATCTTAAATATAGGAACAGCAGGCGGTTGGACCAAAGCAAGTACAGGGTACACTTTTAAAAACACTTCAGTAAAAACGAAAGAAGTTGTTGCATTTTTAAAGCAAGAGAACGATTTATCCAAGTTTCATAAATGGACAAAATATTGGTTTTACGATTTAATATTTTTAGATGTTTTAGCTAATCATAATGAAGAAGGAGCTGTATTATTTTCTTCTATGTTTAAAAAAGCAAAAACGAAAACAATTTTCAGGTTTTTAGATGAAGAATCAACGCTTTTAGAAGATATAAAAATAATTCTATCAGTTCCTCCAAAACGATTTATCCAAGCCTTTTTTAAGCGTTTACTCTAAAGAAAAGATAGCTGTTTAAATGTCTGTAAAAACCTGTCCTCTATGAGGTTTTAGCGCGTCTCTTATTGGTTTCATTTCAGATTCGTCTACAACCAGATAGGCTAAACTATGCATATCACTTATAACTTCAGTGCCAGTAATAGTAACGTCTAGTTTGTTAATGGAGATATATTCCTTTAAATGGATTAGATGATGTTCTGCTGTTTTTTCTCCTGCAGGTCCTTTAAAATCCCAAATCAACTTTAATTTTCGCATGACTTTAATAGCTATTAATTATAATTTTGAATTGAAGTACCATTTTCAACAAAATTCTTAAAGTTTTTCATGTAAGTTTTTGTTTGTTTTTTAAAGATTCTTGGCATCAAAAATAGCATTACGCTCATTTTTAGTTTTGTGGGCTGGTAATCATTTATTGAAACCCATTTGGTGCTATTATTCTCTGTAATTTTAAAGTAGTTTTCTTGAATGTTGCGCACTCCTTTTCCACTGTAAGTTAAATGAAATTCATTAGGGAAATCTTGTTTCGTTATGGTTTCAATGATTTCCATTTTCCGATTTCCAAAATTATAATTAAGCTTTAGTTTGGCTCCAAGTTCGTTTGGTGTTCCAGAAATGTGAGATGTACTAGTTAAGCCTGCTTGCCAATGTTTTAAGTTGTCAATAGAACTTAAATTTTTAATAACCTCCGAAATGGGCTTATTAATTAATATTTCAGTAACGTACTGCATGCTGAGGGAATTTTTATAAATGTATAAAAAGTGTTGGCAATAGTTTCATCTAATCGACGTTAAACAGATATTATTGTTAAAATCATCGTTAATTATTCTAAGATGTTATTCTAGTATGATTTTTACTACGTATCTAGCAAATAATGCTTTGTAAACTACTTGCTAAATACGCTATTTATGTTATTTTTGCTGAGTTTGAAAAGCGAATTATTTATAACTAGAAATGCAATACAAAAGAAGTTAATTATGAGTCTTAAATTAAAATGTTTGTTTTTAGTGTTTTTTGCACTTAATTTTTCTTTTTCACAAGATAAAGATGCTGTACTTCTTAAGGTTGATGGACAACCAATAATGGCTTCAGAGTTTTTAAGAGTTTATAATAAGAATCTTGATTTAGTAAAAGATGAAAGCCAAAAAGATATAGACGGCTATTTAAAACTGTTTACTGAATATCAATTAAAACTAAAAGAAGCAAAACGTTTAAAACTTAACGAAGACAAAAACTATCAACGTGAGTTTGCACGATATAAAAAGCAACTTATTAATAATTATATTTCTGAAAATAAGGTTACAGATGCTTTAGTAAGAGAAGCTTACGATCGTAGTAATTTAGATATTAATGCCGCTCATATTTTAGTGCGTTTAGATGCTACTGCAACAGATACAATAAATGCTTACAACGAAGTATTAGCTTTAAGAAATCGTGTTTTAAAAGAAGGCTTTGATAAGGTAAAAGCAGAAAAGCACAACGGAAATACTATTTTTCTTGAAGATTTAGGTTATTTCTCAGCATTTAAAATGGTCTATGATTTTGAATCTGCAGCATATAATACTCCAGTAGGAGAAATCTCAATGCCTTTTAGAACGCAATTTGGCTATCATGTTGTAAAAGTGAATGATAAAAGAGCATCTAGAGGTACCATTTCTGCTGCGCACATTATGGTAAACTTAACATCTAAAGATTCATTAAGAGACCCTGAACAAAGAATTAATGAAATTTATAAGAAACTGAATCAAGGTGAGAAGTTTGAATCATTAGCGAAGCAATTCTCTGAAGATAAAAGTTCAGCATCAAAAGGTGGTGAAATTACACCATTTAAAAGCGGTCAATTAAGTTCAATTAAATTTGAAGACCAAGCGTTTGCTTTAAAAAATGATGGAGATGTTAGTAAGCCCTTTAAAACAGCTTATGGTTGGCATATTGTAAAACGAAATCATCTTAAGCCAATTGATTCATTTGAGGATTTAAAAGCATCTTTTGAAACTAAAGTAAAAAGAGACTCTAGATCTAAATTGATTAATGAAGCTATGGTTGCCAAGCTTAAAAAGAATTATAAAATAAATTATAATGCTAAAGCAAAGGCTTATTTTACATCAATTCTAACTAAAGATTTTTATAACCGTACTTGGGAATTGCCAGATAATTTTATTAAGAAAGAAACTGTTTTCTCTATCAACAATAAGATATTCACCTACGAGGATTTTGGTAATCATTTAAATGCAGCACAACGAATCTATACTGGAAAAAACACACCTTTTACATCTATATTAGATAAGGAGTTTGAAAGCTTTTTTGAAAAATCTATTTTTCAATTTAGAGAAGATAACTTAGAAGTAGAAAACGAAGAATTTGCTAATATATTAAAAGAATATAGAGACGGACTTTTATTATTCGATTTAATGGAAAAGGAAGTTTGGAACAAAGCATCAAAGGATACTGTTGGTTTAGAGACTTACTACAATAAAAATAAATCTAAATACCAATGGAGCGATCGTGTAGATGTGGTTATTGCATCTTCAGCAGAAAAATCTAGTATGAAGAAAGTCCTTAAAATGATGAAAAAAGGAAAATCTGAAGAAGCCATAAATAAAGCGTTAAACACTACAGATAAGCAGAATGTTATTTTTACAAAAGGCACTTACAAGATAGATGATTCTATTTTACCTGAAAATTTTAAAGTTAAAAAAGGAATTTCTGATATTTATACACATCATGATGCTTTTCATGTGATTGATGTTAAAGCGGTATTACCTGCGGGCCAAAAAACGTTTGATGAAGCTAAAGGAAATGTTATTAATGATTACCAAACACAAATAGAAACCAATTGGATTAATGATTTGTATAACCGTTTTAAGATAGAGGTTAACGAAGAGGTGTTAAACACCATTAAGACAAAAATAGGACACTAATTTATTTTTTTTGAAACAAGCATTTTATATATATCTAATTGGTCTACTTGCAGTTAGCTGTGATTTCTTTAAAAAATCAGAGGGTATTGATCCAGTGGCTAGAGTTAACGAAACTTATCTTTATAAAGAGGATATCGTAGATGTTGTGCCTAAAGGCGCATCTAAAGAAGACAGTACTTTAGTGGTAAACGCATACATTAATCGTTGGGCAAGGCAATTGCTTTTAATGGATGGAGCTTTGGTGAATTTATCAGAAAAAAAGCAAAATGAATTTTCTAAGTTAGTTGAGCAGTACAAAAACGATTTATATGCTAAAGCCTATTTAGAAGGTTTGGTTAAGAAAAATATTGATAGTTTAGTAAAAACGGAAGAGGCAGAATTATTTTATGAAGCCAATAAAGAATCGTTTAAGCTCAATGATGATTTAATTCAGTTTAGGTATGTGAGTTTACCATTAAACCCTGTGAATTTAGATACTATAAAAACACGGTTTAAGCGCTTTAAAGCTAAAGACAAAAGGTATTTAGATTCTATTTCAGTTCAATTTAAATCGTATTCCTTGAATGATTCAATTTGGGTAAAATTAAATAGGGTCGCAGAAAAAATTCCAATTATAAACAGTTCAAATAAAAATCAACTGTTAAAAAAAACTAATTTCTTACAACTCAAAGATTCATTAAACCTATATTTGATGCAAGTTAATGACGTGCGACTTCAAAACGACTATGCTCCAATGGATTATGTAAAAACGTCAATTAATAAAATTGTTATAAACAAGAGAAAATTAGAGCTCATCAAGCAACTCGAAAATGATATTACAAAAGATGCAATTAAAAACAATACATTCCAAATTTATAATTAAAGCGGCTCTTTTAGTTGGCTTTATTTCATTCAACTTTAGCAATGCTCAAGAAATCATTGAGGACGAAGTACCTCAGGTTGAAAAAGCAAAAGACTCAGTTGTAAATTCTTCTCGTATCAAGGCTGATGGCGTTGCTGCTGTAGTTGGTGATTTTATTATTTTAGAATCTGATTTAGACAGAGAAATTGCACAATTAAAAGCGCAAGGAGCCGATTTAAAAGATTTAACGAGGTGTGAGCTTTTTGGAAGTTTATTAGAAAGTAAATTATACGCACATCAGGCAATTCAAGATAGTGTTATTGTAAATGAGTTGTACATAAAGTCGCGTGTAGATCAGCAAATTCAAGGTATTTTAGGTCAATTGAATGGAGACATGTCTAAATTACTTAAATTTTACAAAAAAGATTCAGAGCAAGCATTAAGGGATGAAATGTATGAGATTAATAAAAATGCTTATCTCGCTCAAGAAATGCAAGGAAAAGTTACAGGTGATATAGAAGTTACACCAGAGGAAGTACGTACCTTTTTTAACGACATTCCTAAAGATGAACGTCCAACCTTTGGTACAGAATTAAAACTTGCAGAAATTGTTATTATTCCTGAGGTTACTGAAGCGGCAAAGCAAGCTGTAATTGATAAACTAAAAGGATTTAAAGTTGATATAGAGGAAAACGGTTCTAGTTTTACAACTAAAGTATTGTTTTATACAGAAGATGCGGCATCTAAAGCAGATGGAGGAAAATATACATTAAACAGAAAGCAACCAAGAATGGTGAAAGAGTTTAGAGATGTGGCTTTCTCAATGCAAGAAGGTGAGATTTCTGAACCTTTTGAAACCGATTTTGGATACCATATTATTTACTTAGAAAAAATTAGAGGACAAGAATATGATGTGAGACACATATTATTACGTCCAGAATTAACTCAAGATGCCATTAAAAAAGCTAAGGACCAAATAGATGAAGTTAGAGCAAAAATTATTGATGGTACATTAACATTTGCAGAAGCGGCAAGAGAGTTTAGTGATCAAAAGGAAACTAAATTTGAAGGTGGACAAATGACAAACCCTACAACACAAGATTTTAATTTTGAATTAACCAGAATGGATCCAGAATTGTATTCTCAAATACAAGATTTAAAAGATGGCGAAATCAGTGAAGTCTTGCAAGATGAAGATCGTATAAATAGAATAAAATTTAAGATTTTAACCGTTACAGATCGTATAGATGATCATGAAGCAGACTTTGCTAAGGATTATTTAAAGATTAAAAATCTGGCCTTACAAGATAAACAGATTAGAGCTGTAGAAAAGTGGCAAAAAGAAACTATTGTTGATACTTACATTAAAATTAATGGTGAGTATAGAGATTGTGACTTTCAAAGTAACTGGTTAAAAAAATAATAGAGTATGTCTGATGTTGCTATAATTGAAAATTTTGTTAAAAAATATGCTGCACTAAAGCAAGAGGTTGCTAAAGTAATCATAGGTCAGGATAAAGTGGTCGATGAAGTATTGATTTCTATTTTTTCTGGAGGGCATTCACTTTTAGTAGGTGTGCCTGGATTAGCAAAAACCTTAATGGTTAATACTATTGCGCAAGCTTTAGGATTGAATTTTAAGCGTATTCAATTTACACCAGATTTAATGCCAAGTGATATTCTTGGTAGCGAAATTTTAGATGAAAATCGACAATTCAAGTTTATAAAAGGGCCAATTTTCTCTAATATCATTCTAGCCGATGAGATTAACAGAACTCCACCAAAAACGCAAGCAGCTTTATTAGAAGCAATGCAAGAACGTTCGGTTACAGTGGCTGGTCATCAATATAAATTAAATTTACCTTATTTTGTATTGGCAACACAAAACCCAATTGAGCAAGAAGGAACGTATCCTTTACCAGAAGCACAATTAGACCGTTTTATGTTTTCTATTAACTTGCAATATCCTTCATTTCAAGAAGAAGTAGATGTTGTTAAAGCAACAACTACAGATGCAAAACCTTCTGTTAATGCTTTATTTTCTGCTCAAGAAATTATAGATTTTCAGAATGTAATTCGTCGTATACCTGTTGCAGATAATATTATTGAATACGCAGTATCTTTAGTAGGTAAAACAAGACCTAAAGAAGATACAGCTGCAGATATTGTAAAAGAGTTTGTAGATTGGGGAGCAGGACCAAGGGCTTCTCAAAATTTAATTTTAGCAGCCAAAACACATGCAGCTACTAAAGGGAAATTTTCACCAGATATAGAAGATATACAAGCTGTTGCTACAGGGATTCTAAGACATAGAATTATTAAAAATTATAAGGCAGAAGCCGAAGGCATTACTGATGAAAAGATTATAGAGAGTTTGTTTTAAGAATTCTGAATATATTTTAAATATAAAAAAACGACTATCAAAATTGATGGTCGTTTTTTTGTTTTAGTTACTTGCCTTGGGTATCAATAAATTTAACTTACCCATGAATAGTTTCCTTATTCCCTAAGTTTTTCATAATCTCAGCTTCATAATCGAGTAGAGCTTCCCATTTTTCATCAACCTCAGTTCGGTCTCCGTATTGTCTCGCAAAATTTAAAAACATAGTGTAATGACCTGCTTCGCTAATCATTAGTTTACGATAAAATTTTGCTAGTTTCTTGTCTTCTAATTCTTCGGATAATAATCTAAAACGCTCGCAACTGCGTGCTTCTATTAGTGCAGCGTACAAAAGTCTGTGTACTAATTGTGTGGTTCGGCTTCCTCCTTTAGGGAAGAACTTTATGAGAGCTAATACATAATCATCTTTACGGTCTCTTCCAAGCGTCCATCCGTTTTCTAATATTCTATCATGTACCATTTTAAAATGGCTCATTTCTTCTTCTACCAAAGCTATCATTTCTTGAACAAGATCTGTGTACTCAGGGAAACCTACAATTAACGAAATAGCTGTGCTTGCTGCTTTTTGTTCACAGTAGGCATGATCGGTTAAAATATCTTCAATATTTTTTTCTACAATGTTCACCCATCTTGGATCGGTTGGTAATTTTAGTCCTAACATAACTATTTTACTTGAATTTGAACAATATTTGATTTTCCTTTATCATCTATAAATAATGTATGAGAAGATGATCTCCCAGATTCTGGTATCGCATATGTAATGTTAATTAAAACCATATTTGTATATGTTGGTTCATCATTAACATGGATAGATTTTAAAACCGCTAACGTATCAAAATTATATAAATCAGAACCAGACACTAAATTCTTATGGTAATTGAATGCTTCATTCACTTTTTCTTTATTAAAAGTCTCATTATATATTTCTTCATTGTCTTTGATAACACTAACATCAAATTTAAAATTTCTATAATGGGTTTGGTAATTTATGGTGTCTTTAATTTTTGAAAAACGAACAGCATTAGACATATCAGAATAGGTCTTTATCTTTACACGAAAACCATTACTCATTACAGTATCTACTTCTTGCTCTAAATAGGTTTCAGGTATATAAACGTTAGTTTCAAAGTTGACCGTTTTTTTGAATGCTTCAATACTTTCAGACAATGCTTGGTGCTTCGTTTTTTTGCCTTCGCAGCTTGTGAAGCCAATGGTTATAATCAATAATAATACTAATAAATGTTTCATATCAATGTAATTATATATTTAAGAATAATCTTTATAATAGCCATTGTTTAGATATCTAACCCAAATGTCTGACGTAAAACTTCAATATTTGGATTCTTTTCTTTTAGTTTTTCGTATTTCTCTAAAGGTGTAAAAGCGTATTTTTTCGCAATCTCTTCGTTAACAGTAATATCTAGTTTTAAGTCGTAGTTAAGCAGTTTTTTCTTTAAAAACGCCATTAACGGAAACTCAGCACGTTCTAATTCTATTTTATTGGTATTATTAGAATAGGTTAAATAAATGGTGGTGCCTTTTAATTTTGGTTGATCCATTTGTAAAATAGAAGCCATAATTTTTTCACCTTTCTTATCCATTTGAGCTGTGTAGATTTTCCATGCCTCATCTAAAGCTTCTTGCGTTACAGGCTCTTTTGGTAAATCATCTTCATCTATTACCACATCCATTTGGCGTAATTGATGCGCTTTCTTTTCTCTAATACTTTTTAGTGATAATCCAGAAGTAGATTTTTTAGGTTGATTTATGGATATCTTAGGGATATTAATAACAGGTTCAGCTACTGCAGCAGTAGTTGGCTTTGTGTTTTGTTTAGTAATACTTGTACTTACAGGTGTTTTTGCTTCAATTTTTGGTTTTGTAACCGGAATAGGAGTAATACCTTTTGCTTTAAAATACGAAGGCGGAATTATGAAGTGCCTAAGATTTTTTTTTTCTCCATCAAAAGTGATAGAGGCTAATTGCATAAGCGTTAATTCAACTAATAAGCGTTGATTTTTACTCGTTTTATATTTTAAATCACAGTCATTTGCCATCCGAATGCCTTCCATTAAAAAGGTATGAGTGGTTTTCTGTGATTGTTCCATGTATTTTTGGCTGGTATCTTCACCAACTTCTAATAATGGAATGGTTGCAGGATTCTTACAAACCATTAAATCTCTAAAATGAGACGCTAAACCAGCGATATAATGATGGCCATCGAATCCTTTTGATAGAATGGTGTTGAATTGTATCAGTAAATCCGGAATCTTATTTTCTAAGATAAAATCTGTACTTGTAAAATAGGTTTCGTAATCTAAAACGTTTAAGTTTTCAGTTACGGCTTGTCTCGTTAAGTTTTTACCAGAAAAACTAACTACACGATCAAAAATAGATAATGCATCTCGCATGGCACCATCTGCTTTTTGAGCGATAATATGAAGTGCATCATCTTCTGCATTTATACTTTGTTCTGTAGCAATATATTTTAAATATTCTTTTGCGTCTGAAACCGTGATACGCTTAAAATCAAATATCTGACAACGCGATAATATCGTCGGAATAATTTTATGCTTTTCGGTAGTTGCTAAAATAAATATACAATGTTTTGGAGGCTCTTCTAATGTTTTTAAAAATGCATTAAAAGCTGCTTGAGATAACATGTGTACCTCATCAATGATATAAACTTTGTACTTTCCTACTTGTGGTGGAATTCTAACCTGGTCGGTTAAACTTCTAATATCATCAACAGAGTTATTTGAAGCGGCATCGAGTTCAAAAATATTAAAGGCAAAATCTTCATCTTCACTTGTATTGCCATCACTATTAATCATTTTTGAAAGAATACGTGCACAAGTTGTTTTACCAACTCCACGAGGTCCTGTAAATAATAAAGCTTGGGCTAGGTGATTATTTTCAATAGCATTTAGTAAGGTATTTGTAATAGCCTGCTGACCCACAACATCCTTAAAGGTTTGTGGTCTGTATTTACGAGCTGATACTACAAAATGTTCCAATTCTATACTGAATTTGCTTGTGTTGAATTATTTTTATAATCTGAAATACAAATTTAAAAAAAGAAGCTCAATTTAGGGTTTAAATTGAGCTAAGTTTATTTGAGTTATTAACAGTGTTTACTTTTATAAAAGACTGTCAAAATTGAAAAGATCACATATAACTTGGTATCTACGTTTTTTTATTAGTAGTTATACTTAATTATTTATACTACCAGAACCTGTAATCTTAGTATCTTTATGTGTTGGTTTCCCTGAATAATTGATGTCTCCAGAACCTGTTATTCTAGCTAATAAGTCTCCGTTACAAACCACATTGGCAGATCCTGAACCTGTAATTTTTATCGTTACATTAGTACTCTGCAATGCTTTACCATCAAAATCACCAGAACCGGCAATTTTTATAGTTAAGTCTTTAGCAGTACCTTCTAATTCAATATCACCAGAGCCAGCTATACTACTTTCTATTGATTTTGCGTTAATATTTAAATCTATATCACCAGAGCCTGCTAAGGCAACACTAAAATCATCAGCCTCTATGGTGTCTGAGTTTTCAATATCACCAGAACCAGCTAGTGAAACAGAGCTAATAGATTTATAAGGAATTGTAATAACAATGGTTTGGGTAGGTTTTAAATTATAGCCATCTTTTACTTTAGCGTAAATTAAATTGTTTTTAACTTCTACTATTATATAATCCATAAGATTAGCATCACCTTTAATTGAAATTTCGCCTTCTGAGCCTTTAATCAATTTAAAGTCCATTGGTCCTGCAGCTTTTATGCCGTCGTAAGAAGCTGTTGTTATGGTTTGGGTAGTAATGTTGCCATCTCCTTTAATTTTTTTTCCATTTCCCCATTGCGCACAAGATAGTGTTGTAAATAGAAGAAAAGCTAATACTGTAAGCGATTGTAATAGTTTCATGATTGTTTGATTTTTTAATTGATTAATGAATTTTTAATTGTTTTTAAAAGTGATGCTGCCGTATTCAGACTTTATAAATATGAGATTGTCAGAATTTGGCTTACCATGATAACCCATATATTTCTTACCAAAGTTATCTATGTTTTTTTCTGTAAAATGAAAACCATCAGATTCTCTTAAAGAGCCAAAATCGATATCTATATTGAAATCGAAGTTGTAATCACTATCAGTTCCTATAGTAATACCAACAAATTCTGAGTCAATATTTATATTCTTGGTTTTAGATGCTAAACGATCAATTTTTATAGAGCCATAATCTGCTCTAATAGTTGCTGTCTTAAAAATAGTGCCTAGTCGTAAAGATAGATAATCACCTTTTCCGTCTAAATTATTAATGTTGTCAATTTTAAGCGATCCGTAATCGCATTCATAAACAACATTTTCAGCGATTTCTATTTTAGATGTTGTGTAGTCTGCTTCTAAGTTTAAATCTTTCACTTTAGCGACCGTAAATTCACTATAATCTGCTTGAATTGTAGCATTGTTTATATATTCAAAATAACTATTTCTTGTGTAATCTAGTCGTATGGTATTAGATTTCCCCATTAATTCTTTGGTAGTCACTTTGCCATAGTCACATTTTATATAAACGTTGCCTTCAAGCTTATCTAAATTTATATAACCGTAATCGTTAAATAACTTTACATTATTTGTTATAGGTATTTTAACAACATAATTAACTTCCATTTTTACGTTGTTACCTGTTTTTTTATTCCACCAAGAGGTATCCCAACTAGAGCCTTCAATAGCTGTAACTGCTGATACTTTATGAGGTGCAGATTGAAAAGCGACGTCTAATTTATTTAGTTTTTCGTCTACCTTATTCTCATTACTACCTTCTACTTTTATAGTGACTTCTATATCAATACGGTTTTCATTCCATGTAATAATATCAATATTTCCATAGCGATTGGTGATGTTAAATGTTGCATCAGCATTTACATTGAAGGATTTTTTAATTGTTTTCTTTTTTTCGTGTTTTGCTATTGCAGGTTTCTCATTTGATGCCAAGATAATAGTAGGCATCATTAATAAGAAAAGGCATATTTTATAAAATATTTTCATTTGAATTGGATTTGTACTGTTTAACTATTTCAATTTGCTCTAAAACGGAGTTTAGAATGTCTATTCTAGTTTGAAAGTTGGAAATCATCGCATAGATAACACGTTGGTTTTTTCCACTTTCGGTTAAATCTGTTTTTAATTTTTTGTAATCTGTTTCTAAAAGTTGAATTCGGGCTAAGGCATCATTGATTATCTGTTCTGTTAAAGGGGAACGTTCTTTGTTTAGTTTCTTTAGTTCGTTTTCAATAGTAACTGTAAAAAAGTCTTGTGTTTCAGACATTTCTGGCGATACGCTAGCTAAATCCAAATCTTCAGGCTCATTTTGTAACGTGGTAAACAGACCTAAACAAATGATTATAGACGCTGCAACAGCTAAAAAAGGCTTCCAGTTAAAACGAGATGTCTTTTTAACTTCAGTTGAAGCTATAGTGTTGGCTTTCAACTTGTCTAAAAATCGTTGTTCATGATGGTTTTGTGGTGTTTCAATATCAAATTGATCCTTCAAATTATCAAATAAACTATCTAAGTTATCTTTTTCCATACTGTTAATCTAAGATGCTTTTAGCACTAATTTTTTTCTTAAACTCTCTTTTGCTCTCGATATTAAAGTTCTGCAATTGGCATAAGAGATGTTCATAATCTCGCAGATTTCTTCGTAATCGTAACCTTCTATTAAATGCAATGTTAAACTCAAATTGTAATTGGGTTTTAAAGTTTTCATAACATTTAAAATTTGTTTCACTTTCTCATTATTCTGATCTGGCTCAACGATACCGTCTTCATCTTCCACTTTATAAATTACAGATTCTAAAGGCACTTCATTTCGTTTAATGATTTTATGGTAGTAACCAATACTATTATTAATTACAATCCGTTTTAACCATGCACCAAATAATTGAGTGTCGTCTAGCGTATTTAATTTTGTAAAAGCCGTTAAAAAAGACTCTTGCATGATGTCTTCAGCCTTAAAGGAATCTTTTACAATTCTTATGGCTGTGTTATACATTGCTTTGTGGTATCTGTTATAAATTTCCAACTGTGCACGTTGGTTTCCAGACTGACAAAGCAGTAATAACTGTTCGATATTTTGATTGGTTGATGTCAAAAAAACATTTGCTTTTATTAATAGATGGTATCTTTTTTAAAGTGTTACAGTTTTTATAAAAAAAAATAATTTTTTAGACTCTTTTTGTCCGTTTAAGTATTTGTTGAGGAACAAGTACAATGTATCGAGATTATTTTTTTATTTGTGTATTGATACTAATTAACCTGATTATCATGGTATAAATTCACTTGAAGTCACTAATTTTATTTAAAATTAGAAAAGGTTTCATGTCAATCAAAGGTAATGGCATAACAATTGAAACTACATAAATGTGAATAACTTTGAATATCTTATAATGTACTGGTATTCAGTGATAAGTTAATTATTAATACATTTAAAACAACGCTAATCTGTAAGAGTTTATGACAGAATGGCTATAATATATATATGAAAAAATCAAAATTTTTAAATTTAGACAATCTGTCATTTCAGGATTTCGATGAGAATTCAGAATTAATTCCATTAATGACACCTGAAGATGAAGAATTAATTAATAGTGAATCTTTACCAGATTCTTTACCAATTTTACCATTAAGAAATACAGTTTTGTTTCCTGGTGTTGTAATTCCTATTACTGCAGGTAGAGATGCGTCAATTAAGTTAATTAATGATGCTAATAAAGGCGGAAAAGTCATTGGAGTAGTGTCTCAAAAAGATGAGGCTGTTGAAAACCCTACGGCAAAAGATATTTATAAAACAGGAACCGTTGCTAGAATCCTAAAAGTACTGAAAATGCCAGATGGTAATACTACAGTAATTATTCAGGGGAAAAAGCGTTTTTCAATTAATGAAGTGGTTTCTGAAAAGCCATATTTAACAGCAACTATATCTGATATTCCTGAAGCTAAGCCAGCAAAAGAGAATGAAGAATTTAGAGCTATAATTGATTCTATAAAAGAATTATCTTTAGATATTATAAAGGAAAGTCCAAACATTCCTTCTGAAGCGAGTTTTGCTATAAAAAATATTGAAAGCGATTCCTTTTTAGTGAATTTTGTATCCTCTAACATGAATCTTAGAGTAGAGGAGAAGCAAGAACTATTAAAGATTAATGATCTTAAAGAGCGTGCGCTTCAAACTTTAAAATTCATGAATCTTGAATATCAAAAGCTAGAGCTTAAAAATGATATTCAGAATAAGGTTCAGAGTGATATGAACCAACAGCAACGTGAATATTTCTTGCATCAGCAAATGAAAACCATTCAAGAAGAATTGGGTGGAGGAGTGTCTTCTGGTGAAGAGATTGAAGACATGAAATTACGTGCTAAGGATAAAAAATGGGACGATAAAGTAAAGGAACATTTTGAAAAAGAATTAGCAAAAATGCAACGTATGAATCCTCAGGTGGCTGAGTATTCTATTCAACGTAATTATTTAGACTTATTTTTAGATTTACCATGGAACGAGTTTAGTAAAGATAAATTCGACTTAAAGAGAGCCATAAAAATCTTAGATCGTGATCATTTTGGATTAGAAGATGTTAAGAAAAGAATCATAGAATATTTAGCAGTCTTAAAACTGCGAAATGATATGAAGTCTCCAATTCTTTGTTTATATGGACCTCCTGGTGTTGGTAAAACATCGTTAGGTAAATCTATTGCAGAAGCTTTAGGTAGAGAATATGTGCGAATTTCATTAGGTGGATTAAGAGATGAGGCTGAAATTAGAGGCCACAGAAAAACTTACATTGGTGCCATGCCAGGACGAATTATCCAGAGTTTAAAGAAAGCAGGTACTTCAAACCCTGTCTTTGTTTTAGATGAAATAGATAAATTATCTGCAGGTCATCAAGGTGATCCTTCTTCTGCAATGTTAGAGGTATTAGATCCAGAGCAAAACAATGAGTTTTATGATAATTTCCTTGAAATGGGATACGATTTATCTAAAGTGATGTTTATTGCAACGTCTAATAGCATGAATACCATTCAGCCAGCATTAAGAGATCGTATGGAGATTATTAATGTTACCGGTTATACCATTGAAGAAAAAGTAGAAATTGCTAAACGTCATTTATTGCCTAAGCAATTAAAAGAGCATGGCTTAGATGATAAAGCTTTGAAAATAGCAAAACCACAACTCGAAAAAATTGTTGAAGGTTATACGCGTGAATCTGGTGTAAGAGGGTTAGAAAAACAAATTGCAAAAATGGTACGTTATGCGGCCAAAAATATTGCAATGGAAGAGGAGTATAACATTAAAATCTCAAACGAAGATATCATTGAAATTTTAGGAAGCCCTAGAATGGAACGCGATAAATACGAGAACAATGATGTTGCAGGTGTTGTAACAGGTTTAGCGTGGACAAGCGTTGGAGGAGATATTCTGTTTATAGAATCTATTTTATCTAAAGGAAAAGGGACTTTAAGTATTACTGGTAATTTAGGTAAAGTGATGAAGGAGTCAGCTACTATTGCTATGGAATATATAAAGGCAAATGCAGAAGAATTTGGCATTAATCCTGAAGTATTTGAAAAATATAATGTTCATATTCACGTACCTGAAGGAGCAACTCCAAAAGATGGTCCAAGTGCTGGTGTTACTATGTTAACTTCTTTAGTATCTTTGTTTACACAACGTAAAGTGAAAAAGAGTTTGGCAATGACAGGTGAGATCACTTTAAGAGGTAAAGTATTACCAGTTGGAGGTATCAAAGAAAAAATCTTGGCAGCCAAACGCGCGCGTATTAAAGAGATTTTACTTTGTGAAGATAATAGAAGAGATATTGATGAAATTAAACCAGAATATTTAAAAGGTTTAACGTTTCATTACGTTACAGATATGAGTGATGTTTTAAAACTAGCACTTACTAAACAAAAAGTAAAAAATGCAAAAGAGCTTTAAACTAATAGTTACATTTTTAATTTGTCATGCTTTTGGATTGGCTGCTATTGCTCAGACTCAAGTTAAATTTAAAGATGTGTTTCTAGATGGTAAGCCTGCAAAATTAAATATTGCGACTGGTGAAATTGTATTAGTTAAAATAGAAGATAACGTTGTTGTATCTAATATAGATTCAGTGCGTACAAAATCAACAATGCCATCTGACACAGATGGCATTATTGATTCTAACAATGTTGGAGGAGTTGATGATGCTTCTGATATATATGTTGTTAAGGATAACGAGACTTTATTAGATGTTGCAAGGAGATACAATGTCTCTTTAATGCAATTAAAACGAGCTAATAATTTAGAAACTACATTAATTAATGAAGGGCAGAGGCTACGTGTTAGAAATTTTGATGTAAAATCAGAAACAATGACATCAACTGATAATGTTTTAGAAAATACAACTGCTAATTATCACATTGTACAAAAAGGGAATACGTTATTTAGTATCTCTAAAGAATATGATTTAAGCGTAAAAGACTTAAAACAAATAAATGGTTTGGATACCAATGTTATTAAGGTAGGTCAAAAACTAAGAGTTAAAAATTTTAAAACTTCAACTGAAGACAGTGAACAACAAGTTTATGTCGTTAAGAATGGAGATAACTTATATCGTATTGCTTTAAAAAACGGAACGTCTGTTAACGAAATTAAACGGTTAAACGGATTATCAAGTAACCTTATAACAGTAGGTCAGAAATTACAGTTACGATAGAAAAATTTCCGACTGAAAAAATAAAAAAATCATATCGTCGTTTTAAGATAGATTTAGTTATTTTGCAAAATCTATGATTAAAAGGATTTCTACCTTATTTATTATGCTTTTGGCATTGCCTGCGTTCGCGCAATTAGGTGGCGAATCTACCTATCAATTTCTTAATTTAGTATCCTCGCCAAGACAGGCTGCTTTAGGTGGCAAAATTATAACAAATTTTGATCATGATGTTACTGAAGCCCTTTACAATCCGGCTTCTATTAATTGGCAGATGAACAATCAGTTAGCTGTTAATTACTCTAGCTATTTAGGAGGAATTAGTTACGGAACGGCAGCTTATGCATATACTTGGGATAGACATGTACAAACCTTTCATTTTGGAGTCACTTATATCAATTATGGCTCTTTTGATGGTTATGATGTAAGTGGTAATTCTACAGGATCCTTTAACGGAAACGAAACAGCAATATCCTTTGGTTACAATTACAATATTCCTTACACCGATTTTTACATTGGTGCTAATTTAAAAATTATAACGTCGCTTTTAGAACAATACAACTCTGTAGGTGGCGCTTTCGATTTTGGAGCCATGTATATTAATGAAAAGTTAGATTTCCATGCAGCCTTAACAGTAAGAAACGTGGGAACGCAATTTTCTACATATGCAGGACAACACGAGCCATTGCCATTTGAAATTAATTTTGGAATGTCCCAAACTCTTGAGAATGTCCCTCTACGTTGGCATTTAACATTAGAGAATTTACAAAAATGGCCTATAGGAGTTTCAAATCCGGCAAGAGCAACAACAGATTTAGATGGGAATCAAACGGAAGAAAAAGTGAGCTTTTTTAGTAAAGGCTTACGTCATCTTATTTTAGGAGCAGAATTATTTCCAGAAGGAGGATTTAATATTCGATTAGGTTATAACTTTAGACGTGCAGAAGAGCTAAGAATTGTAGATCAAAGAAATTTTTCTGGACTCTCAGTAGGTGTAGGGATTAAAATAAATAATATGCGATTTAGTTATACGCATGCAAGATATACAAGTGCTTCAAATACCAGTTTTTTCGGACTACAGATAGATTTAGATGGTAGACGAAGATAAATTAAACAAATTATAATGAATAAAATTATCATTGCAATAGACGGTTTTTCTTCCACAGGAAAGAGTACAGTTGCTAAACAATTAGCTAAAGAACTTAACTATATTTATGTAGATACTGGTGCAATGTATAGAGCAGTTACTTATTTTGCGCTTGAAAATAAATTTATAGGAGAGGGCTTTTTTAATGAAGCAGCCTTAATTGATAGGCTAGGAGATATTAGTATCACTTTTAAATTTAATCTAGCTGCTGGTTTTGCAGAAGTATATTTAAATGGAAAAAATATAGAGGCAGAAATTAGAACACTTAGAGTTTCAAAATATGTGAGTCCTGTAGCAACTTTATCTGAGGTAAGACGCAAATTAGTGGAGCAACAACAGCTCATGGGAAAAGATAAAGGTATTGTAATGGATGGAAGGGATATTGGAACGGTTGTTTTTCCTAATGCCGAATTAAAAATCTTTATGACAGCCTCTGCAGAAACACGTGCCAAACGTCGTTATAAAGAATTAATAGATCGTGGGCATAAGTTAAGCTATGAGGATGTTTTAGAAAATGTAACTACTAGAGATCATATTGATTCTACAAGAGAAGATTCTCCACTTGTAAAAGACGCTGACGCTATAGAAATTGATAATTCTGATTTAACAATAGAAGAACAGTTGGTGACTTTGATTGCAAAAGCAAATCAAATTATTTCTAAATAAAAAAAGCGACCCTAAAGTCGCTTTTTAAAATGTTTGTTTTCTTATTAAAGATTAGGAATAATTAATTCCTGACCAGGATGAATAACATCTGGGTTCTTTAAAATGTCAGTATTAGCTTGAAATATTTTTTGATATTTACCTGGCTCACCATAATATTGTTTAGCAATTTTACCTAAAGTTTCACCAGAAACTACAGTATGTCTTGCGTAAACTGATTCGTCAGCTACTTTAATATCTGCCATAATATCAGCAGGATTATCTCCACCAACTTCTTTGATTTTATCCCAAATTAAGTTTTTATCGTATTGTGTAGCAGCTGTACCTTTTACTTGAAGTACACCTTCTTTTTCACTAACATCACCATTCTGAATGTTTAATTTTTCTCCTAAGTCTAATACTCCTTGGTATTTTGCTTTAACCATTGTTCTAATATTTTAATTGTTAATAGTATTGTAAATATACCAAAATATGTGCCAAGTTTTATGCAATAAAGCATCATTTTGATATTCTTGTTTATGTGAAACAAAATATAGACTTAGGTCACTTTATTTTTAATTATATAAATAAATATCACTCATCGGTATATATAGAATATTTTACCCAATAGCGATCAACACCTTCGTAATACCATAGTTCTAATGAATTTTCAGTAATTAAATACTCTTGAGTATAAGAATTCCCGTTTTCAGAAATATGCGTTATAATGTTATTATTTAAGTCTAAACTAAATGTACCATAGGTTTCATCATTATAGTTGTAGCTTCCAGTTAAATTGTTATTAATATCGTCATCAGTAAAAATGATGAATTCACAACATATAGATTCCGTTGAAGTTAAATTGTTGATGCCTTTACTGTTTATTAACCATTCGCCTATGATTCCAGATTCTTGTAAAGGGTTAGTGTCATCACTATCGTCATTACAACTGAAGAAGCATACTAATGATAGCGTAAAATAAAAAATCAATTTTCTCATAATTTTAATCTTTTGGGATAAAATTAAACTGAAAGAAGTATTTGTTCATAATGGTTATGTTATCCTTTTGTAAAGGCAATGTAATATTCCCTTTTAACTCACGTATTTTTAGGGTATTATATTTAAATAAATATGTTTTGTAAAACGTTATAAATGTTGTAGTTTTGCAGACCTTTTTAGCGGATTAAAGAAAGTAAAAGGGAATAAAAACAATTTAATTAATATCTTCTGTAGATTTTTTCGCTAATCTTTCAAAAAACTATAGAATACAAATTATTATTCAGCACATGTCTGAAAAAGAAACAAATCAAGCTGAGGTTGAAGCAACTGAAGCAGTAAAAGCTCCAGTAATCTCTGAGGCACAAGCAAATCCAGAAAAATTCTTAAAAGAGTTCGATTGGCACAAATTCGAAGAAGGAATTGAGCAAGTTGAAGACACTAAATTAGAAGAGTTCGAAAAATTAGTATCAGAAAATTTCGTTGACACTTTAGATGACGAAGTAGTAGAAGGTACTGTAATTACAATCACAGATCGTGATGCAATTATTGACATTAACGCTAAATCTGAAGGTGTAATTTCTCTTAATGAGTTCCGTTACAACCCAAACTTAGCTGTAGGTGACAAAGTTGAAGTATTAATTGATGTGCGTGAAGATGCAACTGGTCAATTAGTATTATCTCACAGAAAAGCGAGAGTAATCAAAGCATGGGATCGTGTAAATAATGCACATGATACTGGAGAAATCGTTAACGGTTTTGTAAAATGTAGAACTAAAGGTGGTATGATCGTAGATGTATTTGGTATAGAAGCTTTCTTACCAGGTTCTCAAATCGATGTGAAGCCAATTAGAGATTACGATCAGTATGTAAATAAAACTATGGAGTTTAAAGTTGTGAAAATCAACCACGAATTCAAAAACATAGTAGTTTCTCATAAAGCTTTAATTGAAGCAGATATTGAAGAACAAAAGAAAGAAATCATTGGTCAACTAGAAAAAGGACAAGTATTAGAAGGTATTGTAAAAAATATTACTTCTTATGGTGTGTTTATCGATTTAGGTGGTGTAGATGGTTTAGTTCACATTACAGATTTATCTTGGTCTCGTATCAACCATCCAAATGAGATTGTTGAGTTAGATCAGAAATTAAATGTTGTAATCCTTGATTTTGATGAAAACAAATCAAGAATCCAATTAGGTCTTAAGCAATTATCTAAGCATCCTTGGGAAGCTTTAGGTGAAACTGTAAAAGTTGGAGATAAAGTAAAAGGTAAAGTAGTAGTAATCGCTGATTACGGTGCTTTTGTTGAAGTAGAAGAAGGTGTAGAAGGATTAGTTCACGTAAGTGAAATGTCTTGGTCAACACATTTACGTTCTGCTCAAGATTTCGTAACTGTAGGTGATGAAATCGATGCTGTTATCTTAACTTTAGATAGAGAAGATAGAAAAATGTCTCTTGGTATTAAGCAATTAACACCAGATCCATGGACTGATATTACAACTAAGTATCCTGTAGGTTCTAAGCACTCAGGTATTGTGCGTAACTTTACAAACTTTGGTGTTTTTGTTGAATTAGAAGAAGGTATCGACGGATTAATTTATATCTCAGATTTATCTTGGACTAAGAAAATTAAGCATCCATCTGAGTTCTGTAACGTAGGTGATACTTTAGACGTAGTTGTATTAGAATTAGATGTTGAAGGACGTAAATTATCTTTAGGTCACAAACAAACTGAGGAAAACCCTTGGGATAAATATGAAACTGAATTCGCTTTAGATACAGTTCATAAAGCAGCTATTACAGAAATGGTAGATAAAGGAGCAACAATTGACTTTAACGAAGATATCGTTGCCTTTGTACCAGCACGTCATTTAGAGAAAGAAGATGGTTCTAAACTTGGTAAAGGTGAGGAAGCAGAATTCAAGATCATTGAATTTAATAAAGAATTCAAACGTGTTGTTGCATCTCATACAGCAGTATTTAGAGCTGAAGAAGCTAAAATCGTTAAGCAAGCTGTAAGAAAGCAAGAAGCTCAAGCGGCAGAAGCTAAACCAACTTTAGGTGATGCAAATGATGCTTTACAAGCGCTTAAAGATAAAATGGACGGGAAGAAATAATCCCAATTCCTTTGAAAAAAGGAATCTCATTAATCTATAAACTAAAGCCTCTCGATTTTCGGGAGGCTTTTTTATATTCTAGTATTTCGTCATTGTGTAATATATTAGAATCAGTAATACTATACTAAATATTGAGCTTTGGAACTAATTGCCTTTACATGCAATTTACATTGCAAACAATTTTTTTTATCCTAACTTTGTAAACCAACAATGCTTGGAAACTATATGAGTCATAAAGTATTACTTAATTCTAAAGAAGTCAATATTACCCTTCACAGATTGGCTTGTCAACTTATTGAAAATCACGATGATTTTTCTGAAACTGTTCTAATTGGTATACAACCACGAGGCAAATTTTTAGCAGATAGGTTAGCACAAATTCTAACCGACGATTACAAGATTAAAAATATTAAACTAGGGCATTTAGATATTACCTTTTTCAGAGACGATTTTAGAAGAGGAGATAAACCTTTAGAAGCCAACAAAACCAAAATTGATTTTATAGTTGAAGATAAAAATGTGGTCTTTATTGACGATGTGTTGTATACAGGCAGAAGTATTAGGTCTGCGCTTACAGCTATACAATCTTTTGGAAGACCTAAAGATATTGAGTTGTTAACCTTAATAGATAGACGTTTTAGTCGTCACTTACCTATTCAGCCTAATTATAGAGGTCGACAAGTAGATGCTATTGACAACCAAAAGGTAAAAGTAAAATGGGTAGAGAATGAAGGTGAAGATGCTGTTTATTTGGTAGATAAATAGACTTTAGATTAGAAAAAATATAGTTTAAAATAAAACTCAAATCGCTAAAAGCCAAAAGCTAATAGCTAAAAGCCTAAAAAAATGAGCGAATTAAGTGTCAATCACTTATTAGGAATTAAATATCTTACCAAACAAGATATCGACCTTATTTTTGAAACTGCAGATCAGTTTAAAGAGGTTATTAATAGACCCATTAAAAAAGTACCATCATTAAGAGATATTACTATTGCTAATTTGTTTTTTGAAAATTCAACCAGAACAAAATTGTCTTTTGAATTAGCAGAGAAAAGGTTGTCTGCAGACGTTATTAATTTTTCAGCATCGCAATCTTCAGTAAAAAAAGGAGAAACCCTTATAGATACCGTTAACAATATACTTTCAATGAAAGTAGATATGGTAGTGATGCGTCACCCAAATCCTGGAGCTGGTGTATTTCTTTCAAAACATGTTAATGCTAGTATCATTAATGCTGGTGATGGTGCACATGAGCATCCTACACAAGCCTTATTAGATTCTTATTCAATTAGAGAAAAATTAGGAAGCGTTAAAGGAAAGAATGTTGTTATTGTTGGAGATATTTTACACAGTAGAGTTGCGCTTTCAAATATTTATGCTTTGCAATTACAAGGTGCTAATGTTATGGTTTGTGGACCAAAAACATTGTTGCCAAAATATATTAAAGATTTAGGAGTTAAAGTAGAAACCAATCTTAAAAAAGCTCTTGAATGGTGTGATGTTGCTAATATGCTAAGAGTACAAAATGAACGTATGGATATTAGTTATTTTCCTTCAACTAGAGAATATACTCAGCAATTTGGAGTTAATAAAGAACTATTAGATAGCTTAAATAAAGAGATTGTAATTATGCATCCTGGACCAATAAACAGAGGTGTAGAGATTACAAGTGATGTAGCCGATTCTAAACAAGCCATAATTCTTAATCAAGTAGAAAATGGTGTAGCTGTTAGAATGGCTGTTATTTATTTGTTAGCGTCTAAAATAAAACAATAGATTATGATTATAGATAGAGACGGTAATATTACCATAATCGCTCAAGAAAAGGCATCAGTAAAAACTTTAGTAAATAATATAGAGCAGGCTTACGATAAGTATAAAGACTATCACCTTATTGTTAGATTATCTAGTTTAGATAAAATTTCTCTAGAAGATATTATTGAATTTTTACGATTAAGTAATAATCACAGAGCAGATAAAAAAAGCTTTGTAGTGGTGTCAGATCAAGTAGATTTAGATCAAATGCCAGATGAAATTGTCGTAGTACCAACCATTACAGAAGCTTACGATATCATTGAAATGGAAGAAATGGAACGCGATTTAGGTTTTTAAAAACTGTTTTATAAGTTTTACTTGTAATTTTTTTAATCCTAAGCCTATAAATTAATTAATGAAATTAACCATTCTCGGTTGCCATAGTGCAACACCACGTACTAATACCAATCCAACTTCACAGGTTTTAGAGATTAAAAATAATATGTTTTTAATTGATTGTGGAGAAGGTACTCAAGTAGAATTGAGACGTAATAAGATTAAGTTTTCTAGAATTAAGCATATTTTTATTTCGCATCTTCATGGAGACCATTATTTTGGACTGGTTGGTTTGGTGAATACATTTAGTCTTTTAACAAGAGAAACAGAACTTCATATTTATGCACCAAAAGGCTTAAAAGAAGTGATAACACTTCAAATGAAATTATCTTCGAGCTGGACAAATTATCCACTTATTTTTCATGAGCTAACCTCTAAAGAATCCCAATTAATATATGAAGATGATAAAGTTGAAGTTCACACTATACCTCTAAAACATCGCATTTATACTAATGGTTTTTTGTTTAAGGAGAAAGAAAATGAACGTAAATTAGATATTAATTTAGTAAATGAAGCTAATATAGATAAAGCATATTTTAGAAAATTAAAACAAGGATTCGATGTAAAAAATGAAGATGGTATCTTAATTGCAAATGAAAAAGTGACTAAAGATCCTTTACCAGCAAAAAGTTATGCTTTTTGTAGTGATACAGTTTATAATGAAGACATCATTCCAATAATAAAGGATTGTAACGTTTTGTATCATGAATCTACTTTCTTAGATAAAAACGAAGATCTGTGTATACCTACCAAACACAGTACAGCAAAGCAGGCAGCTACAATTGCAAAAAAAGCTAATGTAGAAACTTTGATCCTAGGTCATTATTCTACGCGTTACAATGGCTATGAAGCGTTTAAAAATGAAGCACAAACTGTATTTGAACATACTGTTTTAGCTAAAGATGGGAAAGTTTTTAATTTTGACTAATTTCTTTTTTAAATTCGTCAAGATTGATAACCCAGTTGATGGCTTCATTTAAGCTTTTGCATCGTTTTAAACTTTTACTGAAAAATTGTTTTTCTAATGAAGCATTTAAATGGCTAAAATTTGAATACGATACAATGGCACTTGCAACTATAAAATCATATTCTTTATTAAAGTCTACCCAAATTTGAGGATTAAAAGAATAAGAATTATAACGATTAGCGATATAACTGAGCTTATCACCCTTTTTAATATATTTACTACATCTTGTAATTATTTCGCTGGCTATTGTGTAATCTACATGGATACCCTCATTTAATTCTGATACAACAAAATATTTAGTCAGATACAATGTTCCAAACGGAAAAACTTCTTTTTTATATGTAAAACGCTTAGAATATTTACTGTCTTCAAATTTCATTTGTGTCTTTTAATCCTTAAATTTATAGGGAATAAGCCAATTGAAAAAGGAAAAATAGAATTAAAAATCAAATTAAAAGGTAATGCAAACAGACTTAGGTAATTATAGAAAATCTTACGAAAAAGGTGAATTATTAATAGAAAACGTCCCAGAAAATCCTCTAGAATTATTTAGAGATTGGTTCATAGAGGTCGATACACATTTTGATGTAGATGAAACTAATGCAATGACTATTTCTACTATTGGCCTAGATGGCTTCCCAAAGAATAGAGTAGTGCTTCTTAAAAAATATACGTTCGAAGGTTTTATATTCTATACCAATTACGACAGCGAAAAGGGTAAGGCTATTGCAAAAAATCCTAACGTTTGTTTATCCTTTTTTTGGCATGCTGCAGAACGACAAATTATTATTAAAGGGAAAGCTGAAAAAATTTCAGAAAATCTAAGTGATGGCTATTTTGAATCTAGACCAAGAGGAAGTCAATTAGGTGCTGTTGTATCTAACCAAAGTGAAGTTGTAAAAGATAGGGCAGAACTTGAAAATAAATTAAAAGATTTAGGTGCTAAATTTGAAGGTAAAGACATTGAAAGGCCTAAAAATTGGGGAGGCTATATTGTAAAGCCTTCAGCAATAGAATTCTGGCAAGGCAGACCCAATAGACTTCACGATAGAGTTCGTTATCAGTTACAAGAAGATTATAATTGGAAAATAGAGCGTCTAGCACCATAAGTAATTTTGTTTCATTCTTTCTAGTATTGTAAATATAGATTTCTTTTAAGTTGTCTTTTATGCCGTAATTTGAGGTGTATTTATCACAGTCATAGTTCTTTATTTTAATAATATTAAAACATAAGATTTCTTTTAGTGTGTGGCAATAGATTATTTTCCAAATAATTAAATTATCGCTGAAATACATTTTTAAGGCGTTTAAGTGTGTAGGTTTTTGTTAAAAAAGTGTATTTCGTCGATGTTTTGCAATTAAAATCGACAAAATACTTGTTGTTAATCGATTTTAACATTTATTTAACATTTTCAAAAAAGAGTGCTGTTAATTTAGTAATCCCAAACCTAAATTATCTACTTATGAAAGCTTCTAAATTATTTCCGTTTTTGGCTATTATTGTTTTATTTAGTTTAACATCTTGTTCTTCAGAAGAGATTGATGATGATGCTTATACTGCAATTGAAGTACCTGTTGCACCTCAAGCCAAGCAAATAGAAATAGAAATTATGGAGCTTCTTAATTCATACAGAATAGGTGAGGGTTTAAGTCCTTTGCAAAATCATGATACAGTTAAAGCTGTAGCGTATACTCACACAGATTATATGGTGGAAGTAAATAACGTGTCTCATCATAATTTCTTTTTAAGAAAGCAAAGTTTAGAAGCTAATGCCAATGCTAATGTGGTATCAGAAAATGTTGGATACGGTTTTAATTCTGCAGAAGCTGTTGTTAATGCATGGTTAAACAGTCCTAGTCACAAGGTTAATATCGATGGTGATTTTACAGATTTTGATGTTTCCGCTGAGCAAGATGTAAATGGAAAATGGTATTTCACTAACATTTTTATTAAGCGATAGTTTTCTCTTTAACTCCTAATAGAAATAATAGTTGTTTATTATTTAGTTTTCTCTTTTT
The DNA here is from genome assembly GCF_045063645.1 of Winogradskyella sp. Asnod2-B02-A. Lineage (NCBI taxonomy): Bacteria > Pseudomonadati > Bacteroidota > Flavobacteriia > Flavobacteriales > Flavobacteriaceae > Winogradskyella > Winogradskyella sp. Asnod2-B02-A. Next base: position 69,531 of record NZ_JBEFOG010000026.1, read on the forward strand.
CATAAACCATTTCAATTTTTATAAATGGCACTGCATATAACTTCTCTTTATGTACAGATTTTTTAGAATGTTTAACCCAATCATTCGAACGAAAACGAGAGTATTTAAGTCTGTGTTTGGTATGTGTATGCAGAATATTTGGTGTAGTAACATACATTGAACTTTTTAGTGTTATATAGTTTGGTTTTACAGTCTCAATACCAATAAAAATGCCTTTTTTTGTAAAAGGAATACCTTTATCCTCTAAATCAATTGCATAATTCTTTTCATGTATTTCTGGCTTTACAATGATATTTTCAAAATGTAAAAGATCACCAGGAAAGCCTAAGGAATCTATATTGTAAAAAGCAATTCTGTAATAGGTTTGGTATGTTTCATAAATGTCTATACTAGAGTCTTTGAGTTTTAAATGCAACTTTACTAGCTTACCTTTTTTATGTTTTGGATTTTCCATTAAAGTGGCCGTTTCGTAGCCAAAGGGAACAGAAGACGGAAATACTTGTTTTCGGTTTCCTGTAGATAGCTTTATCTTATTATTACGAAATGTTCTTTGTGTATTATTAATTAAAACTTCATCTAAGGATTCAACTTTAGGTAACATTTGAATGTTTAAGTCTTCTTGGGTTCTGTCTAAAATATGTGTTACAGCAATTTTCTTGTTATAATATCCAATTAGAGAAATTATTAAAGTGTCTTTTGCAGAAGCTTTAGGTATGTTAAAATTATAAGTACCATCTTCATTACTATAAACGCCATTATTTTTGTTTTTAATAACTAAACTTGCATATGGTAATGTTTCATGGCTAATACTATCTAAAACAATACCTTTTAAGGTTTGAGAAGGTAATAAAAGAGTATTAAGTAATAAGGCTAATATTGAAAAACGTTTCATGCTTTATTATTTATTCTTTTTATTTTATAAAGTTACTTTATTTAACTTGAATTTAATTCTTATGCTATTAAGCAAAAAAAAGCAAGCTCATTACAAGCTTGCTCTTTACTTAGTATAAATTTAGTTTGGGAACTTATTCTTTTTCTTTATCACCATCTACTATGTAGAAATAAGAACGTCGGTTTACTTGGTGTTCTTCTTCTGTACAATTAGAATTGTTACCACATTCATTTAAGAGACGTGTTTCACCAAAACCTCTAGCACTCTCTATTCTACTGGCATCAATACCTCTAGATATAATATACTCTGCTGTAGATTTTGCGCGTTTGTCTGATAATTTTAAATTATACTTATCACGTCCTCTACTATCAGTGTGTGATTCAATTTTAATAACCATTTCAGGGTGTTTACGTAGTACGTCTACAATGTTTTCTAATTCGTATTGTGCATCAGTTCTGATGTTAGATTTATCATAATCGAAGAATATAGGATTTATAATAATCTGACTTTCTAATATTAATGGTTTTAATACGAGATTTATAGTATTAGATTTTTCATTTTCTTTAGATGATGTAATAGTTTGCTGATCTTCTTTATAATCGGGTTTAGTGCCAAGAAGCGTATATGTTTTATCACATTCTATTTCAAAATTGTAAGTTCCATTTTCATCTGTTACAACTTCTGCAATTATTTTACCCGTTTCATCAATGAGTTGCACTGTAACATCAGCCATAATAATTTCTGTTCTATGCTCTGTAGCAATACCAGTAATTAGTTGGTTACACTTACTAATTTTAAAACTGTAAATATCATCACTTCCTTTTCCTTCTGGTCTATTTGAAGAAAAGTAGCCTCTACGGGTATTACTGTCAACAAAAAAAGCAAAATCATCGTAACCACTATTATAAGGCGCACCCAAATTTTCAGGTTCTGAAGCTGAAATTGAATCGTTTTTTAGAATGTTAGATTTAAAAACATCTAATAAACCTAAGTTTAAATGGCCATCAGAAGAAAAGTAGAACGTGCTATCTTGTGCCACAAAAGGAAACATTTCACGTCCTTCGGTATTTATTTTTTCGCCTAAATTAACAGGGTCTCCGTAACTGCCATCTCCTTTAATTTCAATAGAATAGATGTCTGTTTGTCCGATGCCTCCATCGCGATCAGATACAAAATATAATGTTTTATTATCTACACTTAATGAGGGGTGACCTGTAGAATATACATCGTCATTAAAAGGTAATTCTTCAGGATTACTCCATTCTTTTCCTTCTAAAGTTGCTTTATATATTTTAAGGTGTGTTGTACCTTCTTTATCGTATTTTAATCGCTTTTTATGATTTACATTATCTCTAGTAAAATACATAGTTTTACCATCGTTGGTAATTGCAATGGATGCTTCATGATATATAGTATTTATGTCGTCACCTTTTATTTTAGAAGGTGAACGATAAACTTCCATTTTTTCACCATCCTCATTTTCGTTATGAGTAAGGCTTATTTGAAATATATCTAAGAATGGTTCTTTATTCCAATTATAGGTTTTCTTATCCTCACCTCTAGAGGAAGCAAAGTAGAGCGTACTATCTTTTACAAATGAGCCAAAATCTGCTAATTCTGAATTAAATTCTAAATTCTTTATTATGACCATAAGGTCCTCATTTTTTGACGTTAATTTGTCAAAAATATCTACGTCATCTGGGTTATAACCCTTAAGTCTACTATCACCTTTTTGAGCTTCGCTCAATTTTTTAAACCACACATCTGCTTCCTTGTAATTCCCAAGACTTCTTAATGATTGTATGTATTTATAGATATATTCAGCTTCAATATCTTTGTATTCATTTAATGCTTTTTCATACCAATATGCTGCTTTTTCTGAATTAGAATTGTTGTAGTAAGCATCACCAAGCCGTGTTAAAACATGAGCATCTGCTTTTCCTTTTTCAACAACTTTTTCGTATAATTCTATAGCTTTTACATAGCCATAATTATCAAAAAATTTATCTGCCAATTTCGTTTGTGCAAAAGACAACGAACTGCATAAAACTAGAACAAGCGCTAATAATTTGATTTTCATAATACAGTTCTTTTTAGAAATATCTTGGCGATTTAATTCGTTTGCTTTTAAAGACTTCAAACATTAGTAAAATTTCGTGAGTACCACTTGTGTAAGGTGCAATATCTGATATAGGATATTCATAAGCATAACCAACTCTCAATTGTTTTGATACCTGAAAATCTGCAATACCTCCAATAGCAGCTGCATGTTCATTAGCTCTATAGGCTAATCCTGCCCAAAACTTTTCATAGAATAAAAAATTCGCGGAAACATCAAAAGATAGAGGAGCTCCATTAGTTGCTTTTAATAATACTGAAGGTTTTAATTTAGTGCTCTCACTAAGCGTAAAAACATATCCACCAGTAATATAGTAACTCACACGCTCAAAAGCTACAAACTCTTTAATGGCATCACTTCCTTTATTGTAATCTGTATTTAGTATTCTTGGAGCAGATATACCTGCATACCAAAGTTGAGAGTGTAAATATAAACCAGCACCAACATTAGGACTCCAACGGTTAGATATATCATTAAAAAAAGGATCTAAACCACTTACAGAAGGGTCATTTAGTAACTCATCGTCTAATGAGTAATGGGTCATACCTGCTTTTAACCCAAAAGCTAGCTTTGTGTTTTCACTTGGTTTAATAGTATAAGAATAATCTGCATACAAATAGGAAAAGTTTTCATATCCTAATTTATCATTAATAAATGATACTCCTAAGCCCATACGTTCATTACGAAGAGGAGCATGTATAGATAAGGTTTGCGTTTCTGGCCCACCTTCTAAGCCAACCCATTGGCTTCTGTGTAAACCTACAATACTTAACGTTTCTCTACTACCAGCATAAGCCGGATTAATAGAAATGGTATTAAACATGTATTGCGTAAACTGGGGCAATTGCTGTGCAAAAGCGGCAGATACACTCAGAAAGAGTATCGCAATACTTATAAATTTTGATAACTTCATTGGTCGGTTAAGTTTTAATTTGTTGCTACGTATATAGGACCCGTAATTGGTGCTATACCACTTTCTCTTATATTAATGATGTAGAAATATGTTCCAGTTGGGACTTTTCCTGAACTTCCTACAGAAGAGCTGTGTGCATCTCCATTCCAATCATTTTTATAATTATTAGATTTATAAATCTCTGCTCCCCAACGATTGAATATTTGTAGTTCTATCACAAATCCACAATCTTCGATACCAGAAATAGTAAAGAATTCATTATATAGATCTCCATTTGCTGTGACCGTTTTAGAAATCACAAAATCATCTTCACCACAAGCTAATACTACACAATCATCATCAAGGGTTACATTGACTTCTTTTTCTGTAGGACAAGGTCCATCTGTAATAGAGTATAAGAAAGTATAGACTCCAACTTCAGCAGATGAAGGGTCAAATAGACTGCCGTTAATAATAGCATCACCAGCACTGACACTCCATGTACCATCCATATTAAAATCGCCAGTTAATAAGTCGAATAAATCGAATTCTGTATCAAGGATACAACGAGTAGTGTCATACGCACTAATCACGTTGCTAACTTCTACAGTTATATTTTGCGTTAATTCTTCAGTATTTCCACAATCATCACTAACAATCCAAGTTCTAATGATATTATAATCTTCATAATTATTAGCTTGAGTTGATTCTTCATAGAAATCAACTTCAATATTGTTTGAACAAGAATCTTCAAATTCTAAACTTGGTACTGCAGGTACATCATCACAAGCGACTGTTATATTTTGGTCGAAAGGAGTTGTGGCATTTGGTGCATTTGTGTCTTCAACTGAAATAAATTGCGTGTGTTCAGTTACATTGTCACAGCTGTCAATGCTTGTCCATATGCGCTCAATAAAATAATAACCAACACAATCTCCAGTTGTAATCACTTCTTCAAAAGTAACTTCTGCTGTACCACAGTTATCAGTAGCTGTTAATGTTTCAGCTTCTGGAACCGCATCACACTCTACTGTAATATCAGAAGGTAATGTTTCATTAAATGAAGGTGCAGTTGTATCTTGTACAGTTATAAGTTGTTCATGTGTTGTGACATTATCACATTCATCAGTTAAAGTCCAAGTACGTGTAATGACAAAATAGTTAGGACAACTACCATCAGTAGTGCTGTCCATATATTGAGCCTCTATGCTAGTTGAGCAGTTATCGGCTTCGTCAGTAACATCACCTGTTAACGTTAAATTTGTAATATCTACATCACATTCTACAGTTATATCTGCAGGAACAGTGAATGTTGGCGCAGTAGAATCTTCAACTGTTATTACTTGTTCGCCTGTTGCTGAATTTCCGCAAGAATCCGTTGCAGTCCATACTCTTCTTATCGTTTTTGTATTACCACAAGCGGTCTCTACAATATCTTCATAAGTAACTTCAACGGCTATATCACATTCGTCAATCGCTTTTCCTAGTCCAGTATTTTCAGGATCTGAATCTTCATCACATTCAATAGTTACATTTAATGGAACTGTTAATATTGGTGCTAGTGTATCTACTAGAGAATATGTAGCAGATGTTGTGGAGATATTACCACATTCATCAGTTGCGCTAAATATAACTTCAATTGATCCGTTGTCGCAATCTATAGTTGTATTAGAATCATAATTATTAGTCCATGTTACAGCACTACAATTATCAGTAGCTGTTGCTCCTGCATTATTAGCTAACCAATCTTGAAGAGTACTTTCTAAAGTAATTCCACATTCTATTGTTATATTTCCAATGGCAGAATTATCAATAGTAGGAGGTGTTATGTCTTGAACATTAATTGTTTGAGTAAAGGTTGTTGAATTATTACAATTATCTGTTACAGTGAATATTCTCGATATTATTATAGGACAATTGTCAGTTGAAATAATTGTGTCTATATAGGTTATGCTTGCAATATTAAAATCATCAGAAGCATTGTAATCTGGATTTGAATTAAATATTCCAGTTACGTCTATATATTCTGTTTCATTAAACGGGAATACAGCATTAGCGGAATTTATAACATCAATATCACATCCTGAAATGGTTAATGTATCAGGAACTGAAATTGTAGGACTTTCATTATCATTAATTAGAATGGTATTGTTCGTTGTAATAATAAAAGTACATCCATTAGCATCTGTAATTAAGACAGCATATGTTCCTGGACCTAAATTTTCAAACAGACCATCAGGTTCTAATGTAGCTCCATTGTCAATGGAGTAGGTGTATGGAGGAGTTCCTCCAATGGCCTGGGCTGTTAAACTACCAGTATTTTCTGTATCACACTCAGAATTTGATATTTGTGTTATAGATCCAGAAAGCTCATCGGTAGGTTGAGCAATAGTAATGGTTTGTACCACAGGCTCACAAACCGATCCATCCATAGTAACGCTGACAGTATAATTACCAGCAGCAACATTTGTAATAGCACTAGAAGTTACACCAGTATCCGTTTGACCATTAGACCATGTAAAAGTAAAAGTAGCAGTAGGATTAATCACAGAACTTGCAGAGACTGAAGTCGCACCAGTAGCATCATCAAAACAAAGTACGTTAGTTGTGGTTCCAGTTGTCAAAGTGATATCACAATCATTCGTACAAGTAATAGAAATAATTTGAGACGTTGTACAGTCATTCGCATCCGTTACCACAAGCGTATGATCACCTACAGGTAAGTCACTAGCCTCAGCTGAAGTTTGGTTATTAGCCGATGCCGACCATAAATAAGTATAAGGAGGTGTCCCACCAGAAACTACAGGTGTTGCCGTTCCATCAGTACATCCTTGTATCGAAGTAGCGTTAACTTTATTAATCGTAAGAGTTAAAGCTTCGGTAGGTTGAGCAATAGTAATAGTTTGTACCACAGGCTCACAAACCGATCCATCCATAGCAACACTCACAGTATAATTACCAGCAGCAACATTGGTAATAGCACTAGAAGTTACACCAGTATCCGTTTGACCGTTAGACCATGTAAAAGTAAAAGTAGCAGTAGGATTAATCACAGAACTTGCAGATATAGAAGTCGCACCAGTAGCATCACCAAAACAAAGTACGTTAGTTGTGGTTCCTATGGTTAAAGCGGTATCACAATCATCGGTACAAGTAATAGAAATAATTTGAGACGTTGTACAGCCATTCGCATCCGTTACCACAAGCGTATGATCACCTACAGGTAAGTCACTAGCCTCAGCTGAAGTTTGGTTATTAGCCGATGCCGACCATAAATAAGTATAAGGAGGTGTCCCACCAGAAACTACAGGTGTTGCCGTTCCATCAGTACATCCTTGTATCGAAGTAGCGTTAACTTTATTAATCGTAAGAGTTAAAGCTTCGGTAGGTTGAGCAATAGTAATAGTTTGTACCACAGGCTCACAAACCGATCCATCCATAGCAACACTCACAGTATAATTACCAGCAGCAACATTGGTAATAGCACTAGAAGTTACACCAGTATCCGTTTGACCGTTAGACCATGTAAAAGTAAAAGTAGCAGTAGGATTAATCACAGAACTTGCAGATACAGAAGTCGCACCAGTAGCATCACCAAAACAAAGTACGTTAGTTGTGGTTCCTATGGTTAAAGCGGTATCACAATCATCGGTACAAGTAATTTCTATACTCTCTACAGTTTTACACCCATTGTTGTCTGTAATAACAACAGAATGGATACCTACAGGTAAATTAGTAGCGGTTGCAGTAGTTTGGTTACTAGCAGAAGACGACCACTCATAAAAATAAGGTGATGTACCTCCCGATACATTAGCAGTAGCAGTTCCATCGATACAACCTCTTATAGATGTAGCATTTACTTTATCTATAGTAAGACTTAATGGGGTAGCAGGTTCTTCAATATAAATTGTTTCAGAGATGGTACAACCGTTATTATCTTCAACTGTTATTGTATAATTGCCAACACCAATATCTGTTAAATCTTGACTGGTTTCTCCATTACTCCAAGAATAAGAATAAGGCGGTAAACCACCAGTTACATTTATATCAATAGCACCTGTGTTTTGTCCAAAGCAATTCACATCGATTTTAGAACTTACGCTAATTAAAAGAACTGTATGATTAACATTTATAATTTGTGTATGCTCAATATCATTTCCGCAATCATCTTCAGCTAACCAATTTCTTTCTATAGTATAAGATGCATCGCAATTATTACCAATTAATGTTTCTGAAAATATAACATCAATAGTATCATCACAATTATCTGACGCTGTTAAAATTGAAGGTGTTGGAATGCTATTTGAATCTACAGAGATATTTGTAGGTAAGCTTTCGTTAAAGCTTGGATTTGTAGTATCTATAACATTTATTAATTGGGTATCTGATACACTGTTATTACAGTTATCTGTTGCAGTCCAAGTTCTTGTTATAGTTTTAGTATTACCACAAGCAGAAGTTTCTGCATCAGAGTAGGTAATAGTTAAATTACTACAATTATCACTGCCAGTAGCTTCACCTGTATTTATACTAGACTCATCTGAGCCACACTGAATAGTTACATCAGCAGGCACAGTAATAGTTGGAGCAGTAGTATCGGCTACCACAATGTTTTGAGACACTGATGATGAATTTCCACAATCATCAACAAACGTCCATGTTCTAACTATAGTGATATTACAAGGATTGGAATTATCTATAGCATCAACTCCTGAAACAGTTATACTATCCATACAATTATCACTAGCAGTTAATTCACCAGGAGAAGGTACTTCATCAATACATTGAAAAGTTAAATCACCTGGCGCATTAGGCGCAACAGGATTAGTTGTATCGACACTATTAAATGTAGCGGTTGTAGATGTTGAGTTACCACATCCATCTGTAGCTGTAAAAGTCACTGTAGCATTACCTGTTTCACCACAGCCATCAGAAAGTGTAGTAAAATTATGAGACCAACTAACTGTAGAACAATTATCGGTAGCAGCAGCACCACCATTTGTAGCCAACCAAGTTATAAAATCTTCAGTTACGCCACCATCAATATTACATTCGATAGTTTGATCAGAAGCAGCAATAGTTATTGCAGGTGGAGTAGTATCTTGAATAGCATATGTTGCCCTTGTTGTTGCTATATTACCGCAATCGTCAGTAGCTGTAAAGATTACAGTTATTGCTCCATTGGCACAATCTACGTCTGTATTCATAGCGTAGTCATTAGTCCACGTTACACTACCGCAGTTGTCTGAAGCCGTAGCGCCAGCATTATTATCTAGCCAATCTTCTAATGTTCCTTCTGGAGTTACACCACACTGTATTTCGATATTTTGAATATTAGTTACATCAATTATTGGTGCTGTTTTATCTTGAACTGTAATTGATTGTACTGAGGTAGTTGTATTATCACATCCATCTGTCAAAGACCAAGTACGGGTGATCACAGATTCGTTAGCACAACTACCATTAGTAATTGTATCTGTAAACGTTGCTTCTAAACCGTTAGAGCAGTTATCCGCTTCATCCGTAACATCACCAGTTATAGCAACGTCAGTGGCATCGTCATCACAATCAATAGTGATATCCGAAGGCACTGTAAATGTAGGCGCAGTTGTATCTACAACGTTAATGGTCTGCACATGTGTTGTTGTATTATTACAATCATCAGTTAAAGTCCAAGTACGTGTAATAGTTTCTGCGTTAGCACAGCTCGCATTAGCTATACTATCTGTATATCTTGCTTCTAAATTTGAGGAGCAGTTGTCATTTTCATCTAAAACATCACCAGTAATTGTAAGATCACTAGCATCGACATCACATTCGATTGTTATCTCTTCAGGTACAGTGAATGTAGGAGCTGTAGTATCAGTTACTATAATATTTTGCGACACTGAAGATGAATTTCCACAATCATCAATAAACGTCCATGTTCTTAAAATAGTTATGCTACATGGATTAGAATTATCAACACTATCAACTCCTGTAGCAGTTATATTACTCATGCAATTATCACTAGCAGTTAATTGACCAGGAGAAGGTACTTCATCAATACATTGAAAAGTTAAATCACCTGGAGCAGTAGGAGCGACAGGGTTAGTTGTATCACTATTATTAAATGTAGCCGTTGTAGATGTTGAGTTACCACAACCATCAGTGGCTGTAAAAGTCACTGTTGCAGAACCTGTTTCACCACAACCACCAGAAAGAGAAGTGAAATTATTAGACCAGATAACAGCAGAACAATCATCCGTAGCAGAGGCACCACCATTTGTATCTAGCCAAGATTGAATACTTTGACTTGAATTACTATCAATATTACATTCAATTGTTCTATCAGAAGCAGGATTTGCTATAACAGGTGGTGTTGTATCTTGAATAGTGTAAGTTGCACTTGTTGTAGAAGCATTTCCACAATCATCAGTAGCAGTAAATATTACTGTTGTTGATGAAGAACAATCAGAAACACCATCACTATAATTATTTGACCATGTTATATTTCCGCACGTGTCTGAAGCTGTAGCATTACCATTATTATCTAACCAAGCTTGTAAAGTTCCAATAGGAGTTACACCACATTCAATCATTATATTAGAAGCAGATGCATCTATTGTAGGAGGTGTTGTATCTTCTATAGTTATCGTTTGATCTAATGATTTAGTATTACCACAATCATCAGTAGCAGTCCATGTTCTAGTAATTGTTTCTGTATTACCACAATTAGCATCTGATGCATCGCTGTAAGAGATTGTTACGTTACCACAAGAGTCACTTCCGGTAGCAGTACCAGTAGCAGAAGGAGCAGTAGGGTTTGTGCATTCTATAGTAACATCACCAGGTATAGTTAAAGTTGGTGATGTAGTATCGACAACATTAATGATTTGGACACGTGTTCTTGTATTATTACAATCATCAGTCAACGACCAAGTACGTGTAATTGTTTCTGTGTTGTTGCAGCTACCATTAACCACACTATCCGTATATGTTGCTTGTAGACCAGATGAACAATTGTCGTTTTCATTTGTTACATCACCAGTATTAGCACTAGATATATCTTCACCACATTGAATAGTTATATCTGCAGGTTCAGTAAATGTAGGAGCTACAGTATCAGCTACGGTAATGTTTTGCGATACTGAAGTTGAATTTCCACAGTCATCAATAAATGTCCATGTTCTTGTAATAGTTATGTTACAAGGATTAGAATTATCAACATTATCAACTCCTGTAACAGTTATATTACTCATGCAATTATCACTAGCAGTTAATTGACCAGGTGCAGGCACATCTTCAATACAATTGTAATATGAATCAGCAGGAGCATTGGGAGCGACAGGGTTAGTTGTATCACTATTATTAAATGTAGCCGTTGTAGTTGTTGAGTTACCACAACCATCAGTGGCTGTAAAAATCACTGTGGCAGATCCTGTTTCGCCACATCCACCAGATAGGGAGGTGAAATTATTAGTCCAAATTATTTCAGAACAATCATCTGTAGCAGTAGCACCACCGTTTGTACCTAACCAATTTTCAATACTTTGAGTTGCATTACTATCAATATTACATTCAATTATTTGATCAGAAGCAGCAACTGTTATCACTGGAGGTGTTGTATCTTGAATAGTATATGAAGCGTTTGTTGTAGAAGTGTTACCACAATCATCTGTAGCTGTAAACATTACAGTTATTGATGAAGAACAATCTGAAATACCAGCGTTATAATTATTTGACCATGTTACATTTCCACAGGTATCTGAGGCTGCAGCACCACCATTATTATCTAACCAAGCTTCTAAAGTTCCATCTGGCGTTACACCACATTCAATCATTATTTGAGAAGCAGGTGTATCTATTGTAGGCGGTGTTGTATCTTGTACAGTTATTATTTGATCTAATGATGCAGTATTACCACAGTCATCAGTAGCATTCCAAGTTCTAGTAATTGTTTCTGTATTACCACAATTAGCATCCGATGTATCGTTATAAGAGATTGTTACGTTACCACAAGAGTCACTTGCTGTAGCAGTACCAGTAACAGAAGGATCAGTAGGATTTGTACATTCTATAGTAACATCACTAGGTGTAATTAAAGTAGGTGCTGTTGTATCTACAATATTAATAATCTGCACATGTCTTCTAGTATTATCACAATCATCAGTTAGAGACCAGGTACGTGTAATAGTTTCTGTGTTAGCACAGCTACCATTTGTTACACTATCCGTATATGTTGCCTCTAGACCAGAAGAGCAGTTGTCCTTTTCGTTTGTAACATCACCAGTGATGGTAAGATCATTAGCATCAACACCACATTGAATATTTATATCCGCAGGCACAGTAAAAAATGGAGCAATAGTGTCAGCTACTACAATATTTTGCGATATTGAAGATGAGTTTCCACAATCATCTGTAAACGTCCACGTTCTTATAATAGTTATGTTACAAGGATTAGAATTATCAATATTATCAACTCCCGTAGCTGTAATAGTATTCATGCAATTATCAGTTGCAGTTAATTGACTAGTAGAAGGTACTTCATCAATACATTGTAAATTTAAATCGTTTGGAGCACTAGGAGCGATAGGGTTAGTTGTATCACTACTATTAAATGTAGCTGTTGTAGACGTTGAGTTACCACAACCATCTGTTGCAGTAAAAATCACTGTAGCAGAGCCTGTTTCTCCACAACCTCCCGAAAGTGATGTGAAATTATTAGACCAAATAATAGCAGAACAATCATCTGTAGCAGTAGCACCACCATTTGTATCTAGCCATGTTTGAACATTTTGAGTTGAACTAATATTACATTCAATTGATTGATCAGAGGCAGAATTTGTTATTACTGGAGGTGTTGTATCTTGAATAGCATATGTAGCACTTGTTGTAGAAGTATTACCACAATCATCGGTAGCAGTAAATATAACTGTTGTTGATGAAGAACAATCTGAAACACCATCACTATAATTATTAGACCATGTTACATTACCACAATTATCTGAGGCTATAGCACCACCATTATTATCTAACCAAGTTTGTAGTGTTCCATCAGGTGTTACGCCACATTCAATCATTATTTGAGACGCAGACGTATCAATTGTAGGAGGGATTGTATCATTAATAGTAATTTGCTGGGTAACATTAATTGAATTACCACAATCATCGGTAACACTATAAGTTCTTGTAATTGTTTCTGGACATGATAAATTATTAGAAACATCCGAAATAAAAGCAACTGTAGGTTGTGCAGTCACATTATCCATTTCATCATCAACATCTTCAATATCGAATTCAGGAACATCATCTATGCATTGAACACTTATAGGATCTAGGTTAGAAGCTGTAGGAGCTTCGGTATCATTCGCAATAATTTCGAAATAAACGTTTTCTGAACAATTATTTGAATCTGTTACTTCAACAACATAATTTCCAATGCTTAAATTATTAAAAGTATTTGAAGTTTGAGATGAGCCACCATCTAAAGCATAACTATAAGGTGGATTTCCATTTGTGGCAGAAATGCTTACTGAACCATTTGAATCGTCAACACAATCAGCATTTGATTTTGATGCTACTGAAGCATCTAGATCAGTAATCATTAAACTTATGGAACCTGCTGGTGATGAACAAAGGTCATCTGGGTTGTAATAAAACACGTAATAGGTGCCAGGTGTATTTACAACTGTATTAGCTATATGTGATGCTGTATTTAAAGGATCTGGATCTGTACTCCAAGTTAATGAAGAACCTGCTGGTCCCGTTGATGTTATATAATCATTTAAGTCCACTGAGAATGCATCGCAAAAAACATCCAAACCGTTGTTATCTGTATCTATGTGTTCTTCTGCCATGGTAGGTGGTACAGCATATCCTTCAAGACTTAACCTTAAACCATCAACTAATACCACAGACTTTCCAAGGCTTTGAGTTTGATAAAATACATTTACTGTACCTGAATTATCAGACTGAAAAGTAATACAAATTGTTTCCCAATATGGATCAATATCTGTCCAACCACCTGGGTTTTGAAAAGGTCCCGTTGTTGCAGTTGATAAGCTATTTGGAAAATCTGATAAAGGGTGAACAGTTAAATCATCTTCATTATAAGTTAAGGGGTCAGAAATTTGGACACCACCAGAACCTATACCAAAATTTAGGTCTGGACTAAACTCTACAAAACTACCATCACTATTACTATAACGAGGAATAACAGCAATTTCAAAACACACACGGTAAGTTGCATTTGGGAGCACTGTTAAATCTTGCTCAATACCTTCAAATTTATATGAAAAAATAGAAAATCCACCTCCATCTGGCGAAGGCGATATAATAGCTGGTGTATCAATATTAGCGTCTATATTTGAATATGAAATATATTGCCCTTCAGAATAATCTACAGTACCTTGATCATTCCAGCAATCATATACAATATCAGCAGAATAAGCACTTCCATCTACAGCCGTCTGAAAGTCTTGAGGTAACCCGTTATTATTAGGTGATATATCAACAGCATTAAAAGAACCACAAGTAATAACATTACAAGTTCCCACGGGATTAGTTTCAGAAGACCTTTGACTATAACTTGAAAATGATTTATTCTCATTATATGTGTTGGCACGTTTTTTTAGTACCTCCATGTAATCTTTCAATTCTTTCTCTGATAATTTACCTGTTTTAGGCCAATAATCAGATTCTTTTTCAAATCGTTCTTGTGCAAACCCATTATTTATAAATAATAATGAAACAACACAAATTGTTAATAACTTGAAAAAAGATGAAGTAAAGCTATTTTTCATATTTTATAGATATAACTTATCATGCAAATGATGCTGTTAAAACTAAATAGGCCTAAAACCATAGCTTAAAAGCCACAGTATAAACTACTTCGTTGAAAACAACATAATTATTTGTTCTTTGTTAAATAAATAGAGGGAAGTACTTTAATGCAAATTAAATATATAATGGATTAATATATTTTTTGATTTGAAATCATTTACATTAAATTTACCTAACAAAAGAACTTATAACTAATATCATAAACAAACATTAGAGTTAAGGCGGCAATTTAATCGTTAAAACGGAATTACGCAACCTTTTATCGTAAAAATTTGCACTTAAACGATATTGTATGAAAAGTATTACATTTATTAGACATGGCAAATCGTCTTGGGAACATGACGTAACCGACAGAGAAAGACCATTAAAAGCTAGAGGTGTTAACGACATTAAACTAGTTGTTAATCAGTATGTTAAAACGAAAAATTTACCTAAAAATATTTTTTCTAGCCCAGCAAATAGAGCACTTAGTACGTGTAAAATATTCCTAAAAGCATTAAATATTCCGGAAAATAAAATTAAAGTTGTTGAGGAGTTGTATGATTTTGAAGGGCAAAATGTGGTTAATTTTGTAAAAAAATTATCAAATGAAACAAAAGATGTTATGATATTTGGTCATAATAACGCATTAACATCAATTTCTAATATATTTGGAGACGTTTTTATAGATAATCTTCCAACGAGTGGTTTAGTAAAAATCAATTTTGAAATCGATGATTGGAAAGATTTAAAACAAGGCACAACTGAATTTATAATTATTCCAAAGGAATTAAAGTAATGATAAAAGAAAAAAACATATATATTAATAGAGAATTAAGCTGGTTAAAATTTAATGAGCGTGTTTTACAAGAAGCAGCCGATAAAGATGTTCCTTTAATAGAACGTCTGCGTTTTTTAGGAATATTTTCTAACAATTTAGATGAATTCTTTAAAGTAAGGTATGCTACAGTAAAACGAATATATGAAGCAGGCAAAGGTGGTAAAAGTGAATTAGGAGGTATTAAGGCTGGTGATCTATTAGAAGAAATAACGCAAATCGTTATAAAACAACAAAGTTATAGTTTAGAAATTCTAGATGAAATTGAAAAAGAACTAGAAAAAGAGAATATTTATTTAATAAATGAAACAGAGATTACCGAGGATCATCATGATTTTATCATGAATTATTTTTACCAAGAAATTAGTCCAGCTTTAGTAGTTATAATGCTTAATGAAGATATTGCATTGCCAGAGTTAATGGATATTTCGGCATATTTAACCGTAAAAATGTCAAATTCTAATGGTAAAGATCAGGTTGCTTTAATTGAGATATCGTCAACCATGGATCGTTTTGTGGTATTACCTAGTAAAGGAGAAAGTAATTATATTATAATGGTAGATGATATTTTAAGATATTGTTTAGACGATATATTTAGCATCTTTACTTACGATAGTATCAGTGCACACATGATTAAAATTACACGAGATGGAGAATTAGATTTCGATAGTGATTTAAGTAAAAGCTTTATAGATAAACTTTCAGAAAGTGTAAAAGATAGGCAAAGTGGTGCTCCGGTGCGATTTGTTTATGATAAAAATATAGAGGAAGATACGCTAAACATTCTTTTAGAGCGTATGTCTATTGATGAGAAAGAAAGCATGATTCCTGGTGGTCGTTACCATAATAGAAGGGATTACATGAGTTTTCCAAGTTTAGGTAGAACCGATTTACTATACGATAAAATAAAACCTTTACCTGTAAAAGGGTTGAATTTAGAAGATAGTATTTTTAAAACTATAGCTAAAAAAGACTATTTAATCTACACACCATATCATACGTTTTCATATATCGTAAAATTTTTAAGGGAAGCTGCACTAGACCCAACAGTAAAAACTATAAAAATTACTATATATAGATTAGCGCAAATATCTCATGTGGCTAGTTCTTTAATTAATGCGGCTAAAAACGGAAAAAAAGTAACGGTCTCTATTGAGCTTAGAGCGCGATTTGATGAAGCTGCAAATATTAATTATGCCGAACAGATGCAAGATGTAGGTATAAAAATGTTCTTTGGAGTATCAGGTTTAAAAGTACATTGTAAAATGTGTGTTATAGAACGCGAAGAAAATCATAAGCTCGTAAGATATGGTTTTATTAGTACAGGAAACTTTAATGAATCTACAGCCAAAATCTATACGGATTTTACATTAATGACTGCAGATTCAAAAATTTTAAAAGATGTAAATAAAGTATTTGATTTCTTTGAAGTAAATTATAAAGTAAATAGATATAAACATATTATTACATCACCACACTATACAAAAAGTAAGATTTTTGCTTTAATAGATAAAGAAATAGATACTGCCAAAAGTGGAAAACCAGCTTATATAAAACTAAAAATGAATAGCATTAGTAGCTATAAAATGATAGATAAATTATATGAAGCCAGCAGAGCAGGAGTAAAAATACAAATGATTGTTAGAGGTCTTTGCTGTTTAGTACCTGGTGTAAAGGGGATGAGTGAGAATATTGAAATTATAAGTATAATTGATAAATTCTTAGAGCATACAAGATTGTATATCTTTTCTAATCAAAATAACCCTAAAATTTATATATCTTCTGCTGATTGGATGACTAGAAATATTGATAATAGAGTAGAAGTAAGCTGTCCTATCTATGATGAAGACATAAAACAAGAACTACAACATTTGTATGACATTTGTTGGAATGACAACGTAAAAGCGCGAGTAATAAACGAAAGCCAAGATAATAAGTATCGTAGAAATGATAATCCAAAGGTGAGAGCGCAATTCGATACTTATAACTATTATTTAAATAAATTAGAAGGATAAATATGCTGAAGATACAAAAATATGCAGCTATAGATATTGGGTCTAATGCCGTAAGATTATTAATATCTAATATTATTGAGCAAGATGACGAACCACCTATATTTAAAAAAAATTCATTAGTTCGTGTACCAATTAGATTAGGTGCAGATGTGTTTCTTAAAGGTGAAATATCAGAATATAACCAAGAACGCATGCTTGATACAATGAAAGCTTTTAGTCTAATTATAAAGTCTCATGGTGTTAAGAGATATAAAGCCTGTGCAACTTCGGCAATGAGAGAAGCTAGTAATAGTGCTCCTTTATCAGAAAAAATATTTGAAACCAGTGGTATTAATATTGATATTATTGATGGTGAAGAAGAAGCAGCCATTATTGCAGCAACAGATTTAAATACTTTCATAAATCCCAATAAATCCTATTTGTACGTAGATGTTGGTGGAGGTAGTACTGAGTTTTCTATAATCCATAATGGCGAGAAAAAGCAATCTAGGTCTTTTAAAATAGGAACGGTTAGATTATTAAATGATATCGTTAAAAATGAAACTTGGCAAGAATTAGAACAATGGATTAAAGCCAATACTAAACAATATGATAAAATAGAGCTTATTGGTTCTGGTGGAAACATTAATAAGATTTTTAAAATATCTGGAAAAGATGTTGGTAAACCGCTAACGTATTTTTACTTAACTAGCTATTATAAAATGCTTCAAAATTATTCTTACGAGGAGCGTATTACGAAGTTAAATTTAAATCAAGATAGAGCAGATGTAATAATTCCGGCGACAAGAATTTATTTATCAGCCATGAAATGGAGTGGTGCAAAAGATATATATGTGCCAAAAATTGGACTTTCAGATGGGATTATAAAAAGTATGTTTTATGAGACCGTTTCTAGTGTAATTGTTTAACCTTCTAGTAAAAAAGGGTTCATTTATCCGATTTATTTTTAAAAACAGATAAGGATTTTAGATTTTTTATATATTAGACCTCTCAAATTGAAGATTATGAAAAAATATTTGCTTGCCTTTATTTTAGTTAGTGTTACCACAGTAGCAATGTCACAAGATACCAGATATGGTGTTAGAGGAGCATTAAATGTATCTAACTTAGATTTTACACCAGATGCGGAATTTGAAAACAAACACAGAAATGGATTTGCATTTGCTGGGTTTGTAGATTTTGAGTTGTCAGATAAACTAGCGTTGTCTACTGAGTTACAATGGTCTGCCGAAGGTGGTAAAAGTGAGGAACTGAGAGCTGATTACATTCATTTACCAATTCTATTTAAAATTTCAATGACAGATCGTCTAATTTTAGCAGTAGGACCAAAGGTAGGTCTAAAGACGTGGAAAGATAGAGATTTATTTTCAACGGCTTCGTTTTCTTTAGTAGGTGGATTAGAATATATGATTACAGACGAGTTTTTTATAGACGCAAGGGTTTCTTACGGTATTACAAATGTTATCGATCAAGATTTAAAAAAACTAGAAGCTAAAAATCACGTATTACAATTTGGTTTTGGTATGAAAATATAAATTAGATGTTATATATAAAAAAAGCCTTTCAATATTGAAAGGCTTTTTTTATGCTATTACTTTAGTCGTTAAAAGTTTATTTTGAAGCTTTATCAACTACAATTCGTTGGTTTCTATTAGCCACTTCCCAAGCAGTATAAAATACTAGACGTGCTCTTGTTTCTAGTAAATCGTATTCAATTTTGTCCGGTGTGTCTGTTGGTTTGTGGTAATCCTCGTGTGTGCCATTAAAATAAAAGATTACCGGAATATTGTTCTTGGCGAAATTGTAATGATCAGATCTATAATAAAAACGATTTGGATCGTTATCATCGTTAAACTTATAATCTAACTCCATTTTGGTATAATTTGTATTGGCTTCTTCAGAGATATTATGTAAATCAGTACTTAATTTATCACTACCTATTAAATAGATGTAGTTTTTAGTGCCAATTGTTCGCTCTGGGTCAGTTCTACCAATCATGTCAATGTTTAAGTTGGCCACTGTATTTTCTAAAGGAAATATAGGATCGTTATCCGTATAATATTTAGATCCTAAAAGTCCTTTTTCTTCACCAGTAACATGTAAAAATAGTATAGAACGTTTTGGTCCATTGCCAGCTATTTCAGCCAATTTAAAAGCTTCTGCAATTTCTATAATAGCTACAGTACCAGAACCGTCATCATCTGCTCCGTTATAGATTTCACCATCCTTTATACCTTCATGGTCTAAATGTGCCGAGATCACAACAATTTCGTCTGGTTTTTCAGAACCTTTTATATAAGCGACAACATTTTCAGAAGTGATAGATTCAGATTTATTTTCAATTTCAATGTTAATAGTTGATTTAATATTTTTTGCTGTAGTATCTTCAGAAATAGATTCATATATGGCTTTACCTAATTCTTCACTAACCATTAACATTATCATATCTCGCTCATTACTTTTTAAAGATAAACGACCAACAGCTCCAGATGCATGTTGTTTTTTATAATATATAGCATATTTAGAAAGCATGTCGCTATCCATATATACAAGACCTTTAGCTCCATTTGCTGTTGCAGCTTCTCTTTTACTTGATAATGATTGACGACCATTAGTCCATTTGGTGTCTTCAGTATCTCCGGTAGTTATAAAATTACCATCAGCATCTTTTGGTTCTCCAGCTTTTGCCAATACTATTTTGTCTTTAACATCAATACCTTTATAGTCACTATAGTTATCGTCATCAATACCAAAGCCTACATATACAATCTCGTCTACTGAAATATTGATACTATTCGAAACAGCAAGTATAACAAGATCATCAAAACTATTGAAGGTTTTGCCATTGACCGTTAATTTTCCTTCAGCAACTTTTTGTTTTTCTAAAGGCACTTCCTGAAAATAATCATCGTTACCCAATGGAGTAGGGATATTTAAAGTTTTATATTTTTCCTTTAAATATTCTATAGCTAATTTTTGTCCTCTTTCACCTGTATCTCTACCTTCAAACTCATCTGAAGCATATTTATACAACATGGTTTTTAATTCACCAGATGTAATTGTAGACGCATATTCTATTGGATTAGCTTTTTCAGCTTTAGTGATTTTTTCATTCGATTTGCTGCTAGAAGAGCTTCCGCAACTAACAAATATTAGTGATAGACAATAGATAAACAGTAAGTTTTTCATTAAATAAATAGATTAAATGGATTTTAGAAAAAAGCTAAATTAGATAATTTCTTCTTTTAAACGTGTTTTAGAGTTAGCCAAGTACCAAGCAGTTGCAAAAATTAGTTTTGCACGTTTTTCTAATAAAGAATAATTAATTTTATCTGCAGTATCCGTAGGTTTTGTATAATCTTCGTGTTCACCGTTAAAAAAGAAAATTACAGGGACTTCTTTCAATGCAAAATTATAATGATCTGATCTGTAATAATAACGGTTTGGATCTCTGTCATCATTATAATAATAATCTAAGTTAAGATTAGTAAAAGTTGAATTCGCTTTTTGGGCTATAAAATCTAATTCTGTACTCATCTTATCAGCACCTATAACGTAAATGTAATTTTCATTTTTTAAATGCCTATTATCAACACGTCCAATCATGTCTATATTTAAATTAGCGACAGCATTATCTAATGGGAAAATAGGGTTTTCGGTATAATATTTAGAACCATGTAAACCAACTTCTTCAGCAGTTACATGTAAAAAAACAATACTTCGTTTTGGTGGATGGCCATCTTTTACAGCTTGGCTAAAGGCTTCAGCCATTTCTAAAACGGCAGCAGTTCCGGAGCCATTATCATCTGCTCCGTTATAGATTTCTCCATCAATGACACCCTCATGATCAGAATGTGCTGAGATATATACATACTCATCTGGAAACTCTGAGCCTTTAATATAGGCGATTATATTTTGTGAATCGTTTAGGTTGTTGGGCAGAACTTCTTTTGGTACTTTTTGATAGAAATTAGGATGTGATTCTGGTGCTTGAAGATTGAGGGTTTTATAAGTTTGTCTGATATAATCACAAACTTGATTGTGACCTTCTTCTCCAGTCATTCTGCCATTATACTTATCGGAAGACACTTCTTCAACAATAGATTTTAATTCTTCAAGTTTTATGGTATTTAAATAGTTTTTTACAAGAGCTTCGTCTTTATAAGTAATGCTATTTTTTAGGTTTTCAATTTTTTCACTATGTCTTAGATTGGAACAAGAACCAACTAATATAAGTGCAGAGGCTATTAGAACTTTCATTTAACTCATTGATTTTAGCAAAAATAAGACAAATAGATTGAAACTTTTCTTACAATTACTCTGAAGTCTTAAAATTTGTTATTACTCTATTTAATTTTAAGCTTACTTTCAGAGTCCTCTAAGTTATCTTCCTCTTTCAGTTCTGTTTGTTCAATATCATCATTTATTAAACTATCCTCTATATTAGTAGTATGAGTAACAGCTTTATATATGGTAAGACTTAATGAAATTATAACCAAAAGAAATATATACTGTATTGTTTTAGTTTTGGTTTGCTCTTTCTTTGAATAAAATAGCACTAATAAACCGCTAGCGAAGGCAACAATTATTGGAGTAACAGCTAAATTTGAAAATTTAGAAACCGCTAGAATGGTCGCTACTATTGCACTAACGAAACCCAGTATACTAAATATTTTTTTCATGTGTTTGTCATTTTAATAAGCATTAAAAATAAGACTTTATACACTTAAATTTATCTTGTTTAAATACAAAATTTAGAGCGTATTGATTTTAATCTAATTATTAGGTCAACATTTATTATGCCGAAAATATTATTTAGTCTTTAAATCATAGTATTTCAGAGAGATAAAAAATAATATTAATTTTTTTCAAAAAAACTACCCAAAAACTTTTGGCTAAAAGAAAAAGGCGTTTATATTTGCAGCCGCTAAAGGAGAGTTGGCAGAGTGGTCGAATGCGGCAGTCTTGAAAACTGTTGAGGGTCACACCTCCAGGGGTTCGAATCCCTTACTCTCCGCTTAAAGCAAAGCTCAATTTCTGAAAAGAAATTGGGCTTTTGTTTTTTAATGAACTTTGTAAGAATTAATCCTTATAAAGTAAGTTAATTTTTCCATCATTTAAATCCATAAAAAAAGCTTCTCGAAAGAAGCTTTTTTTTATAATATGAATGTCATTATTATGAATTCAAAATAGAGTTAAGGGCTTTGCTTGGTCGCATAGCGTTAGTTACTAAATCTTCGTTAGGAAGATAATAACCTTCAATGTTTACAGGCTCTCCCTGGCAATCTATTAACTCCTTTACTATCGTTTCTTCGTTAGTACTCAAGGCTTCATAAATTTTTGAAAACTCAGTTTTTAGGTCTGAATCCTTATCTTGATTTGCTAATGCTTCAGCCCAATATAAAGCCAAGTAAAAATGACTTCCTCTATTGTCTAATTCATTTACTTTTCTTGAAGGACCTTTTCTGTTTTCAAGTAATTTATCAGAGGCGTCATCTAAAGTTTCACCTAAAATGCTTGCTTTTTTATTGTCGTTAACCACAGAGAAATGCTCTAAGGAAACAGCTAATGCTAAAAATTCACCTAAAGAATCCCAACGTAAGTGATTTTCTTCTAAAAACTGTTGAACGTGCTTAGGTGCAGATCCACCAGCTCCAGTTTCAAATAAACCACCACCATTCATTAATGGAACTATAGATAGCATTTTTGCACTTGTGCCTACTTCTAAAATAGGAAATAAATCGGTTAAGTAATCTCTTAATACATTTCCTGTAACTGAGATAGTGTCTTTACCGGCTTTAAGACGTTCTAACGTAAAGTTAGTAGCATCAACTAATGATAGTATTCTAATATCTAAACCTTCTGTGTCATGATCTTTAAGGTAAGTGTTTACCTTTTTAATTAATTCTGCATCATGAGCTCTTTTCTTATCTAACCAGAAAATAGCAGGTGTTTTTGAAGCTCTTGCTCTTGCTACTGCAAGTTTTACCCAATCTTGAATTGGTGCATCTTTAACCTGGCACATTCTCCAAATATCTCCGGCTTCAACTTTATGACTAAGTAGTACATTTCCATTAGCATCAATGACTTCAACTTTTCCTTTAGAGGCTATTTCAAAAGTCTTATCATGTGAACCGTATTCTTCAGCTTTTTGAGCCATAAGTCCTACATTAGGTACCGTTCCCATTGTAGTAGGATCGAACGCTCCATGTTTTTTACAGAAATCTATAGTTGCACTATAAACACCAGCATAACTACTATCTGGAATTACAGCTTTGGTATCTTGTTGTTTTCCTTCTGCATTCCACATTTGACCAGATGTTCTAATCATTGCAGGCATAGAGGCATCAATAATAACATCACTTGGAACATGAAGGTTGGTAATACCTCTATCGGAATTCACCATTGCTAAATCTGCGCCATGTTGTAATGCATACCTGATATCATCTCTAATTTGGTCACGTTTATCTTCTGGTAAATCATGTAATTTTTCTAGTAAATTACCAAAACCATTATTAACATCAACACCAATTTTTTCGAACGTTTTGCCATGTTTTTCAAACAAGTCTGCAAAGAATACACGAACAGCGTGACCAAATATAATTGGATCAGAAACTTTCATCATCGTTGCTTTCATGTGTAATGAAAACAATACGCTTTTATCTAGCGCATCTTCAACTTGCTCCTCTAAAAATTCGAGTAAAGCCTTTTTGCTCATTATTGTTGCATCAATAATTTCCCCTTTTAATAAATCTAAACCGCTTTTTAAGTTTGTTTTATTGCCTTTACCATCTGTATGTACAATATTAATGGTTGTTGCATCAGCTAGCGTAATCGATTTTTCATTATGAGCAAAATCTCCCTTAGACATAGTTGCTACATGGGTTTTAGATTTTGAAGACCAAGCTCCCATACTATGAGGGTTTTTCTTAGCATAATTCTTAACCGCTTTTGGTGCACGTCTATCTGAGTTACCTTCTCTAAGTACTGGGTTTACAGCACTCCCTTTTATTTTATCGTAACGAGATTTAATTTCTTTTTCTTCTTCGCTCTTAGGTTCTTCTGGGTAACTAGGGATTTTGAAGCCTTTTGATTGTAACTCTTCAATAGCTGCTGTAAGTTGTGGTACAGAAGCACTAATATTTGGTAATTTTATAATGTTAGCTTCTGGTTTTTTTACTAAATCACCTAATTCGGCTAAGGCATCTGTAACTTTTTGGTCGTCACTTAAAAAATCTGGAAAAACCGCTAATATTCTAGCAGCCAACGATATATCTTTAGTTTCTATTTTTATGCCAGAAGACTTCGTAAATGCTTGAACAATAGGTAAAAATGAACGGGTTGCTAAAGCTGGAGCTTCATCCGTTTTTGTATAAACAATCTTTGCTGTTTTTGTCATAAGTCTTGAAAATATTTAGAATGATATTATGCTTAAAATTAAGCTGAACAAATATACGAAAACGTTTGATTTTAGCACGTATAAGATGTGTAGTAAACAGCAGCAATCTTTAAATAATTAATAAATTGCAGCTCTATTTCTTGAAATTATTATTTAATCTTAATATTGAAGCTTTCTATTAGGCCAGAAATGTTTTCTTTAGTAAATGAAGCGTGCTTAATATAATTTAATGAAGGATTAATATTAAAGTTAAAAGCCGAAGTAAAGTCTGCTTGTTCTATATTTGTTTTGTCAAAGATAGACTGATGTAAATCACAATCTTTAAAAACGACATGTTTAGCTTCTGTTTCTGTGAAATCTACTTGGTGCATTGTACAATTTATAAATTGAGTATAATTGATTTTTAATTGATAAAAACTACTCAAATTAAGAGCGCAATTTGTAAACTTAAAAGACAACAAAAAGGAATTGCAATTCTGAAACAAAACACCTAGGATTTTACAATCTTTAAATGTAACAGCGTTAAATGTGGTATGCATTACATTAGCATTGCTAAAATTACAATCTACAAAATCGCATTCAGTGAAATTTATATTTGAAAGATCTGAATTTTCAAAGTTACAATTGTTAAATGTACATTCTAAATATTCTGTTTTTGGTAGGTGAGATACAGTATAATCTTTGTTTTTAAAATTTATATCTTCTGATAGTGGTAATTGCATTGCTATGATCTACTTAGAATAAGTTCTTTTTTTCTCAATGATAAAATTTTAATTTTAAAAAGTAAAGACATTCGCTTATTTAGTTGAGTCATTTTCCTTTTTATTATTTTAAATATGAGATAGAATTATAACACCCTAATAAATTTTAAGCGTATTACTAAAAGCGTTGATAAAATTAGTATTGCAATTAAAGATTTGATAATTGTAACTGTAATAGTTTTAAAAGTATGTAAAACAATTTCACAGAGTAATCTTAAAATTATTTCAAAAATAAAAAGCCATATCACTCAGAAAAATCTGTGCTGACATGGCTTTCTTAGAAACAATACTCACTAGATTTATTTAGCTTCTAACTAAACTGAAAAACTAAAATTTTACAGCGTTCGAAATCTAGGATTTCTGTTTCAAATTCGAAACATTCCATATCTTTCAAAATGTATTGACCTGATATGACATTGTTTCTTAGGTTTGCTTTTCTTGATGTTTACCTATAATATTCACATGAACAAAAAATAGGTATTAAACATTGCTCATCTTTTTTGTGTGCACTTTCGATTCCACTACTTTTTCAGAGCTTTCCACTTTACCAATATACCCTACAAAGTATAATATATAACTAAAGTTTCATGATTGTCTCACATACACTTACTAATGCAAGTTGCTAAACAATCTCAAAAAACAACCTCAATACATAAAGAACGAGTCTCTAGTAACAATTTAACACTAATTTGAAATAGATTTCAAAACCAAACTATTTTTGTTGTTAATTGTTTTACTAAATTACTAAAATGTTTCGATATTATCTAATTATTTAACATTATAGATATCAACAGTTTATGAACTAGAGTTATTAACAATTGTTTACAAACAAAAAAAGCCTTCTTTGCAGAAGGCTTTTAATTGTAATATATAAGTTTGAATTATCTTCTAACTTCTTTGATTCTTGCTTTCTTACCAGTAAGACCTCTAAAGTAGAAAATTCTAGCTCTACGTACTTTACCACGTTTGTTAACTTCAACTTTTTGTAAAGCAGGTAAGTTTACTGGGAAGATACGCTCTACACCAATTGTTCCTGACATTTTACGGATGGTAAATGTTTCAGAAGATCCACTTCCTTTACGTTGTAATACAACACCTCTAAAAAACTGTGTACGTACTTTTTCACCTTCTCTAATTTCGTAATAAACTGTAATTGTATCACCAGCACTAAATTCTGGGAAGTCTTTACGAGTTACAAATTCGTCTTGTACAAATTTTACTAAATCCATTTTATTTTTTTTATAATAATTAATTCAAAGCAACATTCACGATTCTCGCCAGAGGTTGGTCTAAATTGGTTTGCAAAAGTAGTGCTTTTTTGAAAATACACAATACTAAAGGTAAAAAAATGTGCAATACGCTTTTATTGCTTATTTTATTAGCCCTTGTCCTTTTAATTGTTCCCAGTAATTAGAGTTATTTTATATTTTGAATCTCTTTAAAGAGATCTAATCTTCAAGTAAATCTGGTCGCCTTTCTTTAGTTCTCTTATAAGCTTGCTCTTCCCTCCATTTTTCAATCTTAGGAAAATTACCACTAAATAATACTTCCGGAACTTTCATACCATCATATTCTCTAGGTTTCGTATAAATTGGTGGTGCTAATAAATTATCTTGAAACGAATCGGTTAGGGCAGAAGTTTCGTTTCCTAATACTCCAGGAATTAAACGAATGACAGCATCACATAAAACAGCAGCACCTAATTCACCTCCAGATAATACATAATCTCCAATAGATATTTCGCGTGTAATAAACCGATCGCGTACACGTTGGTCAACACCTTTGTAATGTCCGCAAAGAATAATGATGTTTTCTTTTAAAGAGGTTTGGTTTGCAATACTTTGATTAAGTTGCTCTCCATCTGGTGTCATATAGATAATCTCATCGTAATTGCGCTCTTTCTGTAACTTAGAAATGCACTTATCAATTGGTTCTATACTCATTACCATGCCTGCGCCTCCTCCAAATTGAGTATCGTCAACGGATTTATAGCCACCTGTGGCAAAATCTCTTAAATTATGAAAGTGGACTTCAACCAAATTGGCTTCTATTGCTCGCTTTAAAATTGAAGCTTCAAAAGGGCTTTTTAAAAGTTCTGGTAATACTGTAATGATATCTATGCGCATAGTGTTTTCAAAATAGGTTGTAAAGATAATATTAATTGAAGCAATTTTTTAAAATGTACCTCTCATAATTACTTAAGCATTAAAATATATGACGGATAAGTTCTTTAATTTTTTTCATAAAAAAATCCGCAATTTAAGTTGCGGATTTTATAGTGATTCTACGTTAAGTGTAGAATAGAGTTTCTTAAGATTTTTGTTTATTTAATTCGTCTTGTAGTTGACGTCTTACTTTTTGTTCGCGCTCTAGTGCGTTACGTCTGTGTTCTTCAAATTCAGTTTCAACTTCATCTAATTTACGTTTAGCATCGCGTGTGGCAGAGTTGCTACCTTTAAATTTATAAATAAATAATAGTAACAAGGCAAAAAGACCACCAATGATACTCCACATTAATATTTTGTAACTCGCTTTACTCGTTTGTATTCCAAATAATGAAATATTGTCTTTTTCATCATTGGTAGCATTTAACGTAGATTGTGTATTAGAAAGACTAGATTTTAAACTTTCAATTTCCCCAGCTTGTGTTTTTACAATAACTTGTGTATCCGCCAAATCTTTGTGTACTGCCTTAAGAGAGTCTAACGTATGTGCTTTTAAAGCATATAGCCAAGTTTTTTTTACAGTTTTGTAATCTTGCCAGCTATTAGAACGCCTAATTACAAATTCGAATTGATTATCAATAGTGCCACTATTAAGAGATAATTTATCATCTGGATCACTATTGGTTTGTGCTTGTATAGTTTGAAAACTAAGTGTAACTAATATAATTACAGAAACTTTGGTTAAGAATTTCATCTTAGACGTAATTTTGTTTTGGTTAGATTAATTGATTGCCAAGATAATAATTTTATGAGGATATCATAAATAATTATCAAACAAAAAGCCTCACAATTTAGTAAGGCAATTTATATACGCAATAAATTGTGTTTTAGATGTTAAGTTTTAAAATGAAACATATATTTTTAAGGATGTGAAATGTGTAAAAAACTGTAATTCAGTAGATTTAAATCAAAAAAAAATCTTGCCATAAGACAAGATTTTTCTATTTTCTTTTTCAATAATTCTAATAATAAGCATAGCGCCTTACTTTAGAAATATATTTTGCTAAACGAATCACTTGATGGCTATAGCCATATTCATTATCGTACCATATATATAGAATGGCGTTTTTACCATCTTTTCTTACAATAGTGGCTTTACTATCGTAAATAGAAGGTGCAGAACTGCCAACGATATCGCTAGATACCAATTCGTCACTCATTTCGTATTTTATTTGTTCAACCAAGTCACCTTCAAGAGCGTACTTTTTCATGGTAGCGTTCATGCTATCAACAGACGTTTTATTCTTTAATTCTAAGTTTAAAATAGCAAGTGATCCGTTTGGAACTGGTACTCTGATAGCGTTAGATGTTAGCTTTCCATCAAGAGATGGTAATGCTTTACTAACCGCTTGTCCTGCACCAGTTTCTGTAATTACCATATTTAAAGCAGCCGCACGTCCACGTCTGTATTTACTATGGAAATTATCAACTAAATTTTGGTCATTGGTATATGCATGAATCGTTTCTAAATGTCCGGTTTTAATTCCAAAAGAATCTTCAACTGCTTTTAAAACAGGTGTTATAGCATTTGTTGTACAAGATGCAGCAGAGAATATTTTAACGTTATCAGGATCATATTCTTTATGATTTACACCATGTACAATATTAGGAATTCCTTTACCTGGTGCAGTTAATAAAACTTTATCTACTCCTTTAGCTTTTAAATGTTTGCTTAATGCTTCTTTGTCTCTAAAGGCGCCAGTATTATCAATAATTAAAGCATTATTAATACCATATTCTGTGTAGTCTATGTCTTCTGGCTTATTAGCCGAAATAATTTTTACTGTGGTTCCATTAATAATTAATGCAGAATTTTTTACATCTGTACTAACCATGCCAGAAAAATCTCCATGCACAGAATCGTTTCTTAATAAAGAAGCACGTTTTTCTAAAACAGTTTCATTAATATCTCCTCTGGTAACAATGGCTCTTAATCGTAATTGAGTACCTTTTCCAGTTCTAGTCATTAACTCTCTTGCGACTAAACGTCCAATTCTACCAAATCCATAAAGTACAACATCTTTGGCTTCAATAGCTTTATTGTTTTTTGCATTACCCAATTTTGAAGCTACAAACGCTGTTGCGTTGCTATATTTTTGGTCTTCTAGATGATATTCGTAAGTCAATTTACCAATATCTAATTTAGCAGGAGGTAAGTTGAGTGCACTAATGGCTTGTGCAATTTCAACAGAATCAAAAATTGAAATTGGTTTTTGAACAAATTCACCTGCATATTCATGCAAATTTAAAATTTCGCTAACATTTCTGTCGATAAGTTGATTTCTAAATATTACGAGTTCAATAGACTTATCGTACCATAGGTCGCTGATAATTTTAATAAATTCTACTGTTGCTCTACGACGATCGGCTTGAAACGCTAATTCTTTTTCGTATGTGTCATTAAAACCCATGTTTTCTTTGGTTTAGTGGTTTAGATTTTGCGCAAAAATACTATATTTCAAACGTTTTCGTAATACTTTTTGTCGAAAATAAAAACCCTTCAAAGAATATTACTTTGAAGGGTTAATTTTATCTGATTAATCTTGAGTTTTATCTAAAACTATGCACGACTTTTTCGCCTTGATTATTTATAATTTCTATTTGAAGCGGCTCTCTTAGATTTCTTGTTTTCATTGCGTTTTGAACATCTTCAACCGTATATAATTTATTACCATTAATTTTAGTGACGACACTGCCTTCTTCAACACCAACGCGACTCCAACCTGCTTTATAATTGTCATCTGCAAATTTTGAAATTATAACACCATAGTCTGCATTGAAAGTTTTTAATTCTTTCTTAGAAGCATTTTTCACATAACCGATAGTACTAATTATTGTAATTGTTGGTTTTAATAAGGTTACAGGTAACACTTCCTCATGCCCGTCTCTTAATAACGTTACATTAACGACATCTTCAGGACTTTTTGTTTTTAAATAGCCTGTTAAATCTGAAAATTTATTAATTTTTACGTTATCAATCTTATTAATGATATCACCAGGCTTTATTCCTGCTTTTTCAGCTCCTGTATCTTCTTGTACTTCGTTAACATAAAATCCTTCGGTAGTTGTAGTGCCTAATTCTTCTGCTGCTTCACTATTAAGAGCACCTCCGGAGACACCTAGAATACCATTTTGTACATTACCGTATTCCATAATGTCATTCACTATTTTTCGAGCAATATTACTTGGTACAGCAAATGAATACCCTATATAAGAACCCGTTTGCGATGAAATAGCTGTGTTAATACCTATTAAATCTCCATTCACATTTACTAATGCACCGCCAGAGTTTCCTGGATTTACAGCAGCATCAGTTTGTATAAATGATTGTAAATGCTGACCAGATAAATCTCTAGATTTTGCACTAATAATTCCAGCTGTCACAGTAGAGTTTAAGTTAAAAGGATTACCCACTGCTAAAACCCATTCTCCAATTTTAGCATTATCAGAATCACCGAAAGCCATAAATGGTAAATCGTCATCTGTTTCAATTTTTAATAATGCAATATCTGTAGTTTCGTCCGTACCAATTAATTCAGCAATGTATGCCTTATTATCATTTAGTGTAATACTAATTTCGTTGGCGTTTTTAATAACATGGTTATTTGTTACAATGTAACCTGTTGGCGAAATAATTACACCACTACCAGTACCAACCTGCGCACGTTGCGAGCTGCGACCATAAAATAAATCGCGCATTGAAGTAGGTCCGTTTACGATAGCTGTGTTTTTTACGTGTACTACAGCATCTAAAGATTTTTCTGCTGCATCTACAAAATTAGGAGCGATTGTAGCATTATTATTTATGGCATTTACAGCATTATTAGTAGGTACAAAAACTGGAAAATCATTTGATTGTTCCAAAGCTAATTGTGGCGATTCCTTTTCAATAAAAAGTTTGTAACCTCCTAAGGTTAATAAACCACCTAATGCAGAAACAAAGACTAATGTTAGAATCTTCTTCATGTTTTTTAATATTTAAGTTTTACTATTCATTTTAACTAACGATTAAATTTAGATAAATATTGAATTCAATTTTCACTTTAACGACTTTTTAACGTCAATTTTAACGCGTGTTTAACAACTGTTTTTAAAGTGTAATATGCTTATATTTGCCTTTCAAATATGTAATGAGTGAGTTAAAAAGGGGATCATTTAATCTAAAGATTAATAGCAATAAGCAGATGACCTTAAAAAAGAGATTAGCCAAATGAAAATGACATTTTATAAATATCAAGGCACAGGAAACGATTTTGTAATTCTAGATAA
Organism: Winogradskyella sp. Asnod2-B02-A; assembly: GCF_045063645.1. Classification (NCBI taxonomy): domain Bacteria; kingdom Pseudomonadati; phylum Bacteroidota; class Flavobacteriia; order Flavobacteriales; family Flavobacteriaceae; genus Winogradskyella; species Winogradskyella sp. Asnod2-B02-A. Next base: position 101,744 of record NZ_JBEFOG010000026.1, read on the forward strand.
TCGATTGAAGATTATAGATAAAAAGGATACTAAACGCATTGCAGAATTATGTGATAGACGATTTGGTATTGGTGCTGATGGATTTATTTTGCTAGAGAATGATGAGCATACAGACTTTAAAATGGTGTATTATAATGCAGATGGTAATGAAAGTAGTATGTGTGGTAATGGCGGAAGATGTATTGTTGCCTTTGCAAAATTCTTAGGTATCATAGAAAATGAAACAGAGTTTATAGCTATTGATGGACTCCATAAAGCAAAAATTGAAAATGAAATCGTACATCTTCAAATGCAAGATGTTTCAGAAATTGAGACTTTTCAAGACCATTTGTTTTTAAATACAGGTTCTCCTCATCATGTAGAAATGGTTTCAGATCTTAAAGATTTTGAAGTCAAACAAAATGGATCAAAAATTAGATATGGTGCTCCTTATAATGAAGTTGGGAGCAATGTGAATTTTGTAAACCAACTATCATCAGATAATTTTGCAGTAAGAACGTACGAACGTGGAGTAGAAGATGAAACGTTATCTTGTGGCACAGGTGTTACAGCTGTTGCAATTGCGATGCATAAATCTGGCAAAACTAAAAGTGATATAATTAGTTTAAACACTGAAGGAGGTAAGCTAAAAGTATCTTTTGACTTTAATGCTAATGGTTACCATAATATTTGGTTAGTAGGACCAGCGGAACAAGTTTTTAAAGGGGAAATAATATGGTAAATCTTTGTGGTGAACATATCTATTTAAGAGCTTTAGAACCTGAAGATTTAGAGTTTGTTTATAGAATTGAAAATGATACATCTCTTTGGGAGTTGAGTGATACTCAAACACCTTATTCAAGATTCTTAATTAAGCAGTATCTTGAGAACGCACAGCAAGACATTTTTGAGGCCAAACAACTAAGATTAGCTATTAATACCAATGAAAACTTAACTATAGGTTTAATTGATGTATTTGATTTTGATATTAAAAATAAGCGTGCTGGTATTGGGATTCTCATTGAAAATGAAGTCAACCGAAATCATGGTTATGGCAGAGAAGCTTTAGAATTATTGGTGAATTATTGTTTTCAGACCTTACATTTGCATCAAGTTTATGCTAATATTTCTGAAAATAATATAGCAAGTTTAAAACTTTTTGAAACTAATGGTTTTAAAAAAATAGGATTAAAAAAAGATTGGAGTTTCGATGGTGTAAATTATGCCAACGAATATATTTTACAACGTATTAAAGATTAACTATGTACATTAAAAAAATTCTTTGGGCAATTGCTCTTCTTGGTTTGGTTATATGTGGCGCTTTTGCCTATTATATTTATGGAGCCATGTTTTCACCTAATACAAAATTTGAAAACGAAACCGAATTTGTTTATGTGCCAACCAATGCAACTTACTCAGATGTGCGCTCACAATTAGAACCGCTTTTAGATGATATTAATGCCTTTGATGCTTTAGCAAAACAGAAAAAATATACTACAAACATCAAAGCTGGTCGTTTTGCGATTACTAAAGGCATGAATAATAATGATATTATTAATTCTATACGAAGTAAAAACCTTCCGATTAAAATAGCTTTTAATAATCAGCACCAATTAGCTGATTTGGCAGGAAGAATAAGTACGCAAATTGAAGCAGATAGCTTGTCTTTATTAGAGGCAATGACAGATAAAACATTTTTAAATGAAAATGGATTTAATAACGCAACAGCTTTGGGAATGTACTTACCTAACAGTTATGAATTCTTTTGGAATACTTCTGCGGAAACCTTTAGAGATAGAATGTTAACAGAGTACAATCGTTTTTGGACAGACACTAGAAAAGCACAAGCAGAAAAACTGAATTTAACCCCAAATGAAGTCATCACTTTAGCATCTATTGTACACGAAGAATCTAAACAAGCAGACGAACAACCAAGAGTGGCAGGTGTCTATCTAAATAGATTGCGTATTGGTATGCCTTTGCAAGCCGATCCAACTTTAAAATTTGCTGCTTATCAACTGCCAAAATATAAGAACACTATAATTAGACGTGTTTTAAATGTACATAAAGAAATAGATTCTCCTTATAATACTTATAAATATGCAGGCTTACCTCCAGGATTAATTGCTATGCCAGATTTATCTGCCATTAAGGCTGTGCTAAGTCCAGAAAAGCATAGTTACTTATATTTTGCTGCAGATGCAAAACGTTTAGGTTATCATAAATTTGCTAAATCCTTAGGTCAACACAATAATAATGCAAGAGAATATCATCACTATTTGTCTTCTCAAGGTATTAATAAATAAGGTTTGAAGATATTAATTAGCTGTTTTGCGTTTTTATTGCTGTCATGTGGCTTGCTTTTTTCGCAATCTAAGCTTAATACATTTTTAAAACCTAGTGATTCTTTAGATACTTCAAGACGTAATACGGTTGCTATTTCTGAAGCAGCTGTCGCTTCTGCAACATTAATAGCACTTAATCAATTATGGTATGCAGATTATCCACGTTCAAGTTTTAAAACATTAAATGATAGTGGAGAGTGGTTGCAAATGGATAAAATGGGACATGTGTTTTCATCTTATCAATTGGGAAGGCTAGGAGCTAACACTTTAAATTGGGCTGGTGTTAGTAAAAAAGATCAATTACTTTATGGTTCAACTTTGGGGTTTGGTTTTTTAACTGTTGTTGAAGTCATGGACGGCTTTTCTGAGGAATGGGGATTTTCTTGGACAGATATGGCAGCCAATGCTGCAGGAACTGGTTTACATGTAGGACAAGAACTTCTTTGGAATGAACAACGCATCGTTTTAAAATATTCATTTCATAGTACACAATTTGCTAAGCAGCGACCAAATAAGTTAGGTAACGGTTTCTCAGAAGAATTTTTAAAAGATTATAATGGACAAACTTATTGGCTAAGTGCTAATATCAATTCATTTTTAAAAACAGAGTTTGTTCCAAATTGGTTAAATGTTGCTTTTGGTTACGGAGCAGAAGGTATGTTAACTGGCGAAGCATACGATCCTTTGTTCTTAAACCAAAATAGAAAGCGTCAATATTATCTAAGTTTAGATGTTGATTTAACTCGAATTAAAACAAATTCTAACGTTCTTAAATCTATTTTCGACGTAATTAACGTAATTAAAGTGCCTTTTCCTACTTTAGAATTGGATAGCAATGGTCGACTAAAAGGGCGTTTAATATACTTTTAAGTTAAAATTTTAACACTTAAGCGATTGATTTTCAACATTTATAAAAAAATCGTATATTTGCACGCGAATTTTGTAGGACTGTTTTGGGGAAAACGTTTTACACTAAAAATTAGCTGTTATGACTAAAAATAGCGTTAAGAATTATGTAGTGCCATTTGTAATTTGTTTTTTTATTGCTTTAGCATTATATCCAGATTCAACTCTTAATCCAGATCATTATTCTACTAAAGGATTAGAACTTAATTATAATATTTCTGAAGATTTAGCAATGGCAACAAAAGACCATTCTGCAAAGTCCAATATGTTTACTCCGCATTTAGGTAAATCTTTTGAGGGATTTAAAGAAGCATTAGCTTTTAAGGAGTCTAGAGGAAATTATTTTACAGTTAATTCTTTAGGATATTTAGGTAAATATCAATTTGGTGCAGAAACTTTAGAATTACTTGGTATTTATACACCAAACCAATTTTTGTATAATCCAGAATTACAAGAAAAAGCGTTTATAGCGAATGCAGAACGTAATAAATGGGTGCTTAGAAATGATATTAAGCGTTTTGAAGGTAGGCAAATTGCAGGAGTTGAGGTTACGGAATCTGGTATTTTAGCCGCAGCACATCTCGCAGGTCCAGGAAGTGTAAAGAAGTTTTTACGTAGTTTTGGAGGTAATAATTCGTCTGACGAGTATGGTTCTACAGTAAGATCTTACATTAAAAAGTTTTCTGGTTATGATACTTCAATGATTACTCCAGACAAGAAAGCAAGAGTTACGTTATAAGCTAGTCTTTTTAATTTGTTTTAAGCAGTTTTAGTCGTGTAACACGCGTTAAAATTGATATTAAAATAACGCGTTATACATCGTTTAATCTTTTTGTATAATAAATATTGAAGGTCTTTTGTGTAAATCTTCTTTATTGTGTTTCCAGTCGCTTGCAGATTGTGTTTTAATAAATTCTGTTGGTAAGGTTAAATCACAAGCAACACAAATATTTGTGTTTGGATGAAGCGTATTTGCTAAATCTTCAAGCATTTTCATGTTTCTATATGGTGTTTCAATAAAAATCTGAGCCTGATTATGTTCTGAGGACAATCGCTCTAGTGTCTTTAATTTTGCTTTTCGTTCACTTTTATCAATTGGTAGGTAGCCATTAAAAGTAAAACTTTGGCCGTTCATACCAGAACCCATTAAGGCAAGTAAAATTGAAGATGGGCCAACTAGTGGTACCACTTTAATGTCCATTTGATGGGCTAGCTTAACAATATCAGCACCAGGATCTGCAATAGCAGGACAGCCTGCCTCAGATAGCAACCCAATTGAAATACCTTCTAAGCAACTGTTTAAATAAGTATTGCGTTCGGCTTCTGTAGTATATTTATTTAACACTTGAAGTTTTAATGCAGGTTGAGATTTACTTGGCGAAATACGCTTAATAAAACGACGTGCTGTTTTTTCATTTTCAACAATATAGTAATCGAGATCCTCAATTACTTTTTTTATAGATATTGGTAAAACTTCTAGTGGTGGATTATCACCTAGTCTTGTAGGTATAAGATATAATGTTCCTTTGGTATTGCTCATTAATGTATAACCAGTTTATGTGTGCTTTGTTCTCCGTTTGAATTGTTTATTTGTAAAACATAAATACCATTAGAGAGTTGAGAGGTATTTATTTTTTGAATAGTTTCTGTAGTGCGGTTAATTGATTTTACCTTTTTTCCGTGTAAATCATAAATCGCTATTTGAGTTAATATGTCTACGTTATTGTTTGATCCAAAATTAATATTTATATCCTTTTTTGTAGGATTAGGATAAACGGAAATATTAGAAAATAAATTATCTTCTAAACTTAATGTGGTATCAATAATTTTATAAATATTTCCAGTGGATAAATCTGAAATGTATAATTCTCCATTTAAATCTTCACCAAAAGCAGACCATTGACCAGTAAAAGATTGAAATGTTCTAATCCAATTCGCATTAGTTTCATCATAAGTTAAATATCCAATTTCTTGACTACATATATCAGCAAAGAAATACAAACCATTAAAGTTAGGGTAGTTAGTGCCTCTGTATCTGTAGCCTCCAGTAATAGAGCATTTAAATTCTCCATCACCAAAATGAGTATAACCACTAATAGGAAAAGTGTATGCGCTAGCGTCTGAGCAATCATTAGGGTTAAATGAATCATTACCTTCATAGCATCTCCAACCGTAGTTTAAACCTAATGCTGCATCTGCTGATGTAACCATATTGATTTCTTCATAATCGCCTTGACCAACATCAGCAATCCATAAGTCATTATTTAGACGGTCAAAAGAGAATTTCCATGGGTTTCTTAAGCCATATGCAAAAATTTCGGCTCTAGAATTTGGATCACCAATAAAAGGGTTACTAGATGGAATACTATAGTTTTGAGTAGCTGTTGTGGAGTTAATATCTATTCTTAAAATATTACCTAATAAATTCAATCTATTCTGTGAGTTGTTATCAGGATCGTTAGAAGAACCTCCATCACCTGTTGAAATATATAAAAAACCATCATCTCCAAACGCTAAGTCACCTCCATTGTGATTAGTGTATGGTTGAATAAAACTAAGTATAGAAAATTCTGAATTAGGGTCTGCAAGTAAAGGATTACTGGCATCTCTAGAGAATCTAGAAATAACAGTGTTTCCAGAATTATTAATATAGTTAACAAAAAAGTAGCCATTTGTTGCATAATCAGGATGAAAAGCTAAACCTAAAAGACCTCTTTCGTTTCCGGTGTCTATAACAATACTATTTATATTTAAAAATGGTGTGTTTTCAATAGAGCCGTCCGAATTTATAACTTTAATTAATCCATCTTGTTCAACAACATAAAGTTTGTCGTCGCCTGCATGTTTCATGCTGACTGGTCGGTTTAAATTGGAAGCAAAAAGTTCTAAATCTATATTTTGAGCCTTACAAAAAGGATGAATTGAGAATGCTATTAGGCATAATAGTATAGTATATTTCATCTTAAACGCGTTAAAGGTTTGGTACTAAATTACAAAAAAGAGTTTTGTAATGAGATTTAATCTTTGTTTTAGTGCTTTAAACCCTCGGCAATAATAGCACATGTTTTATTAGCAAGTTTATAAACGTATTCAAAATCACTTTCATCACCGTAATATGGATCTGGCATGTTTTTATTCTGAATCGCTGTATTAGCTTCTAAAAACAATTTTACTTTTTCAATATCATTTGGATGGCGAGCTAGACTAACGATATTCTTATAATTAGACTGATCCATGGCGTATATATAATCAAAAGTATCAAAATCAGAGACTTTAAATTGTCTTGCATTTTGTGTGCTTATATCTAATCCGTGTTTTTTTGCAACTGCAATAGATCGTTTGTCTGGCGCATTACCAACATGGTAAGCAGCAGTACCAGCTGAATCTACATAAAAATGATTTTCAGAAAGTTTAGACTCCATAATACCATGAGCTAGAGGTGAGCGACAAATGTTCCCTAGACAAACCATTAATATACGAGTCATAATAAGGCGTAATTAAAGCGCTAACTTTTTAGATAAGTCTTCTACGTATTTTCTAAATTGTTTATCTGTAGAAGATAAATTGTCAACCGTTTTACAAGCATGCAGAACAGTAGCATGGTCGCGTTGTCCTATTTGAGAACCAATACTTGCTAAAGAGGCTTTAGTGTATTTTTTAGCGAAAAACATGGCTAATTGGCGTGCTTGTACAATATGACGTTTTCTAGTTTTAGATTGAAGCGTATTCACATCCATTTGAAAATAATCTGAAACGACTTTCTGAATGTAATCAATAGATACTTCACGTTTGGTGTTCTTAACAAACTTCTCTACGATATCTTTTGCAAGATTGATAGTGATTTCCTTTTTGTTAAAAGAAGACTGTGCTATTAGTGATATAATTGCACCTTCAAGCTCTCTAACGTTAGTTTTAATATGTTTTGCAACATACTCTACAATATCGTCTGGCATTTCAACACCATCTCTGTAAAGCTTGTTTTTTAAGATAGAAACTCTAGTTTCAAAATCTGGAGTTTGTAATTCTGCAGAAAGTCCCCATTTAAAACGAGATAATAAGCGTTGCTCAATATCTTGCATATCTACAGGAGCTTTGTCACTTGTTAAAATAACTTGCTTTCCGTTTTGGTGTAAGTGATTAAATATATGGAAGAATACATCTTGTGTTCCTGTTTTACCAGACAAGAATTGTACGTCATCTATAATTAAAACATCTATGATTTGATAGAAGTGAATAAAGTCATTTCTATTATTCTTCTTAACAGAATCTATGTATTGTTGCGTGAATTTTTCAGCAGAAATATATAAAACTGTTTTTTCAGGGTATTTATCTTTAATATCAACACCAATAGCATGTGCTAAGTGTGTTTTTCCTAAGCCAACACCTCCAAAAATCAATAATGGGTTGAAAGATGTTCCACCTGGTTTGTTAGCAACTGCAATACCTGCGTTTCTAGCCAAACGATTTGAGTCTCCTTCAAGGAAGTTTTCAAAACTATAACTTGGATTTAATTGCGATTCAATCTTTACGTTTCTAATGCCAGGAATAATGAATGGATTTCTAAGTTCAGGGCTTTTATTATTAAAAGGCACATCAACATCTTGCGATTTTACAGCAGATCTATTTGAACTAGGAATCTTTTCAGTAAAAGGTTGTTTATTGCCGTAAGTGTTTTCCATTTTAATAACGTAAACCAACTTGGCATCTTCACCTAACTCTTTTGTAAGCGAAACCTTTAAGATTTTAACATAATGTTCTTCTAACCACTCATAGAAAAATTTACTCGGAACTTGAATGCTCAAAGCATTACCAGAAAGCTTCACTGCATCTATAGGTTCAAACCAAGTTTTGTAGGCTTGTGGTTGTATATTATCTTTTATAAAAGCGAGACAATTACTCCATACAGATTGCGCTGTGATCTCCATTCGTTAAGTTAAATTTTTTGTTGTTAGTGATATTAGCAAAAAAAAAGAGAATTTGGATTCTCTAGTAGTTTTGAACAGGACAAATATGTGAACAAAATTCTTAAAAAAAAAATCAAATTTCATAGAATCTTTAGAAATTTTTTCCCATGTTTAAAACATTTGAAAATTACAAAATTATTCCTAAACAAAAGTATAATTATGAATTATAATGAAACAAAAATAAGAGTGCGCTATGGCGAGACAGACCAGATGGGTGTTGTGTATCACGCCAACTACGCGGTATACTTTGAAGTGGGTAGAACCGAGTGGTTACGCGAGTTTGGGCTTAGCTATAGCGGAATGGAAGCAGATGGCATAATGCTTCCTGTAGTTTCATTGTCTATAAACTACAAAAATTCAGCACGTTATGATGATGAGCTTAAAGTAAAAACAACACTTAAAAAGATGCCTACTGCATCTATAGAATTTGAGTACGAATTACGAAATCAATCTGATGTTTTACTAGCTACAGGAAGCACAATTTTAGCGTTTATTGATGTAAAGAAGAATAGGCCTACAAGATGCCCAAAATATCTTTTAGACCAACTGCAAAATTATTCGTTATAATTCTTTTATTTCGACTCCGAAAAATTGAGTAAATAGATCAAAAAGTTTCGAACTGTGGTTTTTTCTGACAGATATTTCTAATAAACAATTTAATTCTAAGGTCTGATTTGTGATCTCAACATCATTTTCTTTTAAAATTCGCATCACTTTGCTCATGTTTTTATATTCAAAGTTGAGCTGAAACTTTTTATTTATGGTTCTTTCAACAATTTTTGAGGCTTCTAATGCTAATTGTGCGCCTGCTCGATATGCATTTATTAAGCCTCCGACTCCTAATTTTACACCTCCATAATATCTCACTACTATAATTAAGATGTTAGTGACTTCAAAAGATTGTATTTGGCCATAGATTGGCATTCCGGCAGAGTTGTTAGGCTCTCCATCATCGTTTGCTCTGTATTGAATTGTCTCTGTGCCTATTTGGTATGCGTAACACCAATGTCTCGCTGAATAGTGTTCTTTTTTTACAGCTTCTAAATGTTGCTTTATTTGTTCTTCATTAGTTACAGGAAAAGCAAAACCATAGAATTTGCTATTCTTATCTTTAAATAATTCGCCTTGTGCTGGTTTTGTAATTGTTTTATATACGTCTAATTCTTCCATTATGTTATTAAAACTAATATAATTGATAGATTGAAGAGGAGAAAACCAATTCTGTTTATATTTTAAAAATACATTATAATATTAATAATGCTATTTAACAGTAAGATTTTCGTGATAAAAAATAGATTTATTACACTAAAGGATTAATTATTCGGCAATGAAAAAGTTGTTGTATCAATTTAATTTGTCGTTAATTTTAGTATTGAATTTAATATGCAAGCAGATACATCCTCTTGATGTGTTAAGTTTTAATTTAAGTTAATTAAATTTGAAATTAAAAGAAGATTTATGAGAAAAATTACATTCTTCGTTCTAATGTTATTTTTTAAATTATCGTTTTCTCAAGAGACTGTTGGATTGGTTTATAATAATGTTAATGTAGCTAAATCAAATGGGTACACATTATTTAATACTTTAGTTAATGACAAGTTGTATTTAATAAATAATTGTGGAGAAGCGGTGAATCAATGGGATTTTTCTGGAGGAGTCAGTAGGCAAGCATATCTGTTGGAAAATGGGAATTTATTACAAGGTAATGGAGCTAAGGCAGATATAAGGGATTGGGAAAATAATGTACTTTGGAGTTTGGATTATTTAGAGGAATTTGGCTTTCAAACGCACCATGATTTAGAGCCTCTTCCCAATGGTAATTTTTTAGTGTTAATTAGGGATTCTTATACTAATATCGAAATGTTTGCGGAAGGTATGGACACAGCTTATTCTGAAGATACTTTATTGTTAGAGAGAATCGTAGAAATTGAGCCTGTAGGTACAGATTCGGCTAATATTGTTTGGGAATGGAAACTATTTGATCATATAGTACAAGATTTTGATACCTCTAAACCTAATTTTGGGATTATTGCAGATAATCCTCAATTATTGGATATAAATTTCGATAATGGTAATGGAGCTAACCCAATACATACCAATGCTATTAATTATAATGAAGATCTAGATCAAATAGTAATATCTTCAAGACATTTAAGTGAGGTATTTATTATAGATCATAGCACTACAACAGAGGAGGCTGCATCAAATTCTGGTGGGATTTATGGTAAAGGTGGTGATTTTCTTTGGAGATGGGGAAATCCTGAGGTTTATGATCAAGGTACTGCTGCAGATAGAAAACTGGGAAGACAACATGATGTAAAATGGATTACAGACGGTCCTCATCAGGGAAAAATATCTGTTTTTAGTAATGACGGTTATGGATCAGATTTAACGGCTTCTTCAATTCATATAATTGATCAAAATGATAATAACGGAGTATATGCTCTTGATTCAGGTAAATTTTTACCAACTGATTATTTTTGGTCCTATGATGGAACTATTTTAGGTAAAGTCCTTTTGGAATCCTCTAGAAGTGGAGTGCAAATAATGTCTAACGGTAATGCCTTAATTAACGAAACGAGTATAGGGAGAATCACTGAAATTGATACCTTAGGAAATGTGGTTTGGGTTTATGTTATTCCTATTGGTGACAATGTTGTTTTCAATCAATTTAGTGAAGCTACTGATAATGGATCTTTTAGAGCTCATAGGTATCCGGAAAACTATAATGGATTTGACGATCAAACATTTAATAATACCGGAATTATTGAAGATGTCAATTCTAACTCTCAAGAATGTATTAGTCTTTTATCTATTGATGATTCTTATTTCTCTAGTTTAAATGTTTATCCTAATCCAACAAAAGACGTTTTAAATTTTGATGTTCATGTCGATTTCATTGAGGTTTATGATTTATCTGGAAAAAAGATACTAAGTCAAACAAATTCTGAAAATATCAATTTAGAAAATCTACCTAATGGATTATATATCATTAAACTTTTAAATAATGACCGCTCTGAGTTTTTTAAAATTTCAAAAACATAGAAAAGAGTACGATGCTTAATTTATAGAATAAGTATTTAATATCTAGAGTTATGCTAGTGTAACTAATAATATGGCTATAAAAGCTAAGGTAATACCAATCCAGTTTTTCTTAGAAATGTTTTCCTTAAATAAGACTAAGCCTACTAATGTTGAAAGTGCTAAAATGGCAATATTATTAATAGTAAATATCGTTGAGCTTTCTGTGTTTTCTACTCGTAATGCTAAAAGTAGAAAATACATAGAACCATAATTTACAATACCTAAGAGAATTCCGAACGGTATACTCTTAAGTTGAAAGCTTTTTTTAGTAGCAATGGATTTATAAGCAAATAAAAAGAAGCCGATAATTGCAGCTATACCAAAAATAGAGGATAGGAATAAGGGAATATTACCTTTTGGTGCAAAATGATTTACAGAAGTATCTATAATACCAGAACCAATGAAAAGAATAATAGGCAAGTAGATAGATTTTGTAACAACAGAATTATCTTTCTGTTTTATTGATGTTAGGTAAACAGCGACTAAAGCCAATGCGATTCCTATTAATTTTTGAGCTTCTGTACTTTCGTTATTTACATAAATCCCGAATATTACCGGAATTATTAAACTCATTTTACTAGCAACAGAAGCTACTGAAAGTCCATTCTTTTGAGCTGTAAGTGCCATAACATTAAATATGGCAATAAACAGAAAGCCTAATCCAATAGCAGCAATAAACCAATGGGTTTGTATAATTTCTGAAACGTTAATTTTTGCATCGTTGAATATCAATCCAAAACCGAAAGCCGTTGCGTAATTGACTACAATAGCTTGAAGCGTGTCTATCTTATACTTACTAAAAAGTTTAAACAACACAAAAATTGCCGTAGAAGACAATACGCTTAATAGTAAATAAATCAAAAGAGCTCTTTTTTAGTTTTAAAAAGTGTCACGATATCTTCTTTGGTTTCGTCGATGTTCCAAGTATGGTAGCCCATTTTATCTGCTGTATCAGTATTGTCCTTTGTGTCATCAATAAACAAACATTCATTAGCAATAAGATTATTTGCAGTTAAAACGAATTCAAAAATATCTGTATTCGGTTTTCTAAAATGAATTTGCTGTGATAAATAAAAGACATCAAAACACTGCTTAAATTCTTCAAAAAACGGAACAGTTTCCTTTACATAATCAATATGCATATCATTGGTATTGCTCAATAATATGAGTTTATATTTTTTTTGAAGTGCTAATTCTTTAATAAAATCTAATCTATGCTCAGGAAAATCTTTAATAATGCAATTCCAGGCATAAATAAGTTTGGTTTCACTTATTTCAGGAAATTTCGATTTATAAAACTGAATAAATTCTGAAGTAGAAATTTTACCAACTTCATATAATATATTCGTTTCAATCATGTCAGCATCAAACGTCTTTAGATTGAATAAATCTAATGCATACTGCATAGCACCTGGCTTATCTAGGTTGATAAATACATCACCAAAATCGAAAATTAATGTTTTAATCTTTTGCATAAATTCTTAATAAATCAGTTTTTATTTGAGACTCAGAAATTAAAGTTCCTTCTAATTTCGGTGACTTTATACCGGTTTTAAAGCTTGTGTTACCTGTAAAAACGCGTGCTTCATCCCAAAGATTTTCATTTATAAATGTTTGAAGTGTTTGAGCACCACCTTCTATAATTATAGAGTTGATATTTTGTTTGAATAATAAATCCGCAATTTGAATTCCTATCGGTTTTTCAAAATCAATATCTTCATTTGTAACTCGTATGGTTTTCGCTTCATTATTAAAAACAGCGTAGTTAGCGTTTAATTTTGAAGTTTTATCTAATACCACTCTAATGGGATTCTCGCCAGACCAATCTCTAACCGTTAAACTCGGATTGTCTTCAATTACTGTATTTGTTCCAACCAAAATAGCTTGTTCTTCAGCACGCCATTTATGTACTAATTGACGAGAATATTTATTGGTTATCCAAACTGGTTTTTTCTCATCCTTTTTTAAAGGTGCAATAAAACCATCTGCAGTTTCTGCCCATTTGAGTATAATATAAGGACGCTTTTTATTGTGAAATGTAAAAAACCGTTTGTGATGTGCTTTGCATTCGGCTTCCAAAATACCAACAGTAACATTACAGCCAGAAGCTCTAAGTTTGGCGATGCCTTTACCTGCAACTTCCGGATTGTCGTCAATACAACCAATCACTACATTCGGAATTTTATGTCTTACAATTAAATCGCTGCAAGGAGGTGTTTTTCCGAAATGGCTGCAAGGTTCTAGTGTTACATAAAGCGTGCATTCAGTTAAAATAGATTTGTCTTTTACCGCGTTTATAGCATTTACTTCAGCATGATTGCCACCATAAGCACTTGTGAAACCTTCAGCAATTATCAAATTATTATGTACAATTACAGCACCAACCATAGGGTTTGGTCTTGTACTTCCCAATCCGTTTTTGGCAATTTGCAAACAACGTTTTATATAAGTGTCGTGTGTTGTCAACTATAATTTAATTTTTACATCTTGGATTTCATCAACGGTATATGTAGAAGAGTAACCCATAATTTTATATTTAATATCGCCTTTATAATGCACTTTTAAACTTTGGGTGATTAAACTACCTAACAAACCACCAAGACTGTTCTTATCTATAAGACGTTCGGTTTCTACAGTGACAGTAAGAGGAATTGTGAATTCTTTTTTTCGTGGTACATTAAATTCATCAGATATAATCGTTGCAACTTCTGCATCATTAATATAAACCTTAAAGTCATCGGTTTTTAAGGTGCCACCAACATCGTTTTTATTTAGAAAAAAAGCATCTGCACTAAGGGTAATTCTTTTAGAATTAGAATCTGTGACTTTAATATTATCTAGTTTTACAAATTCTGGTTTTTCGGTTACAGAACAGTTGAAAAGTAATGTAAAAGTTAGGGAAAACATTAAGAGTCTTTTAAACATAAAATTGTTTTTATATGTATTTTTGATTCTGACTAAAAATTAATTATTAAGTGCGCAAAGATACTATTGTTATCCGAGAAATTGAAGCCAAGGACAATCCTAAAATTGCAAAAGCGATTAGGAATGTTTTAATAGAAATGGGAGTGCCTAAAGTTGGTACGGCTTATGAAGATTCTGCTCTAGATTGTATGACGGAAACCTACAATGCGCCAAAGAAAGCGTATTTTGTAGTTGAAAGTGGTGATGATATTATTGGAGGCGCAGGCATTTCGCCTTTAGATAATTATGAAGGTAATGTGTGCGAATTACAGAAAATGTATTTTATGCAAGAAGCCAGAGGTAAAGGTTTAGGAAGCGAAATGATGCATAAATGTTTAGATTTTGCTAAACAAGTAGGTTTTGGTCAATGTTATTTAGAAACCTTACCATATATGGATGATGCACGGAAACTCTACAGAAAAGTAGGTTTTAAATCTATTGATAAGCCAATGGGAAACACTGGTCATTACTCATGCACTGTTTGGATGCTTAAAGATTTGTAATTAATGGTATTAAAAGAACTTCAAAATATATTTCATATAGAATTAGATGCTATTTATGGTAAACATGAAGTAGATAGTTTTTTCTATTTATGTACAGAGCATTATTTGAATGTACCAAGAATACAATTGACTTTAGACCCAGGATTAGCCATTACAAAACCGGAAACAGATACTTTTTTTAAGGTCTTAGAAGATTTAAAACAGCAAAAGCCCATACAGTATATACTAGGTGAAACGGAATTTTACGGATTGCCATTTAAAGTGAATGAGCATGTGCTGATTCCGAGACCAGAGACTGAAGAACTTGTAGATTTAATAATTCGTACTTTCACTTCGAGTGCAGTCGAGAAGTCTATAAAAATCCTAGACATCGGCACAGGTTCTGGTTGTATAGCTATTTCTTTAGCTAAAAACTTACCGAACGTTGAAGTTTATGCTTTGGATATTTCAAAAGAAGCTCTGAAAGTGGCAAAACAGAATGCTGAACTAAATAAGGTTGATATCAATTTTATAGAGGCTAGTATTTTAGATAATACTTGTCATTCCGCACTAGATGCTGATTCTAATTTTGATGTTATTGTATCCAATCCACCATACGTTAGAAATTTAGAAAAACAAGAAATTCAACCCAACGTTTTAGACAACGAACCACATTTGGCTTTGTTTGTTGAGGATGATAATCCATTACTGTTTTATAAAGCTATTACCAATTTTGCGCTTAAAAATCTGAAACCAAAAGGCACATTGTATTTTGAGATTAATCAATATCTTGGAGAAGAGACTAAAGCCTTATTAACGGATACTAATTTTCAAAAAGTTGAGTTGCTAAAGGATTTGAATGGTAATGATAGAATGTTGAAAGGCATTAAAATTTAAAAGGAAGAATTGTTTACATACATTTATATATGAACACAAAACAAAAAATAGAATCACTAAGAGAAGAACTGCGTCAACACAACTACAATTACTACATTTTAGATGATGCTACTATAAGTGATTACGAATTTGATATAAAATTAAAAGAACTTCAAGCTTTAGAAGAAGCGCATCCTGAGTTTTTTGATGCTAATTCACCAACACAACGTGTAGGAGGAGAAATCACTAAGAATTTTAAAACTACGGTTCATGATTCTAGAATGTATTCTTTAGATAATTCCTATTCTAAAGAAGATTTGTTGGATTGGGAAACACGCATCAAAAAAATGGTGGATGGTGAAGTGAATTATACTTGCGAGTTAAAGTATGATGGAGCATCGATTAGTTTAACCTACGAAAACGGTAAATTATTAAGAGCTGTAACTCGTGGTGATGGCGTGCAAGGTGATGAGGTCACTGCAAATATTAAAACCATAAATACAGTGCCATTGCAGTTAAAGGGTGATTTTCCTGAACGTTTTGATATTAGGGGAGAAATTGTTCTACCTATTGAAGGTTTCTTAAAAATGAATGAAGAACGTATTGAAAACGAGGAAGAACCTTATAAAAATCCAAGAAATACAGCTTCAGGAAGCTTAAAGCTTCAAGATAGTTCAGAAGTGGCAAAACGGCCTTTAGAATGTCTGTTATATAGTATTGTAGGAAACAATCTAAATATCACGTCGCAATTTGAAGGTTTAGATAAAGCCAGAGCTTGGGGTTTTAAAGTGCCGCAAGAAGCTAAATTGGTAAATTCTATTGATGAAGTTTTAGACTATGTGGACTATTGGGATAATAATAGACACAATTTACCTTACGAAATTGATGGTGTTGTTGTTAAAGTGAATAATCTCTATCAGCAAGACGAATTAGGTTTTACAGCAAAAGCACCACGTTGGGCCATGGCTTATAAGTTTAAAGCTGAACAAGTTTCTACACGTTTAAATGAAATAACATATCAGGTTGGTAGAACAGGAGCCATTACACCAGTAGCCAATTTAGAACCTGTACAATTGGCTGGTACAACGGTAAAACGCGCATCGCTTCATAATGCAGACCAGATTGAAAAATTAGATATAAGAGTAGGAGATGAGGTGTTTGTGGAAAAAGGAGGTGAAATTATACCAAAGATAATCGCAGTTGATTTAACCAAACGTCCTGCGGATTCTGTGCCAACAACCTATATTACTAATTGTCCGGAATGTGGTACTGAATTAGTGCGATTAGAAGGCGAGGCAAAACATTACTGTCCTAATTATACAGCTTGTCCGCCACAAGTAGTTGGGAGAATTCAACATTACATCTCAAGAAAAGCCATGGATATTGATGGACTAGGAGGTGAGACGGTTGCCTTGTTGGTTAAGGAAGGTTTAATTCATAATTATTCCGATTTATATGAATTGACTGTAGAGCAAGTAATTCCGTTAGAGCGTATGGCAGAAAAAAGTGCCGTAAATCTTGTTAATGGTATTGAAGCTTCAAAACAAATTCCATTTGAACGTGTACTATTCGCTTTAGGAATACGTTATGTAGGTGAAACGGTAGCTAAGAAACTAGCCAAGCACTATAAATCTATTGATGCCTTAATGTTTGCTTCTTTATTAGATTTAGTTACAGTAGATGAAATAGGAGAGCGCATTGCAGAAAGTGTTGTTGCCTTTTTCTCTTTGGAAGAAAACAAACAAATTATAGAACGATTAAGGTCGTTTGGAGTACAACTAGAAATTTCCGCTGAGAAACTAGCAAACCAAACCGATAAGCTTAAAGGACAGACTTTTGTAGTTTCTGGTGTTTTTGAAACTATTTCTAGGAATGAGCTTAAAAAACTAATTGAAGATAATGGAGGTAAAGTGTCTTCATCTATTTCATCTAAAACAACTTATGTGGTTGCAGGTGATAAAATGGGACCAAGTAAACGTACAAAAGCAGAAAATTTGAATATTCCGATACTGACAGAAATGGACTTTTTAGACGTATTGAAGTAAATTCCTACGTAAAAATAGCTGTTTATTCGATGAAATGCATAATTTTAACGTTAAAGTGTAAAAAAAATGTTTATATTTGCTACCGTTAATAAGGGAATAATTAATGTTAGTAAAAAAAATCATAAAGGTAGTATTGTTACTCTTGGGAGCTGTCTACATTTTACTTCAAGGTTTAGCCAAAGAAGTAGAGGGAGCTATTCTGAGTGCAATTATACTGATGCTTCTCACCTGGCTTTATGTAAGTTGGACTAAGCATAAATCTAGATTTTTCCTTTCGTTTTTAGTGACTTTTACAATTGCACAAATATTAAATGCTATTTCTTGGTACACACCCGAAGTTCCTTTAGATAAAATAGATTATTTCTACTATCTAATAAATATACTTTATATTGTTGCTTATGCTTTGCTTATTATTAAAACTATAAAGCAATTAAATTTAAAAACAATT
The DNA here is from genome assembly GCF_045063645.1 of Winogradskyella sp. Asnod2-B02-A. Lineage (NCBI taxonomy): Bacteria > Pseudomonadati > Bacteroidota > Flavobacteriia > Flavobacteriales > Flavobacteriaceae > Winogradskyella > Winogradskyella sp. Asnod2-B02-A. The sequence goes on from NZ_JBEFOG010000026.1 coordinate 119,837, forward strand.
TTTTCAGAGTTAACGATACCTATTGTAGTGTTGGTTGTTTTAGATGTTTTTTGTGTTACTCTAATATCAGGAACAACAGAAGGCTCTTTTTCTTATTCTCAATATGTGTTAGAGTACGCATATAATGCATTTGTTATGGCATTATTATCATTTGCGCTTATAGATTATATGTATAGAAATAATTCTAAATCTATGCTTTTTTTATTAGGAACTATTTTTATTGCGTTTTCAGAAATCATTCAGCTTGCCTATTTTTATATTCTTAGTGATGACAGTTTAGGGTTTGTATATTCGTTCTTTTTAGTAGTTGCTTTCTTCTTTCTGTATCTACAATCACAACATAGAGTGACTCAGCCTATACCTGCTTATGTCGATGAACCTATTGAGGTTGAAAATTTATAGTGAGTCTAAATCCAAGTTGCATTTATTTTTTTTAATTCAGATTTTAGCTCAATAACACAATTGTTATCAATCAGTTGTGTCTTAATAATTATTTGTTGGTTTTTGGTTTTTAGTATGTAGTCTCCTGCAAAATGTTTTATTTGCCTTATGTCATTGATTTTTAATTTTTTACCAAAAGAAGAATTCTCTTTAATTATGCCATTATTAATGGTGATATATTTTTGGTTTTTTTGAAAGAAATAAAGTATAAAGTAAGCTAGAGCCAATGCAAACCAAATGAAGTCGTACCATTTAATACCATCATTAAATGCTACTTGAACAATGCCATTAATTAACCATATAATTCCTAAAGCTAAATTAATGGTTAAATGCTTCTTTTTATATGATATTATCATTCTTAATTTACATCCTTTTTATTAAAAAGCACAAAACAGATTTAAACAACAATTGCAGCTCCGTCTGATTTAATGTTTTTTCCAGAATTAAAATAGAAATCTACTTTTCCTAAATATAAACCGTAGCAACCTACTTGGTTAACTAATACATTTTTACCAATACTATTTTTTTCTATAGTTGGTTTAGGTAAAAATGTGTGCGTGTGTCCACCAATAATAAGATCAATGTCTTTTGTAGCTCTAGCTAGTTTTAGGTCACTTACCTTATCTGAGTTTTTTTTGTAATCATATCCAATATGAGATAAGCAAATAACTAAATCACATTTTTCTTCTTCTTTTAATAAGCGAGACATGTCTTGTGCTTTTTCAATAGGATCGAGATAAACGGTTTCTTTGTACATATTTTTATCTACTAAACCATCTAGTTTAATACCTAAACCAAATATGCCAATTTTTATACCATCTTTGATAATAATTTTATAAGGCTTAACATGTGTGTCCATTACGGTGTTTGAAAAATCGTAATTAGCAGATACAAAATCGAATTTAGCATGTGGTATTTGGGCATACAATCCATCAATACCATTATCAAAATCATGATTACCAATAGTAGCTACATCATATTTTAGCATACTCATGAGTTTAAATTCCAATTCACCACCATAATAATTGAAGTATGGTGTGCCTTGAAAAATATCTCCAGCATCTAATAATAAGGTGTTTGGGTTTTCTTTTCTTATGGCATCTACTAAAGTAGCACGTCTTGCTACACCTCCCTTATTTGCATTTCTACCATCATCTGATCCAAAGGGATCAATATGGCTATGCACGTCATTGGTATGTAGAATGGTTATTTTTTTTGTTTTGCTAGAACCAAACGATTGTAGTCCTAAGCCTCCAATTCCTGCTAAAACTGTTGCTGCTGTTGATTTTTGTATAAATTGTCTTCTCTTCATGTCTTAAAAATTTAATTTTATAAAACGGTTGTCGCGTATTGGATGTAAAGTGTCTGTTTTCTTAAAGTTATCAATTAATACATTTCTTATTTTATAATCTAAAACAGTTAAGCCTTCATTAGGTTTAAAAAAGGTCATGCCATCACCACCATTATACAGGTAATCATTAGTAGCAACATAATAAGTTTTTGAAATATCTATAGGTTCTTTATTAATTGTTGCTAATTTAACCTCGCTATCTGCTGTTAACGTAAGTTGAAGCTGGCGAGACACAGGATGTGCTCGTTTTGCATTAGCTAAATATGTCATCATCTCATTAACTTTATCACCTTTAATAGCTGCTACCACCACAGAATTTTCAAAAGGCATTACTTCGTAAGCCGTTCGTGTAGTAACGTTACCTTTAGAAATTATAGAGCGAATGCCTCCATGATTCAATAATACAAAATCAATATATTTACCAGTCTTTTTATAAAAAACAGGATTACCTTCATCATAAACGGCATCAGCCATTAAGTTTCCAATAGCCGTATTTAATTCTCCATCGGTTTTAGAATACGTCTCTGGTGCATAGGATATAATATTGTCCATGTCTTTATTAACGTGTTCCCTAAATGGTTTAATGTAATTTTCTATCTCCGCTTTAGGTTTAAGATTTTCATCTATAGCGATACGTTCCCCTTCAATCTTTGAAATTTTTGATGATGCACATGAAAAAATGAGCAACAAAAAGCAGAGTTTTAAAGTTTGTTTAATAGTCATTGAATAACTTATAAAGAGTTTATAATAAAATGTGAGCGCTTTTACTAAATTTGCACAAAGGCGAAAGATAAATGATTTTAAAAGCATTTAAAGAAAAATCTAATCGAAAATATGTCAACAAATTGTTGGCAGAACGTAAATCTACTGTAAACAATAATAAAATTAAAACGGTAGCAGTTTTGCTTAATGCAAGTGAATTTCATGAGTTTGAAGTGTTTAGGGTCTATTTTAAGACATTGGGATTAATTTCACCAAAGCATAAAATAGTAGCTTTTACTATGGATGATAAGTTAGAATATAACCAATGGAATGCGCATTTTAGTCCAAAGGATTTTGGTTGGAAAGGCAAAATGAAAAATCCAGATTTGGAAGCTTTTGTAGCAGAACCATTTGATATGTTGATTTGTTTCTACAAAAACACTGTGTTACAATTAGATCAAATCACCGCAGCATCGCATGCGAATTTCAAAGTAGGAATTTCTACAAATGACGAACGCTTATATGATTTAATAATAGATGTTGATTTAAAAGATATCAACATTTTTAAACAGGAATTAAAAAAATACTTAAACATTCTAAAAAAATTATAATGACCAAATTTATAGGAACAGGTGTTGCATTGATCACACCATTTACAGCAGATTTAAGCATCGATTTTGACGCTTTAGAGCGATTAGTAGAATATAATATTGAAAATGGTACTGATTATTTAGTTATCAGTGGTACAACTGGAGAAAGTGTTACGGTTACACCTGAGGAGAAAAAGGAATTAGTATCGTTTATAGCTAAGATAAATAATGGAAGATTGCCATTAGTTTTAGGTATTGGTGGTAATAATACAAAAAAGGTTGTTGAAGAAATACAAACTACTGATTTTACTGCCATAGATGGTATTTTGTCTGTTTCTCCTTATTACAGCAAGCCTACACAAGAAGGGATTTATCAACATTTTAAAGCCATAGCAGAAGTTTCTCCTTTACCAATTATCTTATATAACGTTCCTGGTAGAACATCGTCTAATATGTTGCCAACGACTACATTTAGATTGGCTAAAGATTTTGATAATATTGTAGCGGTAAAAGAAGCAGGAAACAATGTGCACCAGTATTTAGAATTGTTAAGAACCAAACCTAAAGGCTTTTTAGTATTATCTGGAGATGATGATTTAGCTTTGGGAGTTGCTTTAGCAGGAGGCTCTGGTGTTATTTCTGTAATTGGGCAAGCTTTACCTAAAGAGTTTTCTGAAATGATAAGATTAGGTATTGCGCGCAAGGCAAAAGAAGCTTACGATATTCATTTTAAATTAATGCCTATTACAGGAATGATTTTTTCTGAAAACAATCCTGCAGGAATAAAAGCGGTTTTGTCTGCATTAAATATATCAAAACCACATGTGCGATTACCACTTGTAGAAGCAACCGATCAGTTAAAGGAAGCTATTAAAGTTGAACTAAAATCTTTAGGTAAAAGTTAAACTTTATATAAATTGGTTTTTAGGCTAAAAACAACACTTAATTTAGCACATAATAATTGTTTTTTAAATCCGTTAATAATGTTTACTTTTGCATTCTGTTTAAAATTTATGAAGAGAGGACTTTACATACTACTGATCAGTATACTATTTATTTCGTGTAGTGATTTTCAGAAAACACTAAAATCTGAAGATACTGCAGCAAAATTTGAAATGGCATCTGAATTATTCGACGCTGGAAAGTGGAGGAAATCTTTTAGACTGTCGGAGCAAATCCTACAGAAATATAGAGGTAAGCCACAAGCTGAAAAATTGACTTATATGCATGCGATGTGTTCATATCATTTAGGTGATTACTACATTGCGAGTTATCATTTAGATAAATTTACGGATATATATCCTAAGAGTGAAAAAGCAGAGGATGCTGCATTTTATGCTGCAAAAGGTTATTATTTTAATTCACCTGTCTATTCTAAGGAACAGAAAGAAACAATAGAAGCGATTGAGAAATTGCAGATATTTGTAAATGAGTATCCTAATTCGCAATATTTAGCTGAGGCTAATACATTGGTTAAAGAATTAGATTTTAAATTAGAGAAAAAAGCATTTGAAATTGCTAAACAATATAATTTAATTGGTGGATATACGGGAGATTATGTGGCGTCAATAAAGTCATTTAATAATTTCTTATTAGAGTTTCCTGGAGCTACTTTAAGAGGAGATGCTTTTTATTACAGATTTGATTCTGCATATAAATTAGCAATTTTAAGTGTAGATTATAAAAAAGAAGATCGATTAAAAGAAGCGTTAGGTTATTACCAAGCGCTTAATAAGTCTTATCCAAATTCAGTGTATTTGGAAGAGGCTAACATAATGAAAGAAGAATTACAACAAGAATTAAATACGTTTACTACTAAAAGTTAAACATTATAACGATGGATTTAAAAAAGACAGACGCACCAGTAAGTACAATTACTTATAACAGAAATGAAATTGATGCTTCAACAGATAATATCTATGAAGCTATTTCAGTAATTTCTAGACGTGCAGAACAAATTAATACAGATATTAGACGTGAGTTAATTGATAAACTTGAAGAGTTTGCCACTTATAACGATAGTCTTGAGGAAATTTTTGAAAACAAAGAACAGATTGAAGTATCTAAGTTTTACGAAAAATTACCTAAGCCACACGCTTTAGCTGTGCAAGAGTGGTTAGATGATAAGATTTATCACAGAAATACTGATGATCCTCAGCCATAAGCCTTAGGATGTCTATTCTAAAGAATAAAAATATTTTATTGGGCATTACTGCTGGTATTGCCGCATACAAATCTGCTAATTTAGTAAGATTATTTATTAAAGCAGGCGCTAACGTTAAAGTCGTTATGACGCCTGCTTCTAAGGATTTTGTAACACCACTTACACTTTCTACACTCTCTAAAAATCCTGTTTATTCATCCTTTGTGGATGACGATGATGATAGCCACGTTTGGAATAATCATGTAGATTTAGGGCTTTGGGGAGATTACTTTGTTATTGCTCCAGCCACAGCCAATACTATGGCCAAAATGGCAAATGGGGTTTGTGATAATATTTTGTTAGCAACATATTTATCTTCAAAATGTCCTGTTTATTTTGCGCCTGCAATGGATTTGGATATGTATAAGCACCAATCAACTAAAGAATCATTCCGCAAACTTACTTCTTTTGGCAATAAGTTAATACCTGCTGGTACTGGTGAACTTGCTAGTGGCTTAGTTGGTGAAGGTAGAATGGCAGAACCAGAAGATATTGTTAGCTTTATAGAGAAAGATATTTTAGATCAATTACCATTAAGAGGACAACGTGTTTTAATTACTGCTGGTCCAACCTATGAAGCATTAGATCCTGTTCGTTTTATAGGAAATCATTCAAGTGGAAAAATGGGCTTTGAGATTGCCAAAGCGGCTTCTAATCTAGGCGCTGAGGTTGTTTTAGTTACAGGTCCTACCCATGAAAAAATAACACATAATTTTGTAACGGTTAAACCTGTGGTTAGTGCAGAAGAGATGTATAATGAGGTTCATTTGCATTTTAAGGCCTCAGATATTGCTATTCTTTCTGCCGCTGTTGCAGATTATAGACCGATGAATGTTGCCAATCAGAAAATAAAAAAGAAAGATTCTACGTTTACTATAGAGTTAGAAAAAACAAAAGATATTTTAAAATCCTTAGGAGAGATTAAAACCCATCAATATTTAGTTGGTTTTGCTCTAGAGACTAATAATGAATTAGAGCATGCTAAAGGAAAACTAGTATCTAAGAATTTAGACCTTATTGTACTCAACTCATTGCAAGATAAAGGAGCTGGTTTTGGAGTGTCCACAAATAAAGTTACATTTATAACATCTTCTAACACTATTATTGAAAACGAATTAAAATCTAAGTCAGAAGTAGCTAAAGATTTAATGCAACTGATATTAAAACAAAACCATGCGTAACCTATTTCTTTTATTTGCTTTTTTATGTTCAACTTTAGTGATTGCACAAGAGTTAAATTGTTCTGTAAATGTTATTGCACAACAAACAGGAAACGAAAACAATGTGGTTTTTAAAACATTAGAGAAGCAACTTACAGAGTTTGTAAATAATACAAAATGGACTAATCAAGAGTTTGGTTCAAAAGAGCGTATTAATTGTAGTATGGTTATTAACGTAAAGGATTACAGTAACGATTTGTTTTCTGCAACATTACAAGTATCTTCATCTAGACCTGTTTTTAATTCATCTTATAATTCTCCAGTTTATAATTATAACGATAAGGATTTTAATTTTCAATATTTAGAGTTTCAGAATTTAATATTTAATGAAAGTCAATTTGAATCTAATTTGGTTTCTGTATTGGCATTTCACGTTTATATGATTTTAGGTATTGATGCAGATACTTTTGAACTTAAAGGAGGAGATAAATATTTTAAACAAGCGCAAACAATTGCTAGTTATTCTCAACAACTTAATGGTCAAGGATGGAAATTAGAAGATGGTTTACAATCTCGTTTTGCATTAATTGATAACTTAATGTCACCATCATACAAGGATATGAGGTCTGCCATGTATAACTATCATATTGGAGGATTAGACATTATGAATGAAAACACTAAAGACGGGAAAAATAAAATTATTACAGTACTAGATGAATTGCAAAAAGTACATAGAGTAAGACCTAATTCCTTTTTAATGCGTGTTTTTTTTGATGCAAAAGCCGATGAGATTATGGATATTCTTTCAGGCGGACCAAGTGTTAATATTGCTGAAGCCACCGAAATTTTAAATAGAATAGCTCCAATGTATTCTCAAAAATGGAGAAATATTAGATACTAGGCTCTACATATTGTATTTCTAGTTTGGTTTTAAGATGCTTCTTCTTAATGTAATTGTTAGATTTAACGAGTATACTTTAGTAATAGTAAATATTATATTTATTCTTTCTCGTTTTCATTTTTAAAAGACAAATTCACTTAATTTTGTATTTCAAATTTTAGATCCTTGTTAACATCACTTCACATAAAAAATTACGCACTTATAGATGAGTTAAGTGTAGCGTTTAATAATGGTTTAACTATTATTACCGGAGAAACAGGTGCAGGAAAATCCATTTTATTAGGAGGTTTATCCTTAGTTTTAGGTAAACGAGCAGATTTAAGCCAGGTGAAAAATACAGGAGACAAGTGTATTATAGAAGCCACTTTTGATATTGCTAACTACGATTTAAAAGCATTATTCACATCCTTAGATTTAGATTATGATGTACAAACCATCATACGACGAGAAATTTTACCTTCAGGCAAATCAAGAGCTTTCATTAACGATACGCCTGTAACTTTAGAAAGTTTGGTGGCTTTGAGTAGTTATCTTATAGATATTCATTCGCAACATCAAACGCAACAATTAACTCAAGACGATTATCAATTTAAAGTTATTGATGGTTTGGCTGAAAATAAGGAGAATTTAGAAGATTTTTCTAATGGATTAGTGGAGTATAAGTCACTTCAAAAATCTTTAGAAGTATTAAAACTCTCTAAGGCTGAATTGATAAAAGAATACGATTACAATTTGTTTTTATCCAAGGAGTTGAATGAAATAAATTTAGAGAAAATTAATCTTGAAGATTTAGAATCACAATACGAAGAACTTAATAATGTTGAGATTATAGGAGAAAAGCTAAGCAGCGTAAAATCCATACTCAATACAGAAGAAGTTGGAGCAATAGACCAATTAAATACGGCAAAACAAGAGTTAACTAAAATAGCGAGTTTCGGTAAATCTTATGACGCTTTAAAGGAACGCATTATTAGTGTGGGAATTGAACTTGATGATATATTAATAGAGTTAGATAATTTAGAAGATAATCTATCTTCAGATCCGCAAGAATTAGAGCGCATTGGCAGTAAACTTCAAATTGTAAATAATTTGTTTCAAAAACATGCTGTTTCAGAAGTTGACGATTTAATTGGAATTAGGAATGGTTTAAAATTAAAAATTGATAATACAGAAAGTTTAGACGATACCATACGTCTTAAAGAAAAAGAGATTATAAAACTAGAAGAGAAGCTTAACCAGATAGCTTTAAAAATTCATAATAAAAGGAAGAAAATCATTCCGGTTTTCGTTTCAAAATTAGAAGCTATTCTTTCAGATTTAGGCATGCCAAATGCCAAGTTTAAAGTGGAGTTAGAGGTTGCTGATCATTTTGTAAAAAATGGAAAAGACAATTTACAGTTTTTATTTATGGCAAATAAGGGATCTAGTTTTAATGAGCTTAAAAAATCAGCCTCAGGTGGAGAATTATCTCGTATAATGTTAGCGATAAAATCTATTTTGGCAGAATATATTCAGTTACCGTCTATTATGTTTGATGAAATTGATACGGGTGTTTCTGGTGAAATTTCAAACAAAATGGGAGAAATTATGAAACACATGAGTAATAAAATGCAGGTTTTTACCATTACACACTTGCCTCAGATTGCAGCCAAAGGAAATTCGCATTTTAAAGTATTTAAAACAGATATTAAAGAAGTCACGCATACACAACTTAAGAAGCTAAACGAAGATGAGCGCATTGTTGAGATTGCTCAAATGTTAGGTGGCTTAACAATTACAGATTCAGCGATGGCGCATGCTAAGCAGTTACTGAATTAATAACTCAATTTTTAAAATCCAAAGTTTTGTTAACTTTGAGAGTCTTAAAAAATACAACTTACACAAAAACCGATTAACCACAAACACATGTCTTACAATTTATTAAAAGGAAAAAAAGGAATCATATTTGGAGCTTTAGACGAAAACTCTATTGCTTGGAAAACTGCTGTACGCGTTCATGAAGAAGGTGGAACTTTTGTTTTAACCAATGCGCCAGTTGCAATGCGAATGGGACAGATTGATGAATTAGCGAAGATAACAGGCTCACAGATTATTCCTGCAGATGCTACTTCTGAAGAAGATCTTCAAAACTTGGTAGCAAAATCCATGGAGATATTAGGAGGTAAAATTGATTTTGTTTTACATTCTATAGGTATGTCTATTAATGTTAGAAAAGGGAATCATTATACAAATCAAAATTATGCTTGGACACAAAAAGGAACCGACGTTTCTGCAATGTCTTTTCATAAAGTTATGCAAACACTTTATAAAGCAGATGCTATGAATGAATGGGGAAGTATTGTAGCTTTAACATATATGGCTTCTCAACGTGTCTTTCCAGATTATAATGATATGGCTGATAATAAAGCGTATTTAGAAAGTGTTGCGCGTAGTTTTGGATATTTTTTCGGTAGAGATAAAAAAGTACGAGTTAATACCATTTCGCAATCACCAACACCAACAACAGCAGGTTCAGGTGTAAAAGGATTTGATGGATTTATAGCTTATGCAGATAAAATGTCGCCTTTAGGTAATGCAACAGCAATGGATTGTGCAAATTATACTGTAACACTATTTAGTGATTTAACGAAACGAGTAACGCTCCAAAACTTATATAATGATGGTGGGTTTAGTAATATGGGTGTCAGTGATGCCATTATGGACACCTTTGTAGAGAATCAATAAAAACTTGAACAAGTATTAAATATATAGCCGTTACATAATTATGTAACGGCTTTTTTTCTTTAGAATTTGCGCAATTTTAATAATTATGATTGAAAGATATAATTCGTAATTATTAAGAATGGCATTAACGTTTCTTATCGGTATTTTTTACTTTTAAACGATTTGAAAGTTAAAGCTAATATAGTTGCAGATAATTAACATATTTTTAAAGAATTACTAACTTAAAAATGAATTTTATGAAGAAAATTACATTAAAATTTTTAATGGCAATAGCGCTGTTGTTTTCATACAGCGGTATGGCACAAACATTAAATGAAGCTGCAGGTTGGCCTAGTGCTGATTGGACCATATCTGGTACTTATACAGCTGCAGGCTTATTAAGTGACCCAACCGTGGATGCTACTTTTGGCTTTGATGATGACGCAGCAGGCTTTGGCTCGCTTGATGATGTTCAAGCAACGTCGCCAATTATTGATCTTACAGCAGCAAGTACAGCTGGTGAAACATGGATTACTATAAGCGGAGAAATAGTATTTAGATCGTTAGGTGAAATATTGATATTAGAAACTTATGATGCTGATGCAATGACTTGGTCTGTAGCTGAAACTTTTGAGGGAAATTCTACTAATACAGATTACCAATCATGTGCAGGTACTGTAGCTTACACTTCTTCAGTAGTTAACATTGCTGGTTACACTGCAACGCAGTTGTCTGGTTTTCAATATCGTTTTTCTTATGACGATTTAGATGGATATCAATGGGGATTTTGTTTATCATCACCAACGATTACATCGGCTACACCTCCTTCTTGTCCAGATCCGATAGCTTTGGCTGCATCGCCTACAGGAATTGATACGGCAGATATAACTTGGTCGGCAGGTAACATGGAAACAGATTGGACATATGAGTATGGAGTGTCTCCTTACGTTCAAGGAGATGGTGGTACAACAGGTACTGTAATGACAACTCCTTTGTTAAGTTTATCTAGTTTGACTCCAGGAGAGACTTACGATATTTATGTGCAAGCTAACTGTGGAGCTAGTGGAGATAGCTCATATGTAACTGTTCAGTGGTCTCAGCCATTATTAGGTGAAGAGTGTTCTACTGCTATTAGTGCTACTGTAGAAACAGATTGTTCTACAGCCACTCCAATTAGCCTAGATTTTGATAATGGTGGCTCTGAGACTTTAACAAGTTGTGATGCTTTTGGTAATGTAGGATATTGGGTGGCATTCACACCAACTGCTACAGGTGCAGTTACTATTAATGTTAATGGATCAACTGCTTTAGGTGTTGCAATATATGACGCTTGTGGTGGAACAGAAATATTATGTAATAACAATACACTTGCAGCATCAACAGTAGTTGTTGATTTGACACCATCAACTGAATATTTAGCATATTTCTGGTTAGACACGGCAGCAGGTGTGATAGATGTTTGTTTTGAAGAATATATAGTGCCAACTGCACCAGACTGTGTTGCTAATCCTTTACCAGTATCTGGTGAAGTTGATATCGCAGTAGGAGCTGTAACTTTAACTTGGGAAGCGCCTACGACTGGTCCAGTACCTACAAGTTATAATCTATATTCAGGTACTGAATCTGATGGTTCTGATTTAACTTTGGAAGGCAACTATACAGACTTAACAGCAGATTTAAACGTTGCAGGTTTTGATACTACGATTTACTGGCAAGTTAGGCCTTTAAATGGTGTTTCTATTGCAACTGGCTGTGCAATATGGAGTTTTACAACAGAATCAGCGCCTATAGGTGCAACTTGTGAAACGGCTATTGATGTAGCTGCTTTACCTTATACAACAACTGACGATACAGCGAGCTATGGTGATGATTATTCAGCTTCTCCTGGTGCTACTGGATGTGGTACAACTAGTAGTTATTTAAATGGTGACGATGTTGTGTATGCTTATACAGCAACTGCAGATGCTACAATTAATATTGCAATGTCAGCAATTGGAAGTACTTATTCTGGACTTTTTGTGTATACAGACTGTGCAAATATAGGAACTGAATGTGTTGCGGGTTATGGTAATGGAGGTATTACGGATGATTACAGTTTAGAAGTGTCCGTTACAAATGGAACAACATATTATATTGTGATTTCTACTTGGGCTACGCCTCAAAGTACAACTTACACACTAGATATTACTGAAAACACATGTGTTAATGCAGAAGCTACATATACAGTTGTAGAGGATTGTGCAAATACTCAGTTTTCTGTAGATGTAGATGTAACAAGCTTAGGTACTGCGACTTCAGTTACTGTATCTGATGATCAAGGCAGCGCAGATCAGCAAGTTTCGACTACAGGTATTGTTAGCTTTGGACCATATGCAAGTGGAACAACTATTAACTATTCAATATTAAATGATCAAGATGCATCATGTGAGACTATAGGATCAGCTTCATATAGCTGTCCTCCAACTAATGATGAATGTCTTAACGCTACAGTTTTAACACCAGGAGCAGTTTTCGCTGATAACCCTGTTGATGGAACAGTTGCAGGAGCAACAGCAGATGCAGAAGCTGCTTCTTGTGGTTCAGATGGAGCTGGAGTATGGTATTCTATTGTAGTACCGGCAAGTGGAGATGTTACTATTCAAGTTGGTGATGATTCATCAGGAGGTACAGGTTTTGATTCAGTAATTGAGGCGTTTACAGGTACATGTGGTGCATTAACTTCTTTAGAATGTGATGATGACGATGTACCAGGTTTTGGAGATAATTATTCTCAACTTGAATTAACAGGTTTAACAGGTGGAGAAACAATTTACGTAAGAGTTTGGGAATATTTGGGTGATGAAGTTGAGCCTTTCTCAATTTCAGCATATAGCGCTTCTTTAAGTGTTGGAAATGTTGAGAACGAAGTAGCTTTTACATACTATCCTAACCCAGTTAAAAATACATTAACATTAAATGCTCAAAACACAATAGAGCAAGTGGCAATGTATAATATGCTAGGTCAAGAAGTATTAAGAGTAACACCTAATACTGTTGATAGCGATATTAACATGTCTAGCTTACAAACTGGTGCTTACTTTGTTAAAGTAACTATTGGTAATGTAACTGAAACTATTAGAGTGATTAAGCAATAAGCTAATCTCATTATAATTTTTAAAAGCCGCTATTTTTAGCGGCTTTTTTTTGCTTAATACTTTACGTTTTTATATCCTTCAATTTTTATTCTTTCGGATTAGAACCGAATTCAATTTAAGCTATAATATCTATTAAAAGTTGTACTTGGTTTATTTACCTTTGCGTATATGAAGACGATTACTTTTTCTTTTATTATTCCTGTATATAACAGACCAGATGAAATTAAAGAACTCTTAGAAAGTTTTTTAAATTTTGAAGGGCAATACAACTATGAAATTGTAATTATTGAAGATGGTTCTACAGAAACTTCAGAACAGATCGTAGAACAATTTAAGGATCAACTAAATATTTCTTATTACTTCAAGCCTAATTCTGGTCCTGGTGATTCAAGGAATTTTGGTATGCAAAAAGCAAAAGGTAACTATTTTATAATTTTAGATTCAGATGTTTTGTTGCCTTCAAATTATTTAATAGAGGTTGATAAATTTTTGGAGACAACGTATTATGATTGTTTTGGTGGACCAGATGCGGCACACAGCTCTTTTACAAATCTTCAAAAAGCCATAAACTTTGCTATGACCTCTTTTATTACAACAGGTGGTATACGAGGTGGAAAACAAAAGGTTGAAGATTTTCAGCCTCGAAGTTTTAATATGGGTTTATCTAAAAAAGCCTTTTTGGCTTCTGGTGGGTTTGGTAAAATTCATCCAGGAGAAGATCCGGATTTATCATTGCGCTTACATAAGTTAGGTTTTAAAACTACATTAATTCAGAGTGCTTTTGTATATCATAAGCGTCGTGTCTCTTGGTCTAAATTTTACAAGCAAGTGAATAAATTTGGTATGGTAAGGCCAATTCTTAATCAATGGCATCCAAAATCAAAAAGTATAGTGTATTGGTTTCCTACTTTGTTTAGTTTAGGGTTTATTGTTTCAATAATAATGGCACTATTTCATATTAATCTGCCGTTATATTTATATGGCTTTTATTTTATTTTAGCATTTGTTTTGGCATTAATTTCTAATCGAAGTTTAAGTGTTGCATTTCAAGCGTTGCTAGCTATAATTATTCAGTTTTTTGGCTATGGTTATGGATTTTTAAAATCAACATTTACATTACTTGTATTGGGTAAAAATCCTGAAGAATCATTTCCTCATTTATTTTTTAAATTATAAATGAATTCAAAGAAAAAAATGAACATATTAGACCAGTTAAAAAAGAAAAGCGTAAAACGTTTTAGTCTGTTCTTTGCTATTTCATTTGTGTTTTTAATTATATCAAAGCTTTCAAATGATTACAAACAAACCATAAAACTAAAAGTAAATTTAGTTGGTTTTGAAGATGAAATTGTATTAAAAAATGACTCAGCCAATTACATTATTGCGTATGTTGAAGCTAAAGGATTCGCTTTAGTGCCTCTAATGTTCAAGAATTCTAAAGTACTTCAAGTAAAAGCTAAAAAGGAGGTTACAGTAAAATCAAATCATTTTATATTCGACGTACAAAAACATAAATTTCTTATTGAGAGTCAATTAGGGAGTTCCTATGATTTGGTTTCTGTATTACCAGACACGCTTCTAATTGCATTTTCGAAGCGTGCTTCAAAAAAGGTTCCAATAACTTTAAAACAAACTATTAATTATGTTGTGGGTTATGATTTAAAAGGAGACTTTAAATTTGATATAGATAGTGTGAAAATTGTTGGTGCAGCTTCTGAAGTAGATAAAATTAATACCATTACCACAGAAGATCTGGTTTTAAAAGATATTAAAAGTAAAATTAATGAAAGTGTAAAATTAGATATTTCAGATTATCAGAATATCGAAATATTTCCAAAATCAATTAAGGTATCTGCTGAAGTTGCTCGTTTTACAGAAGGTACTGTAGACGTACCTTTAACCATAACCAACCAACCTAATGATGTAACCATTAATTATTTTCCAAAAACCGTAAGTATTTCTTATTACGTAGATTTAGAAAATTATAATGCCGTAAACACTTCAGACTTTAAAGTAGAGTGTAATTATGCTGAATTGGAAGAAAATCAAACTTATTTGGTGCCTAAAGTGGTTAAGAAACCCAATTTTGTAAAACATATAAATATTAAACAAAAACGAATAGATTTTATTAAGTTATAAATGGTAGTAGTCGGATTAACAGGTGGAATAGGAAGTGGAAAAACAACAATTTTAAAATGTTTTCAATCTTTTGGTGTGCCTGTTTATATTGCAGATGATGAGGCTAAGGCTTTAATGAAACGTTCTAAAGTTATTAAACGAAAACTGATAGATTTGTTTGGTAGTGATGCCTATATAGATGGTGAATTGAATAAACCATATTTAGCTTCAAAAATTTTTAATGATAGATCGTTACTTTCAAAAATGAATGCTATTGTCCATCCAAAAGTAGCAGCACATTTTAAGCGATGGCTTAAAAAACAAAACGCTGATTATGTGATAAAGGAGGCTGCAATAATATTTGAAAATAATCTAGAAAACCAGTACAATTACATTATAACTGTTGTTGCAGACGAAGCATTGAGAATACAACGCGTAATGAAACGCGATAATTCTTCAGAAAAAAAGGTAAAATCGATTATAGAAAATCAGTTGTCTGATACTGAGAAAATTAAGAAGTCTGACTTTGTTATCCTAAACAATGATTTAGAAGATGCTAAACAACAGGCCTTTAAAATCCATAAATCCATCCTCAAAAAAATAAATTGATAATTTATTATTTTCTTTTGTTAACGTTAGGTTAAACCTAATTTATACTAAATGTTAAAATGTTAAATTTGGCTGATGAGCAAAAAGCTATTTATATTATTAATAGTCTTAATGAGTTTATCTCTTATAGGTATAATTTTTGTACAATCATTTTTTATAAATAATAGTATAGAAAATGAAAAGAAGAATTTTACTCTAAGTGTAACTAGAGCTTTAAGTTTAACCTCTAATTCTATAGCAGAAAGTGAATATAGAGATTATCTTCAGAAGCTTCGACCATATTTAAACAATGAGAATAAAGCTAATTCTTCTATTATAAAAGAATTATTTATTGCCACTGAAGATGATATTAATGATAAAAAAATAGTTCATTTTAATACTGTTTTTGAAGAGCTCTATAAGGTGCCATCAATGTTTGATGAGATTGATGCAGATAGTTTTAGCGTGAGTAAGCTTTTTAGCGCACGTGTAACAGACACTTATAATAATGTAAAAATTGATGGAAATAGACGAATAGATCCTGAAACAAGATTAAAAGAATACTCTTCTTTAACGGCTTTAGATAAGCAAATGTATGAAGATACATTTAAAACTTTACTTAAGGATAAACCAGTCTATTTGAGAATTTCAACACAACAAGTTGCAAATATATTAGATAGAGAGCTAAAGAATGAAGGTATAGATTTAGACTTTGAATTTGGAATTTATGACAATGATTTAGCGACAAAAGTACAGACTGAAAATTTCAATAAGGAAAATGATTTTAGAGGTGTAAAAGTTTTTTTAGATAATAATAATGAAAGTACATATAATTTATGGGTAGAGTTTCCTGAAAGAAAGAAATACCTGTTATCATCTATTATAAAGATGATTGTGCTTTCAATAGTATTTACAAGTATTATAATTATTGCTTATGGAAGTGCTATTTATCAATTAATTAGACAACGTCAAATTTCACAAATTAAGACGGACTTTATTAATAATATGACGCATGAGTTTAAAACACCAATAGCAACTATTAATTTGGCTTTAGATTCTATTAAAAACCCTAAGATACTCAACGATCAGGAAAAGGTACTGCGTTATTTGGGAATGATAAAGGAAGAGAATAAACGCATGCATGCACAGGTAGAAAATGTATTGCGTATTTCTAAATTAGATAAAAATGAACTGAACATTAGTAAGGAACGTTATGAGTTGCACGACTTAATAGAAGATGCTATTACACATGTAGAGTTAATAGTTGAAGATAGACAAGGTTATGTAAAAACACATTTAAACGCTGATAAGTCATCAGTATTAGCAAATGAAACGCATTTTACCAATGTTATTGTAAATATATTAGACAATGCTATTAAATACTCGGATGATGCACCAAAAATAGATGTGTATACCGAAAATGTTGGTAATAATATTATTTTAAAAATATCTGATCAAGGTAATGGAATGACCAAAGCTGTTGCCAAACGTGTGTTTGAAAAGTTTTATAGAGAACATACAGGAAATGTACATAATGTAAAAGGACATGGTCTAGGGTTGGCCTATGTAAAAAGAATAGTAGAAGACCATCAAGGTCATATATCAGTAGAAAGTGAAAAAGGAAAAGGCAGTACTTTTGTTATAAAGATGCCGTTAATATCATAAAAAACGAATTATGGAAGAGCAAAATAAAAAAATACTTTTGGTAGAAGACGATCCAAATTTTGGAACTGTTTTAAAAGATTATTTAATGATGAACGATTACGACGTTGTACATGCTAAAAATGGTATGGAAGGCTTTGAAAAGTTCAAAAAAGATGATTACGATCTATGTATTTTAGATGTAATGATGCCATATAAGGATGGATTTACTTTAGCTAAAGAAATAAGAGAAAAGAATGCAGACGTGCCAATTATCTTTTTAACGGCTAAAGCCATGAAAGAAGATGTACTTAAAGGTTATAAAGTTGGAGCAGATGATTATCTTAACAAACCGTTTGATAGCGAAGTATTATTAATGAAAATTAAAGCTATTATACAGCGTAAGGCAACTGATTCTGTAGCAGATAGTAAACAATTTGAATTTAAGATTGGTCGTTTTGATCTTAACTCTAAATTACGTTTTTTAAAGTTTGATGGAGGTGATCCTACTAAATTATCACCAAAAGAAAATGAGTTATTACGTTTATTGGCTTTACATGAAAATGATTTAATGCCAAGAGAATTAGCATTAACTAAAATATGGAGAGATGATAACTACTTTACGTCTCGAAGTATGGATGTGTATATTGCAAAATTGCGTAAATACTTAAAACCAGATCCGAATGTTGAAATTTTAAACATTCATGGTGAAGGATTTAGATTAGTCATAAATACCGATAAATAATTAGTGAATTCTATATAGTTTTAAAATCCAGTTCTTTGAACTGGATTTTTTTATGGATACTATTGTAATATTGGGTTAGGACTAGCTAATCATTAGATGCTATTGTTCTCAATATATTTTATAATTTCTTTAGCGTCAGTTTCAAAATTAAACCATTTTATAGTATTATCTTTTCTAAACCAGGTTAGTTGTCGTTTAGCAAAACGTCTTGTATTTTTCTTAATTTCAGAAATGGCAAAATCTAGTGTGAAGTTACCTTCAAAATAGTTAAATAATTCCTTGTAGCCAACCGTATTTAAGGCATTAAGATGTTTATATGAAAAAAGGGATTTTGCTTCCTCTAATAAGCCATTTTCAACCATTAGATCAACACGTTGGTTAATTCTATCGTATATTATTGAACGTTCTGCATTTAATCCAATAGAGATTGTTTTAAAATTACGCTTTTTTTCAGGATTAGTTAAATAAGAGGAATATGGATTACCTGTACCAATACAAATTTCTAAAGCTCTAATAACACGTTGTGGGTTATCTATAGCAATTGTTTTATAAGCTTGCGGATCTAAATCTTTTAACTGCTCTTGCAAATTAAGTAAACCATCTTTTTCAAATTGTAAATTAAGATTTGTTCTTATACTAGAATCTACTTCTGGAAAATAATCTAAGCCTTTCGTTACAGCTTTTACATACAACCCAGAACCACCAACCATTACAAGGGTAGGATTCGTTTGGTGTAATTCTTTTATTTTTAAAATCGCTGCGCGTTCAAAATCTCCAACATTAAAATTATCATTTATGGATTGATGTTGAATAAAATGATGAGGAGCTCCTGCCAACTCTTCTAAAGATGGTACGGCTGTGCCAATGGACATTTCTTTAAAAAATTGTCTAGAATCAGCTGAGATGATTTCAGTATTAAAATGCTGAGCAAGTTTAATACTTAAAGCTGTTTTACCAATGGCTGTTGGGCCAACTATTGAAATAAGCGTATTGTTATAAGTCATGATGCATTTTATGTCCACATTTGTGACAGTATTCTGCACCATCTTGGTGCTTAGTATCTAAACAATTAATACAGCATTGCGAATTCATGTGTAGATCTTCAATGTCTTGACCTTCTTGTTTTTTAGCATTTGCTTCATCAGCTTTAAGGCTACTTTTAGTGTATTCTGCAGATACAATTCCGGTTGGTACAGCAATGATACCATAACCTAAAATCATAATAAATGTAGTTATAAATTGCCCTAAAGGTGTTTGTGGAGCAATATCTCCAAAACCTACAGTTGTTAAAGTAACAATACACCAATAGACGCTTTTTGGAATATTGTCAAAACCATTAACTTCGCCTTCTACTAAGTACATAATAGTTCCAAAGATTATTGAAGAAACCATTACTGCAAATAAAAAAACCAAAATCTTAACTCTACTCGCAATTATGGAATCTTTTAATTGATTAGACGCACCTAAATAACGAGCAAGTTTTAATATTCTAAAAACCCTAAGTAAACGTAACGCTCTTAAAGTAACTAATGCTTGTGCTCCTCCAAATAAAAATGCAACGTACATTGGTATGGTTGATAAGAAGTCTATTATACCAAAAAAACTAAAGATATATTTTACTGGTTTTTTTACACTTACAATTCTTAAAATATATTCAATTGAAAATAAAATGGTAACAATCCATTCTCCAATATATAATAGTTGATGATATTCTTTATCAATACTAGCAACACTCTCTAGCATTACAAGTAAAATACTGAGTAAAATAAATATTAGTAAAATTACATCAAACCTTTTTCCAGCTGGTGTATCTGCTTCATAAATTATTTCATGAAGTATAGTTTTCCAATTATGTTTTTGATTTGATTCCATGTCTTAAAAATACGAAAAGTAAAATTATTGTTTTTCTAAAACGATAACTGTATTATTTTGAATTTCTACTACCTTATCCATAAAGGTTTTTAGATAAGGGTAAAATTCTCTTGAATATAAAGTATTATTAAATTTAACTTTAAAATATACAACGATTTGGTTGTTTTTTGACTCTGTATTAAAGATTAAACTTCCTGCGTTTTCAGGTAATGCATATTGCTGGACAGAAGGTGTTTCTAAAATTTTAAATTTATCATTTATATCTATCTTTAAGCTATAAGTATATATGTCTTTGTATCCAAAATCTATGGGATATGTGCGTTCTTGAAGCTTAAAAGGATTTTCATCAAAAAACTTTATAAGAAAAGGGTTTAAATAAATTTTATTACCAACAAATTCTGGTTCAATAGAAAAATCGATACTTTCAGTAAACTTAGGTTGTGTTTTATCAAAATCTAAGACTTTGTGGTCGGCAATAACTATGTTGTTATAGTAGTTTGCTTTGTTTTCAATATAATCACTAGGGTGTTCATTATATTGTTGCTTATATTTATTGGAATGATAAGAAGTGAAATTACTTTTTATGTTTCCTGAAATTAAATCGTCATTAGATAAGGCAACTTCCGCACGATGTGTTCTAGTTGAATACCCATCTACATTTATCGGTTCCCAATGACTTTCATTTTCAAAATCAATCAATCGTCCGTATTGGTTTAAACACCTAAATGGTAGTTCACCAAATGAATGATAAGGGTCTGTAGCATCTAAAAAATAGTCCTTGCCATCTATAGTTGTTTTTACAATAACATAATTAAAATCTGAAAGAACGGGATATATTTTAGTAACAAAGCCATTTCCTCGTGTTGACATTAAGACAGGGAATGTTTGAAAACCTTCACTCGTTAATAGGTTTTCTAATAATAAATTAATTTCGAAAACACTACCAACTTTTTCTTTAATTAAATTTTTAACTGAGACATCGTAACGTTCAGATTTACCATTCCATTTATAATTATTTAACACAAATTGGTAGATGGCATTTGCTTTAGCTAAGTTATCTTCTAATAAAGAAATTGAATTTGGTAAGATATCTTTTACAAGGCTTTTTTTACTGATTTGTTTTCCAAAATCCTTGTCCGTTTTTAGTTCTCGGTCTACAACGTCCCAATTTTTAGTGTATTTATTAATACTACCATCAAAACCTTTTATTACACTAAGTTCATATTCAATTCTAGAAGTGTAATTTAAGGATGTAGTTGTAAATGCTTCAGGTTTGTATGCAGGTATATTTTTCATTACATACTTCGAAACTGCGCAATCTGCAAAAGAATTTGCCCTCCCTTCGATACACCTTTTTTCTAACCTTTTGTCATGGGTCTCAAGTGGTAATGTACCCACGAGCTTAATGTGGTATTCGTAATTACCTGGAATACTAGTATTGTATTCACTATAAAGTACTGGATCTTGCCCTTGAAAATACCATGGTTGAAATTTAGTCATAAAACGAGATTGAGTTTCATAACTTACCGTTATTATGCTGCCTATTTTTACATTTGGTAACACAAATTTCACCAATTTGTAGTCGTCATTTTCTTCTTCAAAAATAGCATCTTCTGTTAATTCTGTTTTTACAATCTTATCACCATCTATATTGTAAGTAGTGCCTTTTATGGATTTAATTTTTTCTTCTGAAGATTTTCCTTTGTAAAGTTTTATTTCAAATTCACCTCTTTCAATACCGTTAGTTCTTAGAATTTTTATTTTTTGCTTAATTTCTGTTCTTAACCAAAATGTGTTTTTGTCGACATAGCTGTTACCATAATCGTAAATAACTAATGCACTTGCAGTTGAATCTTTGGAATATCCGGTCAGTTTTAATTCATTTTTATGAACTGACATCGCGGCATTGTAATCTTGAGAGAAGCTAAAACATGACAAAGAAATAGCAATTATTAAAAACTTTATCTTCATTAATTATTATTTAAATCTATAATTTTAAGTCTTTTATTTCTCCGCATATAACTCTGAATGATATGTTGAGTGTCTCTATCATTATCCATAGGTGTAATTAAGGAGGAGCGTATTTTTTTATTATTTATCTGATGATTTAAATCAAAAAATCCCATGCCTTTAAAAATCCCATTTTCTATTAAAAACGCACATTTTTCTTCAATAGTTCTACCTTTATCTATAATAAGAATATCCTTACTATCATAACTGTATTTTTCAATAAGACGAGTTACTTTTTTATTGTAAATTTCTACAGGTTCTTCATTAATACAAGCTCCTTCACATTCTTTTACATCATATTTAAAGCAACTCGTTTTGGTATTATATAAACCTGTGAGTTTTTGGCACAAATGATATTGGTCAACAACTTTAAACATAAAATGCTTTCCACTTGCTCTTGTGCTAAATGTAGTAATGGGAGTTTCTTCTCTATTAGATTTGTCAATGGTAAGATTTATATAGCCATTATCATCAATTGAACTGTAGAGTGCATGAGTAAATATAGTTCTCCTTAATGCTCTATTAAAAATAGGTTTGTTCTTTTTTATTTCAGCGCTTTCTTTGAGTAACGCGGCTAATTCGCTTCCTGTTTTTTCGTAAGTTACAGTACTTACTAACCGCTGTATTTTTTTAGATTTAGAATTTGTACCTGTAAAGTGTTGAATAATCCGCTTTCTTATATTGTTACTTTTACCAATATAAATAATGTCTCCATCGCTATTATGAATATAATAGACGCCAGTATCTGAAGGCATTTCTTCAATAATAGAATTAAGATTAGAAGCCATTTTAGACTTCTGTTCTACTTTAATAGCATCTTTAACAATAACTTTGTCTAAATCCTTAGCGAGTAGCATCTTAAATAATTTTACCGTTGCCATAGCATCTCCATTCGCTCGGTGTCTATCGCTCATAGGTATGCCTAATGCACGAGTAAGCTTACCTAAACTATAGGATGCCATATCTGGAATAAGTTGTTTTGAAAGCTCTACGGTACAAAGTGTTTTTCTTTTAAAAGGAAAGCCTAAACGTTTAAATTCTGTTTTTAAAATCCTGTAGTCAAAAGAAGAGTTATGTGCTACAATTATACAGTCTTCGGTAATTTCTACAATGCGTTTAGCTACCTCATAAAATTTAGGTGCATTTTTAAGCATGTTAGAATTTATACCTGTAAGATTAACAACAAAAGGTTGAATCTCACGCTCAGGATTTACCAATGAAATAAACTGATCGGTTACTTTATGACCATCAAATTGATAGATAGCAATTTCTGTAATTCCTTCTTCATTGTACTTGCCACCTGTGGTTTCTATGTCTAGTATTGCGTATATAACGTTACGTTATTTATTGTTATTTGTTTGTCAAAGTAAGAAAACTGAGACATATCAGTTAACTAATTATTATAATTTCTAGTACCAAAGATACTACTTCCTACGCGAATCATTGTACTTCCACATTCAATTGCTAATTGATAATCACCACTCATTCCCATACTTTTAATTTTTAGGTCAGAATTAGTGTTTTTAAGTGTTGAAAACGTGTTATTTAGGAATTTGAATTCTTTTTTAACTTGTGTCATATTATCTGTAAAAGTTGCCATTCCCATGAGACCCACAACTTTTATATTTTTTAATTCTGAAAATTCATCTGATTGTAAAAGGGTAGTGGCATCACTAACAGACATCCCAAATTTACTATCTTCATCAGCTATTTTAATTTGAAGTAAACAGTCTATAATTCTATCGTGATTTTTGGCTTGTTTATTAATTTCTTTTAATAATTTAAAGCTATCCACACCATGAATTAAACTCACAAATTCAGCCATATATTTTACTTTATTTCGCTGAACGTGACCAATCATATGCCATTGAATATCTTTTGGCATTTCTGCATATTTGTCTGCCATTTCTTGGATTTTGTTTTCACCAAAAATGCGTTGTCCAGCATTATAGGCTTCCATTAAATCACTAACAGGTTTGGTTTTAGAAACTGCGACTAATGTTACGTGTTCTGGTATTGTTGATTTAATGTTTTCTAAATTTATTTTAATACTCATTGATTCGTTTCTATATTTTGAAAATACTATGTCCTTATTATTATTATTATTAATTTAGGTTCTAATACTCATATATTGTTATTGCACTCCTTAATTTCGGTAAAATATAAGTGCTTTTTGGAGGCATTGTTAAACCTTCATCTGAAATTTGTTTCATCTGTTCTACATTAGATGCGCACATACCAAAACCAACTTTAAATTCGCCACTATCTACGCTACTTTTTATAGTAACCATTTCGTGTTGTCCATTAACGTAAGAAATGCGGTTATCGTGTCTTAAATCGTTAATGTTTAAAATAGGTTGAAGTATTGTTTTATACAATAATTGAGCATCTAGTTGATCTAATGCCGTTTTAAATTCGTAAGCCGTTTTTCTTAAATAAAGTGAATAAAATTCACCATCTAAATACATACTAAAATGATGAGGATTAGATGGGCTATAAGGTATTACACCTCTGTTTTCAATTCTATAAGAACCATCAAGTTTAATCAAAAATTCTTCTTTGCTTAAACCATTTAGGTCTTTAATTAGTCTATTAAATTCATGAATTACCAAATTAGATTCAGGAATTAAAAACGACATAAAAAAGTTGTAAGACTCACTACCATTATGATTTGGGTTTTTTGCCTTTTCATCTTTGTATAAAAGGTAAGATGA
Organism: Winogradskyella sp. Asnod2-B02-A; assembly: GCF_045063645.1. NCBI lineage: Bacteria > Pseudomonadati > Bacteroidota > Flavobacteriia > Flavobacteriales > Flavobacteriaceae > Winogradskyella > Winogradskyella sp. Asnod2-B02-A. The sequence continues at coordinate 144,710 of NZ_JBEFOG010000026.1, forward strand.
AGCCGATCTATGGTGACCGTCAGCAATGTAAACGGTTTTCATTTTTTTAAACTCTTCTTGAATAGTGCTTATAGTGTCCTCGGTATCAATTTTCCATAGATAATGTGTGTCTTTATAGGTCATGGTGAACTCAAATTCTGCATAACCCTTTTGTGTTTCCTTAATAATGTTTGCAATAATAGCATTATCTGGATAGGTTAATAAAACAGGCTCAGCATTAAAACCTACAGTCTGAATATAAGTTTTAAAAGTTTCTTCACGTTTGGCAATGGTATCTTCGTGCTTTTTTATAATGTTATTCTCATAATCTTCAGCACTTGTTGCAGCAATAATTCCGCTAAATTCTTGGCCATGCCGATTCACAATTTTATACACATAAAATGAAGGCTTTTTATCTTGAACAAAAATACCTTCTTCTTTAAATTCTAAATACCGATTTTTTACTAATTTGTAACGTTCCTCTCCGGTAACTTCTTGAGCATATTTGTAACCAGGATTTACGATATGAAGAAAACTATAAGGGTTATAGGCCATTCTAGACTCACGCTCATCTAAAGTATAACTTTGATAAGGACGAGAAGCGACAAGACCAACAATAGCTCTGGTTGGTTTTACGGCTTTAAACGGAATTATTTTAACCACTTTTGTGTCTGTTTTTTAATAAAGTCATTTAGATTTATACACCCTATTGTGTCTGTTTATTGCTTTTAGTTGATCTATGATCTAAAACGATTTACTTCAAAAACTCCCCAGCAACCTTCTCTGCCTTTCTACTTTCAGAATAATCATAAAAACCTTCACCAGATTTTACACCTAATTTACCAGCCATTACCATGTTAACTAATAAAGGGCAAGGTGCATATTTAGGGTTTTTAAAACCATCATACATTACATTAAGAATAGATAAACAAACATCTAAACCAATAAAATCTGCCAATTGTAATGGTCCCATTGGATGTGCCATGCCTAATTTCATTACCGTATCAATTTCTTCAACTCCAGCAACACCATTATAGAGTGTTTCTATAGATTCGTTTATCATTGGCATTAAAATACGGTTCGCTACAAAACCAGGATAATCATTAACTTCTGTTGGTACTTTACCCAACGTTTTAGATAATTCCATGATTGTAGAAGTCACTTCATCACTAGTACTGTAGCCTCTAATAATTTCTACCAATTTCATAATTGGCACAGGATTCATAAAATGCATGCCTATCACTTTTTCAGGTCTCGACGTTACTGCAGCAATTTGAGTAATAGAAATAGAAGAGGTATTTGTAGATAGAATTGTGTTTTCGCTACAAACTTCATCCAACTGTTTAAATATTTTTAACTTTAAATCGATATTTTCAGTTGCAGCTTCAACCACTAAATCAGCATTTTTAACACCTTCTTCTGTACTCGTAAATGTTTTAATATTTCCTAAAGTTTCAGATTTATCTGATTCGCTAATTTTTTCTTTAGCAACCATACGATCTAAATTTCTAGAAATAGTATCCATGCCTCGTTTTAGAGACGCTTCACTAATATCTATAAGTTGTACCTTAAATCCTGATTGTGCAAAAGTATGGGCAATACCATTTCCCATAGTTCCTGCACCTATAACTGCTATGTTTTTCATTGAAATTTTAATTTTTATTCCTGTGAAAATAGGAATCTGTTAATCATTAAAGGTGAATTAAAACTGATTGATAATCATATTGGCAACACGTAATGCTTCCGTACCATCATGTAGTGTAACAATTGGCTTAGTATTGTTATTTATGGCATCTGCAAACGTTTCTAATTCGTCTAAAATGGCATTGTTGTTTGCTATTTCGGGATTGTCAAAATAAATTTGTTTTTTTATGCCTTCTGCATTTTGAAGTATCATATCAAAGTCACCAGGTTGTTCTGGAGCATCTTTCATTTTAACCACTTCACATTTCTTTTCAAGAAAATCTACTGAGATGTAAGCATCTTTTTGAAAGAAGCGTGTTTTACGCATATTTTTTAATGAAATTCTACTTGCTGTTAAATTAGCAACACAACCATTTTTAAATTCAATACGAGCATTGGCAATATCTGGTGTTTCACTAACTACAGAAACTCCACTTGCAGAAATATGTTTTACAGGAGACTTTACAACACTAAGAATAATATCAATATCATGAATCATTAAATCTAAAACCACAGGTACATCAGTACCACGAGGATTAAATTCAGCTAGTCTGTGACATTCTATAAACATAGGGTTTACTATTTGCTCTTTAACACCTATAAATGCAGGATTAAAACGCTCTACATGACCAACTTGTCCTTTTACACCATGTTCTGCCACTAAAGTTCTAATGGTTTCCGCTTCTTCAACAGTATTAGTAATAGGTTTTTCTATAAAGATATGTTTCCCTTTTTTTATGGCTTTTTTAGCGCAATCATAATGAGAAAGGGTAGGAGTTACAATATCAACGACATCTACAGCTTCTATTAAATCGTCAATAGAATCGAAATATGTATAACCAAATTCTTCAACGACACGTTTAGCGTTTTCAGGATCTGCATCGTAAAAACCGACAAGATCATATTTATGAGATTGGTTGAGTAACCTTAAATGTATTTTACCTAGGTGACCAGCACCAAGAACACCAGCTTTTAGCATGTTTTTCTGTTTTTAACAAAAATAGGCGTTTTCGCTCAGAAATTGAAAAAAGAAAATATAAAATACTGCGAAAATGATAATAAAATAAAGATTAAATTCTTTCTTTGAATTTCTGCATCTTTAAATTAATTTAGCGTAAACTAAACTACGCTTTGAAAGATACATTTAAGCATCAAGGAATGCGACAGCAACTTGTTGATACGCTGATAAAAAAAGGAATAAAAGATAAAGGAGTATTAAAAGCCATTGGCAAAATCCCTAGACATTTGTTTATGGATTCTGGTTTTATAGATCATGCCTATCAAGATAAAGCATTTCCTATTGCTGCAGATCAAACCATTTCTCAACCTTATACTGTGGCATTTCAATCTGAATTATTACAAGTGCAACCTGGCGATAAAGTTTTAGAAATTGGAACAGGAAGTGGTTACCAAACCGCAGTGCTTTTAGAACTTGGCGCTAAAGTTTTTAGTATAGAGCGTCAGCAAGAGCTTTTTAAAAAAACGTCTAAATTTTTGCCTAAATTGGGTTACAGAGCAAAAAGCCTAATATTTGGTGATGGTTATAAAGGTTTACCAGTTGAGGCTCCGTTTAAAAGTATAATTGTAACAGCAGGTGCACCTTTTGTACCTAATCCATTATTGAGTCAATTGGCTATTGGTGGACGCTTGGTAATTCCTGTTGGTGATGATGTACAAGTAATGACCTTATTTATTAGAAAAGGACCAAAGGAATTTGAAAAACATGAATTTGGCGATTTTAGATTTGTACCTATGTTAGAGGATAAGAATTAGTTTTTTATTTTAAGAATTTAGATCACTTTGCTGTTAGAATTAAGACTTTATTTCCTTTCGTAAGTAGGTAAGAACTAACCATAAATTATATACGCTGTTGTACAACGTTTTTTCTTTCAGTTTGTAATTCCTATTTCAGAAAATAGTTTTTTCAATTCAGCAAATTCCGCTTGAGTTTTCAATTCCGTTAAGTCACGATTTTTTCCGTTACTTAGTTTTAATGAGAATCTTTTTTTTCCAAATATTGTTTTTTCATTTAATCGCTCAATTTTTTCAATCGGTATTTTCTCAGAAGTAGATTTTTTAAAAACAAAAATGCACAAAATAATTAATGAGCTAATTCCAACTAAAAGGAATGTAATTTCTATAAATCCGATTTCCGTTTCATTTATATCAGATAATTGAAAAGTCGCACTTATCAAATTTAAAATCATTATAATTTTTATCAAGAAATAATGATTTTTTAAATCATCTTTAATTTCTAATGATTTTTCTATTTCATTATATTTTATTTCCATTTTTCGTGATTTTGAGTAATGATGCACAATTAATAAATATCAATACTCTTGTAAAAATTTAAACAATACTAATTCGTTGCCTTAGTAAAAGCTTCTTTTCCTCCAACAACGGGTAAAGTCAATAATGTTTTATCTAATTTAATAGTCAATTTAGTGCCTGCTTTTGGGTGTAAGGTAAATTCTTTATCACTAGAAAAGATCATAAAACCAATTTGTTGTCCGGCTTTTATGATTTGATCATCTGGTTGTAAATCGAAATTTACGGTATAAAACTCACCAGGTTTTAAATCTTCTTCCTCTGTTAATGATTTGTAGTTTTTAGGATCTGCCCAACCACGTGTAATAATATTACTAGTAATTTTTTCTCCTTCTTGCCAAGGTAAAGACACTAACCAAACCGAAAGATTTGCAGCAGATTTATTGCTAGATAATGTGATACTAACTTTTGGTACACCCGAAATATGAATATCATTTTTTAACTTAGGAGTTACATATAATAGTCTGTTTTTAGAGTAAGCTATTTTAGCAAGTTCACTACCAGATATTGTTGCATCGTCAGATAAAGTTTCAACTTTTTTAGAACCAGATTTAAGTGTTAAACCACCAGACATTACTCCTCCTGCAGTTAGATTAAATGTTACATTAGAAGCTTCAGGATTTGGATAATCTTTATAAGCCGTAGGTTGTTGGTTATCATCATTCTCTCTTACGATATAAGCTTTGTTTTCTTCTTTTTCAACACCATTATCTATGCCATGAAGATACTTTGTAAACCAACGGTTCATCATAGTCATTGGAGGTGGACCACCATGACCTAATTGATGATAGTAAATTTGAGTTGGTAGCCCTTTCTCTTTAGCAGCCTTATAAATACGGTAGCTATGTTCTGGCATCACGTTCCAATCATTAAAACCATGTGACATTAGTAAAGCAGCTTTCATATGGTCCATTTGATTAAGATAATCTCTTTCTGCCCAAAACTCATTATAGTCACCAGTCTCTCTATCCATACCATTTTTCATTTCGGTATCTCTTATCGTTCTGTTGTTATAAGCACGGTTTTCTTCCTTTCCGCTATGCACAAAATCATATAATACATCAATATCTTCACCTAAATAACCTCCAGGTGAACGCACTAAACCGTTAGAACGGTAATAATGATAATAAGAGGTGTTTGGAGCAATAGGAATGATAGCTTCCAAACCTTCAACTCCTGTGGTTGCAGCTGCTAGAGGTAGCGTTCCGTTATAAGATGTACCTGTCATACCAACTTTTCCTGAAGACCAATAGGCTTTTATTTCCTCGTTACCTTCTCGTTCAGTATAACCTTTTGCTCGTCCACATAACCAGTCGATAACTGTTTTTGGAGCTAAAGATTCATTTTTCCCACCAATCGTTGGTGCTCCGTCAGATAATCCTGTTCCTGGAGAAGAAGAATGGACAACGATATAACCTCTAGGTACCCATTTTCTAATATGAGAGTTTGAAATAATTGGACGTTTTCCACGACGCGTAACTTCTGGGTGCACACGTTCTTTTGCTGTCTCACCTAATTCTATATTAACGTCCCACATAATTCCGGGAGCATCACCTGCAACACCAGCAAAGTAAGGACTAGAGACGTAAATTATTGGCAGTTTTAAACCTTCCGTTTCTGTTTGTTCTGGTCGAGTTACAGCAACGTGCATACGATCTGGTTTGCCATCACCATCAGTATCAAATTCTGTTTCTACCCACAAATCATGTCTAATCCAATCACTCGCATCACTAAACGCTTCTACAATTTGAGCTTCTCCATCTTTAAAAATAGGTACTGTCTTTTTTTTAGTGTCTTGTGCGATACTAAAAAATGAAATTGTTAATGCTATTATTAATGTTGAAATTGATTTTGGCGAAATGCTCATTTTTGATATGGTTTTGTATTATGTTCTTAAAAATAAGCCGAATATATTAGAACTCAAATAGGTTATAGCTAATTATGCAAGAACGATGTCAATTTTAGTGATTTTGACACGTCAATAGCTTTTGTATGATCTTTAATTTGGTTTTCGATACAAAATAGTTTCAAAGTGCTAATTTCACTCTAACGGAGGAAATGAAAACTATTTATTCTTTGGTAAATAAGCTTCAGGAATAGAATTTTCTTCAGATTCTTGCATCCAATAAACATTAACAATCCACCAACGTTTGCCATCATTAAACAATTGAATACTGTTTATGCCACGCATAAAAGGTTGTTCTTCGTCTTTACTCTTAAAAGCTTCATAGGTGCTAAAAACATGAGCAATGTTTCCAAAGATTTGGGATTTTCGTTTTATTTCTACTTCATGAAAACCATTATCTACCAGCCATTTCCCAGAGGTTTTAATGTAATCATCTGGAGACATATAAAGAATGTTAGTTTCTCCTTTTTTGTTTTTTCCGGTAGCAATAAGCTTGGCATCTTTTTTAAAAAGGTGCTTAAATAAATCCCAATCGCGTTTTACTCCTTTGTCTCCTGAGATTACTGAATATAAGCTAGCAACTGTGCTGTCTATAGAGTTGACGTTTTTTGAGTAATCCTTTTTTTCTGTTTGTGCAGATATGTTTAAGGATAAAACGAATAAGATAAATGCCATTTTTTTCATGCTATAAACTTAAAAGAATTTTAAACCAAATACAATAGCATCACTTTGAAATCCGCTTTGGTAAGAACGTAAATAATCGATTCTTAATAATCTCCATTTTCCCCAACCAATATTATCGAGTCCTACGGAATATTCTTGATAGGGTTTATTATCTGGTGTTGCTAGCATGTGCGCTCCCACTACCAAATTAAAATTCAACTTGTTAAGCAATGGCACTTTTCCGAGTAAAAAGCCATTAAAATCGTGTTCTACATGGCCTTCAAAATAAGCATCATTTGTGCTTGCTGAATAATAATCTAAATTATTAAATACATTGGTATAATTACCTTCTGTACTAACATGTGTTTGGTTACCATTAAAATGTTGGTAGTCCATAAAAGCAATATCATCTGCGTTAAAAAATTTCCCAGCTTTTAAGTTGTACATAAATTTTCCTTTATCTTTTATATTAAACGACTGCTGTATTCGCGCTTTTATTTGATCAAAATTATAATTGTTATTTGTGGCTCCAAAACCCTTTTCATAACCCAAATACAATGTTGGGTAATCATCATTACTAACATTATATTTAGCATCTGGATAGTTTAAATATTCTTGAGCAAAATTGATACGTGCGGTAACACTTCCTTTAATAATATTATGTGTTTTAAAAGGAGCAATGCCAAAAGCGGTTTCGTCTAGTGGATTATTACTGGTGTAAACGTCATTTTCTTCATTTCTAAACGTTTGATCCGTTGTATTGAAGAGTGCTTTTCGTCTTTCGTAACTTAATCCAGCGAACAGACTAATGCCATTAAATAGTTCTTCAGAATAATTAAGAGCGATAAAACTTCTATCGTATAATTTCATGTAATTATCTTCAAAAAACAACGTACTTACTGAGTTTATTAAAGGAGAAATAGGTTTAGAAGAATTAAACTGCTCTGCAGAAACTCCACCAGTTAAACTTAAATAGGCATTAGTTATGCTGTTAAATTTATAAGAAAGTGAACCTGTAGCACGTAATCGTTCATCTGAAAAACCATATTGAATATTACTACTAGCTCTAAAAAAGCGTTTATAATCATCATAATTTTTAACATAAAACACATTAGCATTTGCTGCATATCCTTGAACCGTGTTAAATTGAACACCTCCTAATAACGGAATGTCAAAACCTAAGCGATAATCTTTATGTGAATTTTGATAGGTGTAACCTAATAGATTTCCTAATTTGAATTTATTGTTAGCGCGATCTAAAGAATCTAAATAAGGTTTAGATTCCCGTAGCGTTTGTAGACTATCCTTTTTTATGTAATCTGTGCGCTCTTCTAAAGTTAGTGGCACAGGTCTAATAGTTTGCCAGAAAATAGAATCTTTTTTGTTGGCTTCTTTTTCAAAAGCAACAATTTCTCTACTAAAATCTTTTCTGGTGAGGCCAGTATTAAATTCGTAATTACTATAAACTGCTGTGTAGCGTCCATCTCCCTTGATGCCAAACATACCGAATCTAAAATCCATACTTTGAGAGATTTTGGCCCAAATGTCATTAGTTTCAGAATATGAAAAGTTTTGTTGTATTGAGATGACGTCTACAATGGGAATTCGTGCTTGAGTTCCTGTAATGTCTAGTTCTAAAGCATAAATATCCCATTGGTCTTCTACAATATAAATGTATCCAGAAAATACAGGATCGTTTTTACGCTTTGGTGTCACTTTAATTTTATTGATTAGGTTTCCTCTTTCATCATAAAACACACCATCGAGCTTGAAACGGTAATAACCAAAAGCATTGTTTGCTATAGGAGTAATGATTTCGTTTCCAAATTCTATGGTATTGTTGTAAAAATTAAAATCAACATCTTGTGCTGCATTAAAGCTAAAGCCATTATCGTTGCCACTTACTTTTGAAGCTGTAATTTTCTCTTTTAGCTTATTTGGTGATAAAAACTGGATTTTAGAAATTGTTTCTGATAAATAGATAATACCACTTCTTGTAGAATCTAAAGCACCTCCTAAATCGCCAACTTCTTGACCTAATAATTTCTCAGGAGCATCTTTAATTTTTATTAAACCTCTAGAATAGAAATCGGCTTTATAAGAATTTATTTTTTCAAGATTAGCTTTTCGTTGTGCAATGGCTTGGCGCATTATGGCTATTGCAGGATCGATTTCAGAATCTATAATAACCTCATTAAGAGAAACAGACTCTTCAGCTAAAATAACATCTAATTGATAAGGGAATTTATCTATAGTAATAGTCTTCTTTACCGTTTTATAACCTAAATAACTGTAAACAATAGTATAGGTTTTTGGTGTTGAAATGTTAAGTTCATAATAACCATCATCATTGCTTGTTGTGCCTTTATAAGTATTCTCGATTAAGATATTTACAAATGGAAGTGGTTCGTTATTATGGTCTGTAATATTACCAGTGATTTGTGCGGACACTAATGTACTTATACAAATTAGGAAGGCGCTGAGTAGTTTTTTAGTCATAGAGAGTGATTGATGAAAATAAAGTTTGATTTAAATTTTACCTCTATTCACAAATTTTGTGCCTAAAGTTGAAAAATTCTTGTGTTACGTATTATAATAGACGTAAATAAATTGCAAAAGGTTGCATCAAACTTAGACTAAAAATAGAGCAGTAAAAGTTATAGGAATCTTAAAATTATCGTTTTTGTTAAATAAAATCATAAAAAACCGATATAATATAGACTAAAAGCGTCGTTGAGTGCTATTCTTTGTTGAGATTTTCGGTAATGGTCTTGGGATTGGGGTGAAGCTTATTGTTAACCCATTTTAAATTCACTTTAGTAGTGTTTGTCTTCTCCCAAGTAGGTTCATTTTCAAGATTATCCATTTCTGAATATTGTCCATGTTCCTGAAAATAAATTATTTTGTCTTTTTCTCCTTTCGGATCATTAGGAAAAATTAAATTCTCTGATTCCCAAAAACCAATATCTGCGCTAGAAAAAACGTCAATGACTTTGTATAGGTTGTTACTGTCTAGAAAGAGGTAGTATCCGCCAGAATTTGCTCCACAAGATTCTGGAAGGTAATTAATAAATAGAATATTATCAATGCTTTTAACGCCTCGATTATTATAGAGGTTTATCTTAAAACCATAATTGCTTCCAAGAAATTCTGATTTGTTTTCAAAATATTCAGTCTTAGAATTAATAAGTGCCCTTGTAATAATATACAATTTCTCATCAACCATTTCTGTAGCAAATAGAAATCTAACATTATCATCTTTCTTTTCTACTATTGAAATTAATCCACCTACAACATAACCTTGTTGGTTATTGTATTCTACTTTATACCATGGCGAGTTTATGCCATTATACATAAAAGTTTCAGAACTCTTTTCTATAATTTTTAGAGGTTCTCCAATAGTCAATAATTTAACCACTTCAGAGTCAACAGAAGGTGAGTTTCTTAATTTTACATTATCGCCAAATAAATATACAATCTGGTCTATTTTAAACTCTTGGTTAATTTCTAAATGGTTGCTGTCTTGAGCGAAGCTGAAGTTTAATGCTAAAACAAATAAAATTATAAACTTGTTCATTTCTAATAAGTACTATCGGAAATCTTTCTTAATTCTATCTAAATTACGTTTATTATCGCGATCCTTAATTGTTTCGCGCTTGTCGTAGAGTTTTTTACCTTTTCCGATAGCAATAACTAATTTAGCAAGACCTTTTTCATTGGTATACAGTCGTAAAGGAATAATTGCAATACCTTTTACATCCATTTCCTTTTTTAGCTTTTTAAGCTCTTTTTTGTTGAGAAGTAATTTACGTTCTGCTTTTGGTCTGTGGTTATAATAATTACCATAAGCGTATTCTTCAACCGTCATATTAATCACAAAAAGTTCGTTTCGATCATTAAATTCACAGAAACTTTCAGCAATAGAAGCTTTGCCAGTTCTGATAGATTTAATCTCAGTTCCGGTCAATACAATTCCAGCCGTATATTTATCTAATATCTCGTACTGAAATTTTGCCTTCTTGTTTAATATGTTAACCGTTTTTTGCATGGTTGGCAAAGATAGGAAAGTAAGATTGAAGTTTTTTTGTAATCCTAATTATTTTTTGGATGCAAATGCGAAAGGTGAAATTGTATATAATAAAAGTACTTTAAGACCAATTTAAGACCTTTCTGTAATCTTAGGTTTAGTTTTGCGACTTTAGAAAATAAATACATGTTTATTATGAAGAATTATATCTTTTTCTTAGCGCTTGTTCTAGTTTTTAGCTGTAAAAACGAAACATCTAATGAGATAAAAAATGATGTGTCAGCTACAGAAAAAGCATTAACAGCAACTGATATTATTAATAAATCAATTGAAGTTTCTGGAGGTGAAAATTTTAAAAGATCTAGTCTTAAATTCGAATTTAGAGATACATACTACCAAGCTTTACGTAAATATAATGAGTTTCTATTAGTGCGATTGAATATAGATGGTAATGATTCTATTTTCGATATGCTGAGCAATGTTGGTTTTGAGCGATATAACAATGAAGCATTTGTAAAACTTGAAGATTCAATAGCAAAGAAATACGAAGCTTCCGTAAATTCCGTGCATTATTTTTCAGTTTTACCCTATGGTTTAAATGACCAAGCAGTACACAAAACGCTTTTAGAAAATGAAAAGATTAAGGGTAAAGATTACTATAAAATTAAAGTAACGTTTAATGCCGCAGGTGGAGGAGAAGATTTTGAAGATGTTTTTATCTATTGGGTTAATATAAAAACATTTAAAGTTGATTATTTAGCATATTCTTATAATGAAACTGATGGAGTAGGAATGCGATTTAGAGAAGCCTATAATGAACGCTACATTAATAGTTTACGTTTTGTAGATTACAATAATTATAAGTCTGAAGACACATCTATTGCACTTGAAAATCTTGGTAAAGCTTTTGAAGAGAATCAACTTAAACTCTTGTCTAAAATAGAACTGGAGAATGTAGAAGTTAAATTAGTTGATATCAACCTTTGATAATGCGGAAGTTGTGCCATTTTTTGAGATTGTCACCTTATATAAATTAGCATTGTTATCATCTGCAATATCTTCATATTTAGTGTTCTGCAATATTTTATTTACAAATTGTGGAGTTGTATTACTATGACCAACTATAAGAACGGTTTCTCCTTTTGTTTTCTCAATAAATTCTTCAATTACTAATGTAAAAGGATTATAATATTGAAGTTCAAGTTTATTAGCCTTTGCCGTTGGTGTTGCTGTTTGTTTTGTTCTATTGTAATCCGTAGAATAAATAGCATCAAATTGCACATCTTCAAAATATTTGGCCCAATTTTCAGCGCGTTTCAAACCTTGTTCTGTTAACTCTGGGTTTTTATTAGAAGCGTCTGAACGGTCTTTTTCAGCATGTCTAATTAAATAATAAGTTGTAATAACTTCGTCATTCTTTTTTGCACTTTCTTTACATGAAGGAAATGCGACTATTGATATCAGTAATATAAATATGAGTTTTTTCATGGTTGTAAGAAAAAAAGTGCGTGTTTAACGATTATGAGCTAATGTAGTAAATATAATAAGAATAGAACATATTGACTGAATTTTGTGATTATTATAGCTCGTAAGGTTAAAATGAAAATGACTTAAATTAAAGCTTATTTAATAGACATATTTTAATGTATAGATGGCTAATTAAGTTAAGCAAGTAATAAAAAATATTAATACCTTTGTGGCATGATAAACTTAGGCGAATACAATACTTTAGAAATTTTAAGAGATACAGAACCTGGATTGTTTTTAGGTGATGGAAATGAAGGTGAAGTTCTTTTACCAAATCGGTATGTGCCTAAAGTTTTTGAGATAGGTGATAAAATTGAAGTATTTGTTTATTTAGACAATGAAGAAAGACCTGTAGCAACTACAGATCATCCTTATATTATAAAAGGTGATTTTGCTTTACTACGATGTAACCAAGTTACTGAATATGGTGCATTTTTAGATTGGGGTTTAGTTAAGGAATTGTTTTGCCCTTTTAGAGAACAAGCTTTTAAAATGAAAGCTGGTGGTTGGTATTTAGTACATTGTTATCTAGATGAAGAAACTGAACGTTTAGTAGCATCAAGTAAAACAAATCATTTTTTAGATAATAAAGAGTTAACCGTTGCTCAATTTGATGAAGTAGATTTAATAGTTTCACATCCATCGGAATTAGGAATGAATGTAATTGTTAATAAAACACATCTTGGTTTAGTTTTTAATGATGATATTTATAAAGATATTAGTGTAGGCGATCGATTAAAAGGTATTATTAAAAAAGTACGACCAGATAATAAATTAGATATTTCTTTAAATCAAATAGGTTACAGAAATATTGAACCTAATGCAGAGCATATTTTATTTGAACTTCAAGATAATAGTGGCTTTTTACCGCTTCATGATAAATCTAGTCCAGAAGACATTAAAAAACAGCTTCAAATGAGCAAAAAGAGCTTTAAAAAAGCAATTGGCACGTTGTATAAAGAACGCCAGATTACAATTGATTCAGATGGAATTAGGTTAGTTTAAAGTATTTTTAGATTGATCAATCACTTTTTTGTAGATAGCGTTAATACTTTGATGTAAGTTATTAAAACAGATGTCATTCCATTCGCAAAAGCTACTTTCAATTTCAGCATTCATTCTTGTTGCATTTGTATAACTTACAATGCCGTAAGCCGCTAAATTAGGTAAGGCTAGTCTTGCATCTTTTAAATCTAATAATGAGATAGAATAAGAATTAATTCTGTTTGCAATTAAACCAAATGGTTTTGTCTTACCAAAATAATCTAATAAATCCTTAAGCGTTTTTCTAACAGCTGTAATATCAATATGTGTACCTTCATTAAACTCTATTACTGCAAGATGGTTAAAGTAGTGCACTGTACCAACCTCAGACTTTGTCTGTTTGATAATTTGAGTTGATAAGTCTGTATTAATAATACTCATTTCTAATAAGATTTAAATTAACTAAATTATTGGTCTTAAAACATATAGACCTATTATTTGACACATCATTTTTGAGTTAGTCACAAAAAAATGATAATGAGATAGTTATACGTTTCAGTATTAATGTTTAGATGTTTTATTTATAAAAAGTAATTTAAAAATCTGTATTTTTGTTAGCTAAATTTACGAGAATGAACGAACCAAAATGGATAACGGCCAAAACCTATGAAGACATCACATATATGAAGTCTAATGGTGTTGCAAGGATAGCATTTAATAGACCAGATATACGAAATGCATTTAGGCCCAAAACAACATCAGAATTATACGACGCATTTTATGATGCAGGCGAAGATGTAAATATTGGAGTCGTGCTTTTAAGTGCAGAAGGTCCTTCTACTAAAGATGGTATTTGGAGTTTTTGTTCTGGTGGAGACCAAAAGGCAAGAGGGCATCAAGGATATGTAGGTGAAGATGGTTACCATCGTTTAAATATTTTAGAAGTTCAACGTCTTATTCGTTTTATGCCAAAAGCCGTAATTGCAGTAGTACCAGGTTGGGCAGTTGGTGGAGGACATAGTTTACACGTGGTTTGTGATTTAACTTTAGCGAGTAAAGAGCATGCTATTTTTAAACAAACTGATGCAGATGTTACCAGTTTTGATGGTGGTTATGGATCCGCCTATTTAGCTAAAATGGTAGGTCAGAAAAAAGCTAGAGAAATATTTTTCTTAGGAAGAAATTATTCTGCACAAGAAGCTTTTGATATGGGAATGGTCAATGCTGTTATACCTCATGAAGAATTAGAAGCAACAGCTTACGAATGGGCTCAAGAAATATTAGCAAAATCACCAACATCTATTAAGATGCTAAAATTTGCCATGAATCTTACAGATGATGGTATGGTTGGTCAGCAAGTATTTGCAGGTGAAGCTACACGATTGGCTTATATGACTGACGAAGCAAAAGAAGGAAGAGATGCTTTTTTAGAAAAAAGAAAGCCTAATTTTCCAAAAAAGTGGATTCCATAATCTAAAACACTTTTATATTTTTTAGCAAATATAAAAAGTATCAATAGTACTTTAATTTAGTTTAAATGAAGAAAATTAAACCTTGGCTTTCTGCCATGCGCTTAAGAACATTACCACTTTCTGTATCCGGAATAATTCTAGGAAGTTGTTTCGCTTTTTACAATGGTCATTTTAATGTATTGGTTTCAGTCTTGGCTATTTTAACTACAATAAGCCTGCAGGTATTATCTAATTTAGCCAATGATTATGGTGACGGAGTAAAGGGAACAGACAATGATGAGCGTGTTGGTCCACAGCGAGCAATACAAAGTGGTGAAATTACACCACAAGAAATGTATGAAGCCATAAAGCTTAATATTTTAATTGTTATTTTTTTAACATTGGCATTATTATGGACAGCTTTTGGAACTGGTAATTTTTTATACATACTGCTTTTTGTTGTGCTTGGAGGTTTATCAATATTCGCGGCATTAAATTATACCATGGGAGATTCTCCTTATGGTTATAGAGCGCTAGGAGATCTGTTTGTATTTGTGTTTTTTGGACTAGTAAGTACTATGGGAAGTTACTTTCTCTACATGCACACTATAGATCATCTTATTATTCTTCCTGCAATAGCACTAGGCCTTCTTAGTGTCGGTGTTTTAAATTTAAACAATATGCGTGATATCCAATCTGATACTAATGCAGGGAAAATAACATTAGCAGTTAAATTAGGTATGGTACGTGCTAAAAAATATCATTTTGCGCTTATTATTACTGCAATGGTATTAGCCGTAATATTCTCAATATTATATTATGTAGAGCCATACAATTTGATGTATATCATAGCTTTTATACCTTTAATAATTCATATTAAAAAGATAAAAACAGCTGTAGAACCTAATGATTTTGATAGTCAGTTAAAGGTTTTAGCACTCTCAACTTTTCTGTTTGCACTTCTTTTAGGAGTTGGTTATATTTTGTATTAATTTTAAACGTTGTTATTATTTTTAAAATTTTTAAAACATGAAAATTACATTCTACGGTCATGCCAGTTTAGGTATTCAAATTAAAGATATTTATATTTTAGTCGATCCTTTTATAACGGGAAACGAAAAAGCTTCTGGTATTGATATCAACACACTGAAGGCCGATTATATTTTGGTAACCCATGCGCACCAAGATCATATTTTAGATGTTGAAGCTATTGCTAAGCGCACAGGAGCTGTAATTGTATCTAATTTTGAAATCGTAACTTATTTCCAAAATAAAGATTTAGAAGGTCATCCTATGAATCATGGAGGTGCTTGGGATTTTGAATTCGGGAATCTTAAATACGTTAATGCTATTCATACTTCGTCATTTCTAGATGGTAGTTATGGTGGTCAACCTGGTGGATTTATTATTGAAGGAGAACATAAAACCATCTATATAGCAGGAGATACGGGTTTAACAATGGATATGAAGCTAATTCCTATGCAAACCAAACTCGATTTAGCAATTTTACCAATAGGAGATAATTTTACTATGGGAATAGATGATGCCATCCTTGCCAGTGATTTTATTGAGTGTAATAAAATCTTAGGCTGTCATTTTGATACTTTCGGTTATATTGAAATTAATCATGAAGAAGCTAAACGCAAATTCTTTGATAAGGATAAGGATTTGATGTTATTGGAGATTGGTGAGAGTGTGGAGATTTAATAAAGCTTGATGAATTTAAAATCTAAAAAATGAAAAAATTAGTAACCTTATTTCTTTTGTTAGTTCTGATATTAAGTTGCAACAATGCGCCACAATATAATGATCCTATTCCACCTCATGATGATTTTAAGATAGAATCTAAACTTTTAGAAGAAACAAGAGTCATCAATGTTTGGACACCTCCTAATTACAAAACAAGTAATGAGGCTTTGCCTGTTATGTATATGCCAGATGGAGGAGTTGTGCAAGAAGATTTTCCGCATATAGCAAATACAATAGCTAAATTAGTGGAGAGTAAAGAAATTGCACCTATGATTCTCGTTGGTATTGAAAACATAGATAGAAGAAAAGACTTATCTGGAGTTTCTGAAGTTAAAGAAGATGAAGAATATTGTCCATTAACAGATGGAGCAAAAGATTTCAGAGCTTTTATTGTAGACGAGTTAATGCCAGAAATAAATAAAAGATATAAAACAACTGATGAGAAAGGTATAATTGGCGAATCTTTAGCAGGTCTTTTTGTTATTGAAACCTTTTTTGTTGATCCTAATATTTTTGATTTTTATATCGCTATGGACCCTTCCTTATGGTGGAATAACCATTATTTAGAACGTAACGCAAAAAACTTTTTAGAAAACGAACCTACTAAACCAACTAGACTTTGGTTTGCGGGTTCTGATGCTAAGGATATTTCTACTCATACAAATAACCTTGCTAAAACATTAGAAAAAAGTGCATCTGGCAACTTAATTTGGAACTATTCTGATGAACCAAAAGAACAACATAATACCATTTTTAGAGCTACAAAAGAGAAAGCTTTAATTTGGACATTAAATGTTAATGATACCAAATAAGTAATTTACCTTTTAAAATATCGTTCACTTATCTCACTATAAATTTGTAAAACGAATTTAAGCGTATCTTTGCAGCACTATGAAAATTAATAAACTTACAGATTGGTTACCTACTACTAACAAAGAAGTGAAACTTCGCGGTTGGGAAGAGCTAGATGTTATACTGTTTAGTGGTGATGCTTATGTAGATCATCCATCTTTTGGACCAGCAGTTATTGGTCGTATTTTAGAAAGTTATGGATTAAAAGTGGCCATAGTGCCACAGCCTAGTGTAAACGATAATCTGCAAGATTTTACGAAGCTAGGAACTCCAAAATTATTTTTTGGAGTTACAGGTGGTTGTATGGATCCCATGGTGAGCAATTATACAGCAAGTAAAAAACGTAGGGATAAAGATGCCTATACACCAAATGGTGATAAAGGATTTAGACCAGATTACGCGACTTCTGTTTATTCAACTATCTTAAAAGAAAAATTCCCTAACGTTCCTGTATTAATCGGAGGAATTGAAGCTTCTTTGCGTCGTGTTACGCATTATGACTATTGGAGTGATAAACTAATGCCTTCTATTTTAGAAACATCTAAAGCAGATATGTTGGTTTATGGCATGGGTGAACAACCATTGAGAGAAGTTGTAGAGCTATTGCAAAAAGGAGTGCCATTTTCAAGTTTAAAAACAATTAAACAAACAGCCTTTTTATTAGATAAAGATGAAGCGCTGCCAAAAAATAAAAATTGGAATGATGTAGAGATTCAATCTCATGAAGTTTGTTTGAGTGATAAAAAGAAATTTGCATCTAACTTTAAGGTAATTGAGCAAGAATCTAATAAGTTAAATGCGAACAGAATTCTGCAAAGTATAAATAATAGGAAATTGGTAATTAATCCACCGTTTCCAACGATGCTAGAAGAAGAAATTGATGCGTCTTTCGATTTGCCTTATACAAGATTACCGCATCCAAAATATAATAAGCGTGGACCAATTCCTGCGTTTGAAATGATTAAGTTTTCAATTAACATACATCGTGGATGTTTTGGAGGTTGTAGCTTTTGTACCATTTCTGCGCATCAAGGAAAATTTATTGCTAGTAGAAGTCAGGAATCAGTCTTAAGAGAAGTAGATAAGGTTGCAAATATGCCAGATTTTAAAGGTTATTTATCTGATATTGGAGGACCATCTGCTAACATGTATAAGATGAAGGGAAAAGTACAATCCATTTGTGATAAATGTGTTGCACCTTCTTGTATTTCACCAGTGATTTGTAGTAATCTAGATACGTCCCACAAACCTTTAACGGAACTATATCAGGCTGTAGATAAGCATCCTAAAATTAAAAAATCATTTATTGGAAGTGGAATTAGACATGATATGTTAGTGCCAGAATTCAATAAAAATGCAGATCCAAAGGAATTAGATGATTACACTGAAGAAGTAATGACTAAGCATATTTCTGGACGTTTAAAAGTAGCACCAGAACATACTTCTGATCCTGTTTTAAAATTAATGCGTAAACCATCGTTTCAGTATTTTCATAAGTTTAAAGAACGTTTCGATAAAATAAATATTAAAAAGAATCTAAATCTTCAATTGATTCCTTACTTTATTTCAAATCATCCTGCTTGCGAAGTAGAAGATATGGCAAATCTTGCAGCTGAAACTAAAGATATGGGCTTTCAGCTAGAGCAAGTACAAGGATTTACACCAACACCAATGACGGTAGCTACAGTAATTTATTATAGTGGTTATCATCCATATACCTTAAAACCGACTAAAACACCTAAGTCTAAAAAGGAAAAAGACGAGCAACATCGTTTTTTCTTTTGGTATAAAAAGGAAAATAAAGATTGGATTAAAAAAACCTTGAATAAAGTAGGTAGAACAGATTTAGTAGAGCGCTTACTACCAGAAGATAAAAAAGATAATAAAGGCTGGAAAAGTGTCAACCTAAAAAAGGTGAAAAATACGTTTGATGATGCGGTTCCTGCAACTTCAACAAATTTCTCTAATGGTTCTAGTAGAAAAAAGAAGCATAGATCTAAAAAGAAACGTCGCTAATATTATCGAAAACTAACTGAATATAAATTCATCATTTAAATCCCAATTATCACCTATTTTTGGAACCTTGTATGAAAGCAATTTACCATAAATATATTCTTAATTTTAAACAACCAAGTGGCACATCTAGAGGTGTAATGACCACAAAGGAAACATGGTTTATTATATTAGAAAAAGATAGTAAAAAAGGAGTAGGTGAGTGTGGTATTTTAAGAGGTTTATCTATTGACGATAGGCCAGATTATGAAGCGAAGTTAGAATGGACCTGTAATAATATACATCTAGGATTAGAAGTATTACTCAGCAAACTCATTGAGTTTCCAAGCATTCAATTTGGGTTAGAAACTGCTTTTAAATCTTTAGAAAGTGAAGATCGGTTTCAATTATTTCCTTCCGATTTTACCAAAGGAAAAGATGCTATTCCCATTAATGGCTTGGTTTGGATGGGTAGTGAAGATTTTATGCGAACTCAAATCAAAGAAAAGATTACAGCAGGCTTTGATTGTATAAAATTGAAAATTGGTGCTATAGACTTTCAAACAGAACTCGGTATTTTAAAATCTATACGTAAAGAGTTTTCTATTTCTGATATAGAACTACGTGTTGATGCCAATGGCGCTTTTTCACCTGAAGATGCTTTAGAAAAATTAAAACAACTTTCAGAATATCAAATACATTCTATAGAACAGCCTATAAAGCCAAAACAATTTGACGTAATGGCAAGACTATGCGAAGTTACACCATTACCAATTGCTTTAGATGAAGAGTTAATAGGTGTTTTTTCAAAAATGAATAAGGAAAAATTACTTCAAACTATAAATCCAAAGTATATTATTTTAAAACCAAGTTTGGTTGGAGGATTCAAAGGCAGTGAAGAATGGATTAATTGCGCAGAAAACTTAAATATTAAATGGTGGATTACAAGTGCGTTAGAAAGTAATATTGGCTTAAACGCTATAGCACAATGGACTTTTACTCTTAAAAACAAAATGCCACAAGGTTTAGGCACTGGAAGTTTATTTACCAACAATTTTTTTTCGCCACTAAAAGTAAAAAATGGTACTTTGCACTACGATTTATTAGAGAATTGGAAATTTAATTTATAAGAATGAATTATATACAACAAGCTTACAAAGGTCAACGTGAACTTTGGATGTTTATACTTACTACTTTTTTAATTGCAGGTATATTTATAGGCAACTTTATTTATTATTTAATAGCAGATCCTGCAGATTTGGATATGGCTTACGAATTAATGAAGAAGATTCCTGCAAATATTTCTTTAATAATGAATCTTTTACCTTTTGCGTTTTTATTAGGTCTATTGTTTATATTAGTGAAATATATACACCAAAGAAGTATATTGTCCTTAACAACAACTAGGTCTAAAGTAGATTTTAAACGTGTCTTGTTTTCATTTTTAATGATTTCGTTTTATACAATAGGTTCCTTTTTTGTAATGTATTCAATAGATTCTTCAAATATTATATATCAGTTTAATCCTGTGAAATTTGCAGTGCTTTTTATAATTAGTATTTTGTTATTTCCGTTTCAAATAGCATTAGAAGAATATTTATTTAGAGGTTATTTAATGCAACAAGTAGGAGTTTTAGTAAAGAATAAATGGTTTCCATTAATTTTAACTTCGGTTTTATTTGGTATTGCACATAGTGCTAATCCAGAGGTAGCAGCAATAGGTTTTTGGCAGATGATGATTTTCTATATTGGTACAGGTTTGTTATTAGGAATAATGACATTAATGGATGAAGGATTAGAATTAGCTTTAGGTTTTCATTTAGGTAATAATCTTTTGGCTTCTTTATTGGTGACAGCAGATTGGACAGCTTTGCAAACCGATGCCATTTTTAAAGATACTTCTGAGCCCGAATTAGGAGCCATACAAATTATATTACCAGTACTTATCGTTTATCCTTTAATGTTATTTATCCTTTCTAAAAAGTATGGATGGACCAATTGGAAAGATAAATTATTTGGAAAAGTAACAGAACCACCAAAAGAAGATTATAAAATAATAGAGTAGTAATTATGACACCAACATACGACAAAGTACATAATCGTTTTAAGTTTAACGGACTTCATTTTAATCATGATGAATTAAAGGAAGTAGCCTATAGTTTAATAAAAGAAGGCAAAGCCTACGAAAAAGTAACTGGCGATTTTTTAATCGATTGGTTAAATAAAGAAGATCATTTGTATGTAACAACTTCTGGGTCTACAGGGCAACCAAAGCAAGTAAAATTAAAGAAACAAGCCATGGTTAATTCTGCCATAGCTACAGGTAACTTTTTTGGTTTGGAGCCAGGAGATACGGCTTTACATTGTTTACCAAGTCATTTTATTGCTGGTAAAATGATGTTTGTACGTGCTTTAGTTTTAGGTTTAGAAATCGATTTTGTGGAGCCTGCTGCTCAACCTATTTTCGATTATGAAAAAGTATACGATTTCTGTGCAATGATTCCTTTACAATTAAAGTATACTATTAGTTATATACACAATATAAAAACCATTATAGTTGGTGGCTCTAAAGTAACAAAACCTTTATTAGAAAAAATTAAAGGTTGTGATGCTAGATTTTACGAAACATACGGAATGACAGAGACTGTAACACATGTTGCTGTTAGATCTCTAGAATCTAAGTCTGGTGAAAGAGAACCCTATTTTAATGCATTAGAGCATGTTACTTTTGCACAAGATGATAGAAAATGTTTAGTGATTAAGGCTCCAAAATTAGTTAAAGAGACACTAATTACTAATGATATTGTAGAATTACAGTCACCAACAAGCTTTAAACTTTTAGGTCGTTTTGATAATGTTGTAAATTCGGGAGGTGTAAAATTATTTCCAGAACAAATTGAAGATAAGTTACAACCAGTTATTAAACAACGTTTTATTATTGGAGGTGAAGATGATGCTACACTCGGAGAAAAATTGATTCTTATAATTGAAAACCCAACAGATTCTACGGCAGATATTCTTAAAGAGATTCAGGGGTTAAAGACATTAAGTAAGTTCGAAATTCCGAAGAAAATCTATACAATAGATAAATTTTCTGAAACTGTAAATGGTAAAATTCAACGTAAAAAAACGATTAAAGCTGTTTTAAGTAGTTAACTCATTCAAATACGCAGTTTACTCATTATAGATTTTATCTCATAGTGTTTGTTTATAGGTTTACACAAACTTATAAATCAACTATTATGAAAAATCTAATACTCATTTTATGCTTTGCATTATCATTTTTGCATGCAGAAGCTCAAGAAAAAACAATAAAAGGAACTGTAACCGCAGATTTTGATGGTGTTCCGTTGCAAGGAGTTAATGTAATTATTAAAGGAACTTCTCAAGGCACTCAGACCAATCTAGAAGGTAAATATTCTATAAATGCAAGTGCAGATGATGTTTTACTATTTAGCTATATAGGATATGTAAAAATATCTAAAAAAGTTAATGACGCTTTAGTCATTGATGTGGCAATGCAAATTGATAATTCTACTTTAGATGAAGTGGTAGTAGTTGGTTATGGTACTCAAAAGAGAACCGTTTCAACAGGTGCTGTTTCAGTTGTTAGTTCTGAGAAAAAAGTACCGACTAAATCCGCTAACTTTTCACAAATTTTATCAGGACAGGTAGCAGGTGTAAATGTAGCTACTGGTTCTGGTCAGCCAGGATCAAATTCAACGGTCAATCTTCGAGGCGTAAGTTCGCTTCACTCAAACATAGAGCCATTATTCATTATTGATGGCGTGCCAGTTGATGAAGCAAATTTCCGAAGTTTAAAAAAAAGTGATATTGCTAAAGTGTCTGTTTTAAAAGATGCTGGTGCGACTTCCATTTACGGCAACAGAGGAGCTGCAGGTGTAATACTAATTACAACGAAAAATGGAAATTATAAACCTATAAACACAGAACACTACGCTAAAATTCAAGAAAATCCTTTTAAGTATTCAAGTCAAACCCCATTATCTACGTTTTCAATAGACGTAGACAAAGCAAGTTATTCTAACGTAAGGCGCATGATAAATAATGGAGAAACTGTTCCTCCAAATGCGGTGAAACTTGAAGAGATGGTAAATTATTTTAACTATAATTATCCACAACCTACAAATGAGCATCCGTTTTCTATAAATACCGAAGTTGTAGAAACACCTTGGCATAAAGAAACACAATTGGTTAGAATAGGTCTTCAGGGAAAAACATATGCTAATGCTATCCTTCCTGCTTCCAATTTAACATTTTTAATAGATGTATCTGGCTCCATGGGTTCTCGCAATAAATTACCACTATTAAAAAGTGCATTTAAACTATTGGTAAATCAATTGCGCGAAAAGGATAAAGTCTCTATAATAGTCTATGCTGGTGCTGCAGGTGTTGTTTTAGAACCAACTTCTGGTGATCAAAAAGAAAAAATATTGGCAGCTTTAGATCATTTGAGGTCAGGCGGTTCAACAGCAGGAGGTGCAGGAATTAAATTGGCTTATAAACTAGCAGAAAAGCATTTTAAAAACAATGGAAACAATCGTGTGATTTTAGCAACGGATGGTGATTTTAATGTAGGAGCTTCTAGTGATGATGATATGCAATCTTTAATAGAAGAGAAGCGTAAATCTGGCGTGTTTTTATCCGTTTTGGGCTTTGGTTATGGTAATTATAAAGATTCAAAATTAGAAACCTTAGCAGATAAAGGCAATGGAAATCATGCTTATATTGATAACATGCAAGAAGCGCAGAAAGTATTTGGAAAAGAATTTGGTGGAACACTTTTTACAATTGCTAAGGATGTAAAAATTCAAGTAGAGTTTAATCCTAAAAAAGTACAAGCTTATCGCCTTATTGGTTATGAAAACAGATTGCTAGCGGACGAAGATTTTGTTGATGACACCAAAGATGCAGGTGAATTGGGTAGTGGACATACAGTAACTGCTTTGTATGAAATTATTCCGGTTGGTATTAAAAGTGGCTATCTAAAAAACCAACCAGATTTAAAATACACTAAATTAAACACGAAAGAAAATTATGAAGATGAACTGTTTACTGTGAAATTCAGATATAAAGAACCAAAAGAAGATACTAGTATTGAAATGGTTCATGTTCAGAATGATACAATTACGCAAGCCACAATTGATAGTAATTTTGCTGCTGCTGTAGCATTATTTGGTATGCAATTAAGACAATCTAAATACTTTAACAACGCAACAACTACCAAGGTGATTGAATTAGCCGAAAGCGGTAGAGGAGAAGATAAAGATGGTTATAGAGCAGAGTTTATTAGATTAGTTAAATCTTATGAAAACTTAAAGTAGAGAACTATATAAAAGCAAAAAACCCAATGCAAAAGCATTGGGTTTTTTTATACTAAAATCAAATAGGATTATTTACCCTCAGATAAGTTTTTCATTTCATTTTCAACCATTTCGTAGAATTGGTCAATTTTTGGCATTACAACAATACGAGTACGTCTGTTTTTCGCTTTGTTTTCTGCAGTATCATTTTCTACTAATGGCACGTAAGAGCTACGACCAGCAGCAATTAATTGTTGAGGATTAACATTTAAGCTTTCTAAAACTCTCACCACTGATGTTGCACGTTTAACACTTAAATCCCAGTTATCTAATAATGGAGGTTTGTTATAAGGTACGTTATCTGTATGAGATTCTACCATAGCTTCAAAATCTGGTTTGCTATTAATAACTTTGGCTACTTTAGCTAAAATTTCATTTGCTCTAGTAGTTACGTTGTAGCTTCCACTTTGAAATAATAATTTATCTGCAATAGAAATAAATACCACACCTTTTTCAACGTTAATTTCAATATCTGGATCGTTAATACCAACAGCTTTCTTAAGACTTGTAACAATTGCAAGCGTTACACTATCTTTTTTAGTTAAAGCATCTTGTAATCTCGTAATTTTTAAATCACGTTCTTTTAAGCTTTCTAAAGACTTTTCAAGGTTTTCAGATCCTTTTTTAGTTAAAATAGTTAAATCTCCTTTAGTATCAATTAAATCTTGATTTGACTTACGTAAATCAGCTAATTGATCTTTCATAGTTTCTACACGAGCCATAGATGCTGCTTTGTCAGACAGACAACTATTTAATTTAACGGTCGCAGTATTTAGTAAATCTTGAGTTTCTTGATATTTTTCTTGTAGTGCAACATGCTCTTTCTTAGACACGCAAGATGCCAAAAACACCAATGAAAATACACTTAATAACATTAATTTTTTCATAATTGAATTTTAGTTTTAATTGTTAATTATAACGTAACAAAATTATGGAAAACTAAAGCGCGTTGAACATGGATTAACATAAATTTTAACAGTTTTATAAAGAATTAAAACTGAGTTCTTTTTTTTATAAAATAAGACCAAACAATTGAGTTACATTCGTAATAATTTGAGCGCTGACTGAGTTGTTTACGCTGCTTTAAAAGATGAGGCAAATTGAAGTAGAAAGAGATATGTGCCTTTAAGATCGCTACCAAGAATAAAGGTTTTAGCTGAAACAAAAATCGAATAGCAGCAACACCATCTAGTAACATTCTAGATAAAATTTTTAAAACCAAGTTAGAATCTGTATTCTTTACTAATGTGAATAGGCTATTTCTAAAATTGAGATAGGTTTTTTTTGGATTAGTATTACTCAAAGTTGCACCACCTACATGATAAATAGTTGAAGCACCAACATATTTTGTTTTATAACTTTTATTAAATGCACGCCAACACAAATCAATCTCTTCTACATGCGCAAAATAAGACTCATCAAATCCATCTAATTCTTTAAAAACAGAATTTCTAATAAATAAACAAGCACCAGATGCCCAAAATATAGTTGTAGTATCGTTATATTGATTTTTATCCTCTTCAATTGTATCAAAAATGCGTCCACGACAATAAGGATATCCAAGTTTATCTATATAGCCACCTGCAGCACCAGCATATTCAAAATAAGATTTGTTTTTATAATCTAATATTTTAGGTTGAATAATGGCTGTTTTAGCATCTTTGTTAAATTCTGAAATAATAGGTTGAAGCCAATTTTCCGTCACCTCTATATCACTATTAAGTAAGCAAAGTAGAGGCTCGGTGATCTGTTTAAGCGCATCATTATAACCTTTAGCATAGCCGCCATTTTCTGAATTCTGAATTATTTTTACTGCAGGAAATTGCTTTGTAACAAAAGCAACAGAGTCATCAGTAGAATTATTATCAGCCACATAAATGACTGCATCATCAGAATATTTTATAACAGATGGAAGAAATTGCTCAAGTAATGCTTTTCCATTCCAGTTTAAAATAACAACGGCAAGATCTTTATTTTGAAGCATTTAATTAGATTTATAATCTGGAATTGTTTTTAAAAAAGAATAGCGTTCATTTTGCATATCCATTTCACAATAATAATGATTTAAACCATTAGTAACCATTAAATAAGTGGCATTTAATACTAAATTATAACGTGCAATTTGGTCAAAAGTAGTTTGGTCAATTTTAATATTATGCGATTTACATTCTACAATTAAAAAAATACTGCCATCCGAATTAAAAATTACAATATCGTATCGCTTCTTTAATCCGTTTATTGTCAGTTCTTTTTCAACATTTATAAGCGATTTAGGGTATTTTTTATCATTAATTAAATAATGAACACAATGTTGTCTAACCCATTCTTCAGGTTGAAGAATGATGAATTTTTTCCGAATGACATCAAAAATAGAAACTTTATTTTCTGTACTTTTGAAACGGTATTCAAACTTTGGAAAGTTGAGTTCTTGGAACACTTAAATTGCTAATTTTATTCAAATTTAAGGACATAGACCCAATATCCAAAGAACAAATTTCAAATTCCAAATATTTGAATTGACTTTTAAAATTTGGTTATGAAATTTCGGTATTAACTTAGAATTTATATATTTTTTGGACGAAGTAAAACAATTAGTAGCTGCAATAAAAAAGGGAGACCTTAAACCCATCTATTTTTTAATGGGTGAGGAGGCTTATTACATTGATAAGGTTTCAGATTATATTGAAGATAATGTGCTCGACGAGGCAGAGAAGGGGTTTAACCAAATGGTGTTGTATGGTAGAGATGTAACAATCGATGATATTGTTAGTAATGCCAAACGTTACCCAATGATGGCAGAACGGCAGGTTGTTATTGTAAAAGAAGCCCAAGATTTAAGTAGAACCATTGAGAAATTGGCGCAATATGCTGCTAACCCTCAGCCTTCTACAGTCTTAGTTGTTAATTATAAGTACAAAAAACTAGATAAACGAAAAGCTTTATATAAGGCCATTAATAAAGTTGGTGTTGTTTATGAAAGTAAGAAAATGTACGAAAACCAAGTGTCTGATTGGATTAGACGGGTTTTAGCAGGACAGAATTATAATATATCACCAAAGGCAGCACAAATGTTAGTGGAATTTTTGGGAACCGATTTAGGTAAGATTGATAATGAACTCAGTAAGCTTAAAATAGTTTTACCAGAAGGCACACAAATTACACCAGAACATATTGAAGAAAATATAGGCATAAGTAAAGATTATAACAATTTTGAGTTACGAAAAGCTGTAGGACAACGTAATGTGGTAAAAGCACATCAAATAGCTAAGTATTTTGCAGATAACCCTAAGGACAACCCTATGGTGGTTACCGTTTCTCTGCTATTTGGTTTCTTTTCTCAATTATTGCATCTTCATGGTATGTCTGATAAAAACCCAAGAAGTGTGGCTTCTGCTCTTAAAGTAAATCCTTATTTTGTAAATGAGTATTTAGATGCTGCTAGAAATTATCCAATGAAAAAAGTGAGTTATGTTATTGGAGTTTTACGTGAATTTGATGTAAAAAGTAAAGGAGTTGGATCTAATGCAGTGCCTCAAGGTGACTTACTTAAAGAGTTATTGGTTAAGGTTTTAGGTTAGTTGTATAACTCCTAGAATTGTTTTTAAGCAATGATGATTTTAAATAGATTATGTACATAACTGTTTACCAAAATTTCCAGAAAGGTTTTGGCTTTTTATTCTGCGTTGCGTTCTCTTTAATTGGTGTATTGGCTTGCATAATGTCTAAAACCCTAGAATAATTATAATCTACATTGTCAACCGTTTTTTGCCAGTTTATGTCTGTAATTTGAATTCTAGTTTCTAATGAGCCATTCCAATTAACGTTAAAACCATTACTTTCTAAAGTCTTAACTATTTTATTTGCAACATCCATAGCGAGTTCATCATTATGGTTATAACTATCATAACCAATAAAAAGGTTTTGCTCATCTCCAATTGCTCTTTCTAAATCTTGGGTGTGATAATAGCAATATCCTAATACTTTTATCCCATTGTTGCTGAGCTCTTCAATAATTTCAGCACAATCTCCTTCACCATCTTGTCTTGTGTATCCTGCTTTATGAAGTGCAACAATTTTATCTTTTATAAGCGTGTCAAAACTCACTACTAGTCGATCAAAACCGGTTGGTTTCTTCCAATTTAAGCTTTCAATTTGATGTTTTTTTAATCTTAAATGTATTTCGTTTTTAAGCCAAGTTTCGTCAAAATCATTTTCATCATAAAACATATCGCTAATGGATTCAAATAAGCCATTAGCATCGTAAAACCCAAATAAGATGTCTTTATCTAATTGTTCAATCGCTTCGTCTTTAATATCTTGTTTCATGGTTTAGTAAAAATAAGTAATCCATAGTAAAGTTTGTTTTAAAGCAGTGCACTTTCCCATAAACATCAAACCAAAAATTATTATTTTATAGCATATGAATGAATCCAATAATCTATTAAATTGAATTGTTGTACTGTATAAATAAGCAGTAAAGAAGTCTTTAAGAAATATTTTTTAAAGCCTTAATAATTTCGTCAGGTTCTGCACGTGTTCTATAATCAACATTAACATAGTTCCATGTAACAATTCCGTTAGAATTCAATATAAATGTGGCAGGAATAGGTAAAATATTACCATTTCCATTGTTAATTTTTTCTAAATCAAGTTGTCTATCTACTTGCATATGTTCTATTAAAAACTCAGGTACTTCCCAAGAGACTCCAAATTGAGACGCAACTTTTGCATCTTGATCAGACAAGACAATAAATTTCATTTCACTAATCTCGTTTTTTGTCATTGATCCGTCAGGTACTTGCGGACTGATTGCAACTAATGTAGCGCCTGATGCATGAATATCGTCTAGTTTCAATTGCAGCGCTCTTAATTGTAGATTACAATATGGACACCAATCACCACGATAGAACGTCACTACAACAGGACCCTTTTCTAATAAGGATTCTAATGATATTGATTTCCCTTCAGGATTAGGTAGCTCAAAACTTGGAGCTTTTTGTCCAACTTTAAGGGCATCACTTCCCTGTAGGAACGCTTTTGCTTTGGTCATAATATCATCAACACCTTGCATGAAATCGGGTTTTGCTTTTCTGCCTTTTTCTATTTTAGCATCAGTTTGTTCTTTTAAGGTTTTCATTATTTTATTTAATTTTTTTTTAATGTTTGTTGAATTGAATTATTTAAGGCAAGCTCTACCAAATTGAACTTATAGGTAAGGATATTTTTATGGTTCTTTATGACCACTTATATAGTAGCCGTTTAAGAAATATTACTTTGTTTTTGCATCTAATTTATAAAATAGCAACAGAATATAAAATTGTTAAAAATTATTGCAAGTACTTTACACTAAATAATGGGTTTTATTATAGTGTTGACATAAAGCTATTTGATTTTAACTAAACTAAAGCACCATTTGCACCAATAACTTGCCCTGAAATCCATTTAGAATCATCACTAGCTAAGAATAAAACAACCCTAGCAATATCAATAGGTTGCGCTAATCTATTAAAGGCATTCATAGCGCTTAATTTATCAATAGTTTCTTGTGATTTTCCATTTAAGAATAATTCTGTAGCTGTAGCTCCAGGCGCAATTGCATTAACAGAAATACCTCTTCCTATTTCTTTAGAAAAAACTTTTGTTATTTGCTCAACTGCTGCTTTAGTTGCAGAATACAAGGCATATTTTGGGAACATTAATTTTGCTGTGCTAGAAGAAAAGTTAATAATAATTCCGTTATCTACTAGTTTACTGTCAGCTTCTTGAAGTGTATTAAAAATACCTCTAACGTTTACATCAAAGAGTTTAGTAAATTCTTCTTGTGTATTATCCTTTAACAATTTGTTATACATAATACCTGCATTATTTATTAAAACATCTACTTTACCATAAGTTTCGATGGTTTTATCAAATAGATGAGTAACGTCCTCTTTTTTGCTAACATCTGCTTTAATAGCTAAAGCAGTACCACCGTTTTTAGAAATACTTTCTACAGTTTGATTAGCTTCAATTTCGCTATTAGAATAATTAACAATTACTTTTGCACCATTTTCAGCCAATAGAATAGCAACTTCTTTTCCTATTCCTCTTGAAGCTCCCGTTACTATAATCACTTTATTTTTAACAGTCATAATGTTTTGTTTTTTAGATAGATGTTTTTATGAATAGATAAATTAGTTAATTGCCACAAGACAGTAAATTTTTAGAATCCGACTTATTATTTTAAAGATATTAACTTATCAGCAATTAGTTTTAAATTGCTTTCATTAATTTCGGGTTTCGGTGCTAGTGGATATAATTGTGCACCAGGTCTACTAATAAAAGCACCTCTCCAACCAGCCCAAATTGCACCTGCAATATCCCAACCATGAGCAGCAACCAATAGACTTTCAGAAGGTTTTATTCCCATTTTTCTTGCAGCCCAATCGTAAGCATCTGAATGTGGTTTAAATTTACCCATATCTTCAATACTTAATCTTTCATCAAAATAGTCTAATAAACCAGCGTTTTCAAACTGAGTCTTAACACCTTTATTTGATGAGTTGGTAAATGATACTAGCTTGTATCCAGCATCTTTTAATTGTTGCAAAGAAGCTTTCACTTCTGGATGTGCCGGAAGAGAGCGAATAGGACCTAAAATGGCATCTCTAGCTTCTTTTTCTGTAATGTCAATGCTATGGTTTGCAGCTACCATTTGTAAGGCAGCAGCTCCAATTATTCCAAAATCATTGTATTGTCTTCCTACGGTAGTAACCAAGGAGTATTGTAGCATTGTAGTAAACCATAGAGGCAATAATTCACTTCTGCCGCCAAGTATGTTTCCAACGCTTGTTTTCATTGCTGTTAGGTCTAATAAAGTTTCATTAACATCAAAAAATAATACTTTTGGCCTTGTGGTTAGTGATGTTATCTCTAAATCGTTTACATGGGTTTCTGCAAATGCAAATTGAGGTATTGTTGTACCTGCAATTCCGAGTAAAGCTGTGTTTTTAATGAAATTTCTTCTGTTATTATTCATTGTTTGTGTAATTATTTTAAAAACATTCTTGTTGGTATGTTTTTGGTTAAAAAAAACTATAATTTTAATTGATTTAAGTATAATGATAGACCAGCAATATATTGATCAAGAATAATATCATTATCATATAATTTTCTAATGCCTCTAATGCCTTCAAAAGCACTAATTAAATATATGGCTACGGCTTCACTAGAAATTTCTTTTTTTATAACATTTTCATTCTTGCCCTTTTCAATAATAATGACAAGTGCTTTTTTCCATTTATCAACAATATTTTTTAGAGCTAATTGATAGCTGTTTTCATAATTGCCAATTTCATTGATAAAGTTATTCATTGGGCATCCATGCTTCTTATCATAAATAGGAAAGGATTTAATTCTATTTAGAAAAGTGCTTTCTAAAATTTCCATTGCATTTCCAGGTTCATTCAAAGGTAAAATCATACCATCGTATACACGTTTTTGGATTTTCAATTTAATAACTTCTAAACCAAGTTGGTGTTTGTTTTTGTAATGATGATAGAATGCTCCTTTAGTCATTTTTGCAGCCTTCATTACATCATTTATACTAGTAGACTTAAACCCATTTTCATAAAATAGTTTAAATGCTTCATGCACAATATGCTGTTTGGTTATTTCTGATTTTAATTCTTGCTGCATATAGCAAATATATAAAAAAAAGTACAGGTGGTATGTTTTTTATTTATTACTAATATGTGCTATGGTATTTTTATTATGGCATGACAACGAATTGCGAGTACATTACCATAGAAAATTAGCTGTAAGAAGAGCTAGGACGCTTGCCCTTATTAATAATAGATAAATTGATAGAGCAAGCTTTTGTTTTACTAACGACTAATGGACTTTGCCCAATCACCTCTATAAATTATTTTTTGGTCGTGAATTTTAAAGGTGAATTTACCATACCTAACAGATATTCCTGCAGATGCATTTACAACCCAACTATTATCAGGAATATTAAAGAAATTTTCAGTAGTAATTATTTTTTTATCTATTTGGTCTTTAATAGAAACAGATTCTTGTGGACCAACGTCCCATCCAAGGTGTGTATTGTAGCTAACGATTAAATCACCAATTAATTTGAAATTCTCATTGGTTTCAATTGTTGTTTTAATGCTTCCAATTTTTACATCGTTTAAATCTTTTTCAGGTGTAACTTCTATAGTTAACTTCGGTAATTCAATAGCTGTTTTTGAAGCTAGAATTATAATAGATTCGTTTTTGATAACTTTATCTTCACTATCATAAAACTCGAAAGCAAGTTCCAGAGCTTCTAATCCCACTGGATTAATTGTTAATTGGTCTGCAAAATAGCCTTCACTTACTATGTTCTTAGAATAGATAACTTTATCACGATTTTTTACAACCACTTTTTTAATACTCGCATCATTATAAAGTTCTATAGGTATAGTTGTGTTGGTGTGTATTGTTTTATTTTTAGGATTTATAATAAGTCCTTTCATATAATCTTGCATGGCAAACCAAACTGGTCTTGGTGAACCATATTTGTCGTTGACATCTTTATAACCCCAAAAACCAAACCATTCTTCGGGTTGCTCTTTATTGTGTATGCTTTTTTCGCCACCTTTCCACCAACCATCAGCATAATAAAATGGGCACATTCCTACTGATCCAGCATCTATTAGATCTCTGTAATTAGAAACCAACCCTTCACTTTGTTCTTTTAAGGTTCTTGAGCCAAAACTACCAAAACCTCCTTTTGGTGAAACGGAATGTCCAAACTCAGTAATTATAAATGGTTTATCTAATCCGTTTAATTCATTTAAACCTTTAATATAATCTCTAAATCCCATTGTTGCTGTTTGGCCTTCATTATAACCATAACAATTATAAGCGTATACATCATACATACTTTCATCCATCCAGTCACTAATCATTGCATTTGCAGAAAGTGTTACGGGTATAGTTGGATGACCTTCATGAATCATATCTATCGTCATTTTCATGAGGTCTTTAAATGCTGATGCAGAAACTTTATGAATATGATCTGTTTGAGGTTCGTTAATAACCAAATAGGTAATTATACAATCATACTTTGGTGCATATTTTAAGATGTTTTCAAGCTGTGTTTTGCAGTGATTTATAAATTTAGGATCACTATAATCTTCTTCTGGATTCACTTCTAAACCCATTATAAGTTTTAAACCCGATTCTTGCACCAATTTTAATTGTGCTTCAGAAAACTGACTCCAAGTTCTTATGGTGTTATAACCGCCTTTTTTAATGTTATCGAGATCAAACTTCATTAACTCCAAATGATCTTTCTTTTCATCCTCATAAGGATGTTGTCCTGGACGTGCACCTATTTCGTAACCGATGGCTTTAATAAAAAACCTTTCTCCATTAAGGTAGTACCAATTGTCTTTTAATTCAATTTTTGTTGCTGCTGTCTCAGTTTGCGCAATCGCTGTAGTTTCAGATTGAGAACATCCGAAAATCATTAGGGTAAGACTTGCAATGACTATTAATGCTAAATTTTGTTTCATTTACTTTTTTTTGATTTCACGCAACAGTTTTAATCTATGTTTATTTGTAGGTCTTGGCAACTAAGTTAGTAAACATTTACGAACCCGTGAATATTCCGCAGGAATTTTAGCAAGTAGGGAAGAACCAAGCAATTAATTATACATGGTGTTGTAGGTAGTGCTTATTTCCAAAATTCCTCTGCTCTTGCTTTTAATTCTATAACTCTCCTTTCA
The DNA here is from genome assembly GCF_045063645.1 of Winogradskyella sp. Asnod2-B02-A. Classification (NCBI taxonomy): domain Bacteria; kingdom Pseudomonadati; phylum Bacteroidota; class Flavobacteriia; order Flavobacteriales; family Flavobacteriaceae; genus Winogradskyella; species Winogradskyella sp. Asnod2-B02-A. Next base: position 178,993 of record NZ_JBEFOG010000026.1, read on the forward strand.
ACAAAATCTTTTTCTTTTTGGTCTCTTAAATAGTATGCTGGATAATATAAATACCATTTGTCCTCTACGTTAATAATTTGAGGAATCTCAAGGTAGTATTTGTTGTCATTATAAGTCATTTCAACCGTTATTTCAGCCCAATCTCCAATTATAGTCTTACCAAAACTACCATATGACTTTATTTTTTGGAGCTTATAATAAATAGTGTCCAAGACTGCTTTATTAATTTCAAATTCTTTGTCCGTTTTCATTATGTCCAAAATATATCTAGCTCTGACTAAGAAATTATTGGTTCTATCATCATACTTTTCTTCCAGTTTATTTAAAATGGCCACAGTATCATTTTCTTGTGGATTGAATTTTATGTTATCAATGAATAGTTTTTTTTGTTTTTCTAAAGGAATGGCAATATTCAAATACTCTAAAGTGTCCTTTTTTCTTAGGAATTTAATTACAGACAATGCTATGTCTTTTGGTGTATTCTCTGGGATAGTTAAAACTCCTGCGTTTAGTTGATCTATTTTTTCTTTAGAAACATCTTTGATATCTATCAAGTTAATCTCGAATGTATTTGAAATTAATGTGTTTTCATAAGTTTCTTTGTTATCAATTAACGTCTCTGTGTTATATTCAACAATAGCTTTGACAAAGCATTTTTCTTTTAAATCGAAGTAATATTTGCCATTGCCAAATTCAGATAGTTTGTATTTTCCATTGATATTTTCAGGTAATGATAACTCCGATATGTCAATTTCTCCTTTTAAAATGGCATATTCACTTCCATTAAGGTTTTCATATCCAGAGAATAATAGTTTTAATTTACCTGTTGAATTAACAATTGTGTCACCTATTCTTAAAGGTAAACTGTGTGGAATTTCATTACTTTCTCCAATTCTTAATTCTTTTGTTGGTAATGGAAGAATTTTTAAGCTACCAAAATTATATTGTTTATTCTTAGAAAGAAATGTACCATCTGATTTGAAATTTTTTATTATGCTGTTCTCTTGAGTTTTAAATAAAGTGTCTTTTGTATTATCATTTTTGATTTTTACAGTAAAGTTCTCAAAACATAGGTCTGCTAAATTATTTGCTTTACTTTTTATTATGAGTGTTCCTTTTCCAGAAATATTTGATTCGAACGTGTCATTTTTTTCTCGATTTTTATTTAAGATATGAGTTGTTTGTCTCATAGAATAAACATACTCTTTTTCATTTTCAAAGTTTAATTCGAAATCTTTCTTATTACAACTTGTTAGAGTTATCAAGCAGAGAATTATTAATGTCTTCTTCATTTGTTTATTCGCTTGGTTGGATGGATTTTGCGTTCGCTCGGCATGTCTAATCCTGAAATATGGCTACAGGTTAAAATTGATTTACGCTGATAATTTATATACCATATTTGGTGTTTTATAGTCTAAAGATAAATGTAATCTTATTTCGTTGTATAGATTAATTACATTTTTTGCAGCTCTTTTAGCGTGTTCCATGTTATCAAAGGTCTGGTCTAGATAAAACTCATCTTTTAATATGCCGTTTACACGCTCAGCGATGGCATTTTCGTAACAATGATTTTCTTGTGTCATATTAATACCTATCTTTTTTCTTTTGAGTATCTGTGTGTATACATTACTACAATATTGTATTCCTCTATCGGAATGATGAATAAGCTGTTTAATTATCCTTAGCTTGATAAATAGCTTTGTTAAGTGCTCTTACACAACCTTTAAGTTCCAAGCTATCACTAAGGTCATACCCAACAATTATCCTAGAATGCATGTCTGTAATTAAAGCTAAGTAACAAAAGCCTTTTACAGTTCTGATGTAGGTTATATCAGATACCCAAACTTGGTTAGGTCTTGTAATTTCTAAGTCTTTTATAATGTTACTATACTTATAAAAACGATGATATGAGTTAGTAGTTCTAGCACTGGTTTTCTTTCTAAGTGTAAGCATTTGATGTTTTCTAAGGATATTGAATAAAGTATCTCTACCAACTTTAAGGTTGGCTTTGGTAAACTCTTTATCTAAGGATTTAATAAGTTTACGCACGCCTTCTCTAGGAAGGGATTTACGTCTTTTACGTACAATTTCTATAATTTGATGCTCTAATTTTAAACGCTTATCAGCTCTGAGCTTATACTTGTAATAAGCATCGCGTTTAAGTCCAAAACAATGGGTTATAGTCTTTAAAGACGCAAATCCCTTAGATTTCTCAATGGCTTTAGTTAAGGCTTTATACTTAACTTTTTTTTTAGCTCATTAACTGATTTATAGCCTAGATCTTCAGCAGCTACTTCTAGGTAGGAATCCAATACCATAGCATCCAGATCCTTTTTAAGCAGTAGTTTTTTAAGCTGTTCAATTTCTTTTTGAAGTGTTTTAATTCTAGATATTTCGTCTTTTGTTTCCACTTTTACTCTTGTGTTCATTAAGTCTTTACGATTATACTTTTTAATCCATTCATTAACCGTTGTAGGTGCAATGGAATAGAGTTTACAAAGTTCGCTCTTTGTATGTTTACCGGTTGTAAGTTCGGCTAAAATTTTTAATTTAAAAGGTTCTGAATACCGTCTAATTACTTTGTCATTTTTGTACATAATGTTTAAAATTATGTAGCCTTTATTCAGGACGACTCAAGCTTGCAGGTAACGTGATTGTGTATGGTTAGTTGCGTGGTTTAGCGACTAAGTTAGCAAACATTTACGAACCCGTGAATATTCCGCAGGAATATTCGCAAGTAGGGAAGAACCTAGCAATTAATTATACACGGTGTTAGGCATAGTTATTTTTTCTTTCCATAGCTATACTCGAAAAATAGATTCAAAAAGTAAATAGACCTTTCGATGTCATAACTACTTTTATAACCTGCAAATTCCTTAAGAACATCAAGAGCTTTCATTCCATAAATATCATCAGACAACTCATCTTTTTTCAGACTTATATATTCTAAAGTATAAGCGCGTATGTCAAAATTCTCATCCTTTTCTCCTTTGTATTGAGCTGGGAAAATATCACTAGTAAACTTTTTTAAATGAACCAATATAGCTGAACTTTCAGCAGTTTTTAATTGTTTTTCTTTTTGAGATAATAGAATTTCAGATTTGCTCAAGCGATTTTGGTATTCAGCTAAAACTAATCTTTGATTTTCAATTTGTTCTTCTAATAATTTCTTTTTTTCATTCAGTTCAGAATATTGCTTCGTAAAATCTTTTAGGTCAGTTTCTTTAGAGTTAATTTGCTTTATTAACAATTCAACTTGTTCCGTTTTTGACTTCAATTCCTCTGATTTATCAAAAATTGGTTTTACAGAGTAGAAGTAGGAACCAATTAAAAATAATAAAGTTATGAGTGGTGTCAGTTTCCAAACAATGGTCAATAAGTCATTTTTTTCTTTCTTATTTATTGACTTTAAAATATCATTAGTTATTTCTAATTTGAGACTTTCAATTGACTCTTTTTCAGGGAATATATTTGTTTCTTCGGTAGTTTCTTCTTTCGTTGTTTGCTCTTCTTTTATTTCCTCTTCAGAATCTTTTGAATTGTCTTCCATTGTGTTGTTCTCTAATTATGCCTAACGTTGTTGTGTATGGTTAGTTGCGTGTTTAAGCAACTAATTTAGCAAATAAATCACAGATAGAATATTCCGCAGGAATGTTCGTAAGTCGGCAGTGACCAAGCAATTAATTATACACGTTGTTGCCATTTCGTTGTTTTTTTTCAAAATATCGTTGTGGTCAGTTAATTTACTCTTTCCATCTTTAACGACATAGTTTGGTCAAATAATAAAAAATAAATTTCTTCCTCTCTAGTTTCAATTACAATTTTTAAAATCGAAGATGGATTTTTATAATCAATAATTATCTGATTTTCCTTGTTTAATTTCCAATAACTATCAATTATAATTTGTGACACATTATCAGCATTAGTTTTTTTGAGCGTAAATATTTCATTGTTATCAAAACTAAATTCAGAATCCTTGAATAGTGTTAGATATTTCTCAATCCGAGAGTCTGATGATTCCGCATTGAATTCCGCTTTAGTGCATATCCAATTTCCAACAATATCTTGCAGTTCTTTTTTTTGACTAAAAGACGTGATTGATGATAATAGAAAAATTATAATAATTGCTTGTTTCATATTTGTTCAATATAGCTTTTGCCTTTTCGTTGTTTTAAATTCAGATTCAGATTCCGCAAACTTGCTAAAATTCAGTTTGATTAATAATTTTCAATGTTATCTTCTATTATTTACATAAAGAGTTAGTCCGTAATAGAAAAGTCCCATAAAAATAATAGTAAAGATTATTGAAACGGATTCACGATTTGTATTGGCAATTATCAGTTCAGTTGCAATATTAGAAGCAAAAAAAACTTAATACAATTCTAACAAAGGTTATTTTTAAATATCTCATTAATGAGTTTTCAGATTTTGAGTGCGTTCCGCAATGAATGGCAACGTTGTTGTGTATGGTTAGTTGCGTGGTTAAGCAACTAAGTTAGCAAACTAATCACAGATAGAAAATTCCAGCGGAATTTTCGTAAGTAGGCTAGAACCAAGCAATTAATTATACACGGTGTTACCCAACGTTTTTTTTATTCGACTGTTTGTTTTAATTTCCGATTTCCGCCATTCAATTCAGTCAGTTTTTCTTTTTTTAAACGAAACTCTAAGTCATTAAATTCAATCCATTTTGCACTCGATAATGCAAAACTTATTTTATCATCTTTATTCAGATTCCGAGATTTTAAAATCAGAGTGTCATTAATATTTTTCCACAAACCCTCTGTAAAATCGGAACCGTGTCCTTTATTTACCCAATATTTAAACGTTCTGTCTTCTTTTAAAATTAATTTAATTTCAAATCGTTCTTTACTTCTGCTCTTAAATTCGCCATAGAATAATTTTGTTTTTCTATTTGGTGGCTCAATTTCCATCAAAGAATACATTTTGTTATTAAATATTTCAATAAATTTCTTATCTCGATAAGAATCGGTACAAGTATGGCAGAATTTTAGATTAACAATTTCAATGTTATTTAATTGAAGAGTGTCAATCATTTTATCTGGACAACCAGAATAACCTCCAACTGCACTTACTAAAATTCTTTTTCCATCAAGATATAATTCGGTCGCAATTTGATTAATTCTATTGTCTAACCATTGTTTGTCACTTTCGGTCAGTTTAAAATCTTCTCTAAATCCGCTGTAATTTTTAATACTGTTTATTGTATTCAATTCAGTTTGTAATAGTCGACTTTCAGGTTTGTGAATTGAGTCGAATTCCAAGTTTTTTGGAACGTAATTCATTAAATCGTAATACTCTTTTTTAAATAAAGTTGACGATTCAGGATTTTGAGCAAAAATTAATGTGCTAAAAATTATGTTCAATATGAAAATGGTTTTTGTATTATACTGATATAGGTTGACCTTTTTTTGTTAATATTATCACGTTCAAAAGATTTTTTTTAGCCGTTTAGAAGGCAAAAAAATAGTTTGAACTAGGTCTGTTCTTAAATCGTAAGCTCAGGTTCGTAGGATATGTCAAAACTATAGAATCTACTTTTTTATAATTCTGCGACCAACCCAAAGTCGAGAAGAAGATAAATAGTAAAATGACTAAAGTTCGTTTTTTCATATGTGTGCTAACGTGTTTGTGTATGGTTAGTTGCGTGGTTCAGCAACTAATTTAGCAAACTTTTACGAACCCGTGAATATTCCGAAGGAATATTCGCGAGTAGGCAAGAAAGAAGCAATTAAATATACGCGGTGTTAGCGGTAGTTTTTATTGTTACGTATTCTATATGTTCGGATTATATTTTCTAATTGTTGTTGTGTGATATTTAATTGGTCAATTTCGACTTTTTCAAATATTTCTTCGTCATACAAATAAGTCAGATAGGATTTTGCGGATTTTCCATATCCTTCCTGAATAACTTGTTCATCTTCGATATTCGACCAATTTTTAAATTCAGTTGTTATTGTTTCTATTCCTTTATTATCGATAATTATTTGAGGCTTATTGTTAAAGAATTTTCGCAATTCTTTTATAGAACTATAAATTCCAATTAAACCCATTATTCCTCCCAATATGTAACTTTTATTCGTTCCTTTTGTAATAAAATATATTCCAAGACCAATTATAAAAATTGAAATAATTAGTTCAAACAATCCTAACGATTTAGAATACTTAATTATAGTTTTTGGTGGAAGAGAATAATCTTCTCTATAAACATCTTCTTTGTCGAATTTTTTTGCGAGTTTTTTTAATTCTTTTTTGTCTTCAAGAGCCCTAATTTCAGTTTTTTCATATATATTTCCGTCATTCCAAATTAGTTTTTCTTGAATTGCTCTTTTTTTTAATTCGTGAACGTTTCTGACATTTTCAAATGCCCAAATTCGCCATTTAGTAATCATAAAACTCCAAACTAACCAAGCAACTACAAAACCTAAAACAAACCCAATTCCAATTCCCCATTTTGGAATTAAATTTTGATTCGATAAATAAAATGACAATGCAGGAATTCCAATAATGCATATAAAGACAGGAATATTCACAATGATATGTCCTCTATTTATTGCCTTATTAACTGAAATTTCTTGTCTCATTTAGTTGGTCAAATTACCGCTAACTTGTTATATCAAAACAAATATAACTGTTTATACATTATAATTTCGGGATAACAACACTTCCTTTGTACTTTTACGGGATTTTGTTATCGCTTCTACGGTTGTATCTAATGGACTGCTAATCTGCATAAGATCTTTGTGTGCCACGTGCGTATAAATCATTGTTGTCTCTGGTTTTGCATGACCTAATAACAATTGTATATGGCGAAGATCTACTCCGTTTTCCATTAAATGTGTAGCATAACTGTGTCTTAAAACATGTGGTGTCACTTGCTTTTTTATGCCTGCTAACTCACAGCTCTTCTTTAAAAAATGCCGAATACTAGAGGCAGAATATGGACCTCCATCACGTCCTTCTATTACAAAATTTTGAGGACGGTAAGTATTTAAATAGTTTAATAGTAATGGCGTCAATACTTTGCTCATTACAACACTACGATCCTTTCGGCCTTTGCCTTGGTGTACTCTCAGAGAGTTTCTGTCAAAATCAAGCGCACTAATTTGTAGCTCTAAAAGTTCACCTATCCTTAACCCACAAGAATATAAAAGACCTAGAATTGCTCTGTGTTTTAAATTTTTAGTCACTCTAATAAGATCTATAATTTCTTCTCGAGATAATACAACGGGTAGTTTCTTATTCTTTTTTGGTCGTTTTAAGTCGTCTGCATTTAATTCTGGTAACTGGCAATAGTCAATAAAATATTTCAAAGCGCTTACACTTTGTCTATGGCTGCTAATACTAAAGTTTTCTTTAGCCAGTACAACTTCAAAAAAAAGATCAATGTCCTTTTTTCCTATGGCAGAAATGGCTTGTGGTTTGTAAAAATGCATGAATCGTAATATAAAATAGCCATAAGAACGCACTGTACTTTGACTTAAGCGCTTGCCTCTCAAAAATCCAGTATATGCCTTTAAAAGTTCCTTGTAATTTAGGGGTAGAGCAGCAAACATTTCTGTCATACTGGCACTAGGTTTCAGTTTTGTTACAGGTTTATAAGTTTTTTCGATGGGTTTGGAAAGCGCAGTGTAATCTACGTAATAGCCATGGTTTTTAAAATACTTATATAGGATATTAACCCTATCTTTAGAAAAAAGCACATAGTATGTGTTATGTGTAGAAGACCATTTTATGCCATCAATAGCTTTTACAATCTTCTTTGTGGCTAATGCGAATATAAATTTAATGGCGACTTGATCTTTGTCGCCATGACTAAATTTAGATAAGGTAATGGTTTTTGTGTTTGACATACGTTAACAGATTATTAATCTGTAAATTACATTAAAACCATAACAAAATAATGTAATTTAAAAAGATACTACAATCTGTAGCTAAAAATATCAAAACTCAGATTGTTTACTCAGAAAGCTCTTCCATAGTGTGATATACATTCTGTACATCATCATCTTCTTCTAACTTTTCTAAAAGCTTCTCAACATCCTCAGCTTGTGCTGCAGTAATTTTCTTTGTCACTTGCGGAATACGTTCAAAACCAGAAGAAATAATTTCAATATCATTGGCTTCTAGATAAGATTGAATACTACCAAAACTTTCAAAAGGAGCATAGATCATAATGCTTTTTTTCTCATTACCTTCTTCATCCTCATCGATATCTTCAAAAATTTCATCAACACCAAAATCAATCAGTTCTAATTCTAATTCTTCTAGGTCAAAATCTTTATCTTCAATTTTAAAGTTACATGTATGGTCAAACATAAAAACTACAGAACCAGAAGTACCTAAACTTCCGTCTGTTTTATTAAAATAAGATCTTACATTAGCTACTGTACGCGTATTATTATCCGTTGCTGTTTCAATAAGCACTGCAATACCATGTTGCGCATAACCTTCAAAAAGCACTTCTTTATAATCGCCTTGATCTTTTTCACTCGCTTTTTTAATAGCGCGTTCCACATTATCCTTTGGCATATTTACAGCTTTTGCATTCTGTATTACTGCTCTAAGACGTGAGTTACTATCAGGATCTGGACCACCTTCTTTTACAGCCATTACAATGTCTTTACCAATACGTGTAAAGGCTTTGCTCATGGCAGACCAACGTTTCATTTTTCTTGCTTTTCTAAATTCGAAAGCTCTTCCCATAGTAAAAAAAGTTATAAATTATTATGTATTTTAAATGCCTAAAATTAGGTACAAGCAAATTTAAGAAAATATTAAAAATGCCGAAAAAAGATTAAACTTTATTATCAATATAATATTGGTAAAAAAAACTAGTCTTCCTCTTCTACAATTGTCTCTATTGCTTGTGCTAGCTGAAAATCTTTATTAGTAACTCCATCAGCATCATGTGTAGAAAGCGATATTTTAAGAACATTGTAAATATTACTCCAATTAGGATGATGATTTAAGGCCTCACACTCAAAAGCAATTCGGCTCATAGCACTAAAGCAATCTTTAAAATTCTCAAATTCATATTCGGTATGAATGGCATTATCATAATACTCCCATTCCGGAAGCTGAGATAATTTTTTTTCTATGGTGATATCGTCTAATTTCATAATATATTTTTGATAGGTTTAAAATTAATAAAATTTGAAGTATTTCAGTTTTAAAATGGATTATGTTATACTAACTTATTTAGAGAGTTCTTCCAACACTTCCTCACTTGTAATATGAAGATGTTTAGGTAATTTACTATACTTACCAAGCACAGCTAAATACCTATCATCATTGGTTGTAAATACATTTTTTAAAACTACTTTTTTTTCTGTAATGATGGCTAAAACATTAGAAATAAATTCATCATGATGCACTAAATCTGAGCTGCCTAAATGAAAAATTCCATGCTTATTTCGGTTAATGATATAATGAATTTGTTGTGTGAGTTTTTTATCGAGCATCACATTCATGATTAAATTCGGAAAAACTTCGACCGATTCATTTTCTGATATAAACATTTTCATTTCTTGTATTCTAGGTGAATTTGCACCAAATACCATAGGTAATCTAATAATCACAACTTGCTTTTTAGGCAAGCGTAATAACATGTTTTCAATCTTTATTTTGAAATGACCATAAACACTATGACTCAATGTTTTGTCTAATTCGTAACTAGGAAATTTACTATAAGCATCAAAAACATTGGCAGAAGACAGAAAGATAAATTTACAACCAGAAGCCACTACGTATTCGGCAATATGCTGATGAGCAATTACTTGTGCGTTAAAATCACCACGCAGTGCCGAAATAATTATAGAGGGTTTAGTTGCTTCTAAAATCTCATAGACATCATCTTCTTCAACATTATAATGAAAGAATTGATGATTAGTTTCATGCACCTTTTTTGGATTGCGATACGTTCCATAAGTTCTAAAATAAGGGCCTAATTCCTTATAAATGGCATTGCCAATATAACCACTTGCTCCAAGTATTAATACACGGTGTTTTTGAGGATCTAAATGTTTCTTCGTCATTAATCAATCTACAAGCTTAGAAGTTTATCCTTTATAAAAAGGTGCCTTAACAACCGTTGCAGGAATGGCTTTTTTACGCACCTGAATAAATATTTTACTATCTACTTTAGAAAATACAGTTGGTACATAACCCATACCAATACCAATGCCTAAACTTGGGCTCATTGTACCAGAGGTAACATTACCAATAGTTTTTCCGCTGCTGTCTACAATATCGTAACCATGACGAGGAATACCACGTTCATCGAGTTTAAAAGCCACTAATTTACGTTCTGGAGTATGTTCTTTTTCGGCTTTTAAAGCGTCGCTATTAGTAAAATCTTTGTTGAATTTACAAACCCAGCCTAACCCGGCTTCAATTGGCGACGTTGTATCGTCAATATCATTGCCATATAAACAGTAACCCATTTCTAAACGCAAAGTGTCTCTTGCTGCTAAACCTATAGGTTTAATGCCAAAATCTGCACCAGCTTCAAAAACTTTATCCCAAACTTGTTTTACTTCTGTGTTTTTACAGTAAATCTCAAAGCCACCACTACCAGTATAACCTGTAGCCGAAATAATCACATTTTCAACACCTGCAAAATCACCAACAACAAAATTATAGAATTTTATGGCAGATAAATCATGACTCGTTATAGACTGCATAGCTTCAACAGCTTTAGGACCTTGAATAGCTAACAACGAATAATCTTCACTTAAATCGCGCATCTCAGCACCAACATCATTTTTAGAGGATATCCAATTCCAATCTTTTTCAATATTACTAGCATTAACAACTAATAAATACGTTTCTTCTTTTAATTTATAAATGATTAAATCATCTACAACACCACCATCATCATTTGGTAAACAGCTATATTGTGCTTTTCCTATCTCTAATTTAGAAGCATCATTACTCGATACTTTTTGAATCAATTCTAATGCATGTGGACCTTCAATTAAAAACTCACCCATATGAGAGACATCAAACACACCAACAGCTTTTCTAACTGTTTCGTGTTCTATATTTACACCTTCATATTGTACAGGCATGTTATAGCCAGCAAAAGGAACCATTTTAGCACCAAGTGCTTCGTGAGTAGAGGATAAAGCAGTATCTTTCATTGTGAATTGTTTTAATTTTAGATGTGCAAAACTACATAAATTTTACGAAGAATTTCATAATTTAATGCTAAGGAAATTGAGGATTTTTCAAAGAAATCAGTCTCAAGTTTTAAGTCTGAAATTATATTGGATATTCTAAAAATCCATAATCCAATCGTCAATAGCTTTATCATCAGAGCCGTGTAAAACCGAAATATCTCCTGTAGATTCAAAAACTACAGCCTTTACTTCTGAAAGTTGAATGACATTGGCTTCACGTAATTTAGCTTTTACATCAGATTCGGTCACTTTGCATTTCTTCAAATTAGCGGCAATAAGTTGACCATTTTGCATTAATAAGGTCGGTTTATTATCTACTAAATTTCTAATGGGTTTCCAGTGTCTTGCAGCTGCAACTGCCATTTGTAAACTATAAATAATAACTAAACCAATAATACCATATTGAAGCGATACGGATTTTGAAACAATAACAGTGGCTAATATAGAACCAATAGAAACCGTCATAGCAAAATCGAAACTAGACATTTTAGAAAAACTACGCTTCCCACTAATGCGTGTTAAAATCACTAAAGCAATGTAAATACCTATTGCAGAAAGTAATATTGCAAAAAGTCCGTCTGCAGAAAATTTAAACCAATCATCCATGTTCTTATAATTTTAGAATTTATAGACCCAATATGCTATGAATTACCTTGATGTTTTAACTCATTTCATATTTAAATTACTTTAATTGCATTTTTACCAAATGCGTTAATTCTTTTTGTGATTGTAGCAGCCGCTTTTAAAACGATATTGGATATTAGTAGAAGAATCACAAATTGAAATAAAAAATGACCATACTAGGAAATATTATAAAAGGAGTTATTGAATTGAAGGATACATTTACGTCCGAAATTATTCACGAAGAAGCCCAAGAAAAAGTGCTTAAAGATTTGCTAGAAACGGCTAAAAGCACGCAATTTGGAAAATTTTACGATTTTGAAAGCATACTTGAAGCTTCCAATTTGCAACAAAGTTTCGCTAAGCATGTGCCTTATTACGATTATAATAAAATTAACGACAAATGGTGGCACAAACTTCACGATGGCGAAACTGATGTGACGTGGCCAGGCAATCCATCGTATTTTGCATTGAGTTCTGGTACAACTGGGAAAACGAGTAAACGCATTCCGGTTACAGATGCTATGATTGAAGCCATAAGAAGCTCAGGAATTAAACAAGTGTTTGCCTTAAATAATTTTAACCTTCCTGCAGATTTCTTTGAAAAGGAAATTATGATGCTCGGTAGTTCTACAGATTTAATTGAAAAAGACGACCATAAAGAGGGCGAAATTAGCGGTATTAGTGCGAGTAATATTCCGTCGTGGTTTAGAGAATACTATAAACCTGGCGAAGAAATTTCACAGATAGATGATTGGGACGACCGTGTGCAACGTATTGCAGAACGTGCAAAAGATTGGGATATTGGTGCCTTAAGTGGCATTCCGTCTTGGATAGAATTAATGCTTCAAAAAGTGATAGACTATCATAATTTAAACCACATTCACGAGATTTGGCCCAACTTACAAGTATATACATCTGGAGGTGTGGCTTTTGCACCATATGAAAAAAGTTTTAAGGCCTTATTAGGAAAACCAGTAACCGTTATTGATACTTATTTGGCTTCTGAAGGTTACATTGCCACGCAAGTACGACCAGAAACTGATGCCATGCAACTGAATACAGATAATGGTATTTATTTTGAATTTGTGCCGTTTAAGCCAGAATATATAAATGAAGATGGTTCGCTAAAAAATGAAGCACCAGCTTTAACCTTGCAAGAGGTTGAATCGAATCAAGATTATGTGCTTATCATAAGTACAGTGAGTGGAGCTTGGCGTTATTTAATTGGCGATACTATAGAATTTACAGATGTGAAACGTGCCGAAATTAAAATTACTGGAAGAACTAAATTCTTTTTAAACACGGTTGGTTCGCAATTATCAGTGAATAAAATGGATGCCGCAATGCGCGAATTAGAAGAAAAATTTGATACTACCATTTCAGAATATACCATTTGCGCCAAACGAGGTGATAATGGCGAGTTTTATCATTATTGGTATTTAGGTTCTGATTTAGAAGGTGTTGCTAACTCTGAAATTGCCAACGCTTTAGATGAGAGTTTAAAAAATGCGAACAAAAATTATAAAGTAGCAAGAAGTAAAGCATTGCATGGTGTTAAAGTAAATGTAATTTCGCCAGAACGTTTTTACGATTGGAATGAACGAAACAAGAAAAAAGGTGGACAAGTAAAAATGGAACGGGTTATGGGAGAAGAGAAGTTCGCTGATTGGGAAACGTTTATTAATGAATCTTAATAGGTTTCAACTGAATAAAACATTAAAAAAGTTATTATGAAAATAATAGCTTTTTTGTTTTTACAACTTTAAAATGTTAGGAGTTATCAATCTTTAATCAATGTTTGTGCTGCATCTCTATGTGCTACTAATTCCATAATTTCTTCAGGCGATAAGTAATATTTTACAATTCTCTCTTTATAAGATGGTGTAATATCAGCGTGGTTTAATATAAAGTCTTTCGTTTTTAATATATAGTCTTCCATACCTTGCGCTACAGCAAAACTATCTGCACAGCGTTCTGCCTCAATAATAGAATTTTCAGAAAACAAATACTTTAGTCCAAACCAAATAAGATTCCCTTTTGTTCTATCTTGGTAATCCATTATATGACCTAATTCGTGACCAATCCAACCAATAAAAATATCATCAGGTATGTGTCTCGTTAAGAATTCCTTATCTGCAATTTTAAATTTCTCACTAATAAGAATAACGTAATTTCTATTCTTTTTAGACTTAAAAAAGCTTCCAAATGTGGGTCGCGCTTGCATCGTCGATTTTTTAATATTCTTTTTAAATCTAAATTCTATATTAATTTCTTCTAATTGCGGATAATAGGCTAAAGCCGTTTCTACATTGGTTCTTATGTCTTCAGGTATTTTGTGCTGTGCACTCATATATTGTGTACTTAGTATTACTATTAAAATCATGAATTTTTTCATAATAATTCAATGTAAGTTTTACTATAATTTTAGCTTAAAGGTTATGCTGTAAATCTTAACTCATTTGAATGGATGGATAGTTTAATTCAATTATTTTTAAAATACTACAATATGTAGCAACTATACGCTGTTAAATGTAGTAATTTTGTATTTCAAAATAATTTAAAGAAAGAGGAGGAAAAATAATTGTCTTTTCAACGTACCCAAGAAAAATTAAAAATACTCGCAGATGCTGCTAAGTATGATGTGTCATGCTCGTCTAGTGGAAGTAAACGCGCCAATACCAATAAAGGTTTAGGAGATGCCACAGGCATGGGAATTTGTCATTCTTATACCGAAGATGGTCGCTGTGTATCTTTATTAAAAATTCTATTAACAAACCATTGTATTTTCGATTGTGCGTATTGCGTCACCCGAAAAAGTAATGATGTAAAACGTGCTGCATTTAAGGTTCAAGAAGTGGTAGATTTAACCATTAATTTTTACCGCAGAAATTATATTGAAGGTTTATTTCTAAGTTCTGGCATTTTTAAAAGTGCAGATTATACCATGGAACGTTTGGTGGCTGTGGCAAAGAAATTGCGACAAGAAGAAAATTTCAACGGTTATATTCATTTAAAATCTATTCCTGGAGCTTCAGATGAATTAATGCGAGAAGCCGGATTATACGCAGACCGATTGAGCGTAAATATTGAAATTCCTACCGAAGCAGGACTCAAAAAATTAGCACCAGATAAAAAGCGTGAAGATTTTATAAAACCGATGGTTAAGGTGAAAAATGAAATCATTCAATATAATGCCGAAAAGAAACTCATAAAAAGCACACCAAAGTTTGCACCAGCTGGTCAAAGCACACAAATGATTATTGGTGCTAGTGGTGAGAATGATTTTCAGATTATGCAGACCTCAAATCATTTTTATAAAAACTATAATTTAAAGCGTGTGTATTATTCGGGTTACGTGCCTATAAGTTATGATAACCGTTTGCCACAAATAGGCAGTGCTGTGCCAATGTTGCGTGAAAATAGATTGTACCAAACCGATTGGCTAATGCGTTTTTATGGCTTTGATGTGAGTGAAATTTTAAACGAACAACATCAAAATTTAGATTTAGATGTGGACCCAAAATTGAGTTGGGCATTACGAAATCTTCATGAATTTCCTGTTGATGTGAATACCGCTGACCAGCGTATGCTAGCCCGAATTCCAGGTTTAGGAATGAAATCAGTGTTTAAAATTATAAATGCCAGACGCTTCAGAAAATTGAATTGGGAACATCTTAAAAAAATAGGAGTTGCTTTAAATAGAGCACAATATTTTATGGTATGTGATAGCAATCAGTTTGAAAAACGAGATTTAACTTCAGAAAAAATTAAAGGCTTAATTCTTCAGAATTCAACCAGTAAATATCAAAAAATGTTGAGCAATCAATTGAGTTTATTTGGATAGATGCAAGCAAAAAATCTTATATACGACGGAACGTTTGACGGCTTTTTATCAGCCGTTTTTTATGTGTTTGAATTTAAATTAAAAACGGTAACCATTCAAAATGAATTTACCGTACAACAAGGTTTGTTTTCAGAGAATGAATCAATTTCTACAGAAGAAGTTAAAGCCAATCGTGTATGGAATGGTATTAAATCGAAATTATCATCAAATGGGAGTTACCAACTCTATTATGCTTTTTTAAGTGAAGAGGTAGGAGTAGAGGACTTGCTTTTAGATTATATACAGTATGCGTTTTCACAACATAAGAAAGTGGATAAAGATTATTCACATCCTTCTATTTTAAAAATTGCGCAAATTGCAAAATCTGTAGGTAGAGAAAAGCATCGTATGGAAGCTTTTGTGCGCTTTCGCTTAACTAAAGATGATATTTATTTCTCAAATATAGAACCCGATTTTAATGTTTTGCCTTTAATTGAAAAACACTTTAAAAGACGCTACGCTGACCAAAAATGGGTGATTTATGATATAAAGCGTGGCTATGGATTATTCTATGATTTAGAAAAAGTAGAACTTATAAATATGGATTTTCCTGAGAATTTTAACTTTACTAAAACTGACGATGCCTTTTTTGCCACTCAAGAATTCGAATTTCAAAAACTATGGCAAGATTACTTTAAAGCGACCAATATTGAATCAAGAAAAAACATGAAATTACATATTAGGCATATTCCAAAACGCTATTGGAAATATTTAAGTGAGAAGCAGCCTAATTAGACTTTAGTTGCTTAACGTAAGCTTTTGCCCAATCTTCAATACGTGGCCCAAAACATTCTAATATAGCATCTACACCAATCACACTGCCTTTGGCCAAACGACCTAAAACAGCAATAGGTACATCTCCTTTATTTTTTGGTGTAATAACATAACCATCAGCAGTTGTTTCAATGCCTAATTTTGAATGGATAGGTTGTATCAAATCATTTTGAAGTAAATTTTTAATTAAAGGTGTATTGACTTCAAGTAATTTTGGGGCATCTAAAACACTATTAATCATCACAGAACAGCTAACGGATTTATTTTTAGAATTCGTTAAAATCCAGCCTTCAGCTATTAAATTTATATTAGGATCATTGACAAAACCTAGGGTTAAAATATTAGCATCAACTAACGCTAAAACTTGCTGCATACTTTCAATTGGTGGTCCATAAGAATAGCGTTTACTTCGCTCATCTAAGGCAATTACTTTTTCTATAATATCATTGTTCACCTTAGTATGAGAAAAAGTTTTGTATAAAGTTGGCTGACAATGACGCCAAACTTGACCGATACAATAATCGAGAGAAATAGGAATAGTGCCTAAAGCCATCTCAATATAATTCTGAATTAATTTATATGTTGAAATACTACTATCTTGAATTAATGGATGGCTATAATTGTCATCATTTAACCAATTTAGAACTATGACCTCTAATTCTGATGAACTTAAGGTATGTGCTAGGCTTTTCTCTTTTAAGTCTAAAAACACACGTGATGTAATTTTTGCTATAGGATGTGTTAAAAAATCAATGGAGTCTGTTTCAGTTCTATGCTGAGAAACGGCTTCAATTTCAGATTTAAAAAGATCTAATTCTTTTTCAGTCGGTTGGTACCATTTATCGATACTTTCATTCAAAGGTTTTGGAACTAATGGTAAGCCGTCTAATGAGAACGGAATTAGTTTTAAGTCTTGTACTTTACTTTTATAATATATGGTTTCAAAAGTGTCTTTATTTATCACTTTAAAATTTCCAAAATCATTAATGGTGAGGTAACGCATTACGTCAATCATAGCCAAACCAAAACCTCTTAAGCCTATATTTATATTAGTTCTGTTTTTTATAGTCTTAAGTTGTGTAATTGGATACGCATCTTCAAAAAGTGCCAATGATTTATGATGCTTAACATGTGTTCTCCATTGCTCTAGTTGGTCAGACGGTTTTGTGGATTGATGTCCTATAGTTAGGAGTAAGTCATCGTATAACCAAGAATTATTATTGGTTGAGACCTCTAGTTTTTCATTAACTAAATCAATATGTTTTACTTCCGCTTTAATATACTTGAAAGTCTCTAATTGCTCTAAGATAATTTCTAATGAATTGTAACGTGCATTAAGATAATTTCCAAGTTTATTTCGTTCCGGAAAAGTATCAGGTTCATTACTGTTTTGAGAAAATTGGCACCAATCGTGGTACGACGGAAACGCATCAATAGTCTGATTGCTATAATTGATTTTAGGTCGTGTTTCAATGTCAATTAATGCACGCTCCGTAATATTAATCCAATTAGACTCAGGTTGAGATTTATTCCAAACATTTCCACTACCAGGACCATTTGTAGCATCAAAAACATGTATGCCAATGTGTTTATTAGCTTTACTAAGCTCAATAAGAAGGTTCTCTAAAGCGTATAGACCTCTTGGTCCCATGCCTATGATTGCAAGTTGTTTCATATATATTAAAATTAATAAAAAAACCACCTCGTTAAAAGTGGTTTTAGATATATAATGTTAAAAAATTTAGAATTGATATCTCACACCTAGAGCAATATCTAAATCAAGATCATTATTAATATTTCCAAATCCTAGTTCAGGTCTAAAGTCTAAAGATAATAATAAAGGGAAATCGAAACTATATTCTATACCAACGTCTCCTGCTATTAATACAAATGTTTCATTGTAATTTTTTTCATCATTGTAATAGTCATGACCATATGAGCCAAATCCACCACCTGCACCTGCATACCAATTAAAATCACCTTCTAATTGCCAAACCCATTGGTACAGACCTACTAATTTAAAGCCATTATAGTTGTTTCCACTTCGCCAACCGAGATCAGCTTCCAATCGATTATTATCACCTAAAGCGCGTTGGTAAGAAATCTCTGTGCCAAATCCATCGCTGTCTCCAAGTCTTAAGCCAATGGCATTTTTAGAAATGTCTTGAGCCATAGTGACGGTTGTAAATGCAAATAGTGATATACCTAATAAAAATAATTTCTTCATATTAATTTTGAGTTTAAATTCTTAGTTTTAGCAATCTTAAAATTGCTTTTTCTTTTAACGTCAAAATTATGAGTAAATTGAATGATTAGCCATAATTTTAAGATATAATTATAACTCGATTCAATCGATTATTAACGCTTATGCAAAACGTAAATCTTAAGACACTTGAAGAGCTAAAATCTAAATTAGAAGGAGAGTTGCATTTTGATGATTTAATGCGCAAATTATACGCTACAGATGCATCTGTTTACAGAAAATTACCATTGGCTGTTGCTTTGCCTAAAAACAAAGCTGATATTAAGCTTTTGATAGCTTTTGCTAAAGCAAATAAAACGTCTTTAATACCAAGAACGGCAGGAACGTCTTTGGCAGGACAATGTGTAGGTGAAGGTATTGTAGTTGATGTCTCAAAACATTTTACACGGATTTTAGATATTAATGAAGCGGAAAAAACAGTCACCGTTCAACCAGGAGTGGTGAGAGATGAATTGAATAATTACCTAAAACCGTTCGGCTTATTTTTTGGACCAAATACATCAACGTCTACTCGTTGTATGATTGGTGGTATGGTTGGTAATAATTCTTCTGGAACCACATCAATTCAATATGGAGTTACTCGTGAAAAGGTTTTAAATCTTAAAACTATTTTAAGCGATGGCAGTGAAGTGGAATTTTCAAATTTAACTCCAGAAGAATTTCAACAAAAAACAAAATTAACGACGCTTGAAGGTGATATTTATAAAACCATATTTAAAGAATTAGAGCCAGAAAATGTTCAGCAACATATAATTGATAATTTCCCAAAGCCAAGTATCCATAGAAGAAATACGGGTTATGCCATTGATGAGTTAATAAAATCATCTGTATTTTCTAATTCAGATTCAGATTTTAACATGTGTCAATTGTTATCAGGAAGTGAAGGTACGCTTGCGTTTACAACCGAAATTACATTACAATTAGATGATTTGCCACCAAGTGAAAGTGCTATGGTTGCGCTTCATTTTGAAAGTATAGAAACTTGTTTGAAATCCGTTTCTCAAGTGATGCAGCACAATTTGCATACGTGTGAAATGATGGATGATACCATTCTAAATTTAACAAAACACAATAAAACGCAACAAGAAAATAGAGTGTTTATAGAAGGGAATCCGGCTGCAATTTTAATGTGTGAGCTTAAAGCTGCTTCAGACACGGAACTTCAAACACAAATTGATTCCTTATTAGAAACGGTAAAAAGCTTGAATCTCAGTTATGCTAATCCGGTTTTAAAAGGTGATGATATCAATAAAGCTGTAGAATTACGTAAGGCTGGTTTAGGATTATTAGGAAATATTATTGGAGACAAAAAAGCTGTGGCTTGTATTGAAGATACAGCAGTAGCGATTGAAGATTTAGAGAGTTATATATCGGAATTCACAGCGTTGATGGCTTCATACCATCAAAATGCAGTGTATTACGCGCATGCTGGAGCAGGTGAGTTGCATTTACGGCCAATCTTAGACTTAAAGCAAGCTGAAGATGTTGTTTTATTTAGAAAGATAACGACTGATGTTGCAAAATTAGTAAAGAAGTATAAAGGTTCTATGTCTGGTGAGCATGGTGATGGAATTGTAAGGGCAGAGTTTATTCCGTTAATGATTGGAGAGGCAAATTATCAAATTTTAAAACGAATTAAATCGGCTTTTGATTCTGAAAATATCTTTAATCCTCATAAAATAGTTGATGCTTACCCTATGGATAAGAATCTTAGATATGAAGCAGATAGAAAAGAACCTAAAATTGAAACATTATTAGATTTCTCAAGTTCGGAAGGCATTTTACGTGAAGCAGAAAAATGCAATGGTTCTGGTGATTGTAGAAAATTACCTGAGTTTGGAGGCACAATGTGCCCGAGTTTTAGAGCCACGAGAAATGAAAAAGATACCACTAGAGCAAGAGCAAATGCGTTGCGAGAATTTTTAACGCATTCTGAAAAAGCAAACAAGTTTAACCATGAAGAATTAAAACAAGTTTTCGATTTATGTTTAAGTTGTAAAGCATGTGCAAGCGAATGTCCAAGTAGTGTAAATGTGGCAGCTTTAAAAGCCGAATTTCAATATCAATATCAGAAGGCAAATGGTGTGCCTTTTAGAACAAAATTATTTGCTTATAACAATAAAATTAATGGCTTTGCGAGTAGAGTGCCAAGGCTTACAAATTTTATGTTTTCTAATGGATTTACAAGCTCAATTATAAAATCTATTGGAGGCATTGCTAAAGAACGTAGCATTCCGTTAATATCTAGTAGAAGTTTAGATAAGTGCTTTCAAAATGCTCAAATATATAAAGTTGAAGAAAATATTATTAAGAGAGTATTTTTGTTTAATGACGAATTCACAAATCATTTAGATACAGAAATTGGTATTGATGTTATACTACTTTTAACAAAGTTAAATTACAAAGTGTCTATCATTTCTCATGCAGAATCCGGTAGAGCAATGCTTTCAAAAGGACTAGTTGCTGAGGCTAAAAAAATGACGAATAAAAACGTTTCTAAATTCAAAAATATAATATCAGAAACCACACCATTAATTGGTATTGAACCTTCAGCAATTTTAACTTTTAAAGACGAATATATTAAGCTTGCTGATGATAAAGAATCAGCAAAATCTATTGCAAAAAACACCTTTTTAATTGAGGACTTTATTCAACAAGAAATTGCATTAGGAAACATAACATCAGAACAATTCACCAAAGAAGAAAAGACCATTAAATTTCATGGTCATTGTCACCAAAAGGCATTAGCAAATCAAAAGTCGAGTTTTGATGTATTGAACTTACCTGAAAATTATAAAGTTACTATCATACCAAGTGGTTGCTGCGGAATGGCAGGAAGTTTTGGTTATGAAAAAGAACATTACGAGGTTAGTATGCAAATAGGAGAACAAACATTATTTCCTGCGGTAAGAAAAGCTTCAGAAGAGACTTGTATTTCTGCAAATGGAACAAGTTGTAGACACCAGATAAAAGATGGAACAGGGAGAGTGGCAAAACATCCTATTTCAATTTTAAAAGAAGCTTTACTTTAGTTTAGCTTTTTTCTTCTTTTTAGATTTAGGTTGCTCAACTATGGTGATTGCAGCAATTAAATCTTTCATATTCATGTCTTTTATATCTTCATCAGCATAAAAAGCAGATAATTTATCTTTGTTGTAGTTGTAGATTTTCCAACGTTTAAATTGGTATTCTAACGCAGTGAAGTTTTCCACCCAATCACCAGAGTTTAAATACGTTGTTTTGCCGCGTTTATTGCCTACTTGTATCATTTTTGGTTGATGAATATGGCCACAAATCACATAATCATATCCGTTTTCTATGGCTAAATCTGTCGCTACTTTTTCGAAATCGTTGATATATTTTACGGCACCTTTTACGCTATTTTTTATCTTTTGAGATAAGGAATAGCGTTCTTTCCCTAATTTATCAGAACACCAATTCATCACTTGATTGATAAGAATAAGAAAATCATAGCCATAACCGCCAAGTTTAGCGAGCCATTTTGCATTTTGTATAGAAATATCAAAAACATCACCATGGAAAAACCATGCACGTTTTCCGTCTAACTCTAAAACTAATTTATTAACTATAGAAATATTACCAATTTCAGTATCTGTAAATTTACGTAGCATTTCATCATGGTTACCAGTGATGTAAATAACTTCAGTGCCATTGGCAGCAAAGTCCATTATCTTTTTTATCACAGAAAGATGGGACTTAGGAAAGTATCGTTTTTTAAATTGCCAAATATCTACAATGTCACCATTTAAAATTAGTTTTTTAGGCTCAATACTATTCAAATACGTTAATAGTTGTTTTGCATGGCAACCATATGTACCAAGATGCACATCAGATATAACAGCAATTTCAACCTTTCGTTTTATTTTCACGATATTAAAATTAGTATTACAAAGAACTTTCAATTATTTAGAAATTGGGTTATCATATAATTAACTAACTATGAGTAAATTGTTATTAAAAGATGAACTAAATGTTATGAAATGAAAGGATTTAATGAATTTTAGAATTTAGGAAATTATGCATGTCATTTCGGTTTTTATAATATAACAATTACATTAGCGTAAAATAAATTGTAATGGCAGGAAATTCTTTTGGAAAATTATTCAAACTTACTACTTACGGAGAATCACACGGTGTCGCCATTGGCGGAATTATAGATGGCTGTCCTTCTGGATTAGAACTTGATTTTGACGCTATTCAAAAAGAATTAGATCGTAGAAAACCTGGTCAATCAAAAATCGTCACTCAAAGGAAAGAACCAGATTCTGTAGAATTTTATTCTGGTATTTTTGAAGGTGTAACTACAGGCACACCAATTGGTTTTGTAATTCATAATACCAATCAGAAATCAAAAGACTACTCACATATTAAAGATGTTTATCGTCCTAGTCATGCAGATTACACTTATGAGAAAAAGTATGGTGTAAGAGATTATAGAGGAGGAGGACGTAGCTCTGCTCGTGAAACAGCATCTAGAGTTGTTGCAGGTGCTATTGCAAAACAAATGCTCGCTTCAATTGAAATTAATGCTTTTACATCTTCAGTAGGTGATATTTTTATAGATAAACCTTATCAAGATTTAGATTTTAGTAAAACAGAATCTAATATTATTCGCTGTCCTGATGAAGCTACAGCCCAAAAAATGATTGCCAAAGTTGAAGAAATAAAAAAGCAAGGTGATACTATTGGTGGTACCATAACTTGTGTGATAAAAAATGTACCTGTTGGACTAGGAGAACCTGTGTTTGATAAATTGCATGCCGAATTAGGTAAAGCCATGTTATCGATAAATGCTGTAAAAGGTTTTGAATATGGTAGTGGGTTTTGCGGAGCAAAAATGAAAGGCAGTGAGCACAACGATTTGTTTAATACGGATGGTAGCACAAAATCTAATTTATCTGGCGGCATACAAGGAGGTATTTCTAACGGAATGGATATTTATTTTAGAGTAGCATTTAAGCCAGTAGCCACAGTGATTCAGAAACAAGATGCGTTAAATAGTGCTGGTGAAATTGTAGAAATGCAAGGAAAAGGTAGACACGATCCTTGTGTGGTGCCAAGAGCTGTGCCAATTGTTGAGGCTATGGCTGCTTTGGTAATTGCTGACTATATGTTGTTAAGGAGACAGGAGACTAATAAATAGTAATTAATTTGAGAAGGATATTTTTGTTTTTTGTATTTGTTGGTTTTTTGAATTGTAACTCTAAGAAGAATTCTGAGTCCACTGAAAGTTTAAATGCAAAATTGCAACGTATTGATTTGCTTAATCTTAAAATAAAAATTCCTAATAATTATGATAAAATAAGTTCTAACTATTTCAGTGATATATTAGAAAATTCAATCTATAGTAATGAATTTACTGAATACGAGTTGAAGAGTATGGATCGATTTAGAAAATTTGGATCTAATGCTGAAATTTTTGTTGATAATGATGATATAACTAATGTTATAATTTTTCACCGGGCAGATTACATAAAAATGTCAAAAGAAGCATTAGAACTCTACATAGAAATGGTTGATGGTAATATATTTGCTGACGCTGAATTAAAAGGTATAGAGTATAAAAGACTTGAAGGTAAATTTTTAAACTACGGATTAGCTGAAGTAGTGAAGGTGAAATTTTCTCAAACATATCATCAAGATGAAAGTACTAAAACATATTTGACAAATTACCTTGTAAGTCATAATTTGAAATCATTCGGAATTATAGTCATAAATAATGAAAATATAGATTTTCAGTATATTTTAGATACTTTTAAGTTATAAAAATTAAGTTTAATAAATAAAAAATTCCCGTTTTCAGGGGAAAAGATTACTGAAATAAATTCAGCATAAATGAAAAAACTAGCATTACACTGGAAGATTATAATAGGAATGGTTCTCGGTATCATTTGGGCTTTAGTATCAAGTTCTATGGGTTGGAGTCAATTTACAATTGACTGGATTGATCCGTTTGGTACCATTTTTATAAATTTATTAAAGCTCATTGCTGTTCCGCTAGTTCTATTTTCTATAATTAGTGGTGTTGCAAATATTGGTGATCCCAAAAGCCTGGGAAGAATGGGAGGTAAAACCTTAGGGATTTATCTGCTTACTACAATTATGGCAATTTCCTTAGGCTTACTGTTAGTTAATATTATTAAGCCAGGAGAACTTATAGATGAACAAAGCCGTATAGATAATCGTATCAGTTATGAAATTTGGGCAGATAGTGAAGGACATAAAATAAAGGATGGCATTAATTACCTTCAGGACCCAGAGTTTTTTGAACGTGCTCAGGAAATTTCAGAATTATCTAAAAGTGAGCTAAAGCAAGCTGCTGTTGCAGATAAAATGGAAACGGTAAAAAACCGAAAAGAAACAACACCATTGCAGCCTTTAGTAGATATTGTACCTAGTAACTTTTTCCATTCGCTTTCCAATAATGGTTTAATGCTTCAAATTATATTTTTTGCTATTTTCTTTGGTGTGTGTTTGTTATTTGTGCCTTCAAATTCAGCGCAACCTGTTTTAAATTTAGTGAATGGTATTAACGAAGTATTTCTTAAAATGGTAGATATTGTAATGCAAGGTGCACCATTCTTTGTATTTGCGTTATTGGCTGGTGTGGTGAGTAAAATGGCAGGTGATGATATTGGTAAAGTAGTAGAAATCTTTAAAGGTTTAAGTTGGTACTCGCTTACCGTTCTGTTAGGTTTATTGTTAATGATATTTGTAATTTACCCAATGATTTTAAAACTATTTGTAAAGCAAATACCTTACAAAGGCTTTTTTAAAGCGATGAGTCCTGCGCAGACCTTGGCATTTTCAACATCGAGTAGTGCAGCAACATTACCTGTTACTATGGAATGTGTAGAAGAAAACTTAGGCGTAGATAAAAAAATCAGCAGTTTTGTACTTCCAATTGGCGCAACAGTTAATATGGATGGTACAAGTATGTATCAAGCAATAGCGGTTATATTTTTGGCTCAAATGCATATGATAGATTTAACTTTAGGTCAGCAAATAACGGTAGTATTAACAGCAACGTTAGCTTCTATTGGTTCGGCAGCTGTACCAAGCGCAGGTTTAGTAATGTTAATTATTGTTTTGAGTTCTGTAGGGTTAAATCCGGCTTGGATTGCTATTATATTTCCAGTAGATAGAATTTTAGATATGTTTAGAACTGTTGTGAATGTTACAGGTGATGCTACAGTATGTTCCATTATTGCAGATGGTGAAAATATGTTAGAGTATCAAGACCATGAAAACCCGACAGAAACATTTGATCTAGATTCATAATTATAATATTATGACCATTACAAACATCAAACCGTTAGTTTCAGTAGATTGGTTAATTGCAAATCGTGAGGCATCAAATTTAATAGTTTTAGATGCTACAATTAATAAAGTAATAGATTCAACATCTGAAAACATATTAAACGCTATATTTTTCGATATTAAGAAAAAGTTTAGTGATGTTTCTGCACCTTTTCCAAGCACATTACCTTCAAAAGAACAATTTGAGATTGAAGCTCAAATCCTAGGAATAAACAATGATTCTTGTATTGTGGTTTATGATGATAAGGGAGTTTATTCAAGCGCTAGAGTTTGGTGGTTATTTAGAGTGTTTGGATTTAAAAATGTAGCCGTTTTAGATGGTGGATTGCCAGAATGGAAACGACATAGCTTTCCTATTGAAAAATATAAAAACGAAACTTATACTAAAGGTAACATTGAGGTTCATTATAATTCAAAATTAATGACGAATTTTGAAGGTGTGAATTTACTTTCTGCAAACCGAAATGCTTTAATATTAGACGCACGCTCAGAGGCGAGATTTAAATGTTTAGTAGATGAACCTAGAGAAGGTTTAAGACGCGGTACTATTCCTAATTCAGAAAACTTACCTTATACAGATTTGTTTAAAGGAAATATTTTTAAACCAATAGCAGAGCTTTCAATAATGTTTAGTAAATTGGAAGTAGGAAATAGAACTTTAGTTTTTAGTTGTGGTTCTGGTATTACGGCTTGTATTTTAGCTTTAGCTGCCACACTGTGTAATTATGAGAAATTAATAGTCTATGATGGCTCATGGACAGAATATGGAAGCTTAACTGAATGAATAATAAAACGAGCAAGTTTAATGCATTAATTCACTATAAGAACAATTAATTGTAAGTAGCTTGTAACAATAAAACAAAACTATATATTACCACTCATGAAAACAATAGATTGGACAAAAGACGAACTTGTCGCTTACATTTTACTTTTCGCAGCAAATGCAGATTTTAAAGAATCAGCAAAAGAACGTGAGTTAATCATTTCTAAAGTAGATAAGCAAACATTTCAGGAAATTCATGAAGAATTTGATGCTGATAATGATTATCAAGGTCTTAAAAAAATTATGATTAGCCTAGAGCAACATCTATACACTAAAGAAGATGTTGACTTGCTTATGGAAGATATTAAAGCGTTATTCTTTGTAGATGATGATTTTGATATTACAGAGCAAAACATGCTAAAATGTCTTAATCGTTTGTTTAAGATAGCATAATATAGCAGTCTGTCTAAGGGTGTAATTTAGTTAGGATTGTATCTCTAAAACAGAAGCAGGTATCATAGCTTCTAATTTATAATCACCAATCCGTATTCTCACTAATCTCAAAGTTGGGAAGCCAGCTTTTGCGGTCATTTTACGAACTTGTCTAAATTTTCCCTCTGTTAACGTAATAGAAAGCCATGATGTAGGGCCATGTTTTTCATCTCTAACAAAACGATCTATTATATGAGACGTGTCTATTAATATTTCGGCTTTACAAGGTTTCGATTTGTAGGGTTTTCCATCTACAGATATTTCAATGCCATTTTGTAGTGCTCTAATAGCTTCATTAGTAATGATGCCATCTACCATAACGTGATATTCTTTTTCGATTTTAGAACTCGTAATATAATTACTAAACTTTCCATCGGTTGTTAATAGTAATAAGCCCTCAGATTTTTCATCTAATCTGCCTACGGCCATAACATTATCTGTAAAATTATAAAGCTCATTTAAAAGTTTTTTATTACGTCTTTTATTCTGATGATTTACAAACTGACTTAAGTAACCGTAAGGTTTATATATTTTATAATAGCTATGTTTCATTACCACCAAGTTATAAAACATTTTTGAAGTTCGTTGTTCCTTTTTATCCAGCATAAGGGTGAGCGCTGATCTTTTATATATGCCTTAATTTCATTTTTAGCATCTTCAAATTCTAACCAATCAACAAATGTTTTTGGTAAAGAAAGCCATTCTAATTTTTTGGGAATGTAAAACTGAAAGTCTACGAGTTCATCAATATTTTCTACGTTTAAATACCAACCCACAATACAATTAGAATTTAAAGGTGCTACATTAATATTTTGATTTTTGTAAGGCAAAAATAGTTGTGCTTTAAAACAAACGTATTGATTTATTGTATCAATATGAAATGGATAATGTTTTAAAACATCTTTAGTTTTAGGATGATAGAGTAGTGGTAACTGTTTTTCTTTAAGTTTTTTAAGTTTGAAAACTAATGCATCACTTCGATTAGGACCCACCCAATTATTAAGTGAGTTAACATCATTTTGTTTAGAGTCATACAAGTAAAATTTATAAACAATTTCTAAGTGAATAGGTTTATCATGCTTTAAAAACAAAAGGTCTAATTCACCTATTGTAATCTTATGGTCTTTGATTTGTAAGTTCTCTTCGAGAATTTTAATACTACTTTGATGCTTTAATTGATAAGCTACAAAATTTTCAACCCATTTACCTAAACGTAATTTCTTTGGTTCAGTTTCTATAGGAAATTGGTTCAATGTAAGTTCAGGACAATACTGTTTAAAGTGATATACAGTAGAATCTTCCCAGAGGTGTGGAGTGCTCTGAAAACCTTCAAATAAATACTGAAAATCTATTGTTTTGTCCAAACGATTGTAATTCTTTGCTAAGTACCCTTTAAAAATATTGAAAACCTAACTTATGTCATATTTTTTCTTTTGAAGTAAAAGTATCTTTAAAGGTATAAAATTTAAGGAAACCTAATCATTCTAAATCACATAGCTTATGAAAGTATTTGATAATAAACACATTAAGAATGTGGCATTTGTTGGTACGCATCGTGCTGGCAAGACCACTTTGGCCGAAACCATGCTGTTTGAAGCAGGTCTAATAAATAGGAGAGGCACAGTAGAGCAGCAAAATACAATATCGGATTACCATGAATTTGAGCACCAACGCGGTGCTTCTGTTTTTTCAACTCCTTTGCATACTGAATGGCGTAATTATAAAATTAATATTTTAGATACTCCAGGTTTAGATGATTTTATAGGTGAAATAATGTCTTCTATTCGTGTTGCAGATACTATAGTTACAGTAATTAATGCTAAACATGGAGCAGATATTGGTACAGAAATTATCTGGAATTATGTAGATAAATATCACAAACCAACACTTTTTGTAATTAATAAAATTGATAGCGATAAAGCCAATTTTGAAATGAGTTTTAATAGTCTCAAGGAATTGGTTGGAAATAATGCGGTATTAATTCAATATCCTATAAAAATAGATGGTGCACAATGTATTATTGATGTACTTAAAATGAAATGTTACAAATTTGGACCAGAAGGAGGGAAGCCAGAGAAATTAGCTATCCCTAAAGATCAGCAAGACTATGCTAAAAAACTACATAATGAGCTTGTAGAAAAAGCAGCTGAAAACGATGAAGCACTTATGGAGCTTTATTTTGAAAAAGGAACACTAAATGAAGATGAACTAAGACAAGGGATAAAATTAGGGATGTTAAACCATGATATGTTTCCTGTATTTTGTGTTTCAGCTTTAAAGGATATGGGAACAGGCCGTTTAATGGGCTTTATAGATAATGTTGCGCCAGCAGCTGCAGATTTAAATCCGGAACAAACTATTGAAGGGAAACTAATAAAACCAGAAGTAGATGCTGAGACTTCACTTTTTGTATTTAAGAATGTTCATCAACCTAATTTGGGACAAATTACTTTTTTTAAAGTTATGTCTGGTGAAGTTAAGTTTAACGATAAGCTATACAATACAAGAACAGGAGAGCTTGAAACACTAAACCAACTTTATATAATGGATGGGAAGAAAAAGCATGCTGTTCAAAAATTAACAGTTGGTGATATAGGTGCTACAACTAAACTAAAGTTTACAGAAACAAATGACACTTTAGCCTCTAACGCAGAATCAGGAACTATAAAACCTATTAAATTTCCTCAACCTAGATTAGTAAAAGCTGTTTTTGCAGAAAGTAACACGGAAGAAGAGAAGTTAAGTGATGCATTAAAACGTATGAGTAGCCAAGACTTAACTATTAATCTAAGTTATAATAGTGAAACACACCAAACACTAATAGGTACACAAGGTGAATTACATTTGGCAACTATAGAATGGATACTTGAGCATATTTATGATGTTAAACCACGTTTTGAAGCACCAAAAATTTCATATCGAGAAACTATTCAGCGCAGTGCCACGGCAAATTACAGACATAAAAAGCAGAGTGGAGGCTCTGGACAGTTTGGTCAGGTGCATTTAAAAATAGAACCCTATTATGAAGGTATGCCAGAACCAGAAGGGTTTTCATTAAGAGGTAAAGAGGTTGTAGATTTACCATGGGATGGAAAATTAGTGTTCTATAATTGTATTGTTGGTGGTGTTATAGATCAACGTTATTTACCTTCTATAATGAAAGGGATTTTAGATGTTATGGAATCTGGTCCGTTAACCGACTCTTATATTAGAGATATAAGAGTTATGGTTTATGACGGAAAAATGCATGCTGTAGATTCTAATGATATTTCATTTAAAATAGCAGGATCCTATGCCTTTAAAGAAGCCTTTATGAATGCTAACCCTAAATTATTAGAGCCTATTGAGCAAATGCAATTACGAGTACCTGATGAAATGATTGGTAATGTAATGACGGAATTACAGAGCAGGCGAGCTATTATTCAAGGGATTGAAAATGAAGCACATTATCAAATACTAAAATGTGCAATTCCTTCTGTAGAACTTACAGATTTTTCAAGTCAATTACGGTCATTAACTCAAGGTAGAGCAACCTATTCTTCAAGTTTTGATAGTTATAGTGCTGTACCAAGTCATATACAAAAGCAATTAGTAAAAGAACAAGAATTAGTAACCACATAAAAACCACCGTTATGCAAAGTAAAGTAATGTATTTAAGCGATTTAAAATTTAATATAGACACTTGGAAACGCGAATTAAGGTTTCATTTTAACGAAATGGATACGTTTCAAGAGAAATTAGAGGAAATTGTACCTCGTGTTGAAGGTGAAATATCTAAGAAAAAATTAGAGGTATTTCAGAATCGAATAATGATAGAAAAAGATGCCATTTCAAAATTAATGCATAGATGTAGAAATAAAATAGCTAATATAAATAATACTGATTTTAATGAAAATATAGATGGACGACTGCAGAATGAACAACATACGCTTAAGGAAGACATGCGCACCTATATAAGACTACATTATGACTTAAAAGAAGAGCTAATGGATTTCTTTTTAGAAGTATTATAGGCTAAACATTATTAGATTTACTAAAAAAACCACGAGATATTAACTCGTGGTTTTTTATTATACTATATAATGAATAAAGCCATTTATTAATGATTATGCTTTATTTGATATTTTAATTAATTATTAATTTTTGAGTACGCTTTTCATTGGTACCAGATATTAATTTAATGATATAAATTCCTGATGTTAATTGTGATACGTTTATAGAATTTACAGTTGTTCTAGTATCTAAAGTATTGCTTATTAGTACTCTTCCATTAAGATCGTACAATTCATAGCTAGTATCTGTTTGTAATTGACCTTCAATAATTATTGATTTTTCATTGGCTTTTTTGTAAATATTTAGACCTACTAAATCTTGGTTAACTATACCGAGTGTATCTAATTCAAATCTCAAGTAAAAACGACCAATTCCTGCTATAACACTTGGAGTGATAAATGTATAGTTTTCACTAGATAATAACGTGAATGTGTTAGTTAATCTATCTTCTAAATATACTTTGGTAGCAATAGGAAGTGTTGATTCTGAAATAGAAACAGTGACTTCTTCACCTTGTAAAGCATTTATGCCAAGTGGAATTATGGTGTTATTGATATTTTGACTTCCTAGGGCTTGAATCGCCATAAATGAACCTGAACTACCATCTACTAAACTAGAGTAGATTGAGAATTCTGGAGCACTGCCTTGAAACATAGCGGCATCGTAACCTGGGTCTAAACCTAAAGATGCATTATCGTTTAAATAAATAGATGTGTTATAAGCATCTAAGGTGGTATTATTAATTTGAAGGTTAATGTAGCCTTCATTAGAGCCATTATTAGAACTTCTACCTAATATAAAATCATCAGTTGTCCCTTTTACGCGCATGGCTGGTGTAAAAGATATTACGCCTCCTCCTGATTTTACTTTAACTAAAAACCCTTGTCCTGGAGCAATTAGTTGTCCTGTACTCAGATTATTTAATATAGTCCATCCATTAGTCGCGTCTCCATCAAATCCATATATAGCTTGATAAACACCTAAATCTAATTGTGTTTTATTCAGATTAAAGAAGGTTGTGAAATCCATATAAGAAGGATATGGGTTTCCAATTAAATTCCAACCGCTATAAGACCCAGAAGAATCTGTAATTGGCAATGTAAAACTACCTGTTTCTACATTACCAGTAAATGTAATGGTTGTTCCGCTAACACCATCTTCAGCAGCATCTCTTGCAGCTCTATAACCAACACCTTTGTCTAAAGTCGTAGCCGCATTGGTTGTTGTAGAATAGATTTGATAAGATCCTGTTGGCTCACTGAATGGTCCAAATAGTTTCTGAGTTGCATTGTTTGGGTTCTCATAAATATTAGGATTTGCAGATGCAAAATCTCCGAAATTTTGACCTGAGAATGGTGATGACACCAAGTCATTACCAGTAGCGCCATTACTATAAGCATTTATATGGCGTTTATAAGAAACATTTCCGGTACTAGTGCCTTCAACAATTAAACTAGAATATTTAGTAGAAATAGACTCTAACAATAGATCACCATTATTTACTAAATTACCATTAACAGTTAAGCTTGCTCCTTCTTCAACTATAACAGATGCACCACTTAAAATTTCTAAATCATTAACCTCAACATCTTGATCTGCAGTTATGGTGTAAGTACCATCAGCGATAATCGTATTTTTAGTACCAGTTGTGTTATTTGGGTTATCAGTATTAATCCAAGAGCCGTTACAATATAATATCGAGTTAGCAGGTATGGTTACACCACAACTATTGCCAGGCGATAAATATTGAATTAATGTGGCTTTAGTTGTTGTTGCACTGTCATTAATAGAAGTAGATACTCCTCCACGCCCTCTTAAATGAATACTTACTAAATCGTTAGTACCATCACTATAAACTTGCACTCTTAATGCATCTGCTTCTATAGGGTCAAAAGTTGGTCCTCCCCATTCAAAAATTCCGTCATCTATCCAGCCTCCTTGACCTTGTGCAAGTGTTGTCCAAACTCCGTCTTTCCTATAACTTATAATCCACATAGAATCTGCTTGATCTTGGTTAGAATAAGAACCTCCAAATGTTACGTAATTCATGTATTTTACATTTGGCCAATTTACTTGCCATTTAAAACCTTCATCTGCAGTTGGCTTTCCTAAATTCTCATTAAAACTAACTCCATATTCATTGTATGAAGTAACTGTTCTATAATCATCAATTACAGGGTCGTATAATATATCACCTGGTACACCTCTACCATTAGATGCAGAGCCATATATTACAGCTTCTGATAGTAGTGCTAGATTTGAATTATCATCAGGACTATTATCAGGAAGGCCTTCTAAACTACATTGGCTAGGTGCTTCAAAAGCTCTCTCTACGGTATAATCACATGCTTCTGCCGTAAAATGAGCAGATATATCAACATCTAATCCATCTGCTGTTAAACCAGTAAGGGTAACAGTTTGTGGGCTTGTTCCAATGGCAAATGATTGTCCATTAACCTCTAATGAACCTGATGCAGGTGGAGAAACATATTCTATAATTAAGTCTTGAGAATACGTATCATCAATATCATTACATATAGCTTGAGTGCCAACAGTTACATTTGTAATCGGACAATTTGCATTATAAAAGACAACCAATTTAGGAGAGTTGTTTACAGATCCATTCCTAGATTCTGCAACACGTCTACCTGAACCAGAAACAATAAAAGTTACTGCATTTCCTACTTCCCAGCCTGGTTGGGTTATAATTTCAGTAATAATAGATTGAAGATAAGGTGAGCGTTGTTTATAACCATTTTGCCCACTATAATCCCAAGCTTCAACGTTACTCCATGATTCTGAACTTGAGGTTAAAGACCTTGATGAAATATTATAACTACTTGAGGAAAAACCATTACTATCATCTGATAATTCTCCATGGAAAACTAAATTCGTCGTATTCGAAGTTGCCTCATCAGCTTGAAATTGTACATATGCACGATGAATTGTTGCTCCTTTAGGAATACTTATATTATTAAACCTAAGACCAATAATTTGGTCATAATTAGTTGCGTTATCGGTATCAGTAACAAATTCTAAATCACTACTAGTATAACTTACAACTCCAGTTGAAATAAATTCTTCTGCGTCATCTCCTGAGGCAATAATAGAGTAGGTTTCGTTTGTTGTAGTTAATTCATCAACTCCAATACAATTACAATTACCATCTTCTTCATCATTAATTGTAGTGGCATTATTGTCATCACAGGCAACACCTCTAGGTGGGCAATTAACATCTGGTGCATTAGATATTGTTACAACAGCACCTGTTGAAGGTGAAAAAACATTTAAGTTAGCTGGCAGTGTAAATGGATCTGTGTTAGAAACTGATCCAACCGAACTGGCATTACTAACGTCAATTGTTCTTAATTCTATTTTAAGAGCATCTACAAATACGAGCTTAAACTGATTAAATGATCCTGAGTTTCTTGTCCATGTTTTTACGTCATTTGCTGCTCTTAATGGTGCTCCCCAACATCCTTCGCCAGTGTAGACTGTACCATTAGTTTGTTCTATAACAAAACCTTCGTCATTTCCAGCATAAGCTGAAGGTTTTACAGGCCAAGTTGTTTTAGCAGTATGAGAATCGCAATCAACTACTAAACGAACACCTTCATCATAGAAAAGTTGAGCCCAAGCATCATATTGATTATTGTTTTCAGCTTTCCATGATACGTGCGGACGCATTGGTTTGTGATACTGAGCCATCTTCCATTTCAAGTTAGGAGAAGCTGTAGATAGGTCATTTTCTAACCATGTTTTTTGATCACCTAAAACTGAAATTTCCGAATTTAAGGTGTAAGCTTTTATTAAATCATTACCAAAGGTTACAGAATAATAAGAATCTGCATTTGGTGTGTCAAATAATTTATAAATAGTTTCAGAATCTGTTTCGTGATTTCCTCTAGCAGGTATAATTGGAAACATTCTGCCATCACTTGCTATAGTTAATTGCCAATCGTCAAACCATTCTTGCCATTCAGTAGAGCCGTTAGTATCCGTCATGTCTCCAGCAAAGAATATGCCGTGTGGTTTTAATTTAGAAACTAAGAGATTGGCTGCTTGTCTTGGTGTACTGTTATTTCTAGAGTCACCACCTGCAATAAAAGATAAACGACTTAAATCATTAGGTGCAGTTCTAAACCAAAAACGTTGACTTGTGCCATCACTATCATTAATTACAAAATAATAATTGGTGTTTGGTGTTAAGCCAGAAAGTCTTACAAACCGATTATCCATACCTTTAAAAGATTCTGTTCTATCAACGGATTTAGTATTAGTATATAATGTATGGTCTGTACCATGATCTATAGTATCATAATAAACAATTGGTGAAGTACCTGATGTCTGATTCCAGCCAATAGTAATTGTAGTGGAAGGATCATCCATTATCATGATACGATACTTATCATTATTAGCAAAACCTATAGAAATACTCATTAAGAGTATTAAGTAGGTTAATCGTAATTTATATGTCATGTTACTCGTATTTTAGGGGTTATTTTGTTCGATTCAAGTAATAGAACTATTAAGGGGATAATTCCATGTGCCAATCTGTAAACTGTTAGATAGGCAGAACCATGAATTGAACTTGATATAAAATCTATATTAAAACCAGATACCAATCTGGCAAATGCTGTGGCAAAGCCCCAAATTATCATATACCATAATGCATATTTCGATAATTTTGGAACAAATAATAAAAGCGCACATAAAACATCTAAAAAGCCAACAACAAACAGAAATTGAGTGGCTTGAGTTTCATTAACACCAAGAATTATAATTGTCATATCTATAAAATGACCAGGGCGATACGGAAATCCCATAGCTAATAAACCATGAGGAATAAAGGTGAGGCCTATGGCAATCTTTAAACCATTGATTAATTTTTTATTATTTGAATCTATTGTAATATTTTTCCACAACAGAAATGGTGCCGATAATTGAATGCTCATTTCAAAAAGTTGAAGGAAATCATAATTACGATCCTTCACCATACAAATTCCAAGTAGAAATAATAAAATCAAACCAAGTCCCATTATAAAACGTTTTGATTTTATCCATGGTATTTTATCCCAAAACAAACTGCAAAATGCGGCTAATAAGAAAACAAAACTATTAAGTTTTGTAAATCCTTCTATCCAACTATCTACTGTTGTGCTTGTAGCGTAGTCATACCAAGAATAATTAAAAAGACCTTCTACAATGGGAGTTAATAAACTCTCGTCCCATAGAATAGATCTATATGGACCACCAAAAAAATACAACTGATATGCTCTACCGATAAAAACGGTAAAAGCACATATTTTAATGAGTGATATTAATTTTAGTTTATTCATATAATTAGGCTAAAATTAGCCATTTCAAGACCAAAATAATTTTATAATCGACTAATTGGATATAAATCCTTTGAATTGGTGATTTTAACAATTAATGACTTCTTAAACCCTTTAAAACATTGAAATTACAACTTGAATTATGTTGTAAATTGTATGCTTAGTTGGTTACTTTTTTAGAGTCAAATACTCTTATTAAGTCACAGTTATGCGTTAAATTTTTGATGAAATACATTTTTAGACGTTTAACGAATCGTTTTTGTGAACATCTAACTTTAAAAATTTAGTACAATAGGTTATTTAAAGTATGAGTGCAATGTTTTTTTAGGACATAAAACGTACTTCGTTTATCTTTACAATACATGATAATTTTCTTAAGGAATATAGGGTGTTGATTTACTGTGTTTTAACAATTGTTATTTCTAAGTTTAATTTAGTGTACTTTTTAGTTTTGAATTAAATAATCTCATAGATTTCTAACTCTCAATAGTGTCAAAAAAATGTAAAATAAGTGTCAACTCTTCCAAATTGTCAAAGAATTGTATGTTATTTACATTAATGAAGCGTACTCTCTTTTACTCAATAGGAAAAATATTTATTTGCCTAGTTATTGTTTTATTATCATCTTGTTCATCAGTAGAGCAAGACGATTTTTCTAAACGTTCTAAAATAGCATTACGAGATGTTGGTAATCAATTATTGTTATCTAACCAAGATTCTACATCCCTAATATTGCCCATTTTAAAATTAGACTCAAATACGTTTCAAGTATCATTTAGTAATCCTTTAGCTTTTGAGCCAAGTACTTTAGTAGCTTTAATTCAAAAAAGTTTTAAATCTTCTCAATTACCAACGCAGTATAGGGTAGAGGTCGTACAATGTAGTAATTTGGAAGTTGCATATAGTTATCAGGTAAGTGATAATAAAGAAAGAACAATTATTCCTTGTTCAGGTAGACATTTGCCAAATGCTTGTTATTTGATAGAATTACAATTTACAAATAGACCTGTAGGTTTTGCAAGCCATCAATTGATTTTTATTACTATTATTCTTCTAGTGCTTTTAGGTATTGGATATTTAATATTTAAGAGAATGAAAGATGAAAGGCTGAAATTAGAAAATGGAGTCAGCGAAAAAATAGGCAGTTTTTATTTTTATCCAGAACAAAATAAACTCATTAAGGAAGCAAAAGAGATCGCTTTGTCTAAAAAAGAATGCGAATTGTTATCCCTTTTTGCGGCAAACCCAAACAAGATTATAACAAGAGATGAACTTACCAAACGTGTTTGGGAAGATAATGGCGTTTTTGTAGGTAGAAGTTTAGATACCTATATCTCTAAACTACGAAAGAAACTAAAGTCGGATAGTTCTATTAAAATTACTAATGTACACGGAGTTGGGTATAAGTTAGAAATAGGCTAATATTATCTATAATAACTCTGACTCGTTCCTCTTGTACATGCACAATTACTAACACCTTGTAAAAAGTCTATTCCAATAGTTACCATATGCGTACCAGAATTATAACCAGATAAATCATTTAAAGTGAGTTGATAAGAGTATGCAAAAAACCATTTGTTAAATGTTATTCCAGCCATTGGACCAATATTTAGTGGTTTAAAAAACTGGTCATTAAGAAAACGGTAAGATGCTCCAACAAAATAATAATCTCCTTTACGGTTAAATTTTCGGTATTTAAAGTTGATGTCTGTACTAGAACGTTTATCACTATCAAACATTTGAAAAAACAAAGATGGCTCAAATTCCACATCTTTATTTTGCTTGCTTTTTATAACTAATCCAGTGTACAATTGATAATTTAATAATTGAATAGGTTCTACTCCTTCATAATTATCAATATCTTTTTTCATGATATTATTAGCATTAAAACTTAAATAAAATGCTTTCCAACGGTATAAAATACCAGCATCAAAGTTATTATTTGAAAGACCTCTGTCATTTGTAATTGCTGGATCTAAAATTGGAATGTCATAAGTGGTATTAAAATCTTCAATAGCAACTCTAAAGTTATTAATGTTATACGATAGTCCAAATGATAGGTATTGTTTAGATTTATAATCTAAAGTTAAGTGATGCGCAAAAGAAAATTTAACTCCTTTCTGTATTGTGTTACCATTTCTATCATTATATGCAGAAATACCTACTCCAGAACGATTTCCTATTCTTAAATCTGCATACACTGATTGATTATCTGGTGCATTTTTTATACCAACCCATTGTGTTAATCCATTAGCTCTAATTTTTAGATTATCTCCAATTCCTGCATAAGTAGGTGAAATAACAAAATCATTATCTGCTAAATACTGCGTAAATACAGGTAAGTTTAATTCTTGGCCATAACTTTGTGCAAGGACCAAAAAAAGAATATATAGTGTGATTTTTTTCATAATGTTATCTTTTTTGTGTTCTTGGCTATTATCTGTAAAGTGTAAAATGTCCAACAAATTCTTTATCGTGAGTAGGATCATTGGTTTTAACTACAAACCAATAATCTCCCATTGGCAAATCTTTGCCATTATATTTTCCGTCCCAAACTTCACCAACATGATATTGTGCTACTTTACGTCCATAGCGATCAAAAATATCAAAGGTTAAGTTTGGATAATTTTCAGTACAACCTGGTGTCCAAGTATCGTAAGAGTTATCTCCGTTTGGTGTGAACCAGTTTGGAATACAAATATCTTCGAATTCTAACTCAATTTGCGCGGTTGCATAACAACCTGCGCTGTCTGTGACTGTAACAGTGTATATTCCAGATTCATAAATGATATAAGAATTTACATCACCATAATCTTCGTCGTTCATTGTAAATTGGTATCCACCTTCACCGCCTGAAGCTGTTGCAATAAATTCGTTAAGTTGTTCTCCTTCTGCTAAGGTTAATGTAATAGGATCAGTTACTTCAATATCGAAGAATTCTGTAGATTGTATACAACCATTAGTATGTCTAACTTCTATAATATGATCTGTTCCTACAGGTACGTTATAAAAGATGTTACTTTCTTGATAAGTACCACCATTTAATGAGTAATCTAGTTGAGAAAGGTCTTCAATAGAATCATCAACAGTAACTGTTACTGTGTTTCCTTGCAAGTTGTTTTCACATATGTTTTCTATTAAAATTTCAGGTAAAATACTAACTGATTCAGGAAATGTGATGTTCCATTCAGATTCACAACCTTCGGCATCTCTAACAAACACAGTATGATCTCCTCCAACTAAATCGGTAAAATCAAATTCAGTTTGTACAGCATTTCCTGTAGTATAAACACCTTCGTAATCATCTAAACTTACACTGTATGGTAATGTTCCTCCAGAAATAGCAATACTAAATTCTCCGTCAGCATTTCCAGTACAAACTTCTGGGAAAAACGAATCTGCTACGATACTTAATATCACAGGATTTGGCTCAGTGATTTCGAAGTTGAATGTTAAATAACAACCTAATTCATCTTGAACTATGATTTCGTAATTTCCTGGAGATAAATTTTCAAACGTATTGGTTTCAAAAAATTGATTAAGTTGTGGAGAAATAGCATATCTAATAGTTCCGGTACCTCCAGTTGCTGTGATTTCAACCATTCCGTTATTGTTGCCTGCACAACTAACATTATTCACAATAATAGTTGCATCAATAGGCGCATCTGGTTCTGTAATACTAATTGGTGCCGATGTAGCTTCACAATCTCCACTTTCTACGTATACTATATAGTCTCCTGCAAAGAGTTCTGTGAAATATCCAGGAGTAGTTTGTGTCGCTGTTACAGCGTTACCTAAATTATCTTGTAAAGTGTAAGTGTAATTTCCTAATCCACCAATAGCAGTTGCTAAAATAGATCCGTTATTGTCTCCAGCACAATTAATAGTTGGGTTAGAGGATTGTAACGTAACTTCTAAAGTTGGCAATGGATCTACAGAAATTTCGTTAGATACATTGGTAACACAACCGTTAGCATCTCGTACAAAATAAGAATAAATACCATCCGAAACATTGAATGTTGTTGAGGTTGAAAACGTTCCTAGAATTGGTGAGAAAGAGGCATTTTCACTGTATGAATAGATACCAGTACCACCAGTAGCACTTAAAGTTAATGTAGATTCTGTTAAACAGGTTTGTGTTGTTGTTCTTACTAAACTCGATTGAATTGGTTCTGGCTCGGTAATTACAATATTAACCGAAGAAAACTCACAATCAAAACCATCTGTTATTCTTACAAAGTAAGTTCCAGGTCCTAAATTTTCAAATACATTAGAAGTTTGTGGACCAGAAACACTTGGTGTTGGTAAAACAGTATTTAGGGTGTATGAGTAGTTTGTACCTTGTCCACCAGTTACATTAGTAATAGTAATACTAGCGTCTTGATCTCCAAAACAAGATAAGACCGTTGTACTTGGGATAAATGTAGCATTTATTGGTGTTGGAGTTTCTAAAGTGATGTTTTCTGAAACAATACAACCTCCTGCATCCATAGCATTTATGGTATAATTACCAGCTGAAAGTCCTGTAAATGAACCGTTAGAAGAATATGCTACAGTGGCATCACCCGTTAATTCGTATTGGTAATCTCCCCAACCACCAGTTGCAACAGATGTAATTGTGCCTGCATCGTCATTACAAGTGACGTTAGACGTTTCTGAAACATTAAGTGCTAAAGCTTCTAAAGGAGATACAATTATCACATTTGAAATTGCAGAACAGAATGGTATGTCAGTTTCTGTGATTTCTACAGTAAATGTTCCAGCTTCCATGCCTGTTACCGTTTCAGGATTAGTAGATGTGTTTGCATTTACAATTCCTGTTACTGGTATTCCTGCACTATCAAAAACTTGATAGGTATAAGCTCCTGTATAATTTATAAT
The DNA here is from genome assembly GCF_045063645.1 of Winogradskyella sp. Asnod2-B02-A. Taxonomy (NCBI): domain Bacteria; kingdom Pseudomonadati; phylum Bacteroidota; class Flavobacteriia; order Flavobacteriales; family Flavobacteriaceae; genus Winogradskyella; species Winogradskyella sp. Asnod2-B02-A. The sequence continues at coordinate 220,607 of NZ_JBEFOG010000026.1, forward strand.
ATTGATATCGAATGATCCAGAGTTGTCTCCAAAGCAAGTAATGGCACTTGGTGTTAAAGTGAATGTTGGAAGCACAGCTTCAGCGACAGAAATTGAAACGTCTTCAGTACAAGATGTTACTGTATCTGTTATTGTAATTGTATACGTTCCAGATGGTACACCAGAAACAATATTTCCTGCAATACTAATAGATGCTGGATTTGGAAGAATACTATAAGTATAAGAGCCAGATCCGCCAGAACCAGTGATGGTAATTTCGCCATCGTCATTATTACAAGAAGGCAATGTTGTTATTTCAGGAGTTAATGCAATAGGAGCTACAATATCTAAAGATACTGTGTTTCCACAACCATTAACATCTTGAATAGCAATAGTATGTGTGCCAGAATATAAATTTGAAATTGAAAAAGGGAATGTTTGAGTTTGAAATGCTCCACCATTAATACTTACACTGTAAGGAGGTATTCCGGCAGTATCTAAAGTTACATCAATTTCAAATTCACCTTCTGCAACAGTACATTGATTAGTTATGGTTGCAGAAATAGCAGGAGTTGCATCCATGTCTAAAATTTGAACAGCACTTGTAACAATACAATTGTAAGCATCGATAACATGAACATAATAACTTCCAGCATCCAAATTAAAAGTACTTGAAGTGTCCCAAGCAGTATCATTTGCAAGTGGAGTAGAAGCAGAGGTTGTAATTTGATATTGATAAGGAGGTGTTCCATTTGAACCAATAGCACTTATAACACCAGAATTGGCTTCACAATTTGCATTTTCATCTATTGAAACAGCTAATTCTAAAAGAAATGCAGATTCAGTAATATTAAAAGGAATTGTTACAATACCACAACCAGCATTTGCGCCAGAAGTTTCGCTAATTGATACAAAATAGTTTCCAAAAGGTAATGGACCTAAATCTGTTATGGTTATTGATCCGTTAGCTGGTACAGTACTAGAACTCGATATGCCAGTTGAAGTTAAACTTAAAGAATCAAAGATTTCATAATCAACATCTACACCAGTTCCATAAATACTGTTAACTGTAAATGACACATTACCATCTGCACTGCCTGTACAAGTAATATTATTAGCACTAACAGCTGTTGCTGTTAATGTAGAGCTTGTAGGAATTGGGACCGTTGCAGGCTCATAATAACTACAGTTTGTAGATTGATCATATACAATAAATGTATAAAGTACTCCAGGTATTAAACCTGTAAATGTAGCAGACTCACTTCCTATTGAATCTTCTGCTAACCAGTTTCCTACAGGATATACTGTACTTGGGCCTTCGTAAATACTAAAGAAGAATGGTCCTGCACTAGTTAGCGTTGAGCCAATACTTACTTCAGCTTCGCCACCTGTAGAACAATCAACTGTGGCAGTAATATTAATATCTAAATCTGTTGGAGGTGAAGCAACTAATACATCTTGAACTAAGACAGAACAACCATTTGCATCAACGACATTAATTTGGTATAATCCAAAATCAACAACATCAAAGCTTACAGATGTTGAGCCTACGTTATTAAGTTCCGAATTTGAATAGCCATTTGTTCCTGTAACAAAATAGTTATAAGGTGAAACACCGCCAACCACAGAGTTAATAATAACAGAACCTTGTGAAACACCACTCAGATCACATGTAATATCTATTGCGTCATAATCTACAATGATAGCATCTGGTTGATCAATAATTACAGTTTCAGTGGCTGTACAAGATTTTGAATCAGTAACAGTTACGCTATATGTACCTGCAGGAAGACTAGATGTTTGTGTTCCAAAATCTGTTCCGGTAGTGTCGTTAGTTACATTAATTTCAAAAGGAGGTGTGCCTACAGTAGTATCAATAGTCACCTCAATGGCTCCATTAGTATCTCCATTACATAAAATAGGTTGGGTTTGAACAACTAAACTCAAAGCAGGTAATGATAATGGATTTACAGTAATAATTGAAGATTCCGCAGTACAACCATTTGCATCAGTTATTTGCAATTGGTATGTTCCTGCTGTGCCTGTACTATAAGTAAATGGTGTTCCGGTTGCACCTAAAGATGTAAAAGCTCCTCCGTTAATAGATACAGCATGTGTATATGGCGCAGGACCAGTAATTGTTCCTGTAATTACGGCATCTGGTGAAGCAGTACAATCTAAGTCTTCAGTTAAAACAACAGCTAAAGTTGGAGTAGGAATAGGATCAATAGTATAAGATTCACTATACACACAATCATTTTCATCTTTTACTTGAAATGTATATGTTCCAGGTTCTAAACCTGAAAAGTCAGTAGATGTTTGATAAGCTGTTGCTGCCGAAGCAGGTGCTGTAATTTGATACTCTAATGTTCCTATGCCACCTGTTGTTCCTATAATTGAAACTGTCGCTGCATTTGATGGACAAGTTACAGGTGAATTATCAAACATTAAATCTGTTGGTGGGTTTAAAACCTCAACTGTTATTTGGTTCATTGCAGAAGAACATCCGCTAGCATCTTTTACAATTACAGTGTAATTTCCTGCTGATAAGTCATTAAAACTGTTACTGTTTTGAAAAGTGACACCGTCAATGCTATAAGTATAAGGTGAACTACCTCCTGTTACTCCGGTTACAGTAATAGTACCATCTGATATACAAGTATATGGTGCAGATAAAGTAGCAGTACCAACAATAGCAGCTGCAGAGTTAATTGCAATACTCTGTGGAATCGTTTCACAAACATCTGTACCAGACGTGTATTCTAATACCACATCATAATTTCCTACAGCTAATCCTGTAAATACATTGGAATTAACAAAAGTAGCTCCACCATCAATACTATAAGCTATACTATTTCCATTGGCATTAGTTACATTAATTGTTAATGCTCCAGAATTATCAGCGTCAGCACAAGCAATATCTGTTACGTCTACAGTAAAATCAGGTTCAGAAATGGCATCAACATTTATCGAAACTTCTGTACTACAATTATTAGAATCTGTAACTAATATAGTATAAAGTCCTGCTGAGGTTACTACAATTTGAGGTACAGATTGAAAGTCAGTTGCGCCATTTACAAAGTAATAATAAGGTGGTGTTCCTCCAACAGGATACACTGTAAGTTCACCATCCGTACAGTTTAGAGGACTTGTTAAAGCAACCGTTGCTGTTAATAATGGTGGTTCAATTATTGTAATGTCTTCAGTAAACGTACAACCATTTTCAGATTCAATTGTCGCAGTATATGTTCCAGGATTTAAATTTTGAAACGTATAATTATTATCTATAATTGGACCAACACTATTGACTACAGTTGCTCCTTGAGATATGGAAAATAAATATTGAGGATCTGCATCATTAGCTGATAAATGAATACTTCCTTTATCATCATGACAAAGAGGTTGCGTTACAGTAGCAGAGCCAGTAAATTCACGATCTCTAACTTGAACACTTGGCACTGTAAAAACACAAGGATTTGTAGAAATTCCTACTTGTCTTACATATATGGTATAAGTACCAGCTGTATCCACAGAAAACACATTACTAGATTGAAAGTTTGTTCCATCAATACTATATTCATAACCAGAAGGCACATTATTTACAGTAATACTCCCATTTGTGTTACAAATAATATCAGTTGCTACAACGGTTGGGTTTAATACATTTTCATATACATTAAAATAAAACTGAACGAAACAGCCACCTGGATAATTTATTGTGATACGATATTGTCCGGCTGTATCTACTAAAAATCCAGATTCACTTGGAATGGCATTCCAAATACAATCTGTATTTTCATTAGCACAATCCGAATCTGAAACGGCATCACAACTCGTTTCATCGAGTACTTCCCATATTATAGAAGTAGAGTCTGATATATTTGTTTGTATTATTCTAGTATCGTCTGCACCACACAAAAATATATTTGGTAATAATTTACCATCATTAGGACATACAACTACTTCATCTGCGTATGGAATTACTGGATTTGTAGTATTGGCACCAAAAAGCTGTACATTAAATTGTTGTACAATAGATTGACAAGGAGCAATTGCTGTATTGTAAGAATAATAAGTGCCAGATTCAGTAACGGTAATTGATTGTGTGTTTCCAATAACTGGAGTTCCTGTTGGACTAGTAGACCACGAATAAGAATCATAACCATCAGCAGCCGTTAAAACGAGACTTTCACCACAAAGAATTTCACTATATTCAAAAGAACAATCTAGGTCTGCTAAAAAGTTAGTCGCTTGAGGTGAAATTAAACAACCTGTATTTGCACTTAAACTAGGATCATCAGTAATAGTAAAATCTGGATTTATAGTTCCTTGATATGTAGCAAAAGCTTGATTATTAATAATATTAGAACACGCATCCTCTAATTGACCACAATCATCAACGACTTGTACTTCAATACGTATTTCGTAAACAGGATCATTTTCTTCAACAAGGGAATCATCAATACTTAAAACGAGCTCTCGTGTAGTAGCATTATAACTAACCACTGAAACACCAGAAGGTAAGACTAAGTCTGTTGGATGATTGTATATAATATTTATAGGAAGGACATCTCTAATCGTAAAGTTTGTGGCATCGTCATTTCCTGTATTTTGAAAACCAATTACATAATTAAGAGACGATCCTAAGCCTACTAGCTCACCTCCTATATCATTTCCTAAATCATCTTCAACAATTTTTGTTAGTACAATATTTGGAGCAATAATCTCAATAGCAAAAGCACTAAAATAGTAATAGTAGATATCTAAATTACTACCTAGACTAATGTTAGCTGAGGTTGCATTATTGGCAATAAGTGAATTCCCTGGATTAGGAATATTAATGATACCAGCATCAAAACCTAAAGTGTTTGAACTGTTTGGTGTTCTATTTGTAAATAACTCTGAGGTGTTTGTTGCAGGATTAATATCTGAAACAGAACTATTAAAAAAGTTATTACCTGGACGGATTGTATTACCAATACTGTTTGTTACACTGATAGTACTTCCGTTAAGTCTTAAATAATCACCAGTATAACCTCTATCTCCTTCAATTGTACTAAATGCAAATTTTGCACGTACAGGACCTGTTGGTATGGTGTTAAAGCCACTTACAGGAAACGTTTCATTAATAGAACTTGTAATTTTTGTAAACCCATCAAATGACGTAATGTACTTGCTTGGTAAAAGAGGATCTTCATAAACAACAAATAAAGACCAACCTGCTGATAGACCTTCTGAATTTGGTTTTGGACCTACTAAAGTTGAAATATTAGCCACAGAGTAGGTGCCTTCAGGATCTGCTAAAGCGGTTAACTTATCTGTTACATCATGATAATAAGCATATGTATTAGATTGATTATTATTTGTTGCATTTTGATAGTAAATCTCGGTTCCTGTTATATCTTCATATGCACCTCCAGGTACTTTAAATTTTATATCAGAAATTGGCTCGTCTCCATCAACTACGGCACTCCAATATAAACCAGCATACACAATAACATAACAACTGTCGTCACTTGGTACATCTAAGTCAGCACTACTAGAGTTAAATGTAGTAGAATCACCATCTATATCAACATAGACTGCGGCATTTACACCATCATTTGTAGCGTTTCCATTATAAGGATTAGAAACATGTAATCCCACATTACTGTTTCCAATTAAAAGGATGTCTCCTTTAATGGCCTGATCATATCTTGGCGAAAATGGCACAAGGTTTTGAGCAAACATTTGCTGTCCGATTATTAGGAATAGGACAATTTGGGCTATTCTAGAAAAAGTAGGTTTTTTCATGATATTTTAATTTATGTCTTCACTTTTTTCCTCGGGGCAGAGTAGAAAGTAAAGAGAGGCTTAACTCTTATTTAATTTTCAATTTTAACTATTGACATTTTTCCATTATATGGTCTATTTCCTTTAGATTCTAAGGCTTTATTAGCATTTCCGATATCTTCGAATTTATCATAGAATATGTAATATTTACTAGTTGCAACATCGTGGAAGAAATCAACATCTGTTCTGCCAGAAGCAACAACATTAGTTAAAAATTCATTTCTTCTTTTTGTATCGCTATGCACTGCAATGATTAGGTAATAACCACTTTCTACATTATCTATATTTTTTAAAATTTTAATATTATTTCCTAAAGATTCACCAAAGTCAAAATCTGCTTCTGTTAAAGGTTCATCACTTAATACTGTAGTTTGCTTTATATTATTAAGCATGGCTCTATCTTGGCTATATCTATCTTCTTCGTTATTAAAGGCGGCACGTTTAATTCGTCTTCTTTTTTCAACCTCTGTTGCTATTCTAATGGCATCAAGTTTTGTGTTTAATTGTGCATTAACTTCGTTAGCTTTTAATTGTTCTGCCTTTAATCTTTCAATTTCCTTTTTATAAAATAAGGTAACTTCATCTAATCCATAAGTGCTATTTGAAATACGATCTTCATAAAGTTTATTTAATTCATCAATTTTTTCACTTCGTGATTTAATTACATTTTCTAAATCTGTTTTAATTGCGTTAAGAGCATTATTTTCTGCAGTAATACTTTTAAAAGGTTTTGGTTGTACTGTAATACCTTTATCGCTTAAGTCATTTTCTTCTTTTAAATCTTTTAAGTCTTGATCTTTAATGGCAACAATATCATCGAATTGCTTTAATAGGTCATTCTGTAATGTTTTAGAATCTTCAGTTGAATTCGCTATAGTTTGCATAGACTTAGCAAGAGCATCTGTTGGGTTTGAAATGATTTCATTGTTATTATTTTGTTCTGCTAAAAGTTTTTCTTGTGCATCAGCTTCTGCTTTAGCTTTTTGTTCTGCTAAAAGTTTTTCTTGTGCATCAGCTTCTGCTTTAGCTTTTTGTTCTGCTAAGAGTTTTTCTTGTGCATCAGCTTCTGCTTTAGCTTTTTGTTCTGCTAAAAGTTTTTCTTGTGCATCAGCTTCTGCTTTAGCTTTTTGTTCTGCTAAAAGTTTTTCTTGTGCGTCCGCTTCTGCTTTAGCTTTTTGTTGTGCTAACAGTTTTTCTTGTGCGTCCGCTTCTGCTTTAGCTTTTTGTTGTGCTAACAGTTTTTCTTGTGCATCAGCTTCTGCTTTAGCTTTTTGTTCTGCTAACAGTTTTTCTTGTGCGTCCGCTTCTGCTTTAGCTTTTTGTTGTGCTAACAGTTTTTCTTGTGCATCAGCTTCTGCTTTAGCTTTTTGTTCTGCTAACAGTTTTTCTTGTGCGTCAGCTTCTGCTTTAGCTTTTTGTTCTGCTAATAGTTTTTCTTGTGCGTCAGCTTCTGCTTTAGCTTTTTGTTCTGCTAACAGTTTTTCTTGTGCATCAGCTTCTGCTTTAGCGTTTTGATCTGCTAATAGTTTTGCCCTTGTTTCTGCTCTTTCAACGGCTTTTTTATCTGCCTCAATTTTATCAAGTTCAGCTTGTACTTCAGCTAATTCTTTGGCTTGTTGTTCTTCAATTAACTTTGTTTTAGCTTCGTTATCTTGTTGAGTCTTTTTCTGCTCAGCTAATGCTTTAGCTTGTGATTCAGTTTCTGTTTGTAATTTGGCATTTTGCTCAGTTAATGAGTTAGCTTTTGTATTAGTTTTACGTTTAGATGTAGTAGTGGTTTTATTATTTGCAACTCTAGATTTAGACGTTTTTGAAACACGACGTCTTTTGTTTCCACGAGAAAGAATACTACTTACTTCGTCTTCTCGACTATAGTCATAATAATTATTATTAGTAAATCTGTAAGCTAGGGTGATCTCGTGTGAGGATCCAAAATTGGTTAAGTCTCCAAAGGCTTTTTCATAATTATACTCAAGAGCAATTTGCTTAGTGATGTTAATACCTACACCAGCAGAAGCTCCATAAAGTGTATTGTAACCTGCTTGTGCCCAAATACCTTTAGGCACTGTAACCATAGCAACTCCAGAAATTATGGTTTCGTCTTTCTGAAAATCTGATCGTAATAAAGCTGTGAATTTACTATTGTCAAAAAATCCTCTGCTATTCATGTAGCCTGTGTACATAAAATGAGCTTGAATACTTTGTTGTGGATTATCTTCGACTAAAAGAGAAGATTCGAAATTGTATAATGCTAGATTTTTAAATGACAATCCAAAATCTAAAAATTCTGTTCCATAATTAATACCAGGATTTATAGATAGTAAGAAATTTTCTGGAACATTTTGTAAGGCTGGATCTTCAAAATTTGTAACAACACTACCTGTATTTAAACCACTTTTATAAGCGCCGATATTAATACCAAATGTAAGGTTACTATCTTGACCTAATCTTGCATTATATGCAAAATTCAAAATACCACCAAAGGTGGTAAGTACTCCATAATTTTGTTGAAACAAGCCTAATCCTGCTCCAATATTTTCTCCAAAACGACCGGAGTAACTTGCTAAATAGGTGAGTGGTGCGTTATCAAATTGTACCCATTCTCTTTTGTTATAGATACTTATATATTTTGTTTGCTCTCTTACAAAACTAAATGTTGGGTTTACAGTATATCTATTAAAGGTTAAAGAATTACGTGTTGGAATTGCAAGCGAAACCACTCCGTCATCTTCTTGAGAGTAGAAAGTCTGTGTAAAACAGATACATAATATAAAAAGTAAAAAACGTGCTTTCATATTATTTTACTACGGTTATTGAACCTTTTTTAATTTTATTATCTTCAGTGGTTATGATGTAATAATACACCTGATTTATGCTTGTTAAATTAAGATTGGTTTCTGGCCAATTGTTTTGATAATCATTAGTTTTTAATACTACTTCACCGCGATTAGTCATTATAATCACTTCGGTATTTGTGCCACTTACATAAGTTTGTGGAATAATCCATGTATCATTAATTAAATCTCCATTAGGGCTAATAGCATTCGGTATTTTTTCAACATCAGGAAAAAGGTCTAGTGCTTCTTCTACAGTAAACAAATATTCTATTGAAGCTTCACAACCCGTAGTTTCTGAGATGATAACTTTATAATCACCAAATTCTGTAGCTTCAAAAGAAGATTCAATTGCACCTGAAATTATGGTATCATTTAAATACCAATAATAATTAGGATTTAGGGCTGTTGAGGTGACATTAACAAATAATGATTCATCAGACAAAATCTCATTATATTCTGGTACATCAATTGAACTTTCAAATAATTCGCTTACTAATTCTATACTTCCAGAAGCTGAGCAATCTCCTAAATCTACTTGTACTGAAAAAGTTGCTGATTCATTAGTTTGATACATTTGACTTGTAGCATCTGGAATAATGTTTCCGTTTTTAAACCATTGGTAGGTGTTACCACCAATTGTACTTAAAGTTGTATAACCCTGTTCAGGACAAAATGGATTGCCTAAGCTTGAAGCAATAGTTGCATTAGCTTCTCCAGAAATGGCTTCACTGATAGTTACGCGATTAGAAAATGAATCTGAAGTACAACTTCCGTAATTAGTTTTTACAAAATAAGTACCATTTGTATTAACAGATAAGGTTGGACCATCTGCTACAAATGCTGAGGTCGTAGGACTTGTTTCTTTATACCACTTAAATGTAAGATTAGGATATTGTAAAGGGGAATCATTAGTTCCGTTTCCTGGATTATCTATAGTTAATAAATAACTACCACCTGTACAAAAAGCACCAGTAGAAACTAAATTATTTATAGTAAATGGTGAATCTTGAATTTTATAATATGCAGCAAATGCTGCTGATTTAGAACTTGTTGCTGCAGGAGCACTAGTTTTAATTCTAATTTTATAATTTTCTCCAGCTGTTGTGTTTGGTATTGAGAATTCTAATGTTGCTGGTGAAACAGTAATTGAGCCTGCTGCTGATGTATAAATAGTAGTAGCATTAGTAAAATCACCATCCGCATCAGACATTTCAATGCTAAACTGATTAGAAGAGTCTAAAGCAGATTCTGGTGAGAAAATAAATGTAGTACTATAAGTATTAAATGATGCACTTGCACAAGCTTGACTAAAACCTAAATTTGGTGTGCCAATAACTATTTGCGCATTGGCACGTTCCAAAATAGAAATGGAAACAAGGCATACTGCAAATATTATTTGAGATAGGTAAGTAGGTTTAAGCATTAGGTTCGGGGATTGTAATTTTTATTCTATAAGCTTTTTGGGGTTTGGGTTTAAGGTTGACGGTAATATTTTTAAACTTAAAGTTTAATCATCATCATCGTCATATAAATCATTAGAAGCAATTATTTTGTTAATTCTTAATCTAAAATCTGGAAATCTACTATTATTAGAGTCAATAAAAGTTTCTGAGTCTGGACCTTTAGAATACACATTGTCAAAAGCTCTACTACCATACCAACTTTCTAAGTCATCGTTATTAGAATAGTCTTTTCTATAAATATTGCCTTTGCAGTTATTAAAGTATAATCTTGTAAATTTTATCTTTTGTAAATTTTTACTGTTTATTTCTATATTTTCATCAAAGATTACAGCAGGTTTAAATCCAGAAATTACACTTTTATTAATCGTGAATTTTACATCTTGTCCAATGTAAATTGCTTCTTGTACCAAACCAACGTTAATATCTGATTTTAAATCTTTACTAACATTAACAAGCGTAAGGTTCTCTGCATTAACATATGTTTCCTTTTTAGAAGTATCTGCTTTTTCTTTTATATCATAAGATTTAATTGACATACAACGAGATCCATCTGGACTAGAGATATAAGGTGATCTAATTGCTAATGAATTAATAATATGACATTGAGCGCCATAATTAAATTCATAATCATTTTCGTTAGATCTATAAGATACAGTTTGAATTAATTCAACATCACCACCTAAAACATTAAATGAGTTTCCTTGGCAATAACTCACCATTACGTTATTCACATTTGTCTGAAGACCAATACCAGCAAGCGTAAGTCCACTGATGTTTCCGAAATCTTTAGTGGTTTTACCAGCATATTCAATTCTTACATATTTTAAAGTACCAGAATTGTCGTTAGAGTTATCACCACCATAACTAATATTTTCTGTTGATGATGGGTTTAAACCGTAATTAAGTGAAGCGACTTTACCAAATGTATTAATTGGTGCATCACCTAAAATAAAAAGGCCTCCCCAATCTCCAGGTTTTTTATCCGATTTACTTGAAGTAAAAATAATTGGGTCAGTAGATTTTCCTTCAGCAATTATTTTAGAGCCATTACTAATAGTTAATGATCCCTTAGTTTTATAGTCTCCTAGAATTACTGTTCCTGCCTCTATAGTTAGAGTTGTACTATCAGTTACATATACATCTCCTAAGAGAAGATAAGTGTTCCTTTTGGTTAAAGTTGTGTTTTGTGATATGTTACCTGTTAAGATTTGTGTTGGCTCTTCGTAGTTTTGTTTGTTAGGCTGAAAGTCTGTCCATGAGTCTAGCCAATTATTGTAGCCAGTAATGCCTTTTTCTTGTTGGGCATTTATGTTGCTAATCACTAAAAAAAAGAGCAGTGCGGTTAGATTAATATTTTTCATACTAGGTAAATTCTATAATTAGATTAAGGGCTATTAATTATTTACGTCAAACATATGATTAAAATCCATGAAACACAAATAATATCGATGAAATACATATATTAGATTGAATTAGGTGCATTTACCTACAAAAAGGGTTAGATAAACAGTAAAATGTGTATATAAATTTAATTTTTAACATTTATCATTGATTTCAATGTACTGTATAAAAAAACCTTCACATATTTTCAATGTCAAGGTTTTTACAAACACATAATAATTAAAAAACTAACTAATCTTTTTTAAAGTCGTCGTATGTATGCAGCGCTTTTAGAGTGGATTCATAAAATAAAATAGCTGCTATTAAATCTTTGGTATCAGAATAAGGCAGAATTGATTTTTGAAACTCTATTGTACTATCAAAATAGGATGTAGAAGCATCAATATTATCTTCTAAAGCCTTAATATTATCTTTTGATTCTGGAATACCTAAAGATTCCATAGTAACTCCAGGTTTTGTGGCAAATGCAATATTTGGTAGAATATTTACAATGACTTCTATTCGTTCTATATATAAAACTAATAATTCACCTTTTGGCATTTTTTTTAAATCCTCTCGACTATGATATTTTGAGATGTTTACTTTGCCACTTATTATACTTGGAGATTCTTTCTTTTTTTGAGCAAAACCCATGCTTATCATTAGGAAAAAAAGGGCACAAAATAAGGTAGATTTGGTATTCATATTTACACTTTTTAATTAATCTTAGTGCAACAAATCTATACATTTTATTAAATAAAACAACTATATTTTTACATTTTTACTAAAACTTTTTTATATATTAAATGCGTATTTTCACGTTAAACTGCGTGTTTGCTTGATAAAATACAGATTTTACCGATGAAATACATTGCTCGTTTTTGTTCCACATATTCACTTAATAAAGACTAATTTTAAGAAAAACACTCTTAATTTAAGGAGTACTCTAGTGTTAACTCTTTAAAAAAAAGGATCGTTTCTTTCATTAAAATTCAACATCAATTTTTACGTTTTTTTAAAGCATTTATTTTATATCATCAGGTGCTCTTTTATGCTTTTTATTAAGGAGTTATTCCTTAAATATATGAGATGTAAATAATGTGTTTAAATTGATGTGTTAATAATAATGAGCGTATTACGTCGGAATTTTTAGTTGTTTTTTTCGGTTTATCGTGAAAAAATAGCATTAATAAGATTTTTATGGAGTTGTTATAAATAAGTATCAATTTAGAGGTGTTGTTAATCGATATTCTCATGAAAAATTCAATTTATTTATTTTGTTTTATTTGTTTTTTAGGATCAAGCTGTTTGGTATCTGCTCAAGATTCAAATAATCAACTTCCAATTTACGATTCTGCAGAACTTAATTTAATGAGTTCAGATACTATTCCAGATTACGAGACTAAAACCAATAAACTTAAAATTACAGGAACGATCTATGAAAGTGATGGAGTTACACCTGCAAAAGATGTGATTCTTTATGTTGAACAACCCGATGAAAATGGTGATTTCGATTTAAGAGAAACTAATGATAAGCGTTATGTTCACCATAGAGGTTGGGTAAAAACGGATGCCAACGGACGTTATACACTATTTACTTTTGTGCCAGGAGGTGATAGACGCTTTAATCAATTACAACAAGTTTATCCTATAATAAAAGAAGCTTCTAAAGAGGCATATGTTCTTGAGACATTTTTATTTGATGAAGATCCTTTACTTACAAAAACATGTCGTAAGCGTATGGCTAAAAAAGGAGATCCAACAAGAATACTTAAATTAAAAACTGAAGATGGTATTTTTGTAGCAGAGCGAAATATTACATTAAAAAATGATGTTGATATAGCCAAATCATAATTCAAATTACTTAAAATACTCAACGTCCTAAATCACTTTTTAGGGCGTTTTTTTATGCTTTTATTCCTTTTAAAATACTTTTTTTAGCGATTTAAAATTCCATAGTACATTAATATTGTAATCTTATTTTATTTATTTTGAAAAAAGAATAATGTAATTTCATCGTTCTAATAAATTCTTGACTTCAAAATACCAGATTATAATGAGTAAACAGACATTTCATTTAGGACTATCTATGGCAGGAGCTGTTTCTGCAGGTGCTTATACAGCTGGTTTTATGGATTATTTATTAGAAGCACTATCTGAATGGGAAAAAGCAAAACAGCAACAGTTAAATAATACGGACAGTAATATTCCTAACCATAAAGTCATTATAGATGCCATTGGCGGAGCTTCTGCAGGTGGAATGGTTGGTATGATTGCAACTCTCGCACTTTATGCTGGCAATTGGAAGCCTATTAAGAAAGTATCAAATGTAAAAACAGGCAATATCCTTTACGATAGTTGGGTGTTCTTAGACGATGATGAAAATCTATATTCAGAAAAGGCTAGTGGAAAAGGTACGTTTGAAAAAATGTTAGATATTTCAGATATCAATCCAGAAGTTGGTGCGCCTTCTCTTTTAAATTCTACACCAATTGATGCTATTGCAGAACGCGTTTTTAATGAGCTTCCTAAAGAAGCTGGTTTAGATAATTTTCCGCAATATATATCTAAAGATTTAAGATTGCTTATTACTCTAACAAGCCTTAGACCGTTAGATTATAAGGTAAAAATGAGCAGAATTAAATCTAAATTTTTAGATGAGACACCATCACACCGTGTTAGTAGTCATGATGTATTAGCGCATTTTAAATTAAACTTCGACGATGCAAAAGATAAAAATCAATATTTGCCGTTTCTTCCACATAATTTAGAATCACGTCAATTTCTCATTAAAGTTACAAAAGCTACAGGAGCTTTTCCTATTGGATTAAAATCTCGATATTTTGATAAAGAATTTACAACAAGCTACTTAAATAATAGTTTAAAGGTTCGTAAATCATTGATTAAAGATTTAGATATTCTAATAGATGCAGAACAAACTTCAAATTTTCAATTTACAGCTATTGATGGAGGTACTATAAATAATGAGCCTTTTGATGAAGTATTGAGACATCTCGTTAAAAAACATGGAGATCCAAACTTAGAAAATCCAAAATTTGGAACCGTTCATATAGATCCATTCCCTAATTTCTTTGATGCGAAAGTAACGGATAATGTAAATTATAAAGTTTCTAGTATTGTTGGGATTCTTGGAGCTATTGTACCAACCATTCTTAGTCAAGCACGTTACAAGCAAACAGATAGTTATGGTGTTGGTTTATTTAAATTAATGTCTTTTCCAAGAAAGTTGAAATCTGGAAAAATGGAAATTAGAGAGCATCCACCTTTAGCAACAGGAGCTTTAGAAGGTTTTGGAGGTTTTCTTGATATTAAATTTAGACAACATGATTTTTTTCTTGGAAGAGATAACGCACGTAATTTTTTACGAGGAATTTTATTTTTAGAATGTGATAAAGACAATCCTAATAATTTGTTTTACGGTGTTAGTGATGCTGCCATTGCTGAATTTAAACGTAACGTGAAACAAAAAGATGGTAGCGAGAAGGTTTATATGCCAATTATACCTGATGTCAGTAAAATTGAAGGAGATTCTAATCCAACTAAATATGAGGTTGAGGACTTTCCTAAGTTTGATGGTAAAGCTTTCCTAGAATTAAAAAAGCCTATAAAGAAAAGGGTTAACGCCATTTTAAAGGCAGAACTAAAAGGACGCGTTAAAAGTTGGTGGTTAAAACCAATTATAGCTGCTTTTAGAGGTATTATTGCAGGTAAAATAACCAATTGGGTAATTGAGCAAGTAGAACTAGACTTTAAAAACCGCAAGATGTAGAGTTACTTTTATTCATAAACGAAGTAAAAAAAATCTATTTAACACATATATAAGCAATAGAAAGCGCCTACGTTTGTTTGGGTAAAAACAAAACGTTAATTTTGTCACAAACTATTAAAACAATACTAATGATTTTAGACTTTATAAAAAAATTATTCAACTCTGATAAAGTAAGTGCAACAAAAGAAGGTACCGTTAAATTTTTTAATGCAAAAAAAGGATTTGGATTTATAATTATAAATGATACTAACGAAGAGATCTTTGTGCATACCACAAATGTTATAGGTAAAATTAAAGAAAAAAATAAAGTGACATTTAACGTTGAGAAAAGCGATAAAGGTCCAATTGCTACAAATGTGCAAGCCATAAAAAAATAGAAATACAATTCACTTAACCATCTTAACAGATGGTTTTTTTATGATGAGATGTTTGGCTTTGTGGGAATGATAACTATTTTACCTTTTCCCAGCAACAGTATTCTTACCTTTGCAAAAAATATTTTTTATGTCCAAGCATTTTTCCGATTTAGGAATTAACGAATCTATTCAACAAAGTTTAGCTGAATTAAAAATTACTGTACCTACAGATATTCAAGAAAAGGCTATTCCAATAATTCTTAAACAAAAAGAAGATGTTGTTGCAATAGCTAAAACAGGAACAGGGAAAACTGCAGCTTTCGGATTGCCTTTATTACAGTTAATAGATCTTGAAGACACTAACGTACAAGCGGTAATCTTAGCACCAACCCGAGAATTAGGACAACAAATTCACAATAACTTAATAACGTATGCCAAGCATAGTCCTTCAATTTCTATTGCAGCAACGTTTGGTGGTATTCCTATAAAACCACAAATAGAGCATTTAACACAAACGACACATATTATAGTTGCAACACCAGGACGTTTGGTGGATTTGATAAATCGAGGTGCTGTAAGTCTAAAGCAGTTAAAATTTTTGGTTTTAGATGAGGCAGACGAAATGGTAAGCGCCTTAAAAACAGATTTAGACCTTATTATTAAAGGTATCCCAAAAGCGAGACGTACATTTTTGTTTACTGCAACCTTATCTGGCGCCATTAAACAATTGGTTCAGAATTACATGTCTAAACATGTGGTTCAGGTAGAAGCAGACATGGCTACTGTTGGTCATCAAGGTATAGATCATCAATATGTGGTAGTAGAACCTATAGAAAAATTAGACGTTTTACTTCATTTTTTAAATAGTAAAGAAGGACAACGAGGTATTATTTTCTGTAAAACTAAAGCAGCCGTAAATAAACTAGCTAAGAATTTAGCAATCAATAAATTTTCTTCTGGTGCGCTTCATGGTAGTTTGTCTCAAGGGATTAGAGATCGTATAATGGGACAATTTAGAGAAGGACATATCTCAATTTTAATTGCAACAGATTTAGCCGCTCGTGGTATTGATGTAAAAGATGTGGCATTTGTAGTTAACTATCACTTACCAGACACGTATGATGCTTATGTGCATAGAAGTGGACGAACTGCAAGAGCAGGAGCAAAAGGCTTATCGTTAACTGTATTACAAGAAGAAGAAGTTGTAGATATTGCAGATTTTGAAAATGAATTAGGAATCACTTTCCGCGAAATTAAAAAAGCAGATGCCCAAAGTATAGAAGAGAATAACACGTTATTATGGGCGAAAAAAATTTTTAAAACAAAACCAAACCGAACGATTTCTGAAACACTAAGAAGAGATGTACGTACTATTTTTCATCATTTAACAAAAGAAGAATTAATAGAAAAGATATTAGCACATCAAGTCGCTGAAACATCTTTAGGTAAGGCAACTTCAGAAGATTCTAAAAAGAAGAAAAAGAAACATTAATTGTCTAGTTTTTTGCAGTAATTATAGGTTTTAGAACATCCCAAACAGTGTTTGCTACTATTTGGTGACCTTCTACAGTAGGATGAATACCATCATTTTGATTTAACTCTGCAATACCTCCAACATCTTTTAAGATAAAAGGAATAAAGGCCAATTTGTTTTTTTCTGCTAAGTCTGTAAAAATTTGTCTGAACTCACTAGTATAATCTTGTCCCATGTTAGGTGGCAATTCCATACCAGCCAGTATAATAGTTGTATTTGGACTTTTCTTTTGAACCACATCAATAATGGTCTGTAAATTTGCACGTGTTTCGGTTAAAGGCACACCTCGTAAACCATCATTAGCACCAAGTTCTAATAAGAAAACATCAATTTTTTGGTTTAAAATCCAATTAATACGATTTTTTCCTCCAGATGTTGTTTCACCGCTTAATCCTGAGTTAATAACTGTATAATTTAAGTCTAAGGCATCTATTTTTTTCTGTAAAACGGCAGGAAATGCATCATTACTATCTTCCAATCCCATGCCAGCAGTAATACTATCACCAAAACATAAAATTGTTTTTGTATCGCTCGTAGACTCTTCGTTTTGTTCAGGTTTATCAGTTGTTTCTTTTATCTGCTTAGCTTCCGTAGTTTTTTCTGCTTTATCATTACCGCAACCCAATAAAAAAAGAGCAAAAATAAAATAACAAAACTTTAAGAGTTTAGGTGTGGTTGAGATTGGTGAAATTAAATGCAAATGATTATTTTGAGCCTTCGACATAAGTTGTCATTTAAATTAAAAATTAATATGCCAAAGATATTAAAGATTACTGGGCTAGAAAAGACATATTCTAGTGGTAACAAACAATTAACGGTTTTACATAACATTTTTTTTGATGTGGAAAAGGGACAAACTTTTTCAATCGTTGGTCCTTCCGGAAGCGGAAAAACAACATTATTAGGTTTGTGTGCAGGTTTAGACCAACCAAATGCTGGAAGTGTTGAGTTATGCGGACAAGATTTAAATACTTTAAACGAAGATCAACGTGCACAATTACGAAATAAGGAAGTTGGTTTTATATTTCAAAATTTTCAATTATTACCAACACTTACTGCATTAGAAAATGTAAGTGTCCCTTTAGAATTGCAAGGAGATAAAGAAGCGGTAAAAAAGAGCAAGGTTTTATTAGAAAAAGTAGGCTTAGCAGATCGCGTTCATCACTATCCTTCTCAGCTTTCTGGAGGCGAACAACAGCGCGTCGCTTTAGCAAGAGCCTTTGCTAATGCACCATCTATACTTTTTGCAGATGAACCTACTGGTAATTTAGATGAAGAAACTGGTGAAAAGGTGATAAAGTTATTGTTTGATTTGAATAAAGAAGCCGGAACCACATTGGTGATTATTTCTCACGATTTAGATTTAGCCAACCGAACACAACAAATATTACGACTTAAAGGCGGGAAAATTTTAACCAACGAACGTACGCAAGTGCTGTAATTTCATTTTTATCCTTATTATGAATCAAAAAACAAAATGGCTATTTAAAATGGCATGGAGAGATGCGAAGGCAAGTAGAGTTAGATTGCTTTTGTTTATGGCTTCTATCATTTTAGGTATTGCAGCTGTAGTTTCTATACAATTATTTAGTACAAACCTTAAGGAAAATATTTACATCCAATCAAAAGCATTGATGGGAGCGGATTATATTATTGACACAAGGCAAGTGCCAACTGAGCGTGCTAAGGTGATTATAGATTCTCTAAAACCAGATGCTTCTGAAGTGAATTTTGTATCTATGATTGCTTTTCCAAAAAATGGAGGTACCAAATTAGTTAAGGTTAGAGGTCTAGATGGAGATTTTCCTTTTTATGGAACTATAGATACAGAACCAGCTTCTGCTGCAGATACTTACCAAAAGTCAGGTGGAGCATTAGTTGATGCCACTTTGTTGCTTCAATTTAATATAAAACCAGGAGATTCTATAAAAATAGGTGAATTAATTCTTCCTATTGCAGGCACATTAAATGCCATTCCTGGCAGTACTGCAGTTTCATCTTCTGTGGCACCTCCAATTATAATTCCGTATCGTTTTATTAAAAATACGGAACTACTTCAATTTGGAAGCCGTAAGGAATATCAATTTTTTTATAAAGCGTCTGACACTTTTAATTTAGATACACTTGAAAAAAAGTTACAGCCAATGCTTGAAGCTGAGAATGCAGATTTAGATACGCATACTAGTACAAGTAGACGATTAGGACAACGCTACGATAATGTTGGGAAGTTTTTAAATTTAGCTGCTTTTATAGCCTTATTGCTAGGCTGTATTGGTATTGCGAGTTCTGTTCATATTTATATAAAAGAGAAATTAAGAGCTATTGCGGTGTTAAAATGCATGGGTGCATCTAGACGTCAGAGTTTTATGATTTTTCTTATTCAAATTGCAGGAATTGGTATTGTTGGTGGTTTAATAGGAGCGCTTATAGGAATTGGACTTCAAGGATTATTTCCTTATCTCTTAAAAGAGTTTCTTCCTTTTACAGTGACCGTAAACATTTCAGCACAACCTATAATTATTGGAGTTTTTCTTGGGCTATTTATGTCTGTATTATTTGCATTACTGCCTTTGCTTAGAACATGGTATGTTTCTCCATTAGAAGTATTGAGAGTAGATGAACAGGCAGCAAAAGAACCAATAAAAGTTAGGTTAATAGTATTTTCTACTATTTTAATCTTTCTATTTTTATTCTCATTTTGGTTACTTAATAGCGCAATATATGCACTAGTATTTGTACTTGCTGCACTTATTACTTTTGCAGTGTTGGCTGGTGTTGCATTATTATCAATTAGAAGTATAAGACGATTTTTCCCGAAAAGTTGGAGTTTTACTGCACGCCAAAGTTTATTAAACTTATTTAGACCTAATAATCAAACGGTTGTATTGGTTGTTGCGATAGGTTTGGGTACGTTTTTAATTAGTACGTTATATTTTACAAAGGATATTCTATTAACAAAATCAGAAATTGATACTACTGAAAATGCGAATATGATTATTCTAGATGTTCAAACAGGACAACGAGATGCATTAGAAGAAATGATAAAGGCTCAAGGTTTACCTGTGTTAGATAATATACCTTTGGTAACCATGCGCATGCACAGTATAAAAGGGCAATTGGTAAATGAATTACGACAAGATACTACCAAACAAATTAAACGTTGGGTTTTAAACCATGAATTTAGATCAACCTATCGTGATTCTATAACCAGTTCAGAAGAATTAATAGAAGGAGAGTGGACACCAGAATTAAAGGCTGGTGATCCTGTGGTGATTTCTCTATCAGATAATCTGGCTTTAGATATTAAAGTTGGGGTTGGAGATACTATTGTATTTAATATACAAGGTGTGCTTATGGAAACCACTATTGGTAGTATTCGTAAGGTAGATTGGAGACAATTAAAACCAAACTTTGCTATTGTATTTCCTAAAGGTGTTTTAGAGGAAGCACCTCAGTTTAATGTTATGGCAACAAATGTTGAAGATGAAAAACGTTCGGCAGATTTACAACGAGATTTGGTAGCTAAGTTTCCAAATGTGTCTATTATTGATTTAAGACAAGTGTTTTCTATCGTTGAAGATATTTTAGACAAAGTAACATGGATTATTAATTTTATGGCTTTCTTTAGTATTCTAACAGGCATCATTGTACTCATTGGATCTGTAAGAACGAGTAAGTATCAAAGAATTAAAGAAAGTGTTTTATTAAGAACACTTGGCGCAAAGAATACTCAGATATTAAAAATATCTGCTTTAGAATATCTATTTCTAGGTCTATTAGGCAGTTTAGTGGGTATTTTATTAGCCTTAGTGAGTAGTCTTTGTCTCGCTTTATTTGTATTTAAAGAGCCTTTTGCACCATCTATAATTCCATTTGTGGTGTTTTTACCAGGAATTACACTGTTAGTTTTAGGGATTGGATTAAGTAATATTCAAACAGTATTGAGAAGTTCTCCATTAGAAGTTTTGCGTAGAGAAGGCTAATTATATTCTAAATAGAGTATCATTACCTTTGCTCGAAAATTTGAAATAATTCAAAAAGAAAATTCTACATAAGAGAATTCTAAAATAAACAAGAAATAGCAATGGCTAATAACATTAAAGCGCAACAAGAGATTCTAGAAAAACTAAGTATCTACGCGCTCAATTCAATGCAAGTATCTGCTATTGAGTCAATTGAGAAAAACGATAAAACCATATTATTATCACCTACAGGTACAGGAAAAACTTTAGCTTTTTTATTACCATTATTAGAGGCTTTAGATCCAGAAATCGAGGAGGTACAAGCTTTAATCGTTGTGCCTTCGAGAGAATTAGCGATACAAATAGAAACGGTAATAAGAAATATGGGTTCTGGTTATAAGGCCAACGCCATTTATGGAGGTCGTTCTATTGCTAAAGACAAAATAGAATTAAAACATACACCGACTATATTAATTGGAACTCCAGGGCGATTAGCTGATCATTTTGAGCAAGCTCGTTTTACAACTAAATTTATAAAAACCTTAGTGATTGATGAGTTTGATATTTCGATTGAAGTTGGAGCAGGTGGTGAGATGAAATTTATAATGAGCTATTTAGCTAATGTAAATAAACGCATTCTAACGTCTGCGACACAAGGCGCTTCTATTCCTAAGTATTTAAATATGGAAGGAGCCAAAACCTTAAATTTCTTAACCGAAAAACCAAACGCTAAACTAGAGGTAAAGACCGTAGTTTCTCCATCTGCGAATAAGCACAATACCTTAGTTGATTTATTACACCATGTAGGTAATGAGCCTGGTATTGTTTTTTGTAATAAAAAAGAACGACTTGAAGATTTAAGTCGTTTCTTAGATAAAAAGAACATTTCACATACTTGTTTTCATGGAGGCATGGAACAACGTGATCGCGAACGCGCTTTAATAAAATTAAGAAATGGTTCTGTAACCGTACTTATAGCAAGTGATTTGGCAGCTCGTGGTATCGATATTCCGGAGATGAGTTATATTATTCACTATGAAATTCCTGAAGCGATTCAAGAGTATACACATAGAAATGGAAGAACAGCAAGAGTGAATTCTAAAGGCACAGCATATTTAATTAAAGGTGATCGGGAAGTGTTTCCAGATTTCGTTGGGAAGTCACAAACCATTCGTGTTAATGCGGCTAAAGAAATAAAACCACCATTCTGGACGACTTTATTTATTTCTGGTGGTAGAAAAGATAAAATTTCTAAAGGAGATATTGCAGGTTTGTTTTTTAAACAAGGTGGTATTTCAAAAGATCAGTTGGGAGTCATAGAATTAAAGCCAGATTGTGCTTTTGTTGCTGTTCCTCTATTTATTGCTGATAGTATGGTTGAGAAATTGAATAATGTACGTTTAAAGAAGAAGAAGGTTAGGGTAACTGTTATCTAGATAAAAAACATAGTGGTGTTAATTATTATACTCAATACGCGTTTAAATTAGTATTATATTTACTGTATAAACTACCCTTATCATTTTGGTTATGCAATCATTAAAAAACATCTTGGATTACGTTATTTTCAATATGGGAGACTATTCTTTGAAGGTAAGTATGATTGTGAAGATCTTATTAATTATCATCGTTACTAGATTGCTTCTGTGGATTATTAAAAGAATGCTTTTTAGACGCACCGAAGTTGACGAGCATGAAAGAGGTAATATTCAAGCCATTTATCAAATTATACGCTATATTATATGGATAGTCACTTTTGGGCTTGTATTAGAAATCGTTGGCATAAAACTGACACTTTTACTCGCAGGTTCTGCAGCCTTATTAGTAGGCATTGGTTTGGGTTTACAACAGACCTTTAATGATATTATTTCTGGCATTATTTTGCTCACGGAGCGCTCTATTAAAATCAATGATGTTTTAGAAATTGATGGTAATGTGGTGAAAATCCAAACCATTGGTATAAGAACTTCAAAAGGTCTAAATACTGATGATATTTCTATCATTATTCCCAATTCTTTAATTACAACAAGTAAGGTTATTAACTGGAGTCACCAAAACGATAAAACACGTTTTAGGATTGATGTTGGTGTTGCTTATGGTAGTAATGTAGATGATGTAATCCGAATCTTAGAAGAAAGTGCCTTTGAGCATCCTGAAGTGTATGACCGAGAATTGACGCAAGGAAGACTTATGGGTTTCGGAAGTTCTTCTTTAGATTTTCAATTATTGTTTTTTAGTAAGAATACTTTTGGCATAGGGACTGTAAAAAGCGATATAAGACGAATTATAGTAAAGAAGTTTGATGAAAATAATATCGTTATTGCGTTTCCACAATTAGATGTTTATATAAAGCCTAATGAACCTGCTTCTAAATAGTTTTATACTTTAGCATTTAGATTTATAAAGATTACAAACATTAAATCTCTAATAAACGTGATCGTAAAATTTTCTGAATATCAATACTGTTCTTCTGCGGAATGAGGAAAGCATTCAAATCATCAATATGGTTTATTTGTACTTCTTTATCAATAAACCCATAACCTAAATATTCACCACCTTTAACCATTACAAAGGCTTCCTCATTGCTGTGTCTGCCTTTTTCTCTCATAATAACATCCTCTTTTTGGTTAGACATAGCGTGTATGGCTTCCAAGACTCTATTATTATAGGTTTCTACAGATTCTTCGTCTCTACAAACACCTTTGCAGTTTGTAATACTATAGTGTGAACATTCAGAAACAGATTCTTGTAAATGACAATATTTTGGACACAAATTGTATTGGGCACAAAGTTTTTCCATGTACGTGCGCACATCTCTCACATTAAAAAAGGTAAGGATAGGATTTGGTGTTAATCTTGCTTTATTGCTGGCTAAATGCAAAATACCATTTCGGTCTTCATAAGAAAAAATGGCAAAGGATTGAATGGTGCGTTTGGCCACTTTATTATATATAGGAAAGTGGTGCTTAATGGCAGCATCTTCCATTAATAAGGCAATTAATTCACTACCAGAGCTTTCAAAATCGATATCGCGTGTTTCTCTTACCATATCTTGTGCCTTTTTTGTTTTACTATAAAAATGGCTGAGGACTCTTTTTTTGATGTTTATGGCTTTACCTACATAAATTACCGTTCCTTTTTTATCCTTAAAATAATAGATGCCAGCCGTGTTTGGTAATGCCTCAAAACTTTCTTTAGGTAGGTTAGGAGGTAAGGTTGCTTCTTTCGAATTCTTGTTTAAAAATTCCTTAAATACTTCCGCCGCTTCTGGTTGTTGTAATAGTAATTCAAATAGAATTACTGTGGCTTGCACATCACCTCTAGCTCTGTGTCTATTTTGAAGATTTATATTAAGAGCATTACACAGTTTCCCTAAACTATAGGAACGATGTCCTGGCAATAACTTTCTAGATAAACGTACTGTACATAGTTTCTTTCTGGTAAACGCAATACCAATACGTTCAAACTCACCACTAATCACTTTGTAATCAAAGTTTACGTTGTGTGCTACAAATATGGTGCCTTCTGTAATATCAAGAATGTCTTGCGCTACTTCTGCAAAACGTGGAGCATCAGCTACCATATGGTCATCAATACCTGTAAGAGCTGTAATGTGCTGTGGAATGTAGGTTTCAGGATTTACCAATGTTGTAAACTCATCAATTACGGTTTCACCATCGTATTTAAACACCGAAATCTCGGTCATACGATTGCTTTGCCCTGTGGTTTCAACATCAATAATAGTATACATCATACTTGGTACTTGTACTTTTAATCCTCACAATTTACAATACGTATGCGAAAACTTTTATAGAACCTGCAAGATACTGACTTTTGTCGGAAATTTGAAATCAAGATATAACCAACTATGCTTTTATCTTTATTGGTTTTAAACGAATAACACCAATAGCATTAAGTAGTTTTATTATTACGTAAGTCATATCAATTTCATACCATTTTACACCAAAATTCGCTCTGCTTGCAAATTTATGGTGGTTGTTATGATAGCCTTCTCCCATCATTAAGAAATCGAAACGAAATAAATTTTTACTTGTGTTTTTCATCTTAAAATTAACATACCCATAAATATGTCCAAACCAATTAATTATCACACCATGGATTGGTGCCATTAAAAAGGTAATTGGTAATAATAGCCATTGCCACCAAGCGGTTACAAAAAGAGCAAAGAACAATACATAGCCTGAAATCCATAAAAGTCTAGACATACGAGAACTTGCGAAATTGTCGAAGCTTTTCCATTGAGGTACATTTTTGGTAAAGCGTTCGTCTACTGCAATACGTTGTTTGTTTATATCTTGATAGATGGTTTTTGTTTTCCACATCATAGCAAAAAGGTTGTCATCATAAGATGGAGAATGTGGATCTTTTTCGGTATCTGTATAGGCATGATGCATGCGATGCATAACACCATAACCATAAGCGCTTAAGTAACTAGAACCTTGAAAAACCCATGTTAAAACAAAGGTAATACGTTCCATAACTTTAGACATTGTAAACACTTGGTGAGCTGCATAGCGATGTAAAAAGAATGATTGAAAGAATAAGCCTCCATACCAAAGCACCACTACAAAAATAACTATTGTCATACTGTTTTTTTACAAAGATAAATTGATATGAACCACAAAACAATGAACCTAAATCAATAAAACACTATACAACGCGTTTACGAATACGGCTTAAAGCTTGAGGTGTTACACCAATATAAGAACTAACATATTTTAAGGGAATGACCTTTAAGACTTCAGGTCGTTCTTTAAATAGCTTAATGTAACGTTCTTCTGCTGTGAGGTTTAGTAGATTTTGTTCGCGCTTAGACTTTATTAAAAACAGACGTTCTGCTGTTAGTCTGCCAATAAGGTTTCCAATTTGTGTGGTATTATAGACGTCTTGTAAATCGTTGTAATTAATACTTAATATCGTAGTTTCTGTTAATGCTTGTAATTGATATGCCGATGGTTTTTGGGTTAAAAACGAATCGTATGCACTGATAAATTGATCTTTAAAGCTAAAGCCAAACGTAATTTCTTTTTCAGGATTTTCTTTAGGTATAAACAAACGGACGACACCAGACTCAATAAAAGAGATGTGATTTTCAATATCATTACACTTTAAAAAGATGGTTTTTTTAGGAATAACACGTCGTTCTAATTTAGACATAAAGTATTTCCAGTCCGCATCAGATAATGTCGCAATTTGCTCTATGTAAGCTTTAATTTGATCCACAAGTTTTGCATGTAATTATTGAAATGTAAAGATACATATTCTTCATGGCTTCTCTAATATTTTTACCAATACAGTATTCTAATTAGGCTTGTTTTGTATTTGCATCAATATCTAAATGAATAGCGTTAAATAGTCATTAAGATTTCAAGTAAATTTATGATAGTAAATCATAGTGGTTTACTTCAATAACTTAAAATTATAGAAATTATGTCTAAACCATGGCAAGATAAAGCAAAAGGCAATTGGAATATTGCAAAAGGAAAGTTGAAACAAAAATGGGGAGAGCTTACTGATGATGATTTGGATTACCGTGAAGGTAAAGAAGATGAAATCTTAGGAAGAATTCAAAAACGCACAGGCGAAACAAAAGAAAGCGTTAATGCGTTTTTGAATGATTTAAAGTTTTAAATTGTTCTCATTATATAAAAAAGAAAATCCCACATCTTGTGGGATTTTTTTATGGTGATTAAGGATCTATTCTTATTAGGCGTTTTTCCAGGCGTCTTTTAAGAATAACAGGTCCTTTTTCATGTAATTAAAAACCTCTTTTTTGTCCATTGCTATTTTTGATTGTCCTTTTTCGGCACCACCTAATTCGTATTCGAGATGCAATGACACTGGCACATTAATTTTATAGGTTTTAAGTAACGAAAAATAGCGCTTAAAATCTACCATACCTTCACCAAGTGGAACATTAATTGGTTGCCATTTACCGTCTTTAATTCCCCATTTAAAATCTTTGATTACAATAGAATTTATAAATGGTTTTATGCGTTGTAAACCTAATTCCCAACTGCCACTACCTTCTACAACAGCATGTCTAATATCATATTGGCATCCCATAAATTGACCTTTGGTAGCTTCTAGAATGGGTATTAAATCCCATATAGGTGCACCAACATGTTTGCCAGAATGGTTTTGATAACCACCTATAAGCCTTAAATTCTTGTTTAATAATTCTAGTTGCTCGGCTTGTTTGGCATACTGTTTCTGACTTTCTTCTATCGATTGGGTTTCGGGATATTTAAGCCAATCGGTACGGTAGTGCGTAAACCCTAATTGGCTTGCGGTTTTTAAAACGGTAACATTATTTACATCATTAACATCCCATACGTTGGTAGACATTAGTTTTGGCTGCAGTCCATGACTTTTCATAGCCTCTACAGCAATAGGTAAGTCTTGCTCAACGTTTTCTGGAAGTACATGTCCTTTTCTACGTACGGTAAGGTCTAGTCCGTCAAAACCTATTTCGGCAGCAACGTCTGACATGTTGTTATAATTGAGAAACTGTAAGTGCTTTGAGAATAAATGTACCTGAAGCTGGTCTTCGGCTGATGCTGTGATTGGCGCTAATGGATTTTGAAATGATAGTAACGGTAATGCAGCGAAACCCATTGCTGAAAGTTTAGCAAAATCTCTTCTCGAATATTTGTTTGGAGTCTTACTCATCTTGTTGTGTGCTTGGTGCTAGGTTATTGTGTACAACAAGTTACTGACTTTTAGTGAGATATTGAAATTTGGGTATGGTTATGTTGTATTTTGTTTAAATCGTGGTTTTGGTATAAGGCAATGGGATTATAAGGACATACAAATTGGAAGCATTTATATTATTGTTCATTTTGTCTTGATACAAAACGAACCAAAAAATCAAAAAGATTTGTTAGGAAATTGCAAGCACCATCCGCTACTGCATTAATAAATAGAGGTTTTTATTAAATCTGTATTTTCAATACTTGATATGGTAAATTAACTTTATTCTTAGCTCATTATTTCTGAAAATCGTTGGTTCCGACGGTGTCGGAATTTGGGTGTTGCTTATTTGCCTTGGTTTTAGTTTCCTTTGTTTTGTTCCGTTTTTTCTATGTTGTTGTAAGGCCGGCACACGCTAATGGAAACTTTTAGGGGCTTAAATTGAAGTTCTAAAAAAGGCTCGGTTTAGGGTACTCTTTTTAACATCCTTTTACTATTTGTAGGAATTTACCATAGCTCACCCGAAGCATACCCGAAGGAGAGCCGAAGGAAAGCCGAAGGAGCTCTGGTTGAGACCCGAATAAGCGCTTTTAGATCTATTATTTGCTTTTATAGTAAGCGTTCTGCGATTTCTAACCAGTTTGAAACTCTTGTGTAGCCTATGTCATTGACGTTATGAGGTGAATTATATAGCAACGTATCTCCTTCAAAATTTTCTAAATTGTAGGTTCTGTCGTCTATTAATAAATCTCCGTTTAAAATAAACTTATCACCACACATTATACGATGTTGCCATGTAATAAACGGCATGTGCTCGTCTAACCATTCACTTTTTTCTAATAATGAATTAGGAAATTGTGTTGCTGCCGTGGCAATATATACCTCATGTTTGTTATACAGCGCTTCCATAACTTGTATAGCATCTTTAATTGGTTTTAAATCTCGAAAAAAACCTTTTTTTAAGGCATGTTGCCTAATGCTATCGTGATGAATTTCTGGGACATTTTGCCACATTTCACCAGAAGCAATTTGATTGATATGTAAGTCTTGGTTGTGTTCTTTATTATACAATTCTATGTGCTTACCATATGTATCAGCTAACACATCGTCCATGTCTACAAATATTGTCATTGGATTATTTTTTTAGTAAAGTTCTTGATAATGGATTGAAATGCCAAGAAGAGGCGGTTTATTTAATATTTATTTAATGTTTTGGTGAATTATGGCGTTTTTAATAAATCTGATTTTCAATAATTTTACATTTATACTTCTTATTTCTGAAAATCGTTGATTACGTTGGTATCGGAATTTGGGAGTTGCTTATTTACTAGCAACTTTTCTTTTATTCTTTATGTTTAGCATAACTATAATACTAAAAAATCAAAACCCTGAATAGCTTTTATGATGTCTACTATCGTAATGGATTTTGATTGTTTTTGCTTATATAATGGTTAGTCTTGTTGATATTTTGGTTAAGCTTTTAAACTATTTGCTATTTTCAATATCTAGCTCAAGATTTTCATTATGATCACTTCCTAAACTGTAATGTTGGTTTTCTTCGTCTGCTTTGTTTTGGTTAGTAATCAATTTTGAATTTTTACTACCAGGAATATCCAAATCTTTAGCTGCAAAATCGGGTTCTGTTTTTCGATTTTTTAAGAGTTCGTCATCACCATTATCTTGTCTTAAGTTTCCAGGTTTGTCTCCTAAAATCTTTTCGTCTTCTTTTGTAATATCTGAATTGTACGGTACTTTTTTGTCTTCGGTTTTCATAAATTTTTATTTTTAAGATGTACTCAAAATTAAAAATTATAAACCCTAGGTGTTAACTGAGAAGAACAAAATCTTAATGGTTTTGCTGTAGTTAACAGCTGTGCAACTTTGTTACTTTAAAAATCAATTAGAATACAGAATAAGAAAAACTCCAATCATAATGCCTGCTAAAGGCACTAATTTTTTACGTTTGTTTTGTTCTTTAAAAACTAAACCTCCAACGACTACAGCTATTAAAATTTGACTTCGTTTTATGGCTGATAAGAGCATAATTAAAGCATCCGGATCTTGTAAGGCTTTAAAGTAGAAGTAATCTGCGGCTTGCAGTAAAATACCGACTGCAATGATGGACCAACGGAATTTAAAGGCTTTTCGTTTTTCAGCATGCGGAAACCATGTGATGGTTAAGATGACTAGTAAAATTAATATGGTGTATAGGCAAAACCAGAATTGTAAGGTTTGTGGGTTAAGGCTCAGGTTTTGGATTAAAAATTTGTCGTACAAACCACTTGAGGCTCCTAAAAATGTGGCTCCGATAATGGCGAAAATCCATTTATTGCGTTTGAAATTAATGCCTTCTTTTTTTCCTATTCTAGAATAAAGCATTACTGAAAAAATGATGAGGAAAAAGCCAATCCATTGTAAGGTGTTTGGTTTTTCTTGATAAATTAAAATGGCACCAATAAAGGTGAAAAATGGTCCTGCAGAACGAATGGGAGTCACAATCGTAATAGGCAGATGTTTTAAAGCTTGATACGCTAAAATCCATGAACTCGCCATGATGGCTGATTTTATAAAAATAAAACCATGAGTTTGCCACGAAATCTTTTGAAAGTTATAACCATGCTCAAGCGCGTAATCTGGATAAAAGATAGACAGACCATAAAACGTAGCGACAAATAAAAAACCACTAGATACCGTTCCTAAAAGCACAGGGAATACTTCGTTTCCTTGTACGGCATGTTTTTTACATAAGTTGTGTAATCCTAAAAAGAGTGCGGCTAGTAAGCCTAAATACATCCACATATTGGGCTATAAATTTTAGTGATGAATTGTTGTGAAGCATTAAGATTTATCTACTTAAACGTATGACGAATTTCACCCGTTGCAGATGCTTTTAACAACTGATTGAATGTTTTTATGTTGTCAAAATTTTCAGTGATTGCATCAGATACGGCAATTCCAGAAATACCTGTTTCTAATATATCTGTGACATCATTTGTAGTGATATCACCAAAACCAATAATTGGTTTTTCTGTTATTAAAGCATTACTAATAGATGTATAACCTTTAAGACCTAAAGCTATACTTGAACTATCTTCGGTTGCTGTTCTAAAAGGTTCTAACTTAATATAATCGATGTCTTTAGCAAGTAAAGCTTCACAATCTTCTAAGCTGTTTGCTGTGCCACCAATAATTTGCCAGCTGTATAAATGTGGTCTTGCAACCGTTGAGCAGACGTCTGTTTTTTCTAAATGTACACCTTCAGCTTTAACTTCTTTTGCTATGTTATAGTTCCCATTGATGATCAATCGTGTTTGAAAATGAAACGTGATATCTCTAGCAGCTTTAGCAATCTCTAAATATTTAGCCTCCGAAATACCTGTAAGGTGTAATTGTACTAATTCGACACCAGATGTACACGCTTTTTGAATGTTTTCTAAATGTGCTTCAGGAGTGTTTCCTTGAGATATATAATGTAGTTTAGATATAATCATGTTGTGGTGTCTTAATATTAAGCCTTCTCATCAAATGCGGCGCAAAAATACAAATGTTTAGTCGTGTACGTGATTAATATGGTTAAAATGGTGCGTTCTGTAAATAGAGAACTTATAAATGGAATTCTAAGGTCTTTAATAGACCAATAAAAAAGCCTGCAAACATAATGTTATACAGGCTTTTCGCTATTAATCAACTTAGGGAATTGACTATTTTAATGCTTCTAATAACTTTTCTGCTACTAATTCTGAAGATGCTGGGTTTTGACCCGTAATTAAATTTCCATCTTGAATAGCATAAGCTGCCCAAGCGTCTGCGTTAGAATAAAACGCACCGTTTTCAATAAGCATATCTTCTACTAAGATTGGTACTACCTCAGTTAAACCCACTTGTGTTTCTTCTAAATTAGAAAAACCAGTGACTTTTTTACCTTTTACAAGTCTTGTGCCATCAGCATTTTTGACATCTTTTAAAGCTGCAGGAGCATGACATACAAAAGCGATTGGTTTTTTCTGATCATTAAACTTTTCGATTAAAGCAATAGAAGTACTGTCATTGGCTAAATCCCATAATGGTCCATGACCTCCTGGATAAAATACGGCATCAAAATCATCAGCGTTGATATCCGATAATTTCTTAGTATTTGCTATTTTATCTTTTGCTTCTGTATCCTTATTAAAACGCTCAGTGGCTGCAGTAGCTGCATCTGGCGCATCACTAGCTGGATCTATTGGAGCAGCACCTCCTTTTGGTGTTGCCAATGTAATGGTTGCTCCTTTATCTAATAAGGTGTAATATGGACTTGCGAATTCTTCAACCCAAAAGCCTGTTTTTTTTCCTGTGTCTCCTAATTTATCGTGAGATGTTAATACAAATAATACGTTCATTTTCTTTTCTTTTTTTAATTCTTTTTGTCCTTCTGAAACCGTTTCAGAAACGTTATGTTCTTTACAACTTAACGCTGTAATTAATGATAGAATTACTACTATGGTTTGTAGTGTCTTCATTTTTATAATTTCTATTACCAGTTTTACTATTGAAAAAACTGTTCTCGATACATCCCGACGGAAAAGTCGGGACACTCGAACTGACACTTCGTTTAAAATTAATACGCCATCTTTACGATTTTCTCTACTTTATCTGGTGATAAGGTTTGGTGCTCACCTAAGGTTTTCCAACCACGATCGATAAAACGTTTCGCTATTTCTTCAGCTGTACCTTCATAATCTTCTGTATACTCCGATAATTTCGTCTTAATACCTAATTCATGGAAAAATTCAGTTGTTTTTTCGATAGCTACATACGCTTTATCGTCTGTGCTACCTTCGGTAATATTCCAAACACGTTCTGCATACTGTGCTAGTTTTTCTTTCTTTGCTTCAAAATTAAACTTGTAATGGCTTGGAGCAATAATAGCTAGCGTACGTGCATGATCGATACCAAATAACGCTGTTAACTCGTGACCCATCGCATGAACTGCCCAATCGTTTGGTACTCCTTTTTGTATTAATCCGTTTAAAGCCATAGTACAACTCCACATAAAGTTAGAGGCTGCTTTATAATCCGTTGGATCTTTCAGCACTTTTGGTGCGATTTCAATAATGGTTTGTAAGATGCTTTCCGCAAAACGATCTTGTAACAAAGCACCAATCGGATACGTCATGTATTGCTCTAACACGTGCGTAAATGAATCCATTAATCCATTTGCTAATTGACGTTGTGGAATGGATGCAATGACTTGAGGATCTAATATGGAGAACTCAGGAAATAATCCAGGTCCACCCATAGTGCGTTTCTCTTTAGTTTCTGCTCTTGTAATTACCGCACCAGAATTCATTTCAGATCCTGTAGCTGGCAACGTTAAAACGGTTCCAAAAGGCATGCCTTTTTCTGTTCTAATGTTTTGAGTTAAAATATCCCATGGTGTATCACCATCATAAAGTGCTGCAGCTGATAAAAATTTAGTGCCATCGATCACTGATCCACCACCAACGGCTAATAAATACGTGATGTTTTCATCTTTAATCACTTTTAAAGCCTCCATCAATTTAGCATATTCTGGGTTTGCAGGAATGCCTCCAAACTCAACAACATCAACATTAGATAATGCTGTTTTTACCTGATCGTAAATACCGTTTTTCTTAATACTTCCTCCACCGTAAAGCAATAATACTTTAGCATCTTTTGGAATTTCGTTTGCTAGTTTTTCTATAGTGTTCTTTCCAAAAATTATTTTGGTCGGATTTTTAAATTCAAAATTGTTCATTGTCTTTTTCTTTTTTATTATTTATAATTCAACGATCATTTTCCCTTTGTTTTTACCTTCGAAAAGATCGATAAAAGCTTTTGGGATATTGTCAAAACCTTTAACGATGGTTTCTGAGTACGTGAGTTTACCTTCGGATAACCAAGTTGCTAATTGCTTTATAGCTTCGGGAAATTTCTCAGCATAATTAGAAACAATAAATCCTTGCATTAACGCACTGTTTTTTAATAAGAAGGGTTGTACGCTTAAACTTTTAGGTGCTTCTGTATTGTTGTAAACCGAAATGGCTCCGCATACGATGATTCGTGCTAGTCTATTAATATTCACTAATACAGCATCTGAAATTGGGCCTCCAACATTATCGAAATAGATATCTACACCATTTGGTGCTGCTTCTGCAATCGCTGATTTCATATCTTTGGTGGTCTTGTAATTAATACCAGCATCGAAACCGAATTTGCTTTTTAAAAGCTCTATTTTTTCATCTGTTCCAGCGATACCAATCACTTTCAATCCTAGGATTTTTCCAATTTGTCCTACGACAGAACCAACAGCACCAGCAGCACCAGAAACTACTAAGGTTTCACCAGCTTTTGGTTTTCCTATTTCTGTTAAGCCTGTGTAAGCGGTTAAACCCGTCATACCTAAAATACCAAGATAGGCTGATAAAGGAGCTTTATCCGGATTAACTTTAGTCAATCCTTCACCGTTAGAGATTTGTTTTGTTTGCCAGTTGAGCATTCCAGAAACATAATCTCCTTCTGTAAACGTATCATTTTTAGACTCGATTACTTTAGCAATGACGCCAGATTGAATGGGTTTGTTGAGTTGAAATGGTGGCACATACGATTTGGCATCACTCATTCTGCCTCTTAAATAAGGATCTACAGAAACGTATTTGGTTTCCAATAGTATTTCACCTTTACTAATTGTGTTTTCAGATTCCTCAGTTATAAATTCGAAATCTGACATTGAAGGTTTTCCTTCAGGTCTATTTTTCAATAGAATTGTCTTTGTCATGATTCTTAATTTTTTATTAGTCTATTACAGTTACTAAATCTTCCATAGGTTTTCTCACCTTAACAAGATTTACTAACCAATCTTCATCTTCTTTTCTGTAGCCTATTGGCAACATAACAGCACTGCGTAACCCTTTTTCACGAAGTCCCAAGATTTGGTCTACAGCATCTGGCTCAAAGCCTTCTAAAGGTGTTGCATCAACTTCTTCAAAAGCAGCAGCAGTTAAGGCTTCTGTAAAAGCGATATAGGCTTGTCTTGCTGCGTGATTGAAGTTTTCTTCAGGATCTTTTTGAGGATATAAGTTTAATAACATCTGACGGTAATTTTCCCAGCCTTCATTTTTAAAACCACGAACCTCATTGGTTAAATCAAACATATAGTTAATGCGATCTGCTGTGTAGGTGTCCCAAGCCGCGAAAACGAGTAGGTGAGAGCAATCTGTAATTACCGATTGGTTCCAAGCTACTGGTTTTATCTTTTCTTTAATCTCTTGATTTTTAATTACAAATATTTCAAAAGGTTGTAAACCACTTGATGTTGGCGCTAAGCGTGCGGCTTCTAAAATACGTTCTATTTTTTCTTCTGGTACTACGTTTCCATTCATGGCTTTTGCAGCATATCTCCATTTTAATTTATCTAATAATTCCATATCTATAATTTTTTTAAGCGTTGTTTCCTAATTTATTAATGTCTTCTGAAGATATAATCACATCAGAATACTCATTTGTATTTGCTAAATGTATCATGGCTTCAGCTATGGTTTCAGCATTTACTATTTTATACTTCTTTAATTTGCCTATGAATAATGGTTGAATCACTTTGAAAATCACCAATCCTATTTTTTCTAATAGTCTAGATTCTTGTCTATCACCTCCAATTAAGGACGGTCTCAATACAAATGTCTTTTTAAGCTGTTGCTGTAAGACCTTGTGTTCCATTTCTCCTTTTGTCTTATTGTAAAAAACGTTACTATTTTTATTTGCTCCCATTGCAGAGATGACTAAAAAGATTGGAATGTTGTTGGCTTTTGAAAGCTTTGCAGCAGCAACCGGAATGCCACAATCTATTTTTTTATAAAGCGTTTTGTTTGGTGTCTTTTTGGCTGTTGTACCAATGCAGCAATACACTTCGTCTGCAGTAAAGTCATCCTTAAATTTATTGAGTTCTAAAAGATTTCCAACAAACTGTTTGACTTTATTTGGTAAACCTTCAATCTTTGAACGTGAAAACAATTTAATGGTATCGTAACGTTCGTCTTTAATTAATTTTTGAAGCACTAAACCTCCAGTTAAACCAGAAGCCCCTAATATGATTGCTGTTTTTTTCATGTTATTGACACATTTTTATGCTGCTCCAAGCAGATTGGTAAGCTTCTTCTAAATGTGTTTTATCTAAAGTAAATGCACCTCGTTTTTGAGTCATCATTAAAAATGACAATGGGTTAATAGCATAAGCATACAATATGTAATCCGAAAGTGGTTTTATAACACCTTCTTTTTTACCACGTTCCCAAAGATCGAGTAGTGGTTGTAGGTGTTTAATACCTTCTTGTCTACTTTCTTCGTCTATCATTGGAGTATTATCGCACTGTGCTAAAAACATAGCATGCTCGCATTCATTGAGTTTAAAATCTGCGATGCGTTTCCAAATTAATTCAAATCCCTCCTCAATAGGCATATTAGCCTCGTAATTAGCAAAAGCATATTTAGTGTATTCTGCTTTAACTTCAATATACGTTTGGTTAACTAAGTCTTGCTTGTTTTCAAAATATAAGTAAATAGTAGCAGGAGATACATTAGCCATTTTAGCAATCTTACTCATAGGAGTCGCATGAAATCCATTGTTATTTACGAGCTCTATTGTTGCTTTAACCAGTGCGTTACGTTTATCTATACTTTTTTGAAGCTTTGCCATTGTATTTAATTATGGAACAAATATACATTAAAAATGAACGTTCATTCTTTTTTTTAACAAAGGTTTAAGTTTCGTTAAAATAGGGGTTATTATAAGCATTAAGACCTAAGTTGAGCTTTAAGAAATAAGTGCATTACACTTATAATAGCGTTATAGATAAAGACTATTATATATTGATTAAATAATTCTTATGATACATCTTTTTATAAATGTCTTTACTAAACATGTACAATTGTGCTGGTTTTTTAGAGACACCAACTTGTTTTTCATCTAAAGGAATGATGTACTTTTTGTTAATCAGTTTTCGTCTGAAGTTACGATTATCAATCTCTATACCTAAGATAGATTCGTAAAGGTCTTGCACTTCGTTGATGGTGAATTTATCTGGAAGTAATTCGAATATAATAGGTTCTACCAAAGACTTCGTTTTTAAATCCTCATATGCTTCTTCTATGATTTGTTGGTGATCGAATCCTAATTCTGGTAATTCTCTAACAGGAAACCATTTGGCGTTGTATTTATTATTTATAACATCAACATCTTCCGTTTTTAGCAAAAAATAATAAGCTATTGTTATCGTTCTAAGGTTAAATTCTTGATTTTTAATCCAAATAAGATCCTTTTTGTTTGATAAACGATCTGGATTCCCAAAGGCCTTAAATTGCTGTTTATACTGATTTGTTAAACCTGTCAACTCCTTCAATACACGCGTCGCTGATTCATCTAAAGTTTCATCTTCATAAACGTGATATCCAGTTAGTACATAATCATCAACCAAGATTTCTTTGGTAGTGTTAGCTTCTAAATACCTTTTAATCAGTAGCACATTTAATGATTTTGTATTGGTATCATAGCCAAAAACAACACAATCTACAGATATATTAAGAATTTTATTAGGTGTCATAACATCAAATTATGTGATAAATGTAAATAATTATAATGAATAAACGTCAATTATACATTAAATTTATGTTTGTTGACGTCCTTCTAAATAAAGCTCTATATTATCAATATAGTATATTATTAAGGTAATTTATTATATTTTTATGTGTTTTGTTTGGAGTTATTCAAATATTATTTTATACATTTGAAAAATAAACGTAAATATGACGTTTGTAAATAAAGCATTGGTGAAATTGTTAAAACCATAGATCTTAATTCAGAACTTAAACTAACGGCAAACACATTGATATGTACGTTAGAATAAAATATTTAAAAAAGGCTAATTTCAATTTATAAATCATGGACGCAACCAATGACTTTCAGCAATTCGAAAACTTAGAAGAAGAACAATTACCAATTGCGAAACACAAATTGCACAATTGGACGCATTTTGCTGGTATTTATGCCGCAGAGCATGTTGCAGCAACTGAATTTGTAATTGGTGCTACTTTTGTTGCTCTCGGAGCTACCACAAAAGACATTCTATTAGGTTTGTTAATTGGTAACATTTTAGCTGTTTTGAGTTGGACATTCATTACATCTCCTATTGCTGTAGATACGCGATTAAGCTTATATACATATCTCAATAAAATTGCAGGAGACTCAATGACCAAACTTTATAATTGGGCTAATGTCATTATTTTTACGGTAATATCTGCTGCTATGATTACGGTATCTGCAACAGCTGTTAGGTTTGCGTTTAACATTCCACCACAACTTAATTGGTATCCAACTAATTCTTGGTTTGTGCTCATTGTGTTAATTGTAGGGATAGTTGTTGTATCTATTGCTATTTACGGTTTTAAAGCGGTTTCAGAATTTGCTGGTATTTGTGCTCCTTGGTTATTTGTAATGTTTACTTGTGGTGCCTTTGTGCTTTTACCTGCTTTATCTTTAGAAGTATTAGGTAAACCAATACCAAGCGGATGGAGCGATTTTGTAAGCTTAGGTGACCAATCTATTTGGACAGGAGTAAACAGTGATGGACAACCAGGTATTGGTTTAACAGAAGTGATTGGTTTTGCTTGGGCTGCCAACACTATCACGCATTTTGGGCTTATAGATATGGCCTTATTCCGTTTTTCTAAAAAGAAATCATACGGATTAACAACAAGTACAGGAATGATGTTTGGGCATTATGTGGCTTGGATTTCTGCGGGAATTATGGGAGCTGGAGCAGCTGTTATCATTGGGAAATCTATAGTAGAACTAGATCCAGGTGATGTCGCTTATTATGCATTAGGATGGTCAGGATTTGTTATTGTAATTGTAGCAGGCTGGACCACAGCAGTTGCTAATCTCTATAGAGCTGGTTTGGCAGCACAGGCGATATTTAAAAATCATTCGCGTAAAAAAACCACCATAGCAGTTGGTTTAGTAACTATGGTTGTTGCTTGTTTTCCTTTTGTATTTTCTCAAATTCTACCGTTACTTACTTATGCTGGTTTATTGGTTGTACCAGTTGGAGCTATTGTGTTTGCAGAGCATCAAATATTTCCTCGTATTGGTTACACACGCTATTGGTTACACTATCGCGAGTTAACTGTTAGTACTCCTGCAATTGCTTCTTGGGCCCTTGGTCTTGTATTTGGTTTTGGACTAAACGCTTTAAATGTGATGTCTTTCTTTTATTTATTTATACC
Source organism: Winogradskyella sp. Asnod2-B02-A (assembly GCF_045063645.1). Classification (NCBI taxonomy): domain Bacteria; kingdom Pseudomonadati; phylum Bacteroidota; class Flavobacteriia; order Flavobacteriales; family Flavobacteriaceae; genus Winogradskyella; species Winogradskyella sp. Asnod2-B02-A. The sequence goes on from NZ_JBEFOG010000026.1 coordinate 259,728, forward strand.
AACTTGGATATTCACTATAGTAGTTTATACACTTTTAGCTGGTCGCTATGGTGCAAAAAGTAAGTATCCAGAAGCTGAAGAAAAAGAAAGATTACGCAATATAAACATCTCAAAATTTCAAGAGCAAAAAGCAGAAGGAGAGCAGATAATTATTAAAGATACCAGCTTTTTTACTAAACTATTAAGAGGCATTTCTTTACTTGTTTTACTTATTACTGTAGTCTTAGCTTGTAATGTTTTATTTGGAAGTTCAGATGAAGAGATGTACACACAAAATCGAGAAGTATTTTATACATATGCATTTATTTGTACATTAATATATTTTGTTACAGCCTATTGGGCTCTGAAGCGAGGAAAAATTAAAAACACCTAAATATTATGGTAAATAACATCAAACTTAGTCAAAAGAATTTAACTGAAATTTCTAAAAGAATTTCTTGTCCAACGTATGATAGAGGTAACCTAAAAACGGGCATTGTACATATTGGCATTGGTGGTTTTCACAGAGCCCATGAAGCCTATTATACCGATCAATTATTACACGATACCTCTATAACCGAATGGGGAATTTGTGGCGTAGCTTTATTGCCCTCTGACACCAAAATATATAGCACTTTAAAAGCACAAGATGGTCTTTATACTTTAACGGTTAAAGAGTTTGATGGTTCGCTTTCTAAACGTGTTATTGGCTCAATTACCGAAATCCTTTTTGCCCCAGAAAACCCAACACACGTTATTGAAAAAATGGCGAGTTCAGAGGTTAAAATAATCACTTTAACTATTACAGAAGGTGGTTATAATTACAATGAAGCTACGAAATCATTCGATAAAGAGAATCCTGCAATTGTTTATGATATAGCAAATCCTTTAGCTCCCAAAACAGTTTTTGGTTACCTAACTCAAGCTTTAAAACTTAGAAAAGAGAATGGTAGCAAAGGCATTACCATTCAATCTTGCGACAACATTCAAGGCAATGGTCATATGGCAAAAAAAATGCTTTTAAGTTATGTGCAAATGGCAGAGCCAAGTTTGGTATCGTGGATAGAGCAGAATGTATCTTTTCCAAATAGCATGGTAGATCGCATTACACCAGCAACATCACCAAATGATATTGAAAGATTAAAAAAAGAAGTTGGTATTGATGATGCTTGGCCTGTGGTGTGTGAACCATTTAAACAATGGGTTATTGAAGATGATTTTGTAAACGGTAGACCTCTTTGGGAAGCTGTAGGTGCGCAGTTTGTTGAAGATGTTGTGCCATACGAAAAAATGAAATTAAGCTTACTAAATGCAGGACATACAGTTCTTGGTGTTTTAGGGGCATTATCTGGCTATTCTACAATAGATGAAGCAGTACATGATGTTCAAATAAGTACTTTTTTGAAGCATTATATGGATACTGAAGTTACTCCAACTTTAGCCGATTTAGAAGGTGTTGATTTAGAAGCCTACAAAGCATCATTGTTACAACGCTTTGGAAATGTAAATATTAAGGATCAAATAGATAGAATTTGTTCAGAAAGTTCTGCTAAAGTTCCAATTTTTGTGTTACCAACAGTAACAACTAATTTAGAAACTAATGGATCGGTTGACTTTGCGGCATTTTTAATAGCAGCTTGGGCAATTTATAGCTTAGGAAAGGATGAAAATGGAGATGATTTAATTATAAAGGATGCTATGAAAGCCACTTTACATGATAGAGCACTATTAGCATCAAGCGAAAACCCAAAAGCCTTTTTAGAAATTGAATCTATTTTTGGACAACTCATAGCTTCTAAGCGATTTGTTGATGCATATACAAAAGCATATCAAAACTTAGTAAAATTTGGTATTAAAAAGAGTGTTCTAAATATAAATACTATTTAAATGAAAAACATAGTTTGTTTTGGCGAGGTGTTGTGGGATGTGTTTCCTACCCATAAAAAGATTGGTGGTGCTCCATTAAATGTTGCCTTGAGATTACAGTCATTTGGTAATAATGTATCTATTATCACAAGAATAGGTGAGGACTCAGAAGGAGATGGTATATTTCAATTTATAAAAGAAAATGGAGTTGCTGTAGATAATATTCAAATTGATTCAGAATTAAAAACTGGAGAAGTAGCCGTTTCATTAAATGAAGAAGGATCAGCTTCCTATATAATAAACTACCCTAGAGCTTGGGATCGTATTCAATTAACAAAAAGCGCTAAGGATGTTACTTTGGCATCAGATGCTTTTATTTTTGGAAGTCTAAGTGCTAGAGATTATAATTCTAAACAAACGTTATATGATCTATTAGAGATCGCTCCTTATAAGATTTTTGATGTTAATCTAAGAGCTCCATATTACACAAAGGACATTTTATATCATTTAATGTTATCTGCCGATTTTATTAAATTTAATGATGATGAAATTATTGATATTGCTAAGGCAATGAATTTTAAAACTGAGTCTATTGAAGACAGCATAAAATTTATAGCTAAACAGACGCATACACAATCTATTTGTGTCACCATGGGTTCTAAAGGTGCTGTACTTTTTTATGATGATACCTTTTACTATAATAATGGATATAAAGTAGAGGTTGTAGATACTGTAGGCGCTGGTGATTCTTTTTTAGCCACTTTAACGGACCAACTACTTAAAAATAAGTCACCACAAACCGCAATAGATTTGGCTTGTGCTGTTGGAGCTATTGTAGCAAGTAATGAAGGAGCTAATCCTAAACTTAACCAAAACGACATAGAAGCATTAATGACTAAAACTATTGATTGTTAAACCCTAACCTTAATTAATAGCAATTTTAGATTGGCCTTATGATTTATGCATAAGGCTTTTCTTTTTTAGTACTTTTTTTGATTCAGGCCAAAATAATAAGCACTTCAAATAACACTTTCTTTAATATACTTTGGATTTATAAGCTTTGTCTTACTGCAAAATTCATAACTACGCCAGTTATATCATAGTGTGTTTTCCTTACAACTCACTTTCTGGGATAAAAATAAGATGATAATCATAAAGTGAAGCGCTTTTGATTTTATAATTGTTAGAATATAAGCGTGAATTTTGTGATATTCATAATTAATATATTATAAAATTATATAGTTCGTAAATCGTCTTTTGCTTGTTCCTCCACTTATTAAATCTTGAATCTCTCGTAAGCTACTGATTTCGGTACACAGCAAGGTTTACAGCTAGTCATAGAAAGAAAATGAATAAATATAGTCTCTCAGAATATGATTTCTATCATAAAATAAAAAACAGTCCTCAACTAAATTTGTAGAAAATTAATCAACTTAATTATGAATATTTCACACATAGAACATTTAGGAATTGCAGTAGAAAATTTAGATGAAGCCATAAAATACTATGAACAGGTATTAGGAATGAAATGCTATTCCATAGAGGAGGTTGTCGATCAAAAAGTGAAGACAGCCTTTTTTTTGGTAGGTAATACAAAAATTGAATTGTTAGAGAGTACTTCTCCAGATGGACCAATCGGAAAATTTATTGCAAAAAAAGGGCAAGGCATACATCACATTGCATTTGCTGTAGATGATACTACAGAAGCTTTAAAAACAGTAGAAGAACGAGGTGTTACTTTAATTGATAAAACTTCAAGAAAAGGAGCTGAAGGCTTAGAAATTGGCTTTTTACATCCAAAATCTACTTTAGGTGTGCTTACAGAACTTTGTTCAAAACCAAAATAATTTGATAGAATATAATAGATAAGTAAAGAAAATTATGGCAAATCAAGATAAAATTAATGAGCTCATAGAAAAAAGAGCAAAAGCGAAGTTGGGAGGAGGAGAAAAACGTATAGATTCTCAACATGCTAAAGGTAAATTAACAGCTCGTGAGCGTATAGATATTCTTTTAGACGACGATAGTTTTGAAGAATTTGACATGTTTGTAACGCATAGAACAAAATCTTTTGGATTAGATAAACAAATATACCTATCAGATGGTGTAGTTACAGGTCACGGCACAATTGATGGTAGAGTCGTCTATTTGTTTGCACAAGATTTTACGGTGTTTGGTGGTTCATTATCCGAGACATACGCCTTAAAAATTTGTAAGGTTATGGATATGGCCATGAAGATTGGTGTTCCGGTAATAGGATTAAATGATTCTGGAGGAGCACGTATTCAAGAAGGTGTAAGATCTTTAGCAGGTTATGCAGAGATTTTTCAACGTAACATTATGGCCTCAGGGGTTATTCCACAAATCTCTTCTATTTTAGGACCTTGTGCAGGTGGTGCGGTATATTCACCAGCATTAACGGATTTTACGATAATGACAGAAGAAACAAGTTACATGTTTGTAACTGGTCCTAAAGTTGTAAAATCTGTAACAGGAGAAGTCGTAACAGCAGAACAATTAGGAGGTGCTAAAATACATTCAACACGTTCTGGTGTATCTCACTTTTTAGCTGAAAACGATGAAGAAAACTTATTATTAATTCGTAAGATATTAAGTTACATGCCTTCTAATAATTTAGAAGAAGCACCAATACTTCCATGTAATGACCCAATCGATAGGTTAGAGGATGCATTAAATGAAATTATTCCAGAAAACCCTAACCAACCTTATGATATTGTTGATGTTATTTCAATTCTTGCAGATAAAGGTGAGTTTACAGAAGTACATAGAAACTATGCTAGAAATATTTGTGTAGGTTTTGCAAGATTTAACGGAAGACCTGTAGGTATTGTAGCTAACCAGCCTAAATATTATGCAGGTGTATTAGATATAGATGCTTCAAGAAAAGCAGCAAGGTTTGTTCGTTTTTGTGATGCATTTAATATTCCTATTGTAACGCTTGTTGATGTTCCTGGTTTCTTACCTGGTACAGGACAAGAATATGGAGGTATTATTTTACATGGTGCTAAATTGTTGTTTGCTTATGGAGAAGCTACCGTGCCTAAAGTAACTATTACGTTACGTAAATCGTATGGTGGAGCTCACGATGTAATGAGTTGTAAACAATTAAGAGGTGATGTGAATTATGCATGGCCAACTGCAGAAATTGCGGTAATGGGAGCTAAAGGAGCTGTTGAAGTTTTAGAAGGATCTAATATTAGAAAAATTGAAGATGCTGATGAAAAACAAGAGTACATCGATAAAAAAGAAGATGAATATACAGAGCGATTTGCTAACCCATACCAAGCAGCAAAATATGGTTTCATTGATGATGTAATTGAACCTAGAAATACACGTTTCAGAATTATTAGAGCTTTAGAATTGCTTCAAAACAAAAAGGATATAAATCCACCAAAAAAACACTCAAATATTCCACTATAATGACACAGATACTATTATATACAGATCCAATTAGCGAAGGATACGTAATTCTTATTACCGGTTTATTAATTGTTTTTAGTGCCTTGGTAATACTTGCGCTTTTCTTTAATTATGGATTACCTATTATGCTTTATGTCTATAAAATTATTACAAAAGGAAAAGACAAAAAAATAAGTGAAATAAAGGTAAAAGGAGATAGTGATTTTACAGGAGAACTTTCTGCTGTAATTGGTGCTTCGGTTCATATGTACTTAAGTGAACAACATGATATTGAAAGTGGCATCTTAACTATAAAACAAGTAAAGAAAGCATATTCACCTTGGAGTTCTAAAATATATGGAATTCAAAATAGATTATAAAATATGTATCTAGCCTGTTCAAAATGTCATTCATTATTTTAGTAAATGATAAATAGCGAACAGCATGTGACCATAAAAACACAATAAATTAAAACACATGAAAAGTTATAAATTTAAAGTCAACGCAAACGGCTATACGGTTAATATAAAATCACACGAAGATAATGTGATTAATTTAGAAGTCAATGGTACATCTTACGATGTGGTAATGAGCACTGAAATTAAAAAAATTAAAACACCTACATTAGTTCGTTCGGCATCAAAACAGCCTGCTGCACCTTTACAAGTCACACCAAAATCTACAAAAACTAAAATTGTAGCACCAATACCTGGCGTTATATTATCTCTTAACGTAAAGGTTGGAGATACTATTAAAGAGAACGATTTATTATTAGTATTAGAGGCCATGAAAATGGAAAATAATATTATCGCAGAAAAATCTGGAGTTGTTGCATCTATAAAAGTTGAAGTAGGACAGCAAGTACTACAAGATGCTATCTTAATAGAATTAGAATAATAAATTTCAGGTAATTCATTAAAGAAAACTAATCATTATTTAAAATTAAAAAATGAAGAAACTAATTATAATATTTAGTGCTATCTCATTGCTTGTTTTTATTAGACCAGTACTTGGATTAAGTGCAAATATAGCCACTACTGATTCTTCTACATCAACCGTACAAGTTGATGCTGCAGAAGAAGACAGTATTATCGATAAAGCCTTAGATGGCATAAAAACGTTTTACAGTTATACAGGATTTGCAAATTCATCTTCTGGTAACGTTATTATGATTATCATAGGTATTGTTTTTATATATCTAGGTATTAAATACGATTACGAACCCTTATTACTAATCCCAATTGGTACAGGTGTTATATTAGGAAATATTCCATTTGTAGCTGGTAATCAAACGGGTATTTATGAAACAGGCTCGGTATTAAACTATCTCTATTTTGGAGTCGTCAAAGGGGTTTATCCTCCGCTTATTTTCTTAGGTATTGGAGCTATGACCGATTTTTCATCATTAATAGCAAATCCAAAACTAATGCTTTTAGGAGGTGCAGCACAAATTGGAGTGTTCGCTACGTTTTTGGGAGCTTTATATTTAGGATTTAACTTGCCAGAAGCTGGTGCCATTGGTATAATAGGTGGAGCAGATGGACCAACAGCTATATTTTTATCGTCTAAATTAGCAAACGGTATCAATATACTCGAAGATGGTACAACAGTTAAAAACTTAATTGGTCCAATAGCAATTGCAGCTTATTCTTATATGGCATTAGTACCTGTTATTCAACCACCATTAATGCGTTTGTTGATTTCTAAGAAAGACAGAAAGATTAAAATGAAACCACCAAGAGCGGTAACTCAAAAAGAAAAAATGATTTTCCCAGTAGTTGCTTTAATCTTAACCTTGTTTATCTCACCTAGTGCGTTACCATTATTAGGGATGTTATTCTTTGGAAACCTATTAAAAGAATCTGGAAGAACAGAACGTTTAGCAGATACAGCAAGAACAAAGTTAATTGACATTGTTACTATATTATTAGGTGTTACTGTAGGAGCGTCAACTCAAGCCGATATTTTTATCACTAAAGATTCAATGTTAATATTTGGCCTTGGAGCTATATCATTTGTCATCGCAACTTGTGGTGGTTTATTATTTGCTAAATTTATGAATCTATTCTTAAAAGGAGATAATAAAATAAATCCATTAATTGGTGCAGCAGGAGTTTCAGCGGTTCCAGATAGTGCAAGAGTAGTACACCACGAAGGTTTAAAATCAGATCCATCTAACTTTTTATTAATGCACGCTATGGCACCAAATGTTTCTGGTGTAATTGGCTCTGCAATTGCTGCAGGTATTATATTAAGTTTCTTAGGATAACGCTTTAACCATTAGTTGAAATACATAAAACACTAAATTTAAAATTATGAAAATACCAAATATAATGACAGCCAATGATGCTGTTAAACTAATAGAATCAGGAGATCGAGTATTAATTCAAGGTGGTTCTGCTACACCACAAACATTGGTGAAAGCTATGGTAGCAAGAGCACCAGAATTAAGAAATGTTGAAATAGTTCATTTACATACCGAAGGTGCAAGTGGTTACATAAATCCAGATTTAAGAGAAAGCTTTCATACCAAAGCCTTCTTTATAGGAGGAAATGTTAGAAAAATGGTAGGTAACACGGTAGATTATATTCCTATTTTCTTAAGTGATATTCCAAGTTTATTTCGTGAAGGGTATATGGATTTAGATGTGGTTTTAGTTAATGTATCACCACCAGATAAGCATGGGTTCTGTTCATTAGGTGTTTCTGTAGACATTGTAATTTCTGGTATTGAAAGAGGAAAAAAAATCATTGCTCAGATCAATCCTAAAATGCCTCGTACTTTTGGTGATGCTTTGGTACATTTAAATAAATTTGATGCTTGTGTATTAGTAGATGAAGAGATTCATGAAATGAAATTTGTAGCACCTACAGAACAAGAACAAGCCATTGGTAAAAACATTGCTGGTATTATAGAAGATGGAGCAACCCTTCAAATGGGTATTGGTGGTATTCCAAATGCGGTTTTAACTTACCTAACAAATCATAAAAATTTAGGAGTGCATACAGAGATGTTTTCTGAAGGTATTGTAGATTTAGTAGAAAAAGGTATTGTAAATGGTTCTCAGAAAAAAGTAAATCCTTATAAAATTATTTCTGGTTTTGCTATGGGAACACGTCGTTTATATGATTTTATGGATGATAATCCAGAAATTGAAATGAATGATATTGCATACGTTAATGACACGTCTATTATTCGTCAGAACCCAAAAGTAACTGCTATCAATTCTGCTATAGAAATTGATTTTACTGGTCAGGTATGTGCAGATTCTATTGGTACAAGAATGTTTTCTGGTGTTGGTGGTCAGATGGATTTTATGCGTGGTGCAGCCTTATCAAAAGGAGGTAAGCCTATCATTGCCATTACATCTACAACTTTGAAAGGAGTGTCTAAAATTGTACCTTCGCTAAAACCAGGAGCTGGTGTAGTAACCACAAGAGCACATGCCAGATATGTAGCAACAGAATATGGCATTGCAGAATTGTTTGGTAAAAGCTTAAAAGAACGTGCTGTGTCATTACGAGATATTGCACATCCTGACAGTAGAGAAGAATTAGATAAAGCTATTTTTGAAAGATTTGGAAGTAGCTTAATGATAAAATAAATTTGAATAATAGTAATTATTATGAATAATAAAAACAAACCACTTTTTTCAGAATTTCCACCAGTTTCAACAAAGCAGTGGATGGAAAGAGTTACAGCCGATTTAAAAGGTGCTGATTTTGATAAAAAACTAGTTTGGAAAAATCTAACTGGTATCAATATACAACCTTGTTACAATAATGAAAGCGAAATTATACAGCTTAAAAATACTGGTGAAAATTCACAAGCTTTAGTGAATTACCGTACGGTTCCTGTATGCTGTGGAGAAACAGGAAACGATCTTGCAAAAAAAGCAATTGAAGAAGGTATTAATGGTATCATTTTTCAATTGATAGATTCAGTTGCTGTTGCAGAGCTTTTAAAAGATATTGATTTAAACCAAATTACAGTTTCTTTTGATATCTATAATAATGCTGCAAGTTTCACTAAAGATTTGGTAGCTTATGTAAAAGGAAAAGACCTTAAAGGCTATCTTAATACAGGTCTTATTTCTAATTATGTTACAACAGGTTCTTTTGATGACAATCAAATTGAAGTGGTTGCAGAATTAGTTAAATTAACAAGCGATTTCCCAAATTTTAAAGCTCTTACCATTTCTGGAACTGAGTATTTAGATTCAGGTGCTAACCAAGTGCAAGAAATTGCCTATACCTTAAATTCATTAGTTTTCTTAGTTGAAAAATTAACAGGAAAAGGTGTTGCTGTTCAAGATGTTTTTAACAATTTAAATTTTCTTCTAGCTATTGGCCTCGAGTATTTTGTTGAAATAGGAAAATTTAGAGCATTTAATAATTTATTAGCTGAAGTTGCTGCAAAATATGGTGTTACTGAATATACTAACACTATAACTGCAAAAACTTCTATTTGGAGCAAATCAATAACAGATGCAGAGACTAATTTGTTACGTTGTACAACGGAAGCAATGTCTGCCATTTTAGGTAATGTAGATGGTGTTTTAATTGATCCTTATGATAAAGAATTTAAAAGTGCTTCTGATTTTTCAAGCCGTATAGCAGGTAACATCACCACCATTTTAAGAGAAGAATCTTATTTTGGTAAAGTGTCTAATCCGGTTGATGGTTCTTATTATATTGAAGAAGTAAGTTCTAAGATTGCAGAAAAAGCATTAGAATTATTCAAAGCCATTGAAGCTGAAGGCGGATTCTATAAAGCGTTTGAAAACGAAACCATTCAACAACAAATTGCTGAAATTCGTTTACAAAAACTAAAATTAATGAGTCAGCGTAGAACTCCAATGGTAGGTATTAATAAGTATCCTAACTTAATGGAAACTGTTGATGCAAATCTTTTATCTCAAGGAGGTACTTCCAATTCAAAAGTATTAACACCAAGAAGAGCATCTTTAGAAATTGAAGCCATGCGACGTTTTACTGAAGAATTAGTTGCTGATACTAATGTGCGACCAATAGTACAATTAGTGAGTTACGGAAATTTAACGATGCGTAAAGCTAGAGCTGCTTTTGCTTATGACTTTATTGGTGTTAGTGGTTTTGACGTTCACCAAGAAGAAAGTTTTGAAAGTGCAGAATTAGCAGCTAAACAAAGTGCAAAATCAGATTCTCATGTGGTTGTCATTTGTAGTTCAGATCAAGATTACGATGAAACAGCTGTTGACTTTATAAAAACATTTAGAGCTTTAAATACTGACAAAATATTATTGTTAGCAGGTGCTCCAAAAAATATGGACGAATTAACTGAAGCTGGTTTAGATGGTGTAGTAAATATGAGATCAGATGTTCTTGTAACACTTTCGGCTATTCAGAAAAAAGTCCAAAACAACTTAAAATCTTAAGAACTATGCAACCAGATTTTTCAGATATAAAAATAAATTCAGCTGTAAAACATACCGCTGCAATTAAAGAGAATAAAGATGTTTGGACTACTCCAGAAGGAATTCCTGTTAAAAAACATTTTACAAAAGACGATATTGCTACTGCAGAACACTTAAGTTTTTCCGCTGGTGTACCACCATTTTTAAGAGGACCTTATAGTGCCATGTATGCTATGCGACCTTGGACCATTAGACAATATGCTGGATTTTCAACAGCAGAAGAGTCTAATGCGTTTTACAGAAGAAACTTAGCTGCAGGACAAAAAGGGCTTTCAGTCGCTTTTGATTTAGCGACGCATAGAGGTTATGATTCCGATCATCCACGTGTTACAGGTGATGTTGGTAAAGCAGGTGTTGCCATAGATTCTATTTTAGATATGGAAATTTTGTTCGATCAAATTCCGTTAGATAAAATGTCGGTATCTATGACCATGAATGGCGCTGTATTACCAATTATGGCCTTTTACATTGCTGCTGCTAAAAAACAAGGAGTTGCTTTAGATCAACTTTCTGGAACAATTCAGAATGATATTTTAAAGGAATTTATGGTGCGTAATACATACATTTATCCACCATTACCTTCTATGAAAATTATTGGTGATATTTTTGATTACACCACTAAAAACATGCCGAAGTTTAACTCTATTTCTATTAGTGGTTACCACATGCAAGAAGCTGGTGCAACTGCAGATATTGAATTAGCCTATACGTTAGCCGATGGTATGGAATACATTAGAACCGGATTAAAATCTGGTTTAAAAATTGATGAATTCGCGCCACGATTATCATTCTTTTGGGCAGTAGGTATGAATCACTTTATGGAAATTGCTAAAATGCGTGCAGCACGTATGCTTTGGGCAAAAATCATAAAATCATTTAATCCAACTAATCCAAAATCTATGGCATTGCGTACGCATAGTCAAACGTCTGGTTGGAGTTTAAGTGAGCAAGATCCTTTTAATAATGTTGCCAGAACTTGTATTGAAGCTATGGCAGCCACTTTAGGAGGTACACAATCTTTACACACCAATGCATTGGATGAAGCTATTGCTTTACCAACAGATTTCTCGGCAAGGATTGCACGTAATACGCAAATCTTTATTCAAGATGAAACGCAGATGACTAAGTCTGTTGATCCTTGGGCTGGTTCTTATTATGTTGAATATTTAACACAAGAAATAGCTAAGAAAGCGTGGAAACTGATTGAAGAAGTTGAAGAATTAGGTGGTATGGCAAAAGCTATTGAAACCGGTGTTCCAAAATTACGTATTGAAGAAGCTTCTGCACGTAAACAAGCACGTTTAGATTCTGGTCAAGATATTTTAGTTGGAGTAAATAAATTTAAAACCACTGAAAAATCGAATATTGAAATTTTAGAAGTTGATAATACCGTTGTAAGAGATTCTCAAATAGCTCGTTTAAATAAAATGAAATCTGAGCGTAACTCAGAACTTGTTGCAGCTAATTTAAAAGCTCTAGAAGATTGTGCTGGTGGAGGTAAAGGTAATTTATTGGAATTAGCTGTTGAAGCGGCTGAAAATTTTGCTACTTTAGGTGAAATATCGGATGCTTTAGAAGTTCATTTTGGAAGACATAAAGCGGATACTAAATTAATAAGTGGAGTGTACGGAAAAGAAGTAAATGATGATAGTACGTTTGCAAAAGCGTTAAAAATGACTGATAAATTTGCAGAAATTGAAGGTCGTCGTCCAAGAGTTATGGTGGCAAAAATGGGTCAGGATGGGCATGATAGAGGAGCAAAAGTAGTTGCTTCTAGTTTTGCTGATTTAGGTTTTGATGTTGATATGGGAGGTTTATTCCAAACACCAGAAGAAGTAGCCAAACAAGCCATAGAAAATGATGTTCATTTTGTAGGTGCATCAAGTTTAGCTGCAGGTCATAAAACGTTAATTCCGCAATTAATTGGCGAATTAGAGAAATTAGGCCGAAAAGATATTATGGTTTTTGCAGGAGGAGTTATTCCGGCACAAGATTATGATTATTTATTAGAAAGAAAAGTTGTTGCCATTTTTGGTCCTGGAACTGTAATTTCAGAAGCAGCCATTACTATAATGGAAAAATATTTAGAGCAAGAATAAGCTTTGATTAATAGCGACGAAAAAGCCTAAGCAGTTTATTGCTTGGGCTTTTTTTATTTGTGAGTTTATGGGTTATGGTAGTTAAAAAAAATCTGCGAATATCTACGTAATTCGTGAAAAAGTATGGATAGCAACGAGAGACTAATATTTCCTTGATTAACAAGATTAAATTTAATCATCAATATTTCTTCCATACGGTATTAGCCGTGGCACAAACTTTATTGCTGCCTTCAACTTTTATAGTATGATGAAAAGCATTTTCTGTTTCAAGCCCTTTAGTTAAAGATAGTACAGTATCACCATATTGAGCTTCAGCAATAAAACGACCGTCTATAGTATGTAAATAATAATTATCTACAATTTCTTCTGGTATAGATTCTATAACCCATTGTAAATATCTAATATTATTGACATGTTTATTCATGTCTGTATCAAATCGGTTAACTCTGAATTGTTTGGTGTAATCTGCAGAATCTACTGCACTAATTTTTTTCTTGATATCATGGTTGATAGAAACGGTATTGAAGAATGACCATTGTTCTTTAATGGCATTAAATATAGGAATTGGTCTTCGTTTTTCGATATCAAAGAAAACCCATAAGCCTTTAGCTCTGCCTATTATATTTTCGTTTTCATCAAAAATAATATTTTCTCTGTAACCTTTAATAGAGGAGTAGTTTGATAGCCAAGTTCTAATGGTAATTTTCTCTTTATAACTTGGATAACGGTCCATTTGCAAAACGCCAGAAACTAAAACCCAACCAACATTCATATTAAAAAGGTCAAATAAACTATGATTAATAGCATAGCAATGGTCAGCGGCTGTTTCTTCTAATAAGCCTAGCATAATTGTAGGTGTAGCTAGACCTAATTTATTCATTTCAAAATATCTTAATTCAAATTGCTGGTCAAAATAATTATCAAATTTCATTTTGAACAATTTTTATTTTAAAAGGATTTTTTAAATTTCTCTATAATTTGTTGTGCAGCTTTAACGGGAGATATTTCAGAGGCGATAACATCTTTTTCTAAAATAGAAAGTTCTTTTTTAATATCTTTTGAATTATAAAACAGTTGTTTTAATTCTTCATTAATATTATTATACATCCATTTTATTTGTTGGTGTTTTCTGTTTTTAATGAAATAACCATTGTCATCTACTAATGTTTTAAATTTTAAAATTTCATCCCAAACTTTAGCTATACCAATATTCTTTATAGCTGAAGCTGTACTTACCACAGGACTCCAACCAGACTCAGATTTAGGAAATATATGCAAAGCATTTTGGTATTGCCTTTTGGCTAATTTACTCATGGTAATATTATCACCATCTGCTTTATTGATAACTACCATATCTGCCATTTCCATGATGCCTTTTTTTATGCCTTGTAATTCATCACCAGCACCAGCAAGCATTAATAATAAAAAGAAATCCGTCATGCCATGAACAGCAGTTTCAGATTGTCCAACACCAACGGTTTCAATTAAAATAACATCGTAACCTGCAGCTTCACAAAGCAACATGGTTTCACCAGTTTTATTAGAAACACCTCCCAAAGTATCACCAGAGGCAGATGGTCTAATGTAGGCTTCTTCTAAAATAGCTAATTCTTCCATTCTTGTTTTATCACCCAAAATACTTCCTCTTGAGCGCTGACTTGTTGGATCTATAGATAAAATAGCGACTTTATGTCCTTGTTTTACTAAATGCAATCCAAAGACTTCAATAAATGTACTTTTACCAACTCCAGGAACTCCTGTAATACCAATACGAATTGATTTACCTGAATTGGGTAAAATTTCTTGAACGATTTCTTTAGCTAGTATTTTATCACTCTCTAAATTGCTTTCAATAATAGTAATAGCTCTAGATAGAATCATTCTATCACCATCTAATATACCATCGATGTAAGCTTTTTGAGTTAGTCTATTTTTGGGTTTGTAGTTTTTCATTTTATAAGATGGAAAAGCTATGATTTATATAGAAATATCTTGTCTAACAAAGATACTCATAATGAAAAAATAAACACAAAGAAAGGGTTGTTTTTATAGCTAATATTATGATTTAAATGGAGAAGTGAAATACAATCTATTAGGTGAAAAACGAATGAAGATTTAGAGCTATTTGTGGGTAGTGAAAATGTAAAATAGCTTCATAAAAAAATGAATAATTTGTTAAAAAAAATATTAATAAAAGTAAAGCTAAATATTTAACCGGTTATAAACCATTGATTTGTAGCTTTCTCCAATGGGTATTCTTTCGTCTTTAATAATAATTCTATTTTTTTGAATGGAAGAAATTTTATTGACATTAACTAGGAACGAACGATGCACTCTTACAAATATACTTTCTGGTAATTTAGCTTGTATTTCCTTGAAACTCATTAAAGTTAAAATGGGTTTTGAATCTTCTGAATGAATTTTTAAATAATCTTTTAATCCTTGAATATGTTTAATTTTTTTAATGTCTATTTTTAAATTTTCATATTCAGATTTTACAAAGATAAAATCATCTTCGTGAGTAGAAGTTTCACCTGCAGCAGATGACACATTAAAGGAGGTATTCATACTACTTAACCTTATCATTTCTTTTACACGGTTAACCGCTTTTAAAAATCGAGGAAACGGAATAGGCTTTACCAAATAATCTACGGCATTTAAATCGAAGCCTTCTAAAGCATATTCTGGGTAAGCCGTTGTAAAAATGAAATAAGGCAGTTTTCCTTCTAATGATTTTATAAGTTCAATTCCTGAAATATTTGGCATTTCAATATCTGAAAACACCAAATCTATTGAGTTGTTATTTATAAAATCTAAAGCTTCAATAGCGTTTGTAAAGGTTTTTACTACCTCAACCTGGCTTAATGCCTGGCAATAAGATTCTATAATATCAATTGCTAAAGGCTCATCATCAATTATTATACACTTCATTATCCTTTAAATTTATGGTTAAATTAACTCTGTAATTAGATTTATCTTCTTCTATAGTTAACTCGTGATTTTTATAATATAAATGGTTTAATTGGCTTTTTATATTAGATAAACCTACACCAGAGTTTTTTTCGTCTCGCCTGTATATACCAATAATATTTTCTACGTAAAGCATCAATTTATTGTTTTGAACTACAATTTTTATATCTATGTGAGTATTTCCTTGATAATCTGTTCCGTATTTAAATGCATTTTCAATAAATGAAATTAGTAATAAAGGATAGATTTTTAAGTTTCTTGTTTCTCCTTTTATGTTAAGTTTAACAGCCTCAGAATTTTTTAGTCTTAAACGTTGTAAAGTGATATAGTTTTTTATGTAATTTATTTCCTTTTCTAATTGTACTTGTTCTGTGCCAGCTTCATAAAGCATGTATCTCATTAATTCAGATAATGTAATTACAGCCTCTGGAGCATCATTAGATTTACTTCTCACCAATGAGTAAATACTATTTAAGGAATTGAATAAAAAGTGTGGATTAAGTTGATTTCGTAAAAATTGTAGTTTAATCTCTTTTTGTTCATTTTCCATTATTTTAGACTCTCGATCTCTTTTGTAAAAGTCTACGACTAAACTAAAAATACCACCAAGTAAGAACACTGTTAACGAAAATACAATTGGGATTGCATGCCTTATACCAAAAGGACCTGCAGGCATATCTGTAGGTCTATGCATTTTTCTAAATTCATTAGCTAATGTGTTTGTGATTAACTCTTCACTTACATAATTATAGAGCACTAAAAAAGCAATGGATATTATGATGTATAAAAATAATTTTCGTCTCAGTAAAAAATACGGAACAAAAACAAGGTAATTGGCATAAAATAGAAAGGGACGCATGGCCTGCCTAAAGTATAAGTCTGTTGGAATCTCTCCTAAATCAATGTAAGCAGTTAGTAACGGAAATATACTAATGCATATCCAGACTAAGATATGTACTGTGAGTTCTTTATAGGAGATTTGCTTTATCAAATTTTAATTATTTATGTCGCAATTTAGATTTTTTCAAAATATATATTATGACTATTAAGATCCTTTTGGCTAATTACAGGGAATAAGTTTTGTGAAAGCTTGCTAACCACAAGTTTTCCTATTTTTTTAGCGTCTTCTTCAGTTTTAAAAACCTGTTTTCCTTTTACTGCAGGAATATATTCTTGACGAATAAATAAATTGTCATTAGTATAGATTTCGTAAATCCAAAAACTATCTTTTTGTTTAATCTGCAAGGCATATTCAGATTTAACTATTTCTACCTTTTCTGTATTTATGTTTTGAACATAAAAAAATAGAATGGTGAGTATAGAAATCATAAAAAATACTAAGAAGTAACTATATATTCTTTTCATCATGTTTATGTTTTAAAAAAAGAGTCAGGAATTATAAAGGATATTTATAATATCCCGACTCTAGGGTTGGTTATTAACTAGGTGTCTATTCAAATTAATAACCCATCAATCAATAATCAATCAATCTAAACAAATCTTTATATTTTAATTGTCGTCGTCATCTTGAGCTTGTGTAGGGAAAAATTCCATATTGTCATCTAAGTACAATGTTCCATTTCTTCCTAAGGCTACAAAACCACGCTCTCCATTACCAAATGAAATGGCATCTCTTCTTGCGTAAAGTTCAAATTCTGTACGTTCTACCCATTCTTCACTTAAAGGTGTGTATTCATATACTGTATTTGTACTTCCTCCGTAATCGCCACAGGCTATGTAACCTTTACCATTTATTGTAAATGCTACTGCATTAGATCGTTTAACGTAGTCATCATCATCTGTATCAATATCTTCAAGTTCTGTCCAAGTTTCAGTGTCTAAATTAAATACCCAAAAATCTTCTTCATAAACACCATTACTAATACCTGTACCTAAATAAACATCAGAACCAATAGTAAAAGTGACGCCATCTTTTCTTTTATCTCCTCCAAAGCCATAAATTTCACTCCAAGAATCAGAAGTTGCATCGTATTTCCAGAAATCTTTTTTATCACTACCATCATAACCAGTACCTACATAACCAGCGGTATTAGAGCCAAAACCAACAGTTCCGTATCTGGCTGAACCACCAAAATCTGCAATTTGTGTCCAACTATTGGTTGAAGCATTGTACTTGTAAAAATCAGACAATTCATCATTGGTATCTCCATTATAACCTGTACCCATATAACCTTCGTTATTTATTACAAAAGTCACGGCAGAACTTCTTGCTACTCCAGGTAAGTCGGACAATTGTTGCCAAGAGTTGGTATCCATATTGTAGCTCCAAAAATCTTTGTAATAATCGTCACCATCATAACCTGTTCCCATATACCCAATGTTACCAATAGTAAACGCAGAGGATCCACTACGCGCTTCTTCATTAAAACTAGATTTCTTTACCCAGTTTCCTAGAGTATCATCGTCGTCATCGTCGTTATTACAATTATAAAATACCAAAAGTATGGCACTAAAAAGCAGCAATTTTAAGGTTGATTTTTTATTCATTTTTTTCATTTTACTTATTATTTATGTTTAAACTAATTCCGATGTTTAATGATAGTGATCCACTAGAATCAAAATCATAAATGGTATGGTCGTTATTTTCTAGACTCAATTCGCTTGCCGTTAGATACCCTACATTAAAATAGGACGACCAATTGCTATCAAATTGAAGCTTATAACCCAATGATACTTTTAGAGCTTTAAATTCTAATTTTGAATCATATAATACGCTGTCATTATAAAGATTAAGACCAGATGCATTATTAGCATAAATAGATTCTGGTTGCGCTGTAAAATCGATAGTGCTTTGTGTATTAATTTTATAGAATGCTCCTGAAAGCGGAAAACCTATTTCATATCTCAATTTTTCATTGACGTTATTAGAGTACGAAATCAAAGGATAAAAGTTAGGCTTCCCAAATAATGAACCGTAACCTGCACCTAATTTTAAATGCGATTTAAGACCTTCATTATCCCAGCTTTTTATGAAATTTACTGAATAGCTTAATACAAAATCTTCACTTGTGATTTTCTCGTTTAAAGAGGAAGACAAATAAGGAGCAAAGGTTAAGTTTAAGTTCCAATTGTTTAATAATGCTTTTTTATAATTTGCAAAAACTTCTATATTATGTAATTCTTCAAATTCATTGAAATTATGATTAGTCTCATAGTCTTCAAAATCCAAACTTCTATTCGTATAATTTACACCAAAACCAATAGCAGAATGCTCTAATAAAGAGGTGAAATCTATGTTTACAGATTTATTATTAAATTGAATATCACTTATACCAGGATATATCTCATATTCTAGTGCCACCAAATCTTTTACATCTGTTGTGTAAAACATCTTTTGTCCATAAGACACAAAAGAGGCTAGGCTAAAGGCTAAATATTGTATTGCTTTTTTACTCATCGAGTACGAACATACTACCTCAAACTTTTACTATAATTATGAAATAGACCTACATACTTTTTTTGTAGACCAACACGGCGTTTTAATCTATAAAAACAACATACTATTCTTATAGTATAAATTGACCTATTTGTAGATAAATAAATGGTCTAGGTATATTTTACTTTTTATTAGGTTAAATGGGTAGTTGATTTGTGGAAATTCTATAAAACAAATGTTTAAATCCTATCTCAAATTATTTTCGGTAATTGTTATTTTAATGGTTACCATTTCCTGTTCTACGGACACAACAGAAGACAGTCTCATAGCAGGTGAAGACTTTACCAGCACTAATATTAGAGTCTTATCTATAGATACATTTTCAGTTCAATTTTCTACTATGAAGTTTGATTCTATAACCACATCAGACAGCAGTAGGTTGTTAATAGGAAAGTATGAAGACAATGATATGGGAATTGTGAATTCTTCAGCTTATATGCAACTAAGTACATATTATTATGATTTAGATAACGAGGCTGTTTTGGATAGTGTAGGTTTAGTTCTTGGTTATGATACTTACTATTATAATGATACTACACAAGTTGCAACGCTTAACATACATAAGTTAACTAACAAAATGAGTACAGATGATACGTATTTCTATAATACAACTGAAACAGCTTATGAAACAACACCGTTGATGACTCATTCTTATGTGCCTACACCTAATAAAGATTCTCTTTTTGTAAAATTACCTTACACGTTTGGAGAAGATTTATTTAATGATATTAGAGATAATAATATTACAGATGAGGAGTCATTATATCAAAAATTAAAAGGATTAACTATACAGCCAGGAACTGATGATAATGGGTCTATTATAGGTTTCTCTACATCTAGTGAAGACACATATCTTCGATTTTTTTATACCATTCCAGATGAATTAGAAAGTGAAGAATACACTTACGATATATCTATAAGTAGCTATTATAATAATATAAAATCTGATGTAACAGGTTTGCCTTTAGAAGCCATTACAGATCAAGAATACAACTTATATTCTACAGAAAGTGACGGTATTAGTTATAATCAAGCAGGTACAGGATATGTAACTAAAATTGAATTTCCTACACTAAGAAATATCTATGATATTAGTACTGAAGGCACCATTTTAGATGCCATACTTTATATAGAACCTAATATTGCTTCACATTCAGATGTTCAGCCTTTAAGCGAAGAATTATTGCTCTACACTATAGATCAAAATAACGATTTGGCTAGTCAAATTTCAAGTACAACAGATGATGCTACAGGGGTATTAACGAGTGATGATGCCGAATTTAATGATAAAATATACACGATTCCTGTAATTGATTTTATAGATCAGAAATTAAATGAGACAACCACTACAGAAGATGCTCTTATTTTAATTTCAAGTGATTTTAATTCAACAATAAATAAAATAATATTTAACGATAGTGAGCGCTCTAATTATAAAACCAAACTAATAATAACTTATGCTATATATGAATAAATCGAAATACATTATTATTACGGCAATATTATTAGGGCTATTTGGCCATTCACAATCTAATAATTTAACGGGTTCTCCATATTCACTTTTTGGCTTAGGTGTAGAAAGCAATTCTGGAACTGGTAGAAATGGTGGGCTCGGTAAGACTGGGATAGCTTTAGACGGTAATTATGGAATTAACCTTTATAACCCAGCGTCATTTGCAACATTAAATCCAGATGAGTTTATTTTAGACTTCGGTGGAACGGCTGAAATATCTAGCTTGTCTAATGGAGATTTAAGTGAAAATAAATCAGTTTATAATTTTACAAATGTGTCTTTTGGATTTAATAGTAAAGGGAAATACGGCATTGTGTTAACAATTAAACCTGCTACTAATGTTGGTTATGAATTAGTTGGGTTACAAAGTAATATTGAAGGAAGTAACGAGCAATTTATTACTAATATTCAGGGTACTGGTGGATTAAATGAGGTGAGACTAGACTATGGTAGAAAAATAAGCGATAATTTAAATGTTGGAATAAAAGCTTCATATTTATTCGGAACCATTGAAGAGAGTGAATCTATAATCACCACAAATAGTTATTTAGATGTTACAGAAGAAAATTATTATGGTGGTGCACAACTTGGGTTGGGATTACAATATAAATTATTAGAGAAGCATAATTTTGGGTTTACAGTAGATTTTCCTACAGTTTTAAAAGGAACACAAGATGTTGTAATTGGCAAATACTCAAATGCAACGTATTCTATATTAGAGGAAACTGAAGATGAAAGTATAGATAGTTTTTACTTACCCTTAAAAATAGGATTTGGCTATAGTACAAAGATTAAAAACTTACTCTTATCAGCAGATTATAATAAAAGTTTCTGGTCTACTACAAACCAATCGGACGCTATAGGAAGTTATACAGATCAAGATATTTATGGTTTTGGAGCTTCTTATACTGTTGATCCTTCGAGTAAAAAATATTGGAAGCGTGTAGACTATAGAATGGGTTTAAATTATAATTCAGGTTATCTAAAAGTAGATGATACAAACATAGATACTTATGCTGCAACTTTAGGATTGGGTTTACCAGTAGGCAGGCGTTCAAAATTAAATGTGTCGTATTCGTTAAGTAAAAAAGGAACGACAGATAGCATTTTAATTGAAGAGTATGTAAATACTATTAGTCTTAATATTTCATTGTCAGACTTATGGTTTCAAAAACGAAAGTATCAATAAGTGTAATTTCTAATCGATAGAATACTATAATTCATATAGCGAATTATCGCAAACGTCTATCGCTTTTTATTAATATAGGATATCGTTTCATCTTTGTAGTGTAAAATAAATACACTCAAAAATGAAACGATTTTTTATTATCATAACGCTACTAATAACTCAGATTGTTTTATCGCAAGAAAACGATTCTGAAACATCAAAATTATGGACTTTAGAAGATTGTCTTCAATATGCGTTAGAAAACAATATTACTATAAAAGATGCGACTTTAAATTACAACCAAGCAGCTGTAGATTATAGTGAAGCGAAATCGTCTAGATTACCTAATCTTTATGGTTCTGCTTCCGAAACGTTTTCTAACGGAAATTCAATTGACCCAATTACAAGCGATTATGTTACGGACCAAATTTACAGTACTAATGTGAGTCTTAATAGTTCTGTAACCTTGTTTCAAGGCAACCAGATTAATAATCAAATTGCACAAAATGAGTTGTTACTGAATCAAAGTGTCTTTTTAGAAGAAGAAACTAAAAATAATATCATAGTAAGTATTCTAGAAAACTATTTGCAAATTCTATACGCCAAAGAAGGTATTACTATTGCAGAAAACAACTTATTAGCGTCAGAAAAAGAAGTAGAGCGCGCTAAAGCAAGATTAGATGCAGGTACTATTGCGTTAAGCGATTACACAGAAGCACAGAGTCAGGCAGCAACTAATAAATACGCAATCATTACCGCTAAGAATACTTATCAGCAATACATTATTGCGTTAAAACAATTACTAGAATTAAACCCAACTCAAGATATAGAAATTGAAACCTTAAGTGACGATGTCGACTATATTACCCTAGAACTCGATAAAATAGAGATATACAATAAAGCATTAGGTATTCTACCTGAAGTTAATGCGAGTAAAATAGGAGTAGAGGTGAGTGAAAAGGATTTAGATATTGCTAAAGGTGGATATTTACCAACCTTATCTCTTGTGAGTAGTTTGGGATCTGGATATACCAGTGTAAATGATAATAATTTTTCAGACCAGTTTGATGTTAATTTTAATCAACGTGTTGGACTGTCTTTAAACATTCCCATCTTTAATAGAAATGCAACAAAAGCAGCAGTACAATCGGCACAGATTAATATAGAAAAAGCACAGATAAGTCAGCAATTAGTTGAAAAAGAAGTATACAAAAAAGTAGAAACAGCATACCAAAATGCAGTGTCTGCGCAAGAACAACTCATTGCAGCAGAAGCGTCAAAAGTAGCGGCAGAACAATCCTATAATCTAGCACAGAAAAAATACGAATTAGGTGCCTTAAGCACAACGGATTTAGTGATTAGTCAAAATACCTATACCAATACACAACAAAATTATTTACAAGCAAAATACTTGAGTATTCTGTATCATCAATTACTACAATTTTATCAAGGAAATGATATTAAACTATAATCAACAAAGTCATGAAAAATAAGAAAACAATCATAATCGTCAGCATCATAATAATAGTACTAGCAGCTGTAGCTTACAGTTTTATAAAAAACGACGATGCCATAATAATAGAAGCTAAAACAATTACTGCAAAAAAATCTGATGTTACCACAATGGTCACTGCTACAGGAACAATTGAACCAATTACGCAAGTGGAAGTGGGTACACAAGTATCTGGAGTTGTAGAAAAAATATACGTAGATTATAATAGTGAGGTCAAAGAAGGGCAACTTATTGCTGAACTAGATAAAACAAACTTAAAAGCTTCGCTAACACAAGCACAAGCAGCTTATGACAATGCAGTGAGTCAAAGAGGCTATTTGCAAACTATTTTTGATAGACAGAAAACACTTTTTGAAAATCAGGTAATCAGTAGATCAGATTACGATGATGCGCTTTACAATCTTCAAACAGCAAAAGGCACCGTAACACAACGTTTGTCAGATTTACAATCCGCCAGAACCAATTTAGGTTATGCTAATATTTATTCACCTATTGATGGAGTTGTTTTGTCTAGAGATATAGACGAAGGGCAAACCGTAGCTGCAAGCTATAGCACACCAACTTTATTTACAATTGCACAAGATTTAAAGGAAATGCAAGTAGAGGCAGATGTGGATGAAGCTGACATAGGACATGTAAAAGAAGGGCAACGTGTAGAATTTACAGTAGATGCCTATATAGGAGAAACATTTAATGGTGTAGTAACACAAGTGAGGTTAGATCCTACAGTAACCTCTAATGTAGTAACCTACACGGTTGTAATTAAAGCAGAAAATGAAGATTTAAAATTAAAACCAGGTTTAACAGCAACCATTTCTATTTACACCCTAGAACTGAATGACGTATTAACAGCAGAAGCCAAAGCCATCAACTTTAAACCGCAAGCGGAACTATTAGCAACATATAATAAGCAACATAATTTAACTGAAAGTGCAGGTACTATTAATAATAGTGATAACACGCTTTGGGTGCTAAGTAATAATGGAGCCATAATCCCAAAAACAGTAACACTTGGAGCTAGTGATGGTGTAAATATTCAAATATTAAGTGGAGTTAACGAAGGTGAAAAACTAGTTTATAGTTTAAAAGGTGTTACAAAATCTGAAGCGCAATCTGCTGGAGCAAACGAAAGTCCATTTATGCCACAACGTCCAGGCGGTAACAAGAAAAAATAACAACCATGAGTAAAGCAATTATAAAAATTGAAGATTTAAAACGAGAGTTTACCATGGGTACCGAAACGGTGCATGCGCTAAGAGGTATTTCGTTTGATATTAAAGAAGGCGAATTTGTAACCATCATGGGATCTAGTGGATCTGGTAAAAGTACATTATTAAATATTTTAGGCTGTTTAGATCAGCCCACTTTAGGTACTTATGAAATTGATGGAGTAAGTGTAAAAGATTTGAGTAGAAATGAGTTGGCAACTATCAGAAACGAAAAAATAGGATTCATTTTTCAATCCTATAATTTATTAGCGAGAACCTCAGCAATCGAAAACGTAGAATTACCCTTATTATATAACAGTAAAGTAACTTCCGAAGAGCGAAGGAAACGAGCAATCCAAGCATTAGAGATGGTTGGTTTAAGCGACAGATTGCATCATACACCTTCGCAGCTTTCGGGAGGACAACAGCAACGTGTGGCTATTGCAAGATCTTTAGTAAATAATCCGGTGATGATTTTGGCAGATGAAGCTACAGGAAACTTGGATACTAGAACATCTTATGAAATTATGTCTTTGTTTCAGGAGTTAAACAAAAAAGGAATTACCATTACGTTCGTAACACATGAACCAGATATTGCCACCTTTAGCAGCAGAACTATTGTACTCAAAGATGGAAGTATCATGCAAGATTATAAAAACCATAAAGTACAATCTGCGGCAGTAGAATTGGCTAAATTACCTAAACAAGACGATTAATTATGAGACTATTAAATTTATTTAAAATCGCGACTAAAGCAATCGTTCTTAATAAAACAAGAACCTTGCTCACCATGTTAGGTATTATCATTGGTGTAGCATCGGTAATTGCTATGTTGGCCATCGGAGAAGGATCTAAAGAGAGCATAAGAACAACTATCTCTGCTATGGGATCTAATATGATTACTATTAGACCAGGTGCAGACGATAGAGGTCCTGCTAGAGGAAGTGGAGGTGATGTGCAAACCTTGACGCTAAAAGATTACGAAAAAATTAAAGAAGATGCCACATTATTAAGTTATATCACTCCAGTAGTAAATGTTGGAGGTCAAGTAATTAACGGCTCTAATAACTGGCCAAGTACCATTTATGGTGTAAATCCAGATTATTTAAATATAAAAGTAGTCGATTTACAAAGCGGAAGTATGTTTACAGATGCTGAAGTACAATCAGCTTCTAAAGTGGCATTAATTGGCCAAACCGTGGTAGATAATGTCTTTCCTGATGGTCAAGATCCCGTAGGACAAATGATTCGTTTTGATAACATTCCGTTTAAAGTCATAGGAGTTTTAGAAGAAAAAGGAGAAAATACTTTCGGACAAGATCAAGATGATGTGGTGATTGCTCCATTTACAACTGTTCAAAAACGAATACTTGCTATTGATTATTTAAATCAAGTTATGGCCTCTGCAGTAAGTGAGGATGATGCACCAAAAGCTGTTGAGCAAGTTACAGAAATTTTACGTTCACAGCATAAACTTATGGACAGTGAAGACGATGATTTTACAGTACGTTCTATGGAAGAATTAATTTCAACTTTTAGTTCAACAAGCGAAATGTTAACCGTTCTATTAGTGGCAGTTGCAAGTATTTCCTTATTGATTGGAGGTATCGGAATTATGAACATTATGTATGTGTCTGTAAAAGAACGTACCAAAGAAATTGGATTGCGTATGGCAGTAGGAGCCAAAGGAGCAGATATATTAATGCAGTTCTTAATTGAAGCGATTTTAATCAGCATCACGGGTGGTGTTTTAGGTGTTGTTTTAGGGCTTGGTGCAACAGTTTTTATTGAGAATTTTTTAAACTGGCCAACAAGTGTCGCCTTGTATTCTATTATTATATCTTTTGCTGTGTGTGCTGTTACAGGTATCTTTTTTGGGTGGTATCCTGCAAGAAAAGCATCAGCTTTAGATCCTATAACTGCTTTACGTTACGAATAATAACCATAAAAAGTTTTCAAAATGAAATTTAATAGTTTAATAATAAAGTCAATATGTGTCACTATGTTGATTGTAGGTTGTAAAAATTCAGACACAAATAAAGTAATTGTACCTAATAATGATATTCATTTTGTGTTATCCGATACTGGTCAAGATAAGTATTATGATAATGAGGGTAACGAAATTAATAAGCCTATTAAAACGGATGATTATTACGGTCAAGATGCTCAGTTTACAAGTATTGCTTCTGCTTATAAGGATAATAAAAACGGAACAGTTACGGATTTAAACACCGGTTTAATGTGGCAGAAAACACCAGATTTTAACCGTCATAATTTTTATGAAGCTTTCGATTATGTGGATGACCTTGAGATAGGTGGCTATACAGATTGGAGAATGCCAACGATTAAAGAATTGTATTCACTACTCAATTCTAACGGAGAATTATTCCCTCAAGATTTAAATGCGTCAAAACCTTATTTAAATACTGATTATTTTGATTTTGAGTACGACAAACGGATGCCATTCGCAGGTCAATATTGGTCGAGTACTAAATATGTGAAAGGACCACTTCAAAATATAAAAATGGAAGGTGCCTTTGGGTTCAATTTTGCTGATGGCCATATTAAAGCCTACGAAACAGGTTTGTATTATAATGGAGATACTGGAGTTAGAGATCCTGGTTGCTTTGTAAGAGCAGTGCGTGGAAAAGAAAATGTATATGGCATAAACGTTTTTATAAATAATGACGATGGTACAGTTACTGACAACGCTACAGGTTTAATGTGGCAGCAAGTAGACGATGGAGATACCTACAATTGGAAAGATGCATTAAAAAATGCAAAGAATAGCAAACTAGCGGGTTATAATGATTGGCGTTTACCTAATACAAAAGAACTGCAAAGTATTGTAGATTATGATAAGAAAACCATTCCTGCAATAAATGAAGCGTTTTTTAAATGCACTAATAACGATAGTTGGTTTTGGACAAGCACTACGCAAGGAGATTTTAAATATACAGCTTGTTATATCGCTTTTGGAAAAGCATATAGTAAAGACAATAGTGATGCAAAAGACTACTACGATTGGCATGGTGCAGGTGCGCAACGCTCAGACCCTAAATCAGGTAATGTTGAAGATTACTTAATGGAATCTATTAATGCAGCAGATTCAATACGAATTAAAAATTATGTACGTCTAGTAAGAAATGTAAAATAAGAACTGAAGTTAAATCTTATATTTTAAAAATGATGAATTATAAAAAAGTAACAAAAATAGGGATACTAGTCATCGGGCTTATTCTATTTTCAGCATGTGGTTCTAAAGAAAAAAAAGAACAAGAAAAGCAAAACCAAGATCATACAGAGCAAGGTGAGCAAAAACAACGAAACGAAAAAGAAGGAAGACCATCCATAGCAGATCTGTTTGCTGAAATGGATAGTAATGAAGATGGTAAATTATCTAAAACTGAAGTTAAAGGACCTTTACAAAGTGATTTTTCTAAAATTGATAGCAATAATGATGGTTTTATTGAGGAAGATGAATTAAAAAATGCTCCGCAACCATCGGGAGATCAATCTCAAGGAAGACCACCAAGAAACGATAAGCAACTACCTTCAATAGAAGAAGTATTGTCTACAATGAAAGATAAGCAGAATGATCAGTTAACCATTTCTGAAAATAATTATATACTTCCAGTTACAGGACAAGTTAAAACCTATGATGATAGAGGAAAAACACTAAACAATCTTAAGCCTGGTGATCCTTTTTATGGACAAGATGGTAACTATCAAAAAGGGCAAAAAATGTCTTATACAGATCATGGAAATGGGACGGTAACAGATAATGTAACCAGATTAATGTGGGCACAAGATCAGTCTGATGATAGTAAAGGTTGGGTAGAAGCTTCTGAATATTGCGAAAACTTAACACTTGGAGGCTATTCAGATTGGCGTTTACCAACTATAAAAGAACTTTGGTCAATTAGAAATCAATCTACAGGTTGGCCTTATGTTGATACGGACTATTTTCATTTAGTCAGTGAGGATGGTGCAGAACAACGCGATCAGCACACATGGTCTAGCAATTATTATTTAGTAAATACTCCAGAATCGAAAAAGAGAGTGGCTTTTATTGTTAATGATTGGACGGGTCATATTAAAGCGTTAGACGGGAGACGTTATGTTAGAGCAGTACGTGGTGGTTTGTATGGTATTAATGATTTTGTAGATAATGGTAATAACACAATCACTGATGAAGCAACAGAATTAATGTGGTCTAAAACTGATAGTAAAAAAGGAATGAATTGGGAAGACGCTCTTGCTTACGCTGAAAATTCTGAATATGCAGGCTATTCGGATTGGCGTTTACCAAACGTTAAAGAATTACAAAGTATTGTTGAATATTCTGGTGTTTTTCCCGCAATAGACACCACTTATTTTGATATTTCTAAGATTACAAACGAAGCAGGTAATTCAGATTATCCATATTTCTGGACAAGTACATCTGCAGGTAGTGAAAAAGTAAGCGGAATGTATTTTGCTGATTATGTAGCTTTTGGTTATGCTGTAGATCATAGTGGTGAAGATATTCATGGTGCTGGTGCTGTTCGATTTGATACCAAGGTAAAAGACGGTCCAGAGCCTAGAAATGAAGAACGGATTACTAATTATGTAAGATTAGTTAGAGACGCCAATTAGATATTTTTTAAACTTAAACATAGTATCAAATGAAATTAATTGCTGTTAACATAAAAATAATAGGACTTTTTATTATCATACTGCTCGCAATGTCTTGCAAAAGCGATAAAAGACAGTATACAGAAGAGAAAAGTACTAGTCAAAAGGAATTAAAAGCCAAAAGTTACGTGCAGATTGCAACAGGACAAGTGTTGACTTATGGTGAAGATGGAGAAATCCTAGAAGGTTTAACACCTCAAGATGCACTGTATGGCCAAGATGCCAATTATTTAAAAGGTAAAACAATGGCATACACCAAAAATGATGATGGTATAATTACCGACGAAAATTCTGGATTGATGTGGGAAGAAGTTCCAACATCCGAAGGTTTCGATTGGCAAGGTGCTAAAGATTATGCCGAAAATTTAGAACTTGGCGGTTATGATGATTGGAGACTACCTACTGCAAAAGAATTGTATTCTATTAGTGATTTTAGCGAAGGATGGCCTTATCTAGATACTACTTATTTTTCTTTAGTGAATAATACCCATGTCGATAAAAGTGAACAATATTGGACAAGTAATCAATACGTTGGTCATACAGAAGAAGGTCAATATGCTGCTGTCTTTGGTGTTAATCATGCCACAGGTCATATTAAAGCTTATCCAGGTGAAGAGCCAGAAGATAGAGGTGATCGTAAAGGACCTCCTCCAGGAAATCAAAATCCACAAGGACAAGAAAGACCAGAAGGTGACGACGAAGGACAACGACCACCACCACCAAGTGAAGGCGAGAGACCTAAGGGCAACCCGATGTTAAAACATGTGCGTGCAGTTCGTGGTCAGGTTTATGGAGTGAATGATTTTCAAGATAATAGTGATGAAACTATTACGGATAAAGCATCAGGTTTAATGTGGTCTAAAAATGATAGTAAAAAAGGTTTAGATTGGAAAAATGCCCTTTACTATGCAGAACATGCAACTTTGGCTGGATATTCAGATTGGCGTTTGCCTAACGTAAAAGAATTACAAGGTATCGTTGATTATGATTTTGCACCAGGAGCAAAAGACACTTCAAAAGAAGGGCCTGCTATAGATCCTATTTTTAATACTTCAGAAATCACCAATGAAAATAACGATTTAGATTATCCGTATTTCTGGTCAAGTACTTCTGCACACTTTCAAAAAGGAAAACCTTTTTATTATGCATGGTATGTGGCTTTTGGACGTGCAGTAAATAACGAAGGTTTAGATTTTCATGGAGCAGGAGCTGTAAGGTTTGATACAAAACATGAAAATGGACCTGCAAGTGAAGGCGGAGAACGGTATTACAACTATGTGCGTCTTGTAAGAAATGATAAATAAATATTAGTAAACACTATTAAAAGTATAATATATAGAAAAAGGATAATTACTTTTTAGGCTTAAAGCACAACAATATTCGCAAGATTTATTCAGTGCAAAAGCAGTAATTAGTAGTGCCATAGTAGAAGTAAGTTCAGCACAAATAGATGTAGAGAAGGTTGGAAAAACTAAATAAACAAAACACCTTAATTAAATTTAAGGTGTTTTTTGTTTAATACTATAAAATCCCATCGATAGAATGACGGTTTCGGTATATTAAATATCCGAAGCCGTCTATTATGGTATAAGTACCTCTTATGTATATTTATCTTTGAAAGGCATTGAAAAAAATATAAAAAATGAAAAAAGATATAAATTTCGGGTTATTGTTGTTAAGAATTATAATAGCTGGATTAATGCTATTTCATGGCATTGCAAAATTGAATAGTTTAGCTGGTATAGAAAACATGCTTACTGAAGCTGGTTTACCAACTTTTATGGCTTACGGTGTATATATTACCGAATTGGTTGCTCCAATACTAATTATTATTGGGTTTAGAACACGAATAGCATCGTTGGTTTTTTTCTTAGGAATGATTACTGCTCTTTTTTTAGCGCATTCCGATGCTATTTTTGCTATTTCAGAAAAAGGAGGTCTAGAAAATGAGTTACTTTTGCTTTACGCATTTGGAGGCCTAGTATTCTTTTTTACGGGTTCCGGAAACTATGCGGTATCTACTTCAAATAAGTGGGATTAATTATAAATAATATAACATGCATAAAAAGATTAAAATAAATATCCTTACTCATATTCTTGTGTGGCTCGTTCTGTTTAGTATGCCATATCTTTTATCGTTCGGACAGGAACAGAATATTTATAGAATTATTGCTCATTTCTGGATTCCAATTATATTTTATGCTTGTATATTTTACAGCAATTATTTTGTTTTTATAGACCGTTTTTTATTCTCAAAAAAGACAACACAATACATTTTAATAAATGTTGTCATTATTGCTTTATTCATTTTTCTAAGAGAGCAGATTGAACTTACCTTTTTTGAAGCATATATTGAAAAACCTGATAAAAAGAATGGTGATGCTCCACCTTTTAAAATGTTTGTTTACGTACAAATGTTATTTTTTATGGTGCCTTTATTATTTTCTATAGCTATAAAAACGACTAAACGTTGGATACAAACAGAAAACGAACGTAAGGAAGCCGCTCATATTAAACTAAAGTCCGAATTACAACATTTGCATTACCAGCTACAACCACATTTCTTTTTTAACTCGCTCAATAATATTTATGCTTTAGTAGATATTTCACCAGATCAAGCTAAAACATCTATTCATAGTTTAAGTAAATTGATGCGTTATATGTTGTATGATACTAATGAGGAATTAGTACTTCTGTCCAAAGAAATAGATTTCATGAAAAAGTATATTGATTTAATGAAATTACGTGTTTCTGATAAAACAGTAGTTAATTATAGCTTCCCCTCTGAAGAAACAGGTATTAAAATCGCACCATTACTCTTTATTTCATTAATTGAAAACGCTTTTAAACACGGAGTCTCAGCAAGTAAAGAAAGTTCTATTCAGATTGATATGATTGTAAATGAAAATACAGTTGTATTTACTATTAAAAATGATAATCTTCCAAAAAAGACAGATGATAAAAGCGGTTCAGGCATTGGGCTACACAACATTGAAAAACGTTTGGAATTATTATATCCTAATAAGAGTAGTTTTACCACTCAAATTAAAAACGATCGTTTTATAGCAGAATTAGAAATTGAAACCAACTAAAATGATTAATGCAACAAATAGAAAATTATACTTATGAAAAATACACTTATAATTATCTGTTTTTTGATATTGAATGGCAATCTTTATGCACATGAAGGTGGACATGGAATTCCTTTAAAACAATGGGAGTTAAAGACAGCAAATGAAATAATAAAGGCTAATTTTATTAAATATGAAAATGATAAAGTTTGGCTTATGGATAACAACCATGCTATTAAAACTTTTCAAATTTCAGACTTTACAGAAGCAGATCAAAAATATATTAAAACCAAAGGTAAATTAATACATGCTTTAAATAGTAGTACAGTTGTTGAAGCCAATTCTCAGTCAGTATTAAATTTTAATGTTATATTGGTTGGTTTAGGTGTTTTCCTTTTGTGCTTTTCAGTTTATAAATTAATAAAACGAAAAAAGGCAATGTATTTCACACACGGAGTATTTGGCTTAGGTGTTATTTTAATTGTGTCTTGTAAAAATACCAATACAACTAAAACGAGTATTGCACAAGTTCCACAAAATAACGTTTCGGTGATGCGAACGCTTTTTGAAAAATTTGACGGTGTTACTACACATACAGATGACAATTATCTTTATATTTCATCAAATGGGTTACCAGATCATGATATGATGGTAGGCATAACCAACTGGCAACAACAAGTGCCTATTAAACAGAATTACACAGATGACAATAGTTGGGCTATTCCTACAAATCCAAAAATGGCAGAGCATCCGCTATCTACAAAAACTAATTTACTTAAAGGCGCCATTGCTGTAGCGGTTAATGGTATTCCTATTTTTAACCCTTTAAACAATAGAGGTGAAGATGCAAATGCTATTGGTGAGCTAGATCATTGGGGAGGACATTGCGGACGTGCAGACGATTACCATTACCATTTACCACCATTGCATTTACAAGACCAAGTAGGTGCAGGTAATCCAGTAGCATATGCTGTAGATGGGTTTCCGGTGTACGGAGAAACAACAGATGCTTTAGACGAATACCTTGGTAAAATGAATGCGGATGGCTCTTATCAATATCATACCATTAAAGAATACCCTTATTTTATTGCAGGTATGAGAGGTGAAGTAAAATTAGATCCAAAAACAAAAGCACCAGAAAATCAAGTGTATTCGCAACCTAGAACACAAGAATTACGACCTGCATTAAGACCACTTCGAGGTGCTGAAATTATTGATTTTAAATCTTTAGGGGAAAATTCATATAGATTAACATACAATTTAGATTCAAAAGAATACATTATAAATTATAGTTGGGATGGTGAAGATAATTATACCTATCAATTTATAAATCCAGATGGTACATCAACAGTTGAAACTTATAAACCTAGAGAAAAATGAAACATTCAAAATTTTTGGTTCTTCTCCTGGTTTTATGCTTTATGTCTTGTAAAAATAGCAGCAAAGACATTACAAACGTGAATCATGATGATTTTAAAACCATACATTCCAATTTTAATCTAAAGAGTATGGCTATAGAGAATGGTGTTTTATTAGATACTTACAAATGTGAAGAAAAGGTGAATGATGTTGAAAACTCCATACCGCTGTCGTGGCAAAATGTACCTGACGGAACTAAATCGCTAGCGATTGTAATGTATCATTATCCAAAAAAGGATGATAAAACAGAAATCAATTCATATCTGCTATTATGGGATATAGATCCTAAAACAACAGAAATACCATACAAAATGGCGTCTAAAGGCCATTGGTTTATGGGAGCAAATAAAGACGGAACAGCAATCTCTTATACATCACCTTGTTCTCGTGGAAAAGGCAAACATGAATACACTATAGCGCTTTATGCTTTAGCTGAAACACCTACTACATTGCCTAAAAAGCACAGTTTAAATGTAGATTATAACGTGTTTATGAATGCATTGGATACCGTGAATATTATAGATAGAACGACTTTAACATTTATAGACACCAAATAAATAAGACTATGATTCAAATAAAAAAAATAGGGTTAATGCTTCCTTTTTTAGGGATAACTATGTTAGCTTGTAAAAACAGTTCTAAAACAGTAAAAACCGAAACAGAGGTCGCCAAAACACAGGTTTATAACGGTACAGCTTCGGTATCTCAAGGACCTGCAAAAGTAATCACTGAAAATATTTTTGAATGCGATAGAGGTAGAAAAGCTCCAATAGGCACATCTATAGCTACAGATAGTACTAAATGGACAGTTCCTGCTGAGGTGAATTTTTCCAATGATAGCTTTCCTATGGCTTCAGATTTGTTTAATCCATGTACTAATGTGGAATATGCATCTGCAAAAGAGGCATTAGCGGCTTTAGACGGAACAGATATTATAGAAGTTGATGCAGGTGGAGAAGTTATTACAGCTTATGTCTTTGCCGATAATTATTTTGAAATGTACATTAATGGCATTCCTGTTGGAAAAGATAATGTGCCTTTTACTCAGTTCAATTCTAATATTGTACGCTTTAAAGCGAATATACCGTTTACAATTGCCATGAAATTAGTCGATTGGGAAGAAAATAGTGGTATAGGTTCTGAGGCTAATAGAGGCCAAGCCTTTCATCCTGGAGATGGAGGTATGGTCGCCGTTTTTAAAGATGCTAAAGGAGATATAATTGCTGCAACAAATTCCGATTGGAAAGCTCAGACTTTTTACACAGCACCTTTAAAAGATTTATCTTGTGCTTCAGAAAAAGGAAGTTTAAGATTAAGCAACAATTGCAGCACTGAAGCTTTTAATGAAGGCAAAGATTCTTATGCATTACATTGGGAAACACCTGTTAATTGGCAATCTGTAGACTTTAATGATAAGGAATGGCCTAATGCTACAGAGTATACAAATAAGACGATTGGTGTAGATAATAAACCAGCATACACTAACTTTACAGATGTGTTTGATAATAGTATAGTAGATGCTAAATTTATATGGTCCTCTAACGTTATTTTAGATAATGAAGTTATTGTTAGATATACTGTAGAATAAACATTTTTTAATTACTTTGAACTAGAAACAACTAAATTATGAGCAATCTTAAAATTACTTGCGTTATTGTAGATGATGAGCCAATGGCACTCAATTTAGTAGAAAGTTATGCAGAAAAAACTCCTTTTTTAGATCTTAAAAAAAAATGTAGTAGTGCGCTTGAAGCTATGGAGTTTATAAAATCAAATCCTGTAGATTTATTATTTCTAGACATCCAAATGCCCGATTTAACAGGTATAGAATTTTCTAAAATGTTACCTAAAGAAACACGTGTTATTTTCACTACTGCGTTCGATCAGTATGCTTTAGAAGGTTTTAAGGTAGAAGCTTTAGACTATTTGTTAAAACCTTTTGATTATGCAGAGTTTTTGGCAGCAGCCAATAAAGCAAATACCTATTTTGAGTTGGTAAAAGGACAGCAACAACACAGCGTATCTGAAGAAAAGGAATTCTTGTTTGTAAAATCAGAATATAAACAGCTGCGCATTAAGTTGGCTGATGTACTCTATTTTGAAGGCTTAAAAGATTACATCAAAATTTGGTTAAAAGACAATCCAAAACCTGTCTTAACATTAATGAGTTTAAAATCTTTGGAAGCAGAACTTCCTAAAACTCATTTTATGCGTGTGCATCGTTCGTTTATTGTGGCCTTAAATAATATCGATGTTATTGAGCGCAGTCAAATTATAATCAACAAGCAAAGGATTACAGTTTCAGAACATTATAAGCCTAAATTCTTAGAGTTTATCAATAATAATTCTTTAAATAATTAAGTCAATTGTATTTCGTCTATAGATTCTCCTTTTTTAAAGGTAAAAAAGGTGTATTGGTCTATTTTCGTTTACAGTAGAAGTAATAAAAACTACATTTGTACCAAATAAATACAGATATTCTTAAATTATGAAAAAAATCGTACTATCATTAATTGTAGTGGTTAGCATGTTTAGTTGCAATAGCGTTAAAAACGTGAATACATCAACGGTTGCAGATGCAGCAACATTATTAGGTTCATTAAGTTCTAATTCTACAGTGCAGCAAATAACGAGTTTGTTTTCTTTATTAGATACTAATAAAGATGAAGCTATAAGTTCAACTGAAGCAATTGGTTCAGTGGCAGATAACTTTAATGTTTTAGATACAGATAATAATTCAAGTCTTAATCTAAATGAATTAACAGGTTTATTAGCGCTGCTAAAATAAGACCCCTAGATTGATTAATAGCAAAAGAAGGTATACTTTAAATAGTATGCCTTTTTTTAGGTCTAAAAAGTTCTAATATACAATACACAAGAAAACAAATCTATAAAATCAACGCGTCTATAGGTAAAATCATTCCCGTCGTCGATTTCACTTTTTTCAGTCTTAAATTGCGTATACCTTTAAACTATAAGAACAAAATAGAGTCTTATTTATAGACAACAAAATCTTAAGTTCAACAGTATTAAATTTTAGAAATTATGAAAACATTTATTAAAATATACGTCATACCTGCAATGTTTTTGGCAGCACTTTCAACACAGGTTTCAGCACAAGTGACAAGAAGAAATTCAAAAGAAAAAACCGTAAAAACAACGACTACTAAAAGAACAGTGGCAAACAATGGTAATACGAGAAGAGTCTCTAGTACAAAGGTTACCTACAAAAAACCAACAAGGAAGGTAGTATCTGTAAGATCTTTGCCTAAAAGAACAGTGATAAACCATAAAGGTCAAAATTATTACTATGCGAATAACAAGTTTTATACACAATCTAGAGGACGTTATATCGTCATTGCACCAAAAGTTGGCTTTAGAATAAAAGTATTACCTCCAAATTATAAGAGAATACGATTTAATACGCATAACTATTACAATGTAAATGGTACATTTTATATTCAAATTAATAACGAATATGAAGTGGTTGATCCAGAAATAGGAACTGTAGTGTATGAACTTCCAGAAGATTATGAAAAAGTGACCATAGACGGACAAACCTATTACGAATACGCCAACGTGCTTTATGAGAAAGTACAAGTAGATGGTACAAGAGCTTATGAAGTGATAGGTATTATTGATATGGAATAAAAAAAGATATAAAGATAGATTAGTTTGGTTGATTAGTTGAAAAGAGGATGGTTAGTAAAATAACTGCCCTCTTTTTTTTGTTTCACCTTTTTATGATGCTTTTTACTGTGTTTATTTTTGTAGTAAAAATGTAAGCACTATATTTAGAAAGTTGAAAAATAGCTTGTTAACCGCAACTCAAAAACTAGGAAATACGATATGGAAAGTGATGTCAATCAGATAGGAAAAGATAATATTATTCAAAAGCAACTGCGTTTTCAAGACCTACTGATTAGTATTTCTACCACGTATATTAATGCCGATTTATCAGATGTAGATCAGCTCATTAAAACTTCATTAAAGCAAATTGGAGAATTTGTAGAGGCAGATAGAAGTTATATTTTTTCTTATGATTTTGTAAACAATACCACCTCAAACACCTATGAGTGGTGTGCAGAAGGCGTAGAGCCCGAAATTGAAAACTTGCAAAATATTCCTATAGATTATATACCGCAATGGTTAAAAGCACATCGAAATGGTGAAGCCTTTTACGTAGAAGACGTGAGTTTGTTACCATATGATGGAGAACAAGGTTTGCGTGCCGTTTTAGAACCGCAAGGCATTAAAAGTTTAATTGCTATTCCAAAAATTAAGAATAACGAATTAATAGGATTTGTAGGTTTCGACTCAGTTAAAAAAATAAACAGCTACAACGATAATGAGCAAGACATTCTATTTGTGTACGCTAACATGTTGGTAAATGTCATTCAACGAAAAGAAAACGAAGAACGTATAAAAGCACAAGAAGCTAAAAAAGAAGAATTGCTTCAAAACTTATCCAAACAAAATCAAGAATTAAATGAGTATGCACATGTGGTTTCTCACGATTTAAAAGCTCCACTCATTAACATTCATACCTTAGTTGGCTGGTTTATGGATGATCATAAGGATACCTTAGATGACCAAGCGATGAAACCATTGCATCAAGTGCTGTTTAACGTTGAGAAAATGGATTATTTAATTAAAGGTATTTTAGATTATTCTACGATAGATAAATTAGAATCCGAAGCCACTTTAATTAATTTTAATACCATATTAGATGAGGTGCTGCAAACGCAGTTAATTCCTAGCCATGTAAAAATTACCATTCAAGATCAATTACCAAGTATTTCTGGAAATGCTTGGAGGTTTAAGCAAGTGTTTCAAAATCTTATTCAAAACGCCATCAAGTATAGTGATAAGGACCAAAGTATTATTGATGTTGGCTATACTGAAAAACCAGACCATTACGAGTTTTTTGTAAAGGACAATGGTGTGGGTATCAATCCTAATTATTTCGATAAAATATTCAAAATATTTACCAAATTAGAAAGTACAGGATCGTCATCAGGTGTCGGTTTGTCTATCGTTAAAAAAATCATCACTTATTATAATGGTGCTATTTGGGTAGAAAGCGAGGAAGGTGTTGGGACTACGTTCTTTTTCACACTATCAAAAGATGAAGACATAACAAGTGTCTAACCATAATAACGTAGTAAACTAAAAACAGATTAATTCCAGAAGAATTTATTTAGGTGCTCAATAGATCTACTTTAGGATAACGAAGGTACGTTTACCAGCCAGAATGTATTACCAAAATACTAGAACTTAGTAAAAAAATAGCCATACAGCAATGGGAACGATGCTATTTCCTTGATGCTATAAACGACTTATAATAAAGGGACTTTTTTGATCAGTTACTGTCGTCAAGTAAATCATGCTGTTAACAAAGGTTTAATAGGTGAAAATGATATCATAATTTAGGAAAATATTAATGTATATCCCTTAGAATTATCCATAACTTTATAGCGTTTAAATAGAGAACTACAAACCGATAAAGATTATGAATATTGTAACCCTAACCATAAATCCTGCCTTAGATAAAAGCGCAAAAATTGATCACCTAGTACCAGAGCAAAAACTAAAATGCAAAGCTATCGAATTTCAGGCTGGTGGTGGAGGAGTGAATATCTCACGAGTACTTCATACCTTAGGTGTAAAAAACAATTGCTTGTTTACCTGTGGAGGTGATACAGGCAAAACTTTAAAGGGGTTATTAGAAGATGAAAAATTAGAGATTACACCAATTACTGTTGAAGCTTGGACGCGCGAAAATTTAGCTGTTGTAGATACTAAAACCGATTTACAATACCGATTCGGAATGCCAGGACAAGGTTTAAGCGATACTGAAATTAAAAGTCTTAAATCATCTATAAATAAGCTGGTTACGGATAATTCAATGTTTATAATGAGTGGTAGTATTCCTGAATCAATGTCTTCAGATTTTTACATTGAATTAATAGACAGTCTAAATGCTAAAAATGTAAAACTTATTGTAGATACTTCTGGTGAAGCTTTAAAAGCAAGCCTTAAAAAACCAGTGTTTTTAATGAAAC
This sequence comes from Winogradskyella sp. Asnod2-B02-A, assembly GCF_045063645.1. Taxonomy (NCBI): domain Bacteria; kingdom Pseudomonadati; phylum Bacteroidota; class Flavobacteriia; order Flavobacteriales; family Flavobacteriaceae; genus Winogradskyella; species Winogradskyella sp. Asnod2-B02-A. The sequence continues at coordinate 299,609 of NZ_JBEFOG010000026.1, forward strand.
CAAATCAAGGTGAATTGGCACAACTAGCTGGTAAAGATTTTCTGACCAAAACAGAGCAAGAAGCCTTTGCTATGGAATTAATCAACAATAAACATGCAGAATATGTCGTGGTATCATTAGGCGCACGTGGTGCGTTTTTAGCATCAGCAAGTGGTATCTTTTATCAAAATACACCATCTGTAAAAGTAAAGAGTACTATTGGAGCTGGTGACAGTATGGTCGCAGGATTAGTGTATGCCATTGCGCAAGGTATGTCTTCTCAAGATATTTTAAAATGGGGAGTGGTTTGTGGTGTAGCAACTACCATGACAGGTGGTACTAATTTAGCGTCTAAAGAGAATATACAAATAGTTTCAGATTTATTAGACTAAAAATTAAACTTAGGTAATTTTTTAGTAACGGTAACGACAAAAGAATCACTTACAGTTATGAAAGCAAAACAGACTAAATACTCCATTTTAGATCTAGCGTTAGTGTCGCAAGGTCAAACATTGCAACAAACCTTTGCAAATGTGTTGCAATTAGGACAGCAAGCTGAAAAATTTGGTTATACGCGTTACTGGTTAGCAGAGCACCACAACGCCTCTAATATAGGGAGTAGTGCCACGTCTATACTTATTGGGTATGCAGCACAAGGCACTAAAACAATTCGTGTGGGTGCTGGTGGTATTATGTTACCCAACCACTCGCCATTAATCATTGCAGAACAGTTTGGAACTCTAGCGGCTTTATATCCTCATCGTATTGATTTAGGTCTAGGTCGCGCTCCTGGTACTGATAGAGAAACAGCACAAGCTATTCGGACTGATTTTATGCAAGCAGCGCAACAGTTTCCTAAAGAACTAGAAAAAATACAAACGTACTTTTCTATAGACAATGCGGATGCTATGGTGCGTGCTACTGTAGCAGAAGGTACAGACGTACCCATTTATATTTTAGGATCTAGTACAGATAGTGCACATTTAGCGGCAAAGAAAGGACTGCCTTATGCCTTTGCGAGTCATTTTGCAACAACACATTTATTCGAAGCTATAAAAATTTACCGTCAGGAATTTCAACCCTCAGAAGGTGTAAAAGCACCGTATGTTATGGCTGGTGTCAATATCATTATCGCGGAAACTGATGAAGAAGCACAACGCTTATCAACCTCTTTAATCCGAATGATTGTAGGCATATTTACTGGCAGACGTGCTAACGTGCAACCACCAACAGACATGACTGAGGACTTAAAGGATATTATGAGAAACCCACAAGTCCACCAAATGCTTAAGTATAGTTTCATCGGTAGTAAAGCGACTGTAAAAGCTCAAGTAAAAGAGTTTTTAGATCAAACCAATGCAGATGAACTTATTGCGGTAACGCATTTATATGATATCAACGACAGAATTCGATCTTATGAATTATTCGCAGAAATCATGGAAGAGTTAAGGTAAAATGGACTAAAAAAACGCTCAAAACAGCATAGAAGTTCCTAAAGACCTATTGAGAATCTTTGCTTTTACCTTTAAATTTGTAAATCAATCCAAAATTTATTCCGAATGAAGAATAGGGCACTTTTACTGCCAATTCTTTTGATGAATCTGTATTATCACTAGGCAAATCGTCAACATAATGTGTGGTTTTATTAGTGCCTTCTGGTAAGTTATCTAAAGAATAAAGGCCACTGACAGCAACCGTACCATCAGGTAAAACAACGTTGGTGTTAAACGCTGTAATCTCAGAATCTTTTCGTTTTAAACTAATGCCGTAATACTCAGCTTCTACAAAAACACTGAACGTGGCATTTAATTGATGTCTATAACCTATAGCAGCAACAAAGCCTAAGGGAAATTGTCCGTGATAATCTTCTATATAATCGGTTTCAGAATATGAGCCCAATGGTATGCCAAAAGCATCCGCTTCGGCTTGCGAGAAATTAGCTTTTTGATGTACAACAGCTTCTGTTTTTCCTCCTAATTTAACAAGAGCACCAATACGAGTATAAACATTTTTATTAAATCGATACACTAAAGAAGCTGAGGCTCCAAAGGCTCGTGCTCTAGCAATAGCATCAACCTCATAACCAGGTAATCGCACTTTAGAAACCGTTTGATCTGAGCCATGGAGATAACCAAGACTTAAATCAAATCCAAAGCGATCATTATAATAATAAGTGCCGCGTAATTGCGCATTAAAACCTTCTCCATAACTACCATAGTAGTTTTCTGTGCCGCTAGTTGTTTGTTTTTCACCCGTTTTCATTCCAGCACTCCCAATGGCATAACCACCACTTGTAGAAAGTTCAAATTGTGCATAAGATGTTGTACTTAGCAAAACGGAAGCAAGTACTATAAGAAATTGTTTCATAATTATATCTATTTATGAGAAAAATAAAGATTTGGTAGTAACATAATAATCTATATAAAGATACTGATTTTAAGTGTTTTAGGCTGTTAAGTTTAATATAATTATTGCGTGTTTTTTGCAAATAAATACAAGCATGTATAAGCTTCTAAATAGTTAACAATCAAAACTTAAATTCAGTATCATTTTTTTACAAGACTTTCTAAAGCATAAAACAAACGGTTTTTAGCATTGGCTTGAGAACCAAAAATAGAACGAAACAGCACTCCATCCTCAGAAATTAAAACCCATTGTGGTGTCCCTTCAGATTGAAATTGATCAAATACTTGATGATTCTTATCTATATAAATAGGAAACGGAATATCACCACTCGTAAAAATGCTTTTTATATTAGCCTTTGTACCTGTTCTACCCGGAAAATCCGCATGGATGCCTACAACTTGTATGATAGGAAAGGTCTGTTGAAGCTCATAAGCCAACGGAATAGCGCGACCTGTGCAACCTAAACAATCATTATTATAAATAATTAGCAACAGAATCTTGTGTTTATAGACTTGCATTAAATCTACAGAAACACCATCTAAATCTACAGCGTTTATGGAGGTAATAGGATTGGTCATGGTATAAAGAATAGGGGAATAGTGAAGGTAGTCGTTTTCTAAATACCTACAAACATTACATACTAATTACTTAATTTTCAGGAAAGATTTTATGATAAACCTCTCGACTAAGCGTGCAAATTTACTCTGATTATTTAGATATACCAACTTGTTATTCATCTACGTCAGTTTGAGTGTCTCGACTTTTTCGTTGGGATGTATCGAAATCCTTATAAACCATTAAAAACAAACTTTTCTAATGGGCACTCAGATGGTTCTGGCAGATTTGCAGGTTTTAGAGATAATGCGTATCGTTTGGCTTTGATTTTTGAGTTGGAGCGGTTGGCTAGGCTTGAGGCGTAGTTGTTTTGTTTGTTTCTTTATTCATTTTAGTGCACTATTTTCTATTTTATTAAATAGGTGTTTATGAATGCTACCGCATTTGCCTTGATACAAACTGCGAAGCACATCATGAGTACAATAGAATAAACACCCACGAATAAACGAACCAAAAAATCAAAACGATTTATAAGGAAATTGCAAGCACCACTCGCTAATACATTAGTAATTTAGGGTTTTTATTGTAGTCATAGTGCTAATACTTGATTGTGTAAATTAACTTTATTTTTAGCTCATTATTTCTGAAAATCGTTGCTTCCGATTGTATCGGAATGTGGTGGTGCTTGTTTGCTTAGTAGTTGTTTCTTTGAGTAGTCTTTTCTAACTTGGTGGTATAGTTTAATTCTCATCTTTTAGTCTTTGTAGGAATTTACTATAGCTGACCCGACGCATACCCGAAGGAGAGCCGGAGGAGAGCCGAAGGAACACCGAAGGAGCACCTATTGAACCTTATGTTCCATTTTGATGCCGTTTCTATAGGCGTTAATAATGGTTTTTGTTGATTTGCAGGTTTTAGAGCTAATGCGTATCGTTTGGCTTTGATTTTTGAGTTGAAGTGATGGGTAAGCGGGAAGAGTAGGTGAGCATAGGTCTTATTGCCTTAATCTTATCTAGGAATAAAATATACAAGAGTAATTTGTATAGAATATTTTTTAATAAACTAATAGTCAAAATATTTACGGTTTTTCCTCAAATAAATTCTTTTAAAAATTCCTATATTTGACTTCTCCCTATTATTAATAAATAAGTGTTACGATTTTAGCTGTCGTATTATTGCGAGTTAATGTTATTCTTTGCATTTTTGATTATATGAGTAAAAAAATAGATAATGTAATTGATGAAATAATAGATCAGTATGCATTTGCGGATACTTCTAAAAGACCTTGGATTATTGGTTTTAGTGGCGGTAAAGATTCAACCGTTTTATTAACTTTAGTTTGGAAAGCCCTTGAGAAAATTAGGACTATGCCAAATCCTTTTCAATTAAGTCGCCCTGTTTATGTGGTGTGTAATGATACCATGGTTGAAAATCCAATTATTGCTGAGTATGTTGATGAAGTTTTAGGTAAAATTGAAATTGCAGCTAGAGATCAGGATTTACCAATCTTTGTAAAGAAAACGACTCCTAAACTTGAAGAGACTTTTTGGATTAACGTAATAGGAAAAGGATATCCCGTACCAAATAATTCATTTAGATGGTGTACAGATAGATTAAAAATTAGACCTACTTCTAATTTTTTACACGAACAAATTGATGAAAAAGGTGAAGCTATAGTTCTTTTAGGAACGCGGTACGAAGAAAGTAAAAGAAGAGAAAAATCTATAAAAAAGCACGAAACAGAAGGGAAAAGGCTAGCAAAACATGCTACTGATATCAATACTTGGGTTTACGCACCAATTAAGGATTTAAAGCTAGAGGAAGTATGGTATATAATAAATGCTTTCAAATCTCCATGGCATTTTGATAATTCTATTCTTTTTAAGATTTATGCCGATGCCAGCGCAGATGATTATGAATGTCCAACAATTGTAACAGATAAAGAACACAGTTCATGTGGAAAAAGTAGATTTGGGTGTTGGACTTGTACTGTTGTTAAAAACGATAAATCAATGTCTTCATTAGTAAATAATGGGCAAGAATGGTTAAAACCTTTATTAGATTTTAGAGCTAAACTTGTAGAGGACCGAAATCTTCCTGAGAATCGTTCTGATAGAAGAAGAAATGGAATGTTAGCTGTAGATGATGAAGGGAATCCAAAGGGAACTTATTTAGCTTCTTATAAATATAAATTATTAAAAGAATTGCTTGAACTGCAAAAGCAAGTGCAACAACAACGACCTCATATTAATTTAATAAATAATCAAGAATTGATTGCCATCCAAGTGACATGGAATAGAGAAGATCTTTTTGATAGAAGAGTTGGAGATATTTATAGAGAAGTTTACGGTAAAGAACTAAGTACAAATAACCTCAAATCTTTAGATGACACTGAACGAAGAATACTTAAAGAGGTTTGTGGTGATGAAACTAATTATTATCATTTAATAGATAATTTAATTACATTACAAGAAACTAAGTCTTTAATGTTGTCTAAATATGGCTTGCACAACGACTTAGAGAAGCGTATTGAATCTTTTGTAAACCCAAAAAGCTAATGAAGATATCTCAAATAAATCTAACCAACTTTAGAATTTATAAAGGAGAGAATATCGTTTCTTTTTCTCCTTTTACAGAAAAAAATATAAATATAATTGCCGGAAAAAATGGTTATGGAAAAACTACATTTCTAACATCATTGATATGGGTTTTCTACGGAAAACTTATGGCGCAAGTAGAAGATAAATATAGAAGAGATATAAAGAGTTATGGAGGCTATGATAATTTTTTGCATTCTCTATTAAATAGAGATCTTCAAAGAGAATTTGATTCTGGATCAATTAAAGATGCTAGTTTTTCAATAGAAGTTACGCTTACAGATTTATTGATTCCTTCAATACCATGTAAAGAAGTACGCATAAAACGTTCATTTAATCTAGCCAGCAATAAAGAAGATTTAACTATTTTTATTGACGGAACAGAAAATGAATTAACTAAAGAGGTAGGTTATGAGGTCTTTATAAATGATTTCATATTGCCACGTGAAATTGCTAAATTTTTCTTCTTCGATGCAGAGAAAATAGTATCACTTGCAGAAGCTAAATCTAAAGATGAATTAAGAAGCTTAAGTAAAGCTTATTCAGAGGTTTTAGGTATTAAAAAATATGAAGACTTAAAAAAGAATCTCGAAACACTTTTAACTAAACTAAGAAGGGCAGGAGTATCTGGTATGGATAAGTCTAAGCTAGATACTTTGTTAATGCAGGAAAAAGAATATGAAGGTTTAATAGAATTAAATCTTGAAAAACAAATTGAATCTGACCGAGAAATAATAGCAAAGCGTAAAATAAGTGACGAACTACAAGAAAAGCTAATACGCGAAGGTAATTCTATTACTGTAGATGAGTTAAATGTTTTAAAAAGTAAACGAGATGAATTAATCAAAGAATCTTCTGAAATAAAATCTAGATTTAGTAATTTAATGGAGTTTGCACCATTAATTATTGCAGGTAAAAAATTATCAGATTTAAGAAATCAATTATTAAATGAACAAACACAAATAGAGACTATTATTGATTCAAAAATTATTAAAAAAGAAATTGAAACCTTTTCTAGAAAAGTGCTTAAAAAACTAAAAGAGAATCAACTATCAACATCAGATATTGCTAGTATAGAAAAGATACTAAATAATACTATAAAGGATAGTAATACTAATGAAAACAAGATAGTCAAATCCGTTGATGTTCTACTAGACTTTAACAAAAACCAGTATTTAGCTTTTGAGGCCGTTTATGCAAATATTAAAGGAAATTATGTAAATCAATTAAATGCTATTGTTCAAGAGGAAAAAAACAACAGGGTAGTTTTATCAAAAACTAACCAAAAAATAAAACAGGCAGAAGCTAGAAAGGGTAATGAAATAGTAAAAAAATATAGAGAGGAAAAGATATTGATTAACAATAGAATATCTATTCTTGCTGAAGAAAAAAACTCACTATTAGAAGAAATTGGTGAATTAAAAAATAAATTAAAGATTACAAGAAAAGAATCTTCAGAATATGAAAAGAGGTTCAAACTTATTGAAACTGACAGGAAAAAATATGATGTAACAGAGAACTTACTTTTAAAAATAAGTACTCTAATATCTAGAATTAAAGAAGAAAAGAAGTTCGCGTTGCAAAAGGCACTTAAATTAGGTTTGAATAAGTTAATGCATAAGAATGATTTCGTTAATAATGTAAAAGTTAATATTGATGGAGACATTATGGATATTGACCTACTAGATACTAAAAACAATTTAATAAACAAAGACTCTTTATCCAAAGGTGAACAGCAATTATATGCTACAGCATTATTAAAAGCCTTGGTTGATGAATCAGGGATTCAATTTCCTGTTTTTATTGATAGCCCATTACAGAAATTTGATAAAAACCATTCGCAAAATATGATACAAGAATTTTATCCAGATATTTCTAATCAAGTAGTATTATTGCCTTTGTTAGAAAAAGAATTAACTGAAGAAGAATATATGATGCTTAAATCTAATATAAATAAAACTTTTATGATTGAAAGTCATAAAGACCGTTCTACAATTAAACGAAAAGATTTAATGGAAGTATTTAATAAAGCAAAAGAAAATGTTTACTCAAATTAGAACAAGTACAGCAAATAGGGAAGTAGTATCACAGCTTACCAGAAGATTAAATTTAGGCAAAGAAAATACAATAGCGCGTATAGCATATACCTACTCTTTATCTAAAAATAGAAAGTTAGACTTAACAACAATAGAAGATTTCGGTGGCAAAGAGTATTCTAAATCAGTGTTATTCGGCGATAATTTTGATATATACATAGGTTTATTATGTATTAATTATGGGTTATATAAGACTGATAAGGATATTCCTAAATTAATTAAAATGCATATTGATAATGGATTAGAATTAATAAACAATGAAATAAAAGACAACGTAAGTATAGATGGTTTTGATTTTTTAATAAATAAAATTACGTTTGGTTTAACCTTAATGACTACCGATAAAAAATAGTATAAATGCAGCAATTATTTAATTTTAAATCACTTAAAACCAATTATTTTTGGGTAGCAGTTATTCTTATTGGTACTGCAGGTATATGGTTACCAATAATATTATCTCTTGGACTAGGCGAGGAAGTGAAAATTCAAGAAATCCCTATTAATCTTACCACTTTCTATATTTCAATTTATTTTGCAGGTTGTGTAGATTCTATTTTTAAAAATATTGACTTTCTAGACAATAAGTATGAACTAAAATCCAAACTTTTTACTATTGTTATATTAATTTTACTTTCAATATTGTTAATCGTTACCACAATATGGCTTAAAATTAAATCACACTTTACAATCCCTTTAATATTGTCTCTTATAGGCGCATTTATTGGTTTGCGATTATGGTGGAACAACAATAAAGATAATCCAACATTTAGTGAAATAATCAGAACAGAAAGTAATGAAACACACGGAGATGGCTGGTAAATTAAAATATATAGATGCTATTCCAGTAAGGCAGAATAAACAAGATTTTTTAATTGGTGTTTATTCAATTGATAATATTTTTAAATTCACAAAATATACTAAAAGGCTAATAGTGGGTTATGATGAACAGGAAGAGCCTATTTATAATAAGCAAATTCAAAGAAATATTGAAAATTCACGAGTTCAAAAAATCGCTGATTTTTTAATTAACGATCCTGATGCTACTTTTCCAACTAATATTGTTTTGCATATACCTGCGGAAGTTATAAAAGAATATGTTGTTGATAATGATAGAGTAAAAGTGTTTTTAGATAGTAAGGTTCAAGATGAAATTGAAAAAGTTAATGGTGATGTGTTTATTTCAATCATTGATGGACAACACAGAATAAGAGGTATCGAAGTGGCTATTGAAAGGTTGAAATTAGACATTGATTCCTTATTAAAAACACTTCAGAAAGGTGGAGATAAAACCCTTAGAGAAAAGCTAGAGTATTACAAGGGAAGATTAAGTGATTTACTTAAAATCGAATTAGTTGTTACCTTTTTTATTGATAAAACATTGGAATATCAAGCAATGATTTTTTCAACTATAAATAGAACTCAAAAACGTGTTTCTCAGAGTTTAGTATATAGTCTTTTCGGACTAGATACTGATGATACTCCGCAAAAGACAGCATTAGAAATAGTTTTAAGGTTAAATGGACATAATAACTCACCTTTTTATAAAAGGATTAAATTATATGGTGGTTCTTATGATAAAAATTATACTCCCCCTTTATCTCAGGCAGCAATGGTTAAATCAATTGTTAGCTTAATATCAGAAAATTTACGTGAATCAGAAAATGATAGATACAAAAAACGGAAAGAATTACTAACACGTAGTGTAGGTTCACAAAAACCATTACCTTTTAGAAAATATTATGCTAAGGATGATGACGCAATAATATCGGATATATTATTTTACTTTTTTCATGAGGTAAAAGAAACATTTAGTACTGATGATTATTCTTTATGGGAATTTGAAGAAAATAATATTCCGTCAAATATTCTTCATACAACACTTGGATACCAAGCTTTGTTAAAAATCTTGGTAGAAATTCTCAGTAAAGAAATAAATTTGCCTGATTTAGATTATAAAGAATCCAAGAAATTTTTTTATAATAAATATTTAATAAAAATAAAAAATATTGATGTAACTGACACTAATAAATATTCTTTCAATCAAAGAGGTAAAAAATACTTTGAATTAGAAATGAGTTTGTCTATATGGCCTCAACTAAATAGTGATGATAAAAGAGTTATTGCCTTGCAAAAATTAAAAAGTGGGCTTTAACATATAATACGAAGTTCAAATGTTTATCCTGGCCTCATAAAATTTTGGCTAAAACGATAGTTGAGTGCAGTGTCCATGTTTTAAGGTTCTAGTAATTTCACCCCAAACCACTAAAACTATTAAAAGCATTCTATTAATTTCGCACTTTACAAACATCGCCTAAATTTAGAAGCTTGCTAGAAAAAAGACCACAAGTACCCCAAGAACAGATTACGGACACAGATTACTTTATTTATTGCTTAGAAGGGGTTGATGATGTAGATGCCAACACGGTAACTGAAGCACAACACAACTTAGCGCAATTGGCTCTAAACTATGGCATAGCAAGTATCTATAAAACGTGCGACACCATTGAAGGATTAGAAGATAGCTTAAACGTACTGGTATTAGATGATCATTATTTTAAGGATTATGAAATCATCTATTTGGTGATTAGGGGAGAAGCCAATAATATATGTTTAAATGACTACTACTATAGTTTACAAGAAATTGCAGAACTTTTTGAAGGCCGATTAGACGGAAAGATTTTACATTTTTCAAATGCCAAACTTCTAGATTTAGACGAAGAAGAGGCACAATACTTTTTAGATATTACGGGAGCCAAAGCGATTTCTGGCTATGGCCATGCCTATAATGGCATAGCGAGCACAAAACTAGATGAAGCCTTCTTTAATTTATTTAAAGAAGATGATGATATGTTAGCGGTTGTAGAAGAGTTGCACCAAAGACATTATAACGCCTGTAAATTATTGGATTTTAGATTGTATTATTAAACGCAGTGTCTTATAAAGCACCACTACTAACTAAACCACCTGCAGCTAACACTCATCCAAGCCCTCTATACCATTTGTAGGTTGCCATATTTCCAAACTATTTTTAACATCTCAATTATTGGCAGCCTAAATTTCCGTTTTACTATTTTTCCTACTTCTTAATTAACGGAATCGTAAATTGAATATTGATATTAGTTTCTAATTCATATTTGTTGTACTTTGTTAGGATACAATGCCTAATCATTCGTTACCGCTATATTTTATGAACAAAAGTCGTCTTTAAGCGAACAAAGCCGATTTAAAAAACTAACTGATACTTGAACCGCTTATGCCAAAACTAGATTTATCCGCTTATGACACTAAAGGTTTTTACGACGAAATGTATGATGAAAACAACAACGTAAGACCTAATTACAAATTATTTGCAGAACGCCTTCAAAAATTAAGTCAGAAGAAGTTAAACACACTGCAACATGCCACAGATAGAGCGCAGCTTTCTTTAGGTATGACCTTTAATGTTTATAATGACAACCAAGGAGTAGAGCGGATTCTTCATTTAGATATTATACCCAGAATTATTGGTAGTAACGAATGGACAGAACTCGAAAAAGGCTTACAACAACGTATTAAAGCGCTGAACTTATTTATTCAAGACATTTATAACGACCAAAAGGTATTGAAGGATAAAATTATTCCGAAAGAAATGATTTTTTCTAGTGCATCGTACTTAAAGGAGTTAGAAGGTTTTAAGCCACCAAAGGATATTTGGTGTCATATTACGGGTTCCGATTTAATAAAAGGTGGTGATGGTCAGTATTATGTGCTTGAGGATAATTTAAGATGCCCTTCTGGTGTATCATATATGCTAGAAAATAGAGAGATTTTAAAACGTACATTTCCTGAGTTATTTGAACAACTCGATGTAAAACCCGTGTATAATTACACGCATACCTTAAGAGATACCTTAGAATCTTTAGTAGATATAGACAAACCAACGGTTGTGGTGATGACGCCTGGTATGTATAATTCGGCTTATTTTGAACACTCATATTTGGCACAACAAATGGGAGCCGAGTTGGTAGAAGGTCGTGATTTAGTGGTGAAAGATGATATCGTTTACATGATTACCACGAACGGTTTAAAACGTATTGATGTCATTTACCGTAGAGTTGATGATGATTTTATAGATCCAGAAGTTTTTAATAAAAAGTCTTTACTGGGCACTCCAGGATTGTTTAGAGCTTACCTTAAAGGCAATGTGGTTTTAGTGAATGCACCAGGCACTGGTGTTGTAGATGATAAAGCTGTATATGCATACATTCCGCGCATTATAAAATACTATTTGGGTGAGGATATGATTTTACCCAATGTACAAACTTATATCTGTGATGAAGAAAGTGATCGCAAATATGTGATTGAAAATATTCATAATTTGGTGGTGAAGCAAACCGATGCTTCAGGAGGTTATGGAATGCTCATTGGTCCTAAATCCACTAAAAAAGAGCAAGAAGAATTTATTGCAAAGATTAAAGCGAAGCCAAGAAACTACATTGCACAGCCTATGATTAATTTGTCTCGCGTACCCACCATTGCCGATAATACTATAGAAGGTCGCCATGTAGATTTAAGACCCTATGCTTTGTATGGAGATGAAGGCATTAAAATTATTCCAGGCGCATTAACACGTGTGGCTTTAGAAAAAGGCTCTATTGTGGTGAACTCATCACAAGGAGGAGGCAGTAAAGATACTTGGGTTTTAAACAGTTAAAAAGAAAATTATGTTAGGCAGAGTCGCAAATACTATATATTGGATGAACAGATATCTTGAACGTGCTGAGAATTATGCACGTTTTATGGATGTAAATTATAACTTATCATTAGAATTACCACCTAATGAAGTAGAGCAGTGGCAACCGTTGGTGCTTATTACAGGTGATTGGAAATTGTATGAATCGCTATATCCTAAAGTTGAAAAAAGCAAGGTGATCTATTTCTTAACCTTTGATAAAGAGAACCCGAATTCTATTTTCAATTGTATTTTAAATTCTAGAGAAAATGCACGCGCTGTAAGAGCTGAAATCACTAAAGAAGTTTGGGAGCAAATCAATGCCCTTTATTATTTAGTTAAAAATGCAGCAGCAAAAAAGAATCAAACCGATAAAGAATTAAGACGCTTTTTTACAGAGATAAAAAATGGCTGTCAGTTGGTGTATGGTATGTATTATGCCACCATATCTCGTAATGATGGCTGGCACTTTGGTAAATTAGGGCAATTGATAGAACGTGCAGATAAAACATCGCGTGTATTAGATGCTAAATACCATTTGTTATTAAAATCACCAAAATTAGTAGGGTCTTCATTAGATTTAATTCAATGGGCAGCGCTTTTAAAATCGGTGAGTGCTTATGATATGTACCGTAAAAAATACGGAAAACTCACCGCTTCAGGTATTGCTGAATTCTTGATTCTAGATACTGAATTTCCACGATCTATATTAGCATGTTTATTGAGTGCAGAACGTTGTTTGGTGACCTTATCTGGTAGTTCTGTTGGTTTTAGTAATATGGCTCAAAAGAAATTGGGAGTTCTAAAATCACAATTAGAATATGTAGATATTAATGATATTATTGCTGAAGGTATGCATGAGTATTTAGATGATATACAAGGTAAGTTGAATGACATTTCTTCGGCTATTTATAATTCGTTCTTTTCTATAGAACCTTATGTTCAGAATCAGTCACAGAGTCAAATCCAATAATTTTTTTTTAGGCTGAGTAGTTGGTAATTAATATATTAATAGAATTATCTTAATAAACACTTTAACTTTTTTTTAGTGTGACTGTATTTTAATTATTGTTTATAAAAGCTCAAAATGACATTCAAAATAATACATCAAACCCATTATAATTTTGATTCAGACGTTTTTCTAGAACCTCATTATTTGCGATTTCGACCACAGCAATCGGCTTATCTTAATGTTAAAGAAGTTTCAATTACTGTGTCACCACAACCAAAAGGACATAAGGTGATTCAAGATGAAGAGCAAAATATTATAGACTTCTGTTGGTTTGAAGGCATGACGGATGAACTGAAAATCACATCTACAACGCTACTAGAAACCAAAGCCTTTAATCCCTTTGAGTTTTTGGTATATCCACAAAAATTTAATCAACTGCCGTTTCATTATGAAGACCTTCATAAAAAACTATTGTTTTCAACTTTAGAAGGACAATTTATTTCACAAGACTTATTGGATTATGGCAATGCCATTCTTAAGATGTCTAATTTTAATACCATTCCTTATTTAACTTTGCTGACTAAGCAACTCCACGAGGATTTTAAGGTAGAATACAGAGCGGTTGGTTCGCCTTTAGCACCAGATGAAACGTTTCATTTAAAAAGAGGGTCTTGTCGCGATTTGTCTTGGATGCAAATTCATTTGTTACGACAACAAGGTATTGCAGCACGCTTTGTCAGTGGTTACTATTATTTTGAAATGACACCACCTGAATACGAATTGCACGCTTGGGTAGAAGTCTTCTTACCAGGATCTGGTTGGGTAGGTTTAGACCCAAGTCATGGTATTTTATCAGGAAACACCCATTTTCCCTTAGCCTCTAGTGCATATTCTGTGCAAACGATGCCAGTATCAGGAGGTATTAGAGGCAGTGCGTCTTCCCAATTAATAACCCATTTATCCATTGAAACATTATAACCAAGGATTGCCATTATAGAAGTGATACAGTTCATAAAATTTTGAAATTGAGTCATAAAAATGCCGTTCTTTGCAGTATCTTATAATTGATACAACTCATGAAAATATTTCAATGCGGTCATTGTAATGCTTCTGTATTTTTTGAAAACTACAGCTGTGATAACTGTGGCCATTTAACAGGTTACAGAGCATTAGATCATAAAATGCTTACGTTTTCACCAGATATCGCTGCGCTTATTTCAGATAGAGAACATGATGAATATAAATACTGCAAGAATAATACGTATAAGGTTTGTAATTGGGTGTTAGAAAAGGATGATCCTGAAGATTATTGTAGTGCATGCCAACTCAATAGAACCATACCTAATCTTTCTATAACCGATTCTGATAATTTTGAGAATTGGCAACATCTTGAAGTCGCCAAGCATCGCTTAGTGTATCAATTACAGAAAATAGGTTTGCCTTTAGCGAGTAAACTTAAACATGACCATGGCTTGTGTTTTGATTTTGTAGAAAAATTAAACAATCCAAAATTAATGACTGGTCATGCTGATGGAGTCATCACGATACTAATTAGAGAAGGTAATTCTGTTTTGAGAGAACAAGCTCGAAAGGAGATGATAGAACCTTATAGAACATTGGTAGGACACTTAAGACATGAAGTAGGGCATTATTTTTGGAATGTATTAGTACGAGATGATGCGAAAGTTTTAGCTGAATACAGAGCTATTTTTGGTGATGAAAGTCAGGATTATTCTAAAGCGCTGCAACGCTATTATAAAGAAGGTGCGCCAAAAGATTGGCAAAAATCATTTATTAGTGCGTATGCGACCTCACATTCTTGGGAAGATTGGGCAGAAACTTGGGCGCATTATTTACATATTATGGATATGGTAGAAACGGCTTATTTTTTTCGTTTAAATGTAAGACCGAAATTTAAATCTAAAGCCTTAAAAACAAAAGTCTCTTTTGATCCTTATTCGAAAGCTAATTTTGATGTTATTTTGAGAAAGTGTGTGCCTTTATCCTTAGCTGTTAATAGTATTAATAGAGCCATGGGTATTCCAGATGTTTATCCCTTTGTCATTTCGCCACCCATTATTGAAAAATTGAAATTTATTCATCGGTTACTGCTGTTTAAGCGCAACTAATTTAAATCAATACTAAAAAGGATTATTGTTGTTGCGATTGACTCTGCATTTGATTAAGGTCTGAAACAGCTGGTCTTAAATCTACAGAAACTTCCATAGTATTTTTACCCATACTATAGATCACGCCTTTTAAAGGCGGTACATCATAATAATCTCTACCATGAGCTACAACAATATGTTGGTTTTTGGGAATTTGGTTGTTTGTAGGATCAAAATCTACCCAACCGTATGTTGGAATGTAAACGGAAAACCATGCGTGGGAAGCATCGGTTCCTATGAGTTTCTCTTTGCCTTCAGGTGGTAAAGTTTCAATATACCCACTCACATATTTTGCAGGTAAACCCATTGAACGCACACAGGCGATGGCTATTTGTGCAAAATCTTGACAAACCCCTTTTTTGGCGGACATTACGTCCTTTAGAGGTGTTGCTATGTTAGTAAAACCAGGGACAAAATCAAAATCGGTATAAATGCGTTGCATCAGCTCGTAAGTCGCTTCATAAAATGAACGTTCGGGCTTAAAGGATAGCACTGCGTAAGCTTCAATTTCTTCACTGTTATTAGAAATTAAAGGCGATGGCATTACAAATTGTCTGGCATCAATAGTCTCCGCATCTGTTGCCTTTAAATGTGCTCTTGTGTCTTCTATGGTGACTTTTTTCGCTTCAGAAAACAGACTTTCATTATACTGTTCATCATAATCTCTAGCCACTTTACTACGAGCAATAACCACTAATTCTTTATGATGTTGCTGTATTGAAAAGCGGGTTACAGCGTTTCCAAAATAATCTAAGCGCTCAGAAATATCCGTTGGTGTTGGCGAAATCTCTAGACGATATTCCAAAAGCGTTTGTCCTGGAAAACTTTTAGGCTTTAATGTGGTTAAATTATGACAAAACGAAGCTCCATGTTCGTAAGTGTATTTTGTTTTGTGCCAAAGATCAAAAATCATATTACGTGGTGATGTTTCGGTTAACCAACTGTTTTTGTGGTTGCGAATGATTAAAATAAGTATCTGATATAGACAATGATGTGGTGTGTAATAAATCGCTTAAATCTGATAGTACAGTATCCATGTTTTCGCGCATATTAGATTTTGGATTTACTTCTAATAATTCTTCGACATCAAAACTTTCAATTTTAGACAACGCCACATTGATGTTTTCTTGGCAAACGGTGAGTTCTGTGTTCTCATTTTTAGTCGGTAATTTATCAATATCCTTCTTTAATCGTTGTATTTGATACGTTAGTGACCTCGAATATTCTTTATCTAAAATGATTAAATTCACCACGTTTTCTATACTTAAATACGAATTGTAACTGTATCTGTATATGTTTAAACTCTCATGGCTATTTAATAAGGATTCTAAAATTTCGTATTCTAATTCTTCATCATAATTTACAATCAATAACGCTCTGAATTTTTCAATATTCATGGCGCTTATTTCTAACTGCAAGCCAATAAAGTAGAGTAGTAGCCCTTGTCTTACTAGAATACTCTCTTCCGTAAGTGCCATAAAAGCAATAAGTCTGGTAATAATTTTATCGAAGAAATTAGTCAGCGTAAATACCGAATAGCTGTCTTCTTGCTGTAGCTTTTTTATATGTTTTTGAATGCCATCAAACACACGCCACATGTCTCTAGACCATAAATTTCTTAAGGAATAATAAGAGGTGTTGAAGCTTTGCATGGACTGAGCAAAACTTCCTATTTTAGTTTCATCTAAAATAATGGATTTAATTTCTTTAAGTGGATGTAATAATACATCTTCATCCTCAGCCATAAACCCAGGAAATGTAGAGGTAATTTTGGTAATGGACTGAAACAATATTTTTAAGCTCTCGGATTCCGATTTCCTATCGTTGTATTCCGCATGTGTCATTTGGCTTAATACCATTCTTAAATATCTAGCTGTTACTAAGGTTCTGCCAATATATCTGCCTGACCAAAATAAATTTTCTGCTGTATTACTCGGTACATCATTAATGTCTCTAGATGTGCTAGAATTGGTTTTGTTCCAAGAATAATTTTGTAAATGCGGTTGTGGAGCATCATTAACCACCCAAAAATCTTTACTGGTGCCACCACGTTGGTTAGAAACAAATAACTCTTTACTGTCTGGTGCCACTCTAACCAAACCACCAGGCATAACGCTATAGCTGTTTTCTTTAGCAATAGCGAACGTTCTGCAAGAAATTTTACGTGGTTCTAATTTGTTTTTCGTGAAATTTGGTGCTGTAGAAAAGGATATCTTTTCTTGTGCTACAAATTTAAAGGGGTATTCTAAAATCTCTTTTTTCAGTGCTTTTAATGCTTTTTTATCTAAGAATTCGCAAAAATAAATATGTTCCCTTTCTGATCTGTCAATGCGTTTTACCACATAAGCACTTAAATCTGCTAACACATGTTTTCTTTCTTTTTCTTGGCCACACCACCAAGATGCTATTTGCGGCAGGATTAAGTCTTCGTTTAAAAAATACTTACATATATTTTCCATAAACGGAATCAAAGCAGGATTTTCTAAAACACCACTTCCAATAGGATTTATAACCGTTACATTCTGTAAACGCACGGCTTCTAATAAACCAGCAACGCCTAAATAGGAATCTTCTCTTAATTCTAAAGGATCCATAAACGTATCATCAATACGTCTTAAAATAACATCAACTTGTTTAAGTCCTTTTAAGGATTTTAACCAAACTTTGCCATGTCTTACCACCAAATCGTTTCCTTTTACTAACGGATAGCCTAAAAAGGAAGATAGATAAGCATGTTCAAAATACGTTTCATTATGAGGACCTGGTGTTAAAATAACAACCATTGGGCTTTCTACTTTAGTTGCTGCCGAATTTAATAACAACGCATTAAAATCATTAAAGAAATTAGACGGTTGTGAGACGTTGATATTTGTAAATAACTCAGGACTTATTTTACTTGTAGAAAATCTATTTTCTAGAGCGTAACCCATACCAGAAGGTGCTTGTGTACGGTCGTTTACCACCCACATTCGTCCATCTGGTCCTCGTGCTAAATCTGCTGCATAAACTGAAAGTTGTTTTGAATTTTTATATTGTATTTGATCGCAAGCACGTAAAAAACCACTATGCGCATAGATTACTTCTGGGGGAATAATGCCATTTTTAAGCAGTTCTCTTTTTCCATAGATATCTTTTAAAACAAGATTTAAAATTTCTGCACGCTGCTGAATCCCTTTTTCAATGGTAAGCCATTCCTTTTGATGAATAATAAACGGAACCACATTTAAATCCCATGGTCTATTTAAGCCTTTTGGGTCGTTATATACATTATACGTAACGCCATTTTCTGCTAAAAGCCAGTTGATCTCTGTTTGTTTTAACGCGAGATGTTTTGGCCCAATTTTCAATAAGTTTTTAGACAATACTTTCCAATTGTCTTTAATACTCATTTTAGATGTCAGCAACTCATCATAACTAGGTGATGCTGAAAAATAATTTTCAAATAATGTCTTTGTTAGGGTCTTCATATAATGAACAACAACGCTTTTTATTTTTTACGTAAATCTAGGGTATAAGGAAATTCAAAATTAATAGGTAATTCTTTATAAGAAAAACGTTTTGAGCTACTTTTTTCTTCAACAGTCCTCATTGTTGGTTCAGTATCAAAAGTCATGTTTTCAAATGGACTAATTTCACCTTGTGTGTGTCCAAATTCCCAAAAACGGTTGATACGTCTAGATTCGGCTTCAAAACTGTTTACAGGATGCACGTCGTAAGAACGTCCTCCTGGATGCGCTACAAAATAGGTACAACCTCCAATAGAGCGTTTGTTCCAGGTATCTACAATATCAAAAACCAAAGGAGTATCTGCTTCAATGGTTGGGTGTAATGCCGAATATGGATTCCAAGCTTTATAGCGAATACCAGCAACAAATTCCCCTTTTACGCCAGTACTTTTCAATTGTACTTTGACTCCGTTACAGGTTAATACAAAACGTTCATCCACAAAATTGGATACTTTTACTTGTAAACGTTCTAAAGACGAATCGACATATCTGGCGGTTCCACCACCTGTCATTTCCTCACCTAAAACATTCCAAGGCTCAATGCCTGCTCGCAATTCGAGATGAATATTGTTAATTTCTAGCATGCCATGCAGTGGAAATCTAAACTCGAAAAACGGATTGAACCAATCTTCTTCAAATTGATAACCTGCTTTGTTTAATTGGGCAACAATATCTTTAATGTCTTCTCTAACATAATGTTCAATTAAGAACTTATCATGCAACTCGGTTCCCCAACGCACTAAATTGTGCTCGTATGGTTTTTTCCAGAACCAAGAGACTAAGGTTCTAACGAGTAGCATTTGTACTAAACTCATTTTTGGATGTGGAGGCATATCAAACCCACGCAATTCTAAAATCCCTAAACGTCCGGTTGACGAATCTGGAGAGTATAATTTATCGATACAGAACTCTGCTCTGTGCGTGTTTCCTGTTAAATCGGTGAGTAAGTGTCTAAATAAACGATCGGTTAACCAAAATGGGACTTCACCACCTTTTGGTATTTGGCTAAAGGCAATTTCGAGTTCATATAAATTATCTTGTCTTGCTTCATCAATCCGTGGAGCCTGACTTGTGGGCCCAACAAAAGACCCAGAAAATAAGTAACTTAATCCTGGATGATGCTGCCAAAACGTTAACAAACTTCTGAGTAAACTAGGCTTTCGTAATAACGGACTATCCGCAGGACTTGTGCCTCCTAAAGTGACATGATTACCACCACCTGTGCCTGTATGTTTACCATCTAACATAAACTTTTCAGTTCCTAAACGCGATAGTTTGGCTTGCTCATAAAACGTCATTGTGTTATGACATAAGTCTGTCCAATTGGTTACAGGATGCACGTTAACTTCAATCACACCAGGATCTGGAGTGATTTTTAAAGATTCTAACCTATTATCTTTTGGAGGATCGTAACCTTCCATAATTACAGGTACTTTTAATGCTTTCGCTGTAAATTCAATTGCAGCAATAAGGTCTAAAAAGCTTTCGGCTGAATCTAAAGGAGGTAAAAACAAATACAATTTACCATCTCGTATTTCTGAACAAATAGCCGTTCTCACAAAATAATTAGGTTGATTGCTATCGTATCCATTCGCTATAAAATCTTTATGGCGTTTTTTTACTGCGTCCCTAAAGCTTGGCAAGCGTTTCTTTTGAGAGAACAAATCGGGTTCATATACAGGAAACACTTCATTTTCTGGTTTTTCTAATAAAGAACTTAAAGGTAATCTAAGTCCCATTGGAGAATTTCCTGGAGTTAGAAATAAGTGTTGTCTTCGAAATGCCCATTCACTTGTAAACCATTTTCCTTTCGTACTATTTAAAGGCAGCAAATAGCCCACAGGAGTGGAGGTGCCATTTTCTAAAATATCTTTCAGTTTATTTTTGACTAAGGTATTGTCTCTATTTTTGGTAGGATCAACATCTATTGGGAGATTACCGTGTTCCCATAAAAAGTAAAATGCATCTTCAAAACCAGGTATTATATGCTGTGTAGAAACGCCTAAATAAGTCGTTAAGGTTTCTAGAAATAATTTATCGGTGTTTGGAGGCACTGTATAATTATCTACATATGTTCCGAGGTATTTTTTGTTGTACCATATAGGTCTTTGATCTTTTCGCCAACAAATTTCTATTTGCCATCTTGGTAGCGGTTCGCCAGGATACCATTTGCCTTGAGCATGATGTAACACACCACCTTTACCAAATTCGTGATGTAATCGTTTAGATAATTCTTTGGCAAGTTGACGTTTATGTGGTCCATCTGCATCTGTATTCCATTCTGGAGACTCTAAATCCTCAATAGAAATAAAGGTCGGTTCGCCTCCCATAGTTAAGCGCACATCATTTTTTTGTAATTGACGCTCTACTTTATGTCCTAATTTATCAATGGCTTTCCATTGGTCTTCCGTATATGGTTTTGTAACTCGTGGTGATTCAAAAATTCGTGTGACTTTATTTTCAAAAAAGAATTCCGTTTCACATTTATCGGTCATTCCCGAAACCGGAGCCGCACTTTCAAACGATGGAGTACAAGCTAAAGGAATATGACCTTCGCCAGCTAATAGGCCAGAAGTGGCATCAAAACCAATCCATCCAGCTCCAGGCAAATACACTTCTGCCCAAGCGTGTAAATCGGTGAAATCTTCTTCAGGACCAGAAGGGCCATCTAATGATTTTTCATCAGATTTTAATTGCACCAAATAACCCGAAACAAAACGTGCTCCAAAACCTAAGTGACGTAAGGTTTGCACAAACAACCACGCGTAATCTCTACACGATCCTTTTTTAGTTTCTAAAGTGTCTTCACAAGTTTGAACACCAGGATCCATTCTGATATTATAACTTAGATATTCATAAATCATTTGATTGACATGAATTAGAAAATAGATGGTTTTTCTAGGAGTATAATCTAAGGTTTCTAGAAAATCTAATAACAAGTCTCCTTTATCTGTGATTTCTAAATATGGTTGTAATTCTTTTTTAACCGTTTCGGTATATTTAAACGGAAATTCTTCGGCATATTCTTCAATAAAAAAATCGAAAGGATTAATGGTTTGTAAATCTGCAATAATCTCAACGTCCACAGACAATTCATCTGTTTTATCAGGAAACACCAAACGCGCCACGTAATTTCCAAAAGGATCTTGTTGCCAATTAAAAAACTGATTCTCTGGTGTTATCTTTATCGAATAAGATTCTATTGGAGTTCTAGAATGCGGAGCAGGTCTTAATCTAAAAACATGCGGAGATAACGACACTTTACGATCGTATTTATAAGTTGTTTTATGAGAGATTACAATTTTTAATGCCATAGCGTGCGTATAAGTTTTGAGTAACTTGATAGATTGAAAAACATCTAACGTTTATGCAAAATAAGGTATTTTACCCAAAAAAAGTATAGAAGAATTCGCTTCGCTCTATTTTTGGGAATTATCTAAATAAAGTAGAGTAGGTTTTTAAAATCGTAATTTATGTCCTTAGAAAATACTCATTTCAGAATGTGTGGTAATATCCTCTAATAATTTCATGCCTTTAAACGAGTTGCCATTGGCATTTAATCTTGGACTCCAAACAGCCATAGTATACTTATTTGGATATAATGCCACAATGCCACCACCAACACCACTTTTGCCTGGTAAGCCCACTTTAAAGGCAAATTCACCAGATTCATCATAGAATCCACAGGTAAGCATTAAAGCATTAAGACGTTTAGTTTGGCTGCTTGTTAAAATCTTTTTACCATCGTTTAGTTTTTTGCCTCCATTAGCTAAAAACGAAAAGGTACGCGATAATTGCTCGCAATTCATTTCTAAAGAACACATATCGAAATAAAAATCTAATACTTCGGCAGGATCGTTTTTAATATTACCCAAAGATTTTATAAAGTTACATAAAGCGACATTTCTATATCCAGTAGCTTTTTCAGAATCCGCTATATTATCAGAGTAGGTAAGGTTTGGGATATCACTTAGGTCTCTTACAAATTCAAGAAATTCTTCGCGCGCATTTTCTAAATGAGAGATTAAAATATCACAGATAACAATAGCACCAGAATTTACAAATGGATTACGAGGTATGCCTTTATAAGTCTCAAGTAATAAAAGGGAATCAAATTTAGTTCCAGAAGGTTCCACATCAACACGTGTCCATATTTTCTCACCAAGAAATTTAACTGCCAATGCAAGTGAAAGTACTTTAGCAATACTCTGTATAGAAAACTTTTCTAAATGATCACCAACACCGAAACTTGTACCATCTATTTTAGTCATGTGCACACCAAGCTTATCGGGATTAACATTGGCCAATTCTGGAATGTAAGTGGCTAGTTTCCCTTGGTCTTTGAGAGGTTTTGTGTGCTGGTAAGCGTTTTCTATAATACTTTTAAAATTAGAGGTCATGCTATTGCTATATTAATTTTGCTATGGCAAGATAGGCTTTAATTTTATTTTAGAATTAGATTTATAGCTGTGATTTTATGCCTTCAGTGCATTGAAGAAATACTGAGAAATTCCAAATCTTAGTTTTTTTGGAATGTTAATTAATGTGCTTACTGTATATAACGGTATGAATCAATGCAGAACCTTCTATTTCTATTTCATTACTAATTGATGCTATTGGTAATTGTTGCGCTAAAGAAACGATACTAGTCAATGTTAAAAAGAAAACACAAATAAGTTTCATCATTTAATCCTTATATTTTTTAAATTTAGTAAGATTATTTTTAAATGGTCTTGTGTTTATTCTGAATAACAACACATACTGAAATATTTTACATACTTTTTAAATGAGACGATCCGGAGGATGTTTTTGTCGTTTACTCGATTTTTCAATAGTAATCAAAATTATCCAGTGGATGATTAGTTTTTAATACGCATAGAAGTTAAATACAACGTTTATAAAAATGTTATAGTTTCAAACCCACAATTAGCTTGTACATAATCATTGACGTTATAGGACACTGCGTGTCACTAGAACTATGATTATGTCAAATATCGCTGAAAAGCGCTATTACGCTAATTGTTAGTGAGTGTCCTATAATGTACTTGCGTTATGTACAACATGGGCTTTATTCACAAGGTTTCAATTTTAAACTATTGAGTTCATGAATCTCGCAAGCTCGATTTAAGTTAAAAGCGCATGTTAGTCAGCTTATTCTAGAAAAATTTAATCTATAAGTTTATTTACTCAGTTAATGACATCGAGGTACGAGATGCATGAACACCTCTAAAACAATATTAACCTAGTGAATAAACACTCTTTTTCCTCGAGGGTGGAGTAGTGGCAGAAAACGTGTGTGGAATGAGTTTAAATTAACTAATTTTTAAATATTTACGGTTTTCCTCAAATCTAATTCTTACAAATTTTACTATATTTAAGCACTCCCTTAATTAATAGCAATTCTTATTAAATTTCATCTGTCGATGAAGAAGTATGCAATGTAATAATCTCTCAAACCGTAATTGAGTTTTTAGAGATAGGTTATACCGTATGCCGTATTCATTCGATATAATTTTAATTAATATATTAAGATATGGATAAACATTATTGGAAAAATGCATACAAGGACTCTTGGGAAGCTTCAGCATCAAAAGAAAAGTATGTAAAAGAAATAATTGAAAAACAAACTGGGTTAGAGGTTCTAGAAATTGGTTTAGGAGCTGGTAGTTCTGAATTTATTGAAGGTAATGCTAAGGATAATGAGTTAGAAAAAGGGGATGCGGATTTATACGTAAAAGATAAAGATTGCTTTATAGAGGTCACGGGACCAAATATTAAAATGGACTTTGATAGACCACTTTGGATTAGACCAGATAAATTAAGAAATGCTTATAGAAAACTACGAGATGGTAAAGGTAAACTACATGTGATTATACATGTTTTAAATGAGAAAAATGACGAAATTACTATTAGAGTAATTGTATTAGATAATTTGTTTTTTGATCATTTAATCACTAAGAAATCTTTTAATTTGGTAAAACCAAAAATAAGAGGGAGGGAAGAAACTTATTATGAAATTCCACCAAAGCATGAAACTATAATATCACTCGAGGATTTTTTAACAAAATTAAGAAATCTATAAAAATATTTAATTATCTGAAAGATGAGAATCAAAAATATAAAAATCCACAATTTTAGACTGCTATCAAAAGCATCTTTAGATTTAGAAGATGATATTACCTTAATTGTTGGGAGGAATAATACTGGAAAGACGTCACTACTAGAAGTCATTAAAGTTTTTCTTTCCTCTGAAGATAAGTTATCATTTGAAGATTTCTCTCAATCTTCTTACAGTAAATTCAAAGAACTTTATTCTAAATATGTAAATACTTTAGACCCAGATATATCTGAAGAAGATACAAAAGAGCTAGAGCAAACAATTCAAAAGGAGTTTCCAAAAATTCAATTACAAATTGAGTTTGAGTATGATAAAATAAAGGATTCACTAATAAACTTGAGTGAATTCATAACAGATTTAGATGAAAATAGAAATGATGCTTGTGTTTTATTGTCCTATGAATCATATAATGCAATTGGGGTATTGAAAGCCTTCCATAATAGAGAGGAAAGATCAACTGAAATCCTTCAATATTTAAAGGATAATATAAAATCAAGTTTTAAAATAAAATGTTTTGCAAAAGATATTTTAACTCAATACACAAGAGAAATAGATTTAGGCTTCAGGGAAAAGGTTAGAAAAGTCGTTGTATTTCAAGAAATAAAGGCAATGAGAATCCTTGATGATAAGAAGTCTGATAGTAATAAAACATTGGCTACAGGGTTTTCAAAATACTATAATGAAAGAGATAGAACAGATGATAATGTTAAAGAAGTAGAAAACTCTCTAAAAGAAATTTCGGTTGTTCTAAAAGAGAAATATGATGCAGTTTTAGATAGTATACTTGGTGACTTAAAGAAGTTTGGTGCAAAAACACCTATAGTTATCCCAGAGATCTCTATTGCTTCTGAATTTGATTCTGAATCAGTAATAAAAAATAATATAAAATACTATTACAGACAAGAAGAAATAGATTTGCCAGAAAGTTATAATGGATTAGGGTATAGCAACCTAATTTATATGGTACTCGAATTGGCAAGTTTTATTGAGCATTTTAGAAATTCGAAGGAGGAGAAAGTTGCAGAATTCTTAACTGTTTTAATTGAGGAACCTGAAGCTCATATGCATCCTCAGATGCAACAAGTTTTCATAAGTCAAATTAAAGGGATAGTTGAAGATGCTGAAAAAGATGGAGTCTTTGTTCAATTAATTATTTCTTCACATTCATCTCACATACTGTCAGAAGCAGGCATTGATAAAGAAAAAGGGTTTAGAAGAATTAGGTATTTTAATAGGGTTGAAAACAAAATTCAAATCAAAGATTTTAATAAACTTAGAATCGTTAACGAACAAAAAACTGCTCGGTTTCTACGTCAGTACTTAACATTGCATAAATCCGATTTGTTTTTTTCTGATAAAGTTATTATAGTAGAGGGAACTACTGAGAGAATGCTACTTCCACAAATGATTAGAAAAGTAGCTCCTGATTTAGTAACAGAGTATGTGAGTATATTGGAGGTTGGCGGTGCTTATACCCATAAATTCAAAGAAATACTTGAATTTCTTAATCTAAAAACTTTGATTATCACAGATATTGATTCAGTTGATTCTAAAAATGGGGAGAAATGCCCAGTAAATAATGGTAATAACGGAGAATTAACCTCAAATCAAACGTTAAAAAATTGGTTGCCAAAAAAAGCAACCATAAAAGAATTGATAGAGGTTAAAGATACAGATAAGGTAGAATCGAATCTTATAAAAATAGCTTATCAAACCGAAGAAAATGGAAAAATAGGTAGAAGTTTAGAAGAAGCATTTATAATTGCTAATCTTGATTTTTTAAAAACAGAAATACCACAACCAGAGGATGCAAATTTTAAGCCAGCAAAAGAATTCTCGCTTTTCATTAGGAAGGGTTTGGCCAAATTGGATACAGATTCACCTTATAACTTGGCACCAGTAACTTCAGGTGCAAAAACTAATTTCACTTTCGATTTAATGTCTTTTCCAGAAGACAAATATGGGGACTGGAATGTTCCAAAATACATATCGGAAGGATTAAAATGGTTGGTAAAACCATTAGAGTCAAAAATCGAAAATGAAGAAATAGATTATAATGAAGACTGAGAATAATATGAATGCATTTGAAGAAATTAAGCAGCTGATTTTTGAAAAAAAGAGTTTTGTTTTAGAAGCTGGAGCAGGTTCTGGAAAAACATATACATTAATCCAAACATTAAACTTTTTACTTCAGAACGAATCTGATAATTTGAAATATAAAAATCAAAAAATTGTTTGTATTACTTATACTAATGTTGCAAAAAATCAAATTATAGAAAGAATTCAAAATAACCCTTTAGTTATAGTTTTAACAATTCACGAGTTTCTTTGGGATTGTATAAAATCATTTAACAAACAACTCATAAAAGAATTTGATAATGTTAATACAGATCTGCACAATCAAAAACCTGATAAAATAGAATTATTAAACTTAATTGATAAAATTGACAAAGTAGAATATGAAGATTGGGTTTTTAGTGATTTCGAACAAGGAAAAGTCGGACATGATGATTTAATACTATTATCAAAAAAAATGTTTGAAGCTAATGAATTACTTACAACTATAATTGCTGAAAAATACCCATATATATTTATTGATGAATATCAAGATACTGCTGAAGATACTGTAATCGCTTTTATAGATTATTTGTTGGAACGGAATAAGGACAAGTTAATAATTGGATTCTATGGTGATTCTTATCAAAAAATATATGACACTGGTGTTGGCTCATTACAGCATTATATAGATATCAAAAAAATAACTTTAGTTACTAAACCAGAAAACTATAGAAGTTCTACAGAAATAATTAGATTACTAAACAATATAAGGGATAATATTAAACAAGAGATACCAGAAGGTGTAGATATTGTTTCTGGAGATGTTGAGTTTATTAATTGTAATAATTATCCAGAAAAAGTTGCTAAGCAGGGTGTTAGGGATTATGAAAATTCTTTAATTCCAATTAAAAACAGCAATTATGAATCGGTAAAAAAAGAACTTGAAAGCAACGGTTGGGACTTTGGTAAGAATAGTAAGGATAAAATATTGATTATTGCTAATAGTAGGGTTTCTCAAAGAGGTGGCTTTGGAAATTTATATAAAACCTATTCTAAGAGATATGGACAATTGGCAAACGATAGATTATTAAAAAGAGATCATCCATTAACTACTTTATTTGTTGGTACTATTGATAAAAAGACTTCCACTGAAAGAGAAATTGGAATTGAACATTTAGTTAAATTTTATCAAGATAAAGATTATGCTAATTTGATTTCTTTTTTGAACAAAAATAGTGGGATATCCACAAAATTAAATAAACACTCAAATAAGAAAGAAATAACAGATAAAATAGGTGAGTTAATTAAAATTAGAGAATCTAAAACTATTAAGGATGTTATAGATTTTGTTGAAACTAATGCACTTGTAGTCTTTAATAATGGAACTCAAAAATTAATTGAAAAATCTAAGATGAATTTGGATGACATAGTAGATGAAGATGAAAAAAAGAAAATAAAAAAGGATGTAGATTTTTTCAATTCGTTAATGCTTCTTCAATATGATGAAGTCATTAAGTTATTTAAGCATTCACAAAATGAGAATGTGTTTTCAACTAAACATGGAACAAAAGGAGAAGAATATCGGAATGTTCTTGTAATAATAGATGATACATCATGGAAGCAAAAGTATAACTTTCAGAATTTTTTTGATAATTCTGAAGATAACCAAGATAGAAAATTAAGAACTAAGAACTTATTCTATGTTTCATGTTCAAGAGCAAAAGAAAAG
Organism: Winogradskyella sp. Asnod2-B02-A; assembly: GCF_045063645.1. Classification (NCBI taxonomy): domain Bacteria; kingdom Pseudomonadati; phylum Bacteroidota; class Flavobacteriia; order Flavobacteriales; family Flavobacteriaceae; genus Winogradskyella; species Winogradskyella sp. Asnod2-B02-A. The sequence continues at coordinate 328,484 of NZ_JBEFOG010000026.1, forward strand.
CTCATCGTCTTGGCATTATCGAAAATGGAAATCTCAGCTATGAAAGTTATAAGGAATTGGTTTGGTGATAATAAGGTTTCAACTATTGGTAGTCCTAAAATCAATTAATGGATGGATAGTTTTAATCTATATAAAGAAGCAAAAGATTATTATGATCAAATTATTCCGAAAAAAACGGATGGTTTGATTTTGCTGTCGCTTTACGAAAAGTTTAGAGAAGATAATTTTAATGAAAATGATTTTCTTAGAACTATAAATCAAACTCTAAAAGATTTAGGCAAGCAAAGTTCAAGAAAAGAATACGAAAGAAACAACTCAATTATATTAAGACTTCAGGATTATTTTATTTGGCGGGATAAAACCAACAAAACCTATCGCTTAAAGCCCTATGGCTTAGAATTCTGCAAACGCACGCAAAAAAGACTAATAGAAGGATATAGTCCTGCTAAAATTAAACGTTGGTTTGACGATTTATATAATCGTTTAAAAGAATCTGTTGATCAGGGCGATTTCAAATTGTGGATAGAAGATCATTTTAATGAACGCCATATCCAATTGGGTGAGCAGATTGAAATTTTAGATCAACAAGTTAATGAGTCCGTAGAAGAGTTCAAAAAACTTATTAAAAGTGAAGAGAATAAGAATGACATTATCGCTTTCATTCGATCAATAGAAAATAAACTAGAGGTAATCAAGGAGCAAGCAATAGAGCTTTCCAAAGCATTTAGAGGTACATATGATATTGATGAAATTCTAACTAATATGCTTCAAGAAGAGGAGCAAAGTGAGCATTTAATTGACAATCGAAGGGTAAGAGAGTTTAATAATCATGTTCGTTCTCAATTAGAACAAGTAAGTCAGAGAATCGACAAGATTAAACCAAGAATACGAGAATTTATTTACGATTTTAATCAACGAGATTTCGATCGCAAAACAGATCGATTTTTGACATATTTATTGACATATTCCAAATCCTCTCAAAGGAATATTAGCCTTCCAAAAGGTATACCAAGAAAGATAATTCGCAAACAGGATTTAGAACGAAAATTTACAATTATTCCTGAAAAAGATATTAGCCCTAAAACAGCACAGATTCTATCTGAAAGGAAGGTCAACCAAGAGGGGCAAAAGAAAATGTTGAATAAAGCTCTAAAATGGAAATATGAGAAAGACCGTGTTAAGTATTGGACCAGAATAGCAGTGCAAAAGATAGAGCAAAAAGGGGAATTAACTTTTTCTCCTTTTTTCTTCAAAATTCTGAAAGAAGAAGAGAAAAGACTAAGCATTGGAGTAAAAACGGCTCAACAAGTACTAGAAAAGAGCTTTTACGAGAAAGACTATTCCGTTACAATAGATAAAGAAAAGCAATCAGATGAAGAAATTAAAAACCTTAGCTTATGGGAGATGAGAATACAGAAGAAGTAAGTCGCAATGATTTTTTGCATGATAATAAGGTTGAACAAGTATTTGCCAAATTAGATTATGCCTTGAGAAGTGGTATTCATATACAGAGAGACTATCCCAAACCTGGTGAGCTTTTCCGCTTTCTAGAACGAAATTTTGATAGTTTAAAATTGTATTACTATGAGTTATTTCAGATAATTTTAAGCAAACAAGGCAACGATTTTAAACACTATTATTTTATTGATTTTGAAGAAGGTAATCGTGGAGCAATACCAACATCTTCGAGAGATTATTTGGACACAGAAGTAATTATTATTGGCATGCTATTCTTTAAGCTATATCAAATAGATGGCAACATAGAATTAGATACTGTCGATGATTTTATTTCTACTCTGATATCAGAGTATGATGATGAAAAAGAAGCTCTGTTCAAATTAATTAGTAATTCAAGAAGCGGCAAAAGCACTGATTTTAATGATGAAAAAGTCATAGCACTAATAAAAAAAGCATTTGATACCTTTAATCATTTAGGATGGATTGAATGGGAGGATAATCAGATAAAAAATCGCTTTAAGCCACTTCCTTCATTTGAGCGATTGAGAATTCTTTATCAAAGCCAAATTAATAATATCGACCAATTACTAGCCCAAAACGAAAATGCAAAATAATTTCCCAAGAGTCCATAGCCTATCAACCATTGGTATTAAGCAACACTTCAATTGTGATTATATTTTTCACCCTTTGCGAACAGATTTTAGTGGAGAAAGTGGAAGTGGAAAGAGCATGGTTGCCGATATGTTTCAACTCATTTTAGTTGGCTCTAAACTTTTTAAGTCCTCCACTGAAAGTAACAAGGTGCGCGATGTTAAAGGAATGGTTATAAAGCCTAAAGGTAAACAACACGGTTTGGCATATACTTTTTTGAATATAGAAGTTGCGCATGAGAAATATCTTGTTATTGGAGTATTTATAGAAAGTTCTAATAATAAGGCTGACCCTTTCATTATCCAAGGGAGCTACGACTGGGAAAGTGATTTAACAGCTCTTTCAAGCCCTATATACAATAAGGATTTATTACTTGATAATGCAATACAACGAGTGGAAGTTTTGCAAGAGCAACTTACAGAAGTAAGATTAAAACGTTTTAATTTGAAGGATTATCACCAATTATTATTTAATAATGGCTTGATTGCTTTAGATTTCAATTATGATAAAACCTTAGATAGTTACGCAAGTATACTACGCTCTTTTTCAAGAGGCAAAGGCTTTAAAAAAGATACTCATTCTTTGAAGAAATTTCTGTTTGGTGATACTGAACAAGATAGAATCATGCAGAAATATAAAGAGGAAGTAACAGGAATCCAGAATGAATTTCATGAACAAGAACGCTATACGAAAGAAATACAAAGAATTGATAAGAAACAAGAGCAGGTTAAAAATATCATAAAAGTTTACAATTTTTTCACAGATAAACAGCTAGAGTACTACACTGCTAAAAATTGGTTTTGGGAATGTAAGTTCAATGAAAGTAAATCAATTTATAAAAAAGCAAAAAAAAACTATCGTAAGAGTTATACCAAATGGCTTTTAATAAACAAAAAAGAGATAGAATTAGAAATAGTAGAGCTTCAAAAACTTAAATCATTACTTTCTAATTTGACGAAAATACAATCTTCAAAGGAATCTTACAAGGAGGGAATTATTCATCCAAAGCAACAGTTTGAACTAGCTTCTGATCAAAAGAAGAAAATTGATAAGATGGATGAATGGTTAGGGCGTTACAATAAAGTTGAGAAGCTAAAACAAGTTTATAAAGAACAACAAGATAAAATAATCGAAAAGGAAATACTACAAAGTTTTATTCAACACTTGAAGATTAATAAGCAATTTGAAGCTTTTGAAAAATCAGAATGGTTAAAGGACTTTAATCAGACTTCATTAAACTTTGAGTATGAAATAGCAATACTAATAGCAAAAATAGAAGAGCTAAAAGCTCTAGCTGTCTTTTCTGATGAGAAAAACGAAGATTCTTTAGCTATATGGGCGAAAGATAATTTGGAATTACCACTTACATCTGAAGTTGAGAGTGTATTGGTACATTTTCAATCTTTACCGAGAGAAAAAACAGAACTGAAGGCAGGTAAAAGGTATTTGCCGTTTCCAGAAGAATTATTTAATGGATTAGATATTAAGGATAAATCCAAGGATGGCTTTTGGGTCAATTTAGATGGAGTTTATGAATATATCAGATATATGCCTAAACAGTATTTGAACGGCACAGACGCTAAAAAGATACTCAACCAACTTTCCAAGATAAACAGCAATGTTAGGCAAGAACTATCGGAACTGGAAAAGGAGAAACTAGAAGTTGAAGCATTAAAAAAAGCATTGTTTGAATACGCAGGATTAGAAAAAGCGGTTCAATTATTCTCCAATAAAGAGGAAATAGAGACTTTTCAACTTGACCCTGAATTTAGAATTAGTCAGGAAGAATTTGACAAATATCTTGCAATGTATCAAATAAAAGATAGTGTAGTTCTAAATTATAAGGGTGCTGAATCTACCTATATTTCTATTAGATCGAAAGGTCAGTCAATAGAAAAAAAGAAAGAACATATCAATTTGCAATTACAACCTATTTTAACACATTTTGATAAAAGGAGGCTTAGCAATGAGGAAACTAATCAACTAATTAATAAAAGAAAGATACAATTAGAAATACTTAACTCAGAAATCAAAGATTATACACAGGAATCAGTAATGGAAGGTTCATATAAAGATCTGTTTCCTTCCGAACCAACCTTGAACAGGATTATAGTACTAAAAGCTGATATAAAAATCGAACTGTATGAAAAGGAGAATGAAAAGATTAATTCGAAAAGATTAAAAGCGGAGACAAAATATAAATTACAAGAAGCTAAAAATGATTACCTATCTGTTTTTCATGAAGATTTTGATTTTACTGAAGAACCTAAACATGTAGATTATAATCCCGATGATGGACAAAATTGCCTGAAGGAACAGTATCAGAAACTTGAAACAAAGTTTCAAGAAAGATATGACACTATAAAAGAAACAATCGAAGATCAATCTCAATTAATAGACTATTCGGTGGGAATGCTAGCTCATAAGCTGTTACCAACCGTTTTTCCAAATTCTAAAATTGAGATCAGTAAAGTTGACGATAAAATAGCCGAACGATTAAGTGCTTTAATGAAATCCGTTCAGGAGATAGGTTCCAGAAAAGTCGAGATTTTAAAAAGAGTGTTGACAGAAGTGTATAATACATATAATCAATATCTAGAAAAAATTCAGTTAATAGATAACTATCTAAAAAAGCAAAACCACGCCATTACGGGAAATAACAAAGCATCACTGAAGTATAAATCGTCAATGGATTATCCTTCCAAATGGATGAATCCATTTCGTAAACAACTGGATGAAAAATTAGCAGAAGTTAGAACAAATGTTGGGTTTTTTGAAGATTTGAAAAAAGAAATAGACATTAATAAAATGATGCTTTCGGCCTTTCAAAATGAAGGAGGTAGTACAAAAGCGACAATAGAAGATATTCTAAACCCTAAGTCTTATTTCGATTTGGATTTTGATATTAAACTGGAGAGTGGTGAAAGTAATGCAGGAAGTCAAGGACAAACTTATACTGCTAACGCCTTGCTCGGTTTAGCGAGGTTGTCGTTGATTGAAACCAAAAATAGAAGAGGAATTCAAGTTATGCCTATTGATGAAGCGGAAGGTTTGGGCAACAATTATAACATGCTACACGATTTGGCAAAAAAAGAGAAGTACCAGATTATTTCCATGTCTATTGAAACAGCTGGAGAGATTGAAGAAGGGGAGCAATACATTTACCTGATGAGTGAGAATAATTTAGCAGACGACACCACTTACGTGCCGCCTTTGGGTATCTTTAGTGATGAAAGGGTAGAGGAGGATATAGAATCATTTATTTATAATAAATCTCGAAAAGATGTTGAATGAAAATCTATCATGGAGAGAACTAAAAGCTTTAAATGATTTATATCATAAAAGATTTACCAGAGCCAAAATTCAAAAGCATCCCTATATCAAGTTTCTTTTTGAAGTAAAAGGGTTAATAGATCATAAACCTGCCAATACAAGGGTGTTAGTTCCTGCGACAAATTTTGATTCATTTTACAAAGAACGCTTCGAAAGCCACTTTCAGGAATATCTCGACTTTTTTAATCAATACACATTCTTAAAGCCTCAATCCAATTATAAAGAAAGAGACATTCGAGTATTGATGCTTATTGCTAATCAAAAAGAACAGATTTTAGAACAGCAGTATAGCAGAAAGAAGTTTTCAAATCATTTTTTTGAAGAAGATGCTAAATATTTAATTCCTGAGTCATCATTGGAGAAAGCAATACTCAATATCCTCGATTTAAAACAATTTGTTGGAGTTGACCCGAAAGATTTGCAATATAGGACTGTATTGGATTGTGAAACCCCAAAGCTGATTGTACTATGTGAAAATTTAGATTTTCTTTTATATCCTGAGGTAGCGAGAGAGCATAATATCTGGTTGTGGTATGTTGGAGGAAACAATATTAAAAAATTAGATCATTTACCATCTATTGATTATCCTATCTTTTATTCGTGTGATTGGGACTATCATGGATTAGTTATTTATCAGCGTATTCAAGAGAAAATACCTAAAATAAAATTACTCTATCCTTCAGCAATTGGAAAAGCAAAGAGCGTTTATTCAAAAAATCATAATAGTGATTGGCATTATGATCAAAGCTTTTCAGGTTTAGATAATACTATTTATTCTGAAAGTACAATTCAACTCATAAAACAGCTAATATCAAAAAAGCAATGGATCGAAGAAGAATCGAATGATTTGGTAAAGATGGTTGATGAACTTAAAATTTAGTTTATTTAATATTATGTAAAATAGAATTTCAATGCAATCCACGAGAATCGTCTAAAATTTTTTATCACGTACATTTTGTCGTTTACGCGATTTTTAATAGAACTAAAAAGATAGCTTTTATTGTGCGGCTGGCAAGCGGCTGGAAATTGCATATAAAATAAATTACAATAGTAATTTGATTTTATCAACGCAATATGCGGTTGACAGCGGACATTTGACATACTATAGAAATAAAAGCATCCAGTGGTATGATTATGTCAAATATCGCTGAAAAGCGCTATTACGCTAATTGTTAGTGAGTGTCCTATAATTTATATTATGTAAAATAGAATTTATAGAGACAGACTTCATTACCTTTTCAAATAACTATCTAGAAGCTTCCATAGATGCCACTAACTGCTTTCGCATTCTACTCAAATCATAATAAAAGCCTTTAACTAAATCACCATAACCATTTGCGTATAAAAATCGTAATGAAGAAATTCGAGCTTTATGGCCTTCATCATGTAATAAATAATTAATACAATCATTCTCACATCTAAAATCTGTCAATAATTTTGTGTACCATGGTTGTGTAGCTTCAAGATATTCAAGATTTGAAGCGAATTTTTTATAGATAATGTTTTCAATATCATCAATATTTTTAAAATACAATTTATAAGTCCCACTGAGATTCACTAAATGTTCTGAGGCTTCAGAATTATCTAATATTGCATTATCAATCCAATTTATGTTTTGCTTATCAAGCCCTAAATCCTTTACCTCAAATAATATGGTAGATAAAAGTCCAACATCATTAACTTTACTACGATCATAATCGCGTCCAAGTGTTTTTAAATACACCTGATTTACTGTATCGAGTTCCTTTCTAAAGGCTTCAATATCTCTAATATCCTTATCTAGTTGCGCTAGTACCTTTTGCTGTAAAGCCACATTTGTTGCTTTAATCTGGTTTTGATTGCTCCAATTATTAAGGTATAACGCAATAAGAATACCAAACACAACTAATATAATTTCACCTATGGCATAAAGCAGGTAATTCTTTAAGCGCTTCCCTTCTACCATATTAAATCTAAGTTTATTAAACAGCTTCATGACGTTAAAATACAAACTTTTTAGAACTTATTAAGCTAACCCGTTAGGCATTAAAAGAATATAGTTAAGATCAATAGCATACGAGTTAATGATTATCTGGTATTCTGTCTAACTTCGAAATAATTAAACTTTTAAAACAAATTGAACATGGAAAACACAAATATTATTTTCGAGTACCACGACGTTTCTGCAAGTGACGTTTTAGAAACTTATACTAAAGAAAAACTAAATGCAATATTCACAAAATTCGATTTTGTAATTCGTGCAGATGTTTTCTTTAAAACGGAAAACACCGCATCAGATAAAACAGGTAAAATCTGTGGTATCCGTTTAAGCGCTCCTGGTCCTCGCCTCTTTGCAGAATCATCGAGTTATAATTTTCAAGATGCTGTTTCAGAAACGGTTAGAGATTTGACGTCTCAATTAAAAAGACGTAAAGAAATGATGAAAACGCATTAATTATGGGAGTATTTAGCGACGACAACAGACAAATTACCTGCGTTTACAACAGTAAAGCTACTACTGGTAAACAGACACTAGCTTATATAACGGCTTCAGAAAAAAGTGTGCTACCTCTAGATATTTCAACGGAACAGATTACCGGAACACAATGGGCAGAATTAGCAGAACGCTTAGAGACTAATTTGTGCCACCTTATTAACTCAAAAGAAATTGCTGGAGACATTAGTAGCTTCAGTGATTCGGATTGCATTACTATATTAAGAGAAAACCCTTCGGCTTTAAAAGGAGCGATTGTTTTTACTAAGGATAAAGCTAAACTCATAACAAATCCATCTAAGGTATTAGAATTTATAGATGCAGATACGAGTGAGATTTCTAAACCTTAATTGTAAAACATTTTAATAATATCAACGCTTTGGTTGGTTAGTAGCGAGAAAGCCTGTAAACGTAATGTTTACAGGCTTTTTTTAATGCAATAATTGAAATATAATCTATGCCTTAAGAAATGTAATCTCCTTCTACATACTTATCAGCATATTGTTTTGTAAAGTGTGCACCATACAATAGTATTAAACTAGAATAAGACACCCAAAGCATAATTAATATAATTGAACCTGCTGCACCATAGGTAGAACCTGGTTCCATGGTGTTAAAATACAAGGCGAGGACATATTTACCAATTAAAAACATAACGGTAGTTAATGCAGCACCTGTACGTACAGATTTCCAAGTAATTTTGGCAGATGGTAAATATTTAAACATGGCAGCAAACAATAAGTAAATGAAGCCTACAGAGACTATAAAATCAATCACAAACAAATAATCAAAGAGATTATCTGGTAAAAAGCGGTTCAATTGCTTGCTAAACGTACTCAATAAAGACGTTAATATAAAACTAGTTAGTAATATAAAACCTAAAATAAGTATAAATCCAAAACTCTTTACACGACTCATCAAAGTAGCAACAACGTTATTTTGATAAGAAGGTTCTTGTTGCCAAATGGTATCTAAAGCAGATTGTAACTGAAAAAACACACCTGTAGAACCATATAACAACGTTCCAATACCAATAACGGTAGCAAATACAGAGGTTTGCTCATCACTACGGTTTTCTATCATAGTTCTAATAGCATCAGCAGCATCTGGTCCTATGGCCTTAGATATTTCATTGAGAATTTCCCCTTGCACAATGTCTTCTCCCCAAAAACTGCCCACCAGCTTTAGTATAATAATCACTAAAGCAGGTAGCGATAAAACGGCATAATAAGCCACAATTGCACTACGTTGAAAGGGTTCTCCATTAAACCACGATTTAGCAGCAGCTACTAATAATCGTGGTAAATGTTGAATTTTAAAGTTATGGGAACTACTCATATTTAGAATTAGTTTAAAAAATAAGGTTACTATAAATGACGATTACGCCTCTCCTCTAGCAGGATAATCTTTATGTAATATAAATTTGATGGCATTAATTACATCCTCTAATCCTGGTCTTGCAAATGGAATTGTTTGTATAGAAGCACAATACAATTCTTGATTAGGTCTAATCACAAATAATCCTGGCTCTATAAACATATCTGGTTCTTGCTTTATACCTTTAGAAATAAATAAACCCCATTCTCGTGCTGCTTCTATGGGAAACTCATAACCTAAAGGAATATCTGCAATAGCCCAATCTGAATACGTTTGCTTAGCTTTAGCTTCAGTATCACTGCTTATAGCAATCACATTAACACCCAAATCATTAAACTTTGGTAATTTGGTCTGTAATTCTTCTAAGTACTTTTTACACACCGGACAATGAAGACCTCTATAAACAATAAGTAATGTAAAGGCTTCTGGATGCTGTTTGCTTAAGGTCCATTCGGTACCATTTACTAAATTAATAGATAAATCTGGTGTTTTCTGTCTTGGTTTTATCATGTCTTTTTCGTTTTAATTATTAATATCTTTTCATCTAATGTCACAAAGCTCTAAGGTAGATTTTCATTATTATACCTATTATCTCGTATGCAAAAACTATTAATGCGAAAGCATAAGCAAAGAATTATGAAAGATTAAACAGAAAGAATTATAACCAAAAAAGCCCATCACATGGTGATGGGCTTTCATAACTGAGGTTAAGCGATATATTAGATAACTTTTACGTTTACTGCGTTTAATCCTTTTTTTCCTTCTGTAAGATCGAATTCAACGGTATCGCCTTCACGAATTTCGTCAACCAATCCAGAAATGTGAACAAAATGTTCTTTGTTTGAACCTTCTTCTGTAATAAATCCGAAGCCTTTTGCATCGTTGAAGAATTTTACTGTTCCTGTACTCATAATAATATTATATTTAATTTTTAATAATTACTTAGTAGTATTCAAATATGATGCCAAAGTTAAAAGACATGTTAATTGTCGGATTTTAAGTGAATTACAAACAAGTCGTCGATAAAAGCAGTAACTACATCACTAATATTTGAAACAAAACCGAATTGCCAATACCTTAGCCGAGGATTTCCCTCAGTCTATTAAATCTAAATATTATGGAAACAAAATTCTCTTTGTTTAACCAGATTAATAGTTTATGCTACTGGTTATTAATTTCTAGTGATTACAGAACTTCAGTAAAATTAGATGCAGAAAACGACACCTACAGCGTTTGCATTAAACATGCTGGAATTGAACTCTATGCCAACACCATTAAAGGATTTAGTAAAAGAAATGCCAACTTCTTAGAACACGAATTAGATGGTATGGTCGCTGGCTTATTACATTTAAAGCAAAATGTAGAACAGAAATCGGCTTAATTTTTCGCCTTAAATAACAATTTATATAGTAACGTCAGTTCGAGTATTTCAACTTTTTTGTTGAAATGTATCGAGAACCTCTAGTATTCAAAAGCTTCTCGATACAAAATTCTAAAAAGCGAATTTCACTCGAAGTGACGAAAAAATGTTTGTTTATAAATGTGATTTAGGTTAACGCGCTAGTTTTCTCAACGCTACCCATTGTTTTAACATTTCTCTAGAATCAACAGCAGGATAACCTAAAACTGTTTTTCCAGCTGCAACATCATTCATAACACCAGAACCTGCTCCTACAGTCGCACCAGAATGAATAGTGGTATGATCTTTTATAGACGCAGAACCGCCAATAATTACTCCATCACCTAAAGTTACCGAACCAGCAAGCCCAGAACTTCCAGCCATTATACAAGATCTTCCAAGCACACAATTATGAGCAATCTGAACTAAATTATCAATCTTACAACCGTCTCCTAATATGGTAGAACTAAATTTACCACGATCTACACAAGAATTGGCTCCTATTTCTACTCCGTTACCAATAACAACGTTTCCTATATGTGGAATCTTAACTAAGCCTCTGCCATCATCACTTGGACGATACCCAAAACCATCTGCTCCAATACTCACATTATTATGAAAAATGCAATGGCTTCCAATAACAGAACGCTCTCTAATTACAGTACCAGACCAAACTGTGGTAGAATCTCCAATAGTAGTTTCGTCTAAAATAGTAACATTAGGATAAATGGTTACATTTTCGCCCAAAACCACATCTTTACCAATGTAAGAACCAGCTCCTACTCTAGTTCCAGCGCCAACTTTAGCAGACGCATCAACTATGGCAGAAGGATGAATTTCGGTTTCAAAATGAGGTGTTGCAGGTGTAAAAGACTCTAGTAATTTGGCCATTGTTAAATCGGCATTCTTTACTTTAATCAATACACGATTTTCACCTGGTTCTAGGTCTAAATTATCATTTACAATAGCTAAACTTGCTTTAGAATCTTTCCAAAGTGCTGCAAACTTTCTGTTTCCAATAAAGGTCGCCTGATTTTCGGTTGCTTTTTGAATTTGTTCTAATCCTGTAATTTTATGTGTAGTTGTACCTACAACTTCGCCATTTACAAAGGCGTTAATGTCTTCTATAGTGAATGATATCATTGATATATAATTGTATGTTTATTAATAGACACACAAGATAATACTAATAAATGAAAATGACGAATGTCGTAGTTTGAAGAATTCTATCAATGCGAATGATTTCTCATCTCTTGACAGAACATAATAGGTATCGATAGTTATATATAATCCAAAACGTCAGTTCGAGTGATTTTGAAGCATGAAAAATCGTATCGAGAACTTCTCGTATACCTACGCTTCTCGATACAAAATTCCAGAAAAAGAAATTTCACTCGAAGTGACGTCAATAAGTACGTTAGTCGTTACAAACTAGAGATTATCATTCCTGCGAAGGCAGGAATCTACTATATAAAAATGATGACGATTCATACTTTTATTAAATCGAAATTTCTTTAAATGTAATCCCTAAAGCTTTCTGTGTATCTAGGATTTTTTGCATTTCACCTGGAATAATTAAAGCAATAGATTGTCCGGTTTTGCCAGCTCTAGCCGTTCTTCCACTTCGGTGCGTGTAATATTCTAAGTGTTCTGGTAATTGGTGATGTAATATAAAAGCCAAATTATTAACATCAATACCTCTTGCCGAAACATCTGTAGAAATCAATACCTGTAAGCTTTCATTTTTAAAAGCACGCATTACTTTATCGCGATCTCTTTGTTGCATGTCTCCTTCTAAGGCACCAACCGCAAAACCTTCTTGTTGTAATTGGTGTGTTAAAGCTTGCGTACCTGCTTTAGTTTTACAGAAAATAATACCTCTTTCATCTTGGCGTTTTTCTAAGATGCGGATAATTATATTCAACTTATCTTTGATACTTGTGTGAACAAAATGATGCGAAATGTTTTCGTTCACCAAAGCATTTTTATTTACTTCAACTCTAACAGCATCTTTAGCCATATACGTTTTAACGATGTTTTTAATTCCCTCTGGCATTGTTGCAGAAAATAACCAAGTATTACGTTTCTTAGTGTTATATGCTAAAATTTTAGTTAAGTCTTCTTTAAAACCCATGCTTAACATTTCATCTGCTTCATCTAAAACTAAGATTTTTACATTAGAAATATCTACCGCACCACGCTCTACCAAATCTAGTAAACGGCCTGGTGTTGCCACAACAATATGTGTTGTTCTGGTTAAGTTTTTAATTTGTCTGTCTATTTTTTCACCACCATACACACCTTCTGAGAAAATCTTTTGATCTATATACTTCGTGAATCTAAAGAGTTGTTTTTGTATTTGTTGCACTAATTCGCGTGTTGGTGCAATAATTAAGGCTTGAACATCAGAATTATTAGTGTCAATTGCGTGTAAAACAGGCAAGCCAAAAGCTGCAGTTTTTCCTGTTCCTGTTTGTGCTAAGCCTATTAAATCTGTTTTAGATTTTAATAAAATAGGAATTACAGTTTCTTGTATTTCTGTAGGATTTACAATATTAAGTTCTTTTAAACCTTTTATGTAATTCTTATGTATTCCTAATTGTGAAAATGTTGTCATAATATTTAATTGTGGTGCAAAGGTAATTTGTTCTTTCAATGAAATTCGTCAATTCAAGTAAATTTTATATTTGAAAATGGGTAAAATTTGTATCGAGAATAAGAATTTTTAATAAGATGTGTTCTCAATACGATTTTTCATGCGTCAAAATCAATCGAACTGAGGTTATAAATCGGAATGAGAATGTTTATCTACCAACTAATAGGACGATAATCCTTCAAGAATTTTCCAGACCAATGTTTACCTGTGTTAATACCATCAAACAATGGATCCATAACTCTTGCAGCACCATCAACTATATCTAAAGGTGGTTGAAAATCGTGTAAGTCTTGTTTTCGTTTTGCTAATTCAGCAGGATCTTCGTCAGTTACCCAACCTGTATCAACGGCATTCATATAAATACCTTCTTTGGCTAAACTACCAGCTGCAGTATGCGTTAACATATTTAAAGCGGCTTTTGCCATGTTGGTATGTGGATGACGATCTTCTTTAAAGAATGAATGAAACTTCCCTTCCATTGCTGAAACATTGATAATGTGCTTCTTACCTGTGTTTTCCTTCTTCATTACTTCAGATAAGCGATTACACAATACAAATGGTGCTACAGAATTTACAAGTTGCACTTCAATCATTTCTGTGGTTTCAATCTCACCTAATTTTAATCTCCAACTGTTGGTTTTACGTAAATCAACTTGTTGTAAATCGGCATCTAATTCTCCTTCTGGAAAAACCTCTTGAGACACTAAAGTATTATCAAAACTATAAGGAATCTGAGATAATTTAGCCGATGCTCTTAAACCAATACCAGGCTCTGGACCATGCCATGTTACTGGCATGTTTTTACTTGGTGATGCTCCCGAAGTTAATTCTTTTAACTCCATTAAACATTCGGTATGATCGTTTAATAAATCGCGTGCAAATTTAGGCAACTCTTCTATTGGTCGTTCTTCATTTGGCATTAAATGACTGTAAAAACCAGCTGGTCGTCTTACAGTCTGCGCAGCATTATTGATAAGAATATCTAGCTTTTCGTAACGTTGTTCTATAAAATTACAGAAGATTTCTACACTAGGAATGTGTCTTAAATCAAGTCCATGAATTTTTAAGCGATGTCCCCATTCTGTAAAGTCTTCTTCTTGTGAAAAACGTAATGCAGAATCTACAGGAAAACGCGTCGTAGCAACAACCGTTGCTCCTCCACGTAATAACATTAAAGTAATATGATAACCAATTTTTAATCGCGAACCTGTAATCACAGCCACCTGACCTTTAACATCTGCGGTTTGAAAACGTTTGGCATAGTTAAAATCGCCACATTCTTCGCACATGGTATCATAAAAATGATGCAATTTGGTGAATAATGTTTTACAAACGTAGCAGTTTCGAGGAGATTCTAGCTCTAATTGTTCTTTAGCTTTTAAATCGGCTTCAGGTAACAATTTTGGTGCAACAAAAATATGTGCTTCTCTTGCACTTCTAATACCTGTTTCTTTACGAGCATTTTTATCTCTAGCGGCTTGCTTTCGCTTCGCAGCTTTTTTAGCATCTTTTTTTCTTCTAGAAAATTCTTCTCTACTAGGACGCGATAATTGTCCTGAGACTTTAATTAAAGCTGTTCGTTGTGCTTTTGGAATTTCGAAAATTTGATCTGTATCAGTAACTAATCGTTCTAAAATAGAAATACACTTTTCAATCTCATTGATTGAGATTTCTTCTATATTATCTGGTTTATCGTTACTCATAACTATAATTTAGGACTACTTTCTAAGTTATTTTATGCTTCTTGAAGTTCTTTCTTAGACTTTCTGTAGGTATACGAATTAAAGATGCTACGTCTTGCAAATCGCATTTGTTTATCTGAATTTAAAAATTTGATAAAGACACCTTTAGGAACTCCGAAATACTCATAAGTAGCACCATCTTGAAATGTAATTTCTAAAAGCAATCCTTTATGTTGAAAATCTAAAATTGTAGAATTAGTTATGGTTGCTGTATATTCTTCTAAGTTTGCAGCCTTTGTTTCTGGTGCAATACTCACTAAAAAATGGTAACCATCAATGATTTCAACACTTTTTAATTCCGCCTCTTCTTGTCCAGCATCTCCATCTTGAAATTTGTCTGGATGCCATTCTTTTACTAAGTTTCTATAAGTCTTTTTTAAAGTCTTTAAATCTATTGAATCTTCTATAGAAAATAACTTTTTGTACTGGTTGATGCGTTTCATTACTAGTGTTTTATTTTGAGGCGCGAAATTACGCTATTTTATAAGATGAAGGTGTAATTATTTTATTATAATAATTCTGTTAGTTAAAACCTTAATCTTCTGGCGGAAACCCATGAATTTCCTCAAATTTTTCATCAAAGTTAGTTCTTAAGTATGAGTTTAGTTTTTTCTGATAATCATCTTTTAACCATTTTAGAAAGTTATAAGTACTTCGGCTAATGCATTTTGCATAGGTTTCAATACGTTGATTAATATCGTCTTTTAACAGTTTAGCCAATGCAAGTGCATCATAAACATCCTCACTGTTTTCAATACAAATTTTAGCATGCTGTTCAATAGAGCGTTCTAAGACTACTTTTGAAGATTCACCACTATCTACAGCATCTTTGTAGGTTTGTTTGATATCAAAATAGGTTTCTTCAGATTTAGAGAATTCTTCTTTAATTTCATCAGATAAATCATGCTTAAAGGTAGATTCAATAACTTCATCATCCTTAATACGATCTGCATACCAATTTGGAGATTTAAATATTAATTGCCAATCTAAATCTGCTCCCCAAGGTCCAAATCTATAAAGGTTGTTACCTAAATCTATGGTTGTAAATTTCGATTTATTATTCAATATACGAGAACCACGACCAATCATTTGGTAATATAAGGTTAACGATTTAGTTGCTCTGTTTAATATAATAGTATCAATGGTTGGTTCATCAAAACCAGTAGTTAAGATACTTACCGATGTTAATATAGCATCTGGAGTTTCATGAAACCACTGTAAAATTTGCTTACGTTGCTTCTTCGTTGCGGTATTATCCAAGTGCATAATAGGAAGATCTGCTTCCTTAAAAGCATAATATACGCTTATTGAGGTATTAATACCATTGTTAAATATTAAGGCCTTCTTCCCTAGCGAATGTTTTTTATAGGCATCAACTAATTTTTGAAGCATCGCAGGACTAGAGTATAAATCTTCTGATGATTTCACCGTATAGTCTCCATTAGAACCAACTTCTAAAGACGTTAATCCCATATCGTAAGCATAAGTTTCTGCTCTTGCCAAAAACTCATTTTCTATAAGATTCTCAATAGTTTCTCCAGTAATAAGTTCATCGTAATTATCCTTCATTGGCAACTCTTTATTAGAACTTAAAGGGGTTGCTGTTACTCCTAGAATAAAAGATTTTTCAAAAAACTTAAAGAGTTTGGTAAATGAGTTGTAATGCGCCTCATCAATAATTACTAAACCAACATCAGAGATATCTAACATGTCGTCATTTAGTCTATTATTTAAGGTTTCTACCATGGCTACAAAGCAAGAATAGTCTGCTTGATCGTCTAAATTAGCCTTACTATTTACCACTTTATTTGTCACACCAAAACCATCTAACATTTTAGATGTTTGGTTACAAAGTTCCACTCTGTGCGTCATTATTAACACCTTCTTTTTGTGATTTTTAAGGTATTGGCGCACCATTTCAGAGAAAATTACCGTTTTTCCACCACCAGTTGGTAACTGATATAATAAGTGATAATCTTCGCGTTCAGAATCGAACTTTTCAAAAATCTGGCTTATTGCTCCTTGTTGGTAGTCATATAATTCTTTATCGGTTTTTTTTTCTTTAAGAGCTTGATTTGTTTGAGACATAAATTTTGTTTCGGATTAAATTTTGAAGTTGCAAATTTACAACACTTTGGCCCACAAAAAAAGCATCAATTGAATTGATGCTTTTTCAACCTAACCAAAACGATAAACTTAATGCTTACCTTTTTTCTTTTTCATACTATTTTAAATTGTTATAGCACAAAAATAATTGAACTTACATAAGTCTTTTAGCTCATATATAAGTAATTATAACTCATACAGAAATGAGATAGTTTAATACCTTTTGTCAATCTTAAATTCCCATTTTATGATTAAACAATAATTATTATATATTTACGTTTCAAAAGCTTATTAGATTATTTTTTCCCTCTATGAAAAACTTTTTTTTATGTATTGCTATTGTTTGCAGTACCATATTAACCTTCGCACAAGAAGATTCCCTTACTAGTTCTATAAAAATTGACTTGCCAACGGCAAAATTTAATAAAGGTATTTTAGTTGAAGCTATTGAAATTCCTTTAGTATCTATCTCTACAATTGTTCCTGTAGTTGATATAAAAGCAGATCATTGGGATACTACTGTTTATAATCCATACCGTAATACGTTTCAACAATTTCCTTTAGAATTATCGTTTACAGATAGCACTTATGCATCTCCTGTGCCACATATAAAAGTGGTAACGTCTCGCTATGGTTGGAGAAGAGGACGACCTCACAAAGGGATAGATATCGATTTAGTAACTGGTGATTCTGTCGCTTCTGTTTTAGAAGGTGTTGTGCGCTACGCAAAATACACTAATGGTTTTGGAAATGTAGTTGTAGTAAGACATTACAATGGTTTAGAATCTACGTATGCTCATTTATCTCATATTGGCGTTAAAGCTAATGATAGCATTAAAAAGGGAGAATATTTAGGAAAAGGTGGAAATACAGGAAATTCAAGAGGAAGTCATTTACATTTAGAATTGACTTATAAAGGTGAACCTATACATCCTGAATACTTGTTTGATTTTTCTCCTAAAAATGAGATTAGAGAAAAACGAGTTTGGGTGACCCAAAAATGGACGCATGCTAGGTTTCATAATTCTAAGTTAGCGAGTAAAGTACAAGTCATAAAATCTGCTGATGAAGCTGCTTTATTAAGTTTAACCAGGCAACCTAGATTTTACGTGGTAAAAAAAGGAGATACGCTTTATGGTATTTCTAGACGTAATAATATGTCTGTAGCTGCATTATGTAATACCAATGCGATTAAACAAAACTCTCCTTTAAAAATTGGTCAAAAGTTAGTTTTAGAACTTTAAAACGAAGTTAGAATTTATAAAATTCAGTACTTTGCACCTTCTAAATAAATGAATCTAATTTGAAAGTCTGTATTGCCGAAAAACCAAGTGTTGCTAGAGAAATTGCGTCTGTATTAGGTGCTACCACCAAACGAGATGGTTACTACGAAGGCAATGGTTATGCCGTTACGTATACTTTTGGACATCTTTGTACCTTATTTGAACCTGTTGATTATAAACCTTATTGGAAAAGTTGGGATTTAAACAACTTGCCCATGTTACCTGAAAAGTTTGAGGTTAAGGTGTCTAATAATGATGGGATTAGAAAGCAGTTTAACATTGTAAAAAGTTTATTTGATAAAGCAGATGTAGTGATTAACTGTGGTGATGCTGGCCAAGAGGGAGAATTAATTCAACGTTGGGTTATAAACAAAGCCAACTATAAAGGTGAAGTGCAACGATTATGGATATCATCTTTAACCACTGAAGCTATAAAAGAAGGATTTAAAAACCTAAAACCTTCAAAAAATTACGATAACCTTTATTATGCTGGTTTTTCGCGTTCCATTGGTGATTGGCTTTTGGGTATAAATGCAACACGACTTTATACCGTAAAGCATGGTGGATATAAACAGGTATTATCTGTTGGACGCGTTCAAACTCCTACCCTTGCAATGCTTGTGAATCGTTTTAAGGAAATTGAAAATTTTGTACCACAACCTTATTGGGAATTACAAACACTTTATAGAGATACTCTTTTTAGTTATGAAGAAGGCCGTTTTCTTAAAATGGAAGATGGAGAAATACTCGCTAATAAAGTAAAAGAGCATGAGTTTGAAATTGTATCTACAACTAAAAAGAAAGGAACAGAATACGCACCAAAGTTATTTGACCTAACAGGATTACAAGTATATTGTAACACTAAGTTTGGTTTTTCAGCAGATGATACACTTAAAATTGCTCAGAAATTATACGAGAAAAAGGCGGTTACTTACCCAAGAGTTGATACCACATTTTTACCAAATGATGTGTATCCTAAAGTAAAAGGTATTTTATCTAAACTAACTGATTATTCGAGTCTTACAGCTACAATTTTAAACAAAAAGATAAAGAAGTCTACTCGTGTTTTTAATGATAAAAAAGTAACAGATCACCATGCCATTATTCCAACCGGAATGCAAACGCATTTACAATACAATGAGCAGCAAGTTTACGATATTATTGTAAAACGTTTTATTGCTGTTTTTTATGACGATTGTAAAGTGTCTAACACCACAGTAATAGGAAAAGCTGCAGATGTAAATTTTAAAACGACTGGGAAAGAAATTTTATCTAAAGGTTGGCGTGTTGTTTTTGAATCGGAAAAATCGAATAAAAAAGAAGATGCCTTACTACCTACTTTCGTAAAAGGAGAAAAAGGACCACATGAACCTTCGTTTTTAGAAAAACAAACTAAGCCTCCAAATCAGTTTACAGAAGCCACGCTTTTACGTGCTATGGAAACTGCAGGTAAGCAAGTTGAAGACGATGAGTTAAGAGATTTAATGAAAGAGAATGGTATTGGACGTCCGTCTACACGTGCCAATATTATTGAAACATTATTTAGACGTAAATACATAAAGCGAAATAAAAAGCAGATTCTACCAACGATTACAGGCATTCAACTTATTGACACCATCCAAAATGAACTTTTAAAATCTGCAGAACTTACAGGCTCTTGGGAAAAACAATTAAAGGATATTGAAAAAGGAGACTATACTGCAAGCGCTTTTATTAGAGGTATGAAGCGCATGGTTGATGCTTTAGTTTACGAGGTACGAAGTGAAAAAGTAGAAAACCGAATTTCTGCAGTGAATAATAAACCTGCCGGAAAACCAAAATCTAAAACAAAGACAAAATCAAAAGCGGAAAATCTTATTGGAAGTTCTTGTCCTAAATGTAAATCTGGTTCACTTTTAAAGGGGAAATCGGCTTATGGCTGTAACCTTTATGGTAAATCTTGTGATTTTACCTTGCCTTTTAGTTTTGGAGAAAAGAAAATTTCAGAAAAGCAATTCATTAGATTACTAAGTAAAGGCTCAACCGTAAATTTAAAAGGTTTTAAAATTGAAGGAATATCCCAAGAAGGTTTATTACGCTTTGATGATGCTTATAAATTGAAATTTGAACCAAAACAAACTGTTAAAAAAGAAGCTATTAAAGCTGGTGACGCTTGCCCTAAATGCAAAACAGGTAAAATACTAAAAGGAAAAGCTGCTTTTGGTTGCAGTAATTATAAGAGTGGATGTGATTTTAGGGTTGCGTTTTAAGCGTCTTTAATTTGGTTTTCTTGGGTTTAAGACGCGCTCAATTTCTTCTATTAATTCACAAGATTTATCATTTATCACAGCTATAGTATTTGTATGCTTTTTCCTGAATGTATAATTAATATCGGAAGTACATAAATCTAAATTCGAATAAACTAAAGTTTTTGACTTTAATATAAATTGATTAAGACTCTCTTTAATGCTGGTATTTTCAATATAAACCCAATCTTTATTAGTCATTAAAGTAGATCCTAAAACATTTTTTTTTCTTAAACTAATCTCATCAATATCCTTAAATAAAAACTCCACTAAAGTTTCGGAAGCACCAAAACACCCATTATGTCGATATAATAATTGCAATGTATCATTTTTTTTAAGGCTTATATTTTTTAACTCCTTAAGACTTATATTGTTGTAAAATTCATTTAATTTTTGTGGAAAGTCTAATTCAATACTCTTATTAAATTCTAGCTTATCTACTATAGTATCTCTCAATTGAGAAATATATTCTATTTGATATTCACCAAAAGATAAATTATCATAAAGAAGACTTCTTTTTTCGTCTTCATCTGAAAAAAACAACTTAAAGTCAATAAACTGATTAGCTTTTTTAAGCACTATATACTGCCATAACCCTGAATCAGGGAGTTTAACATGAATAAAATTTCCTTTAGGTGAGTATTGAATAGATGAAGAACTTCCTTCTAGGATAGCTAATCCTTTTATTTTTAAAGCTGGTTCTATTAAATTGTTTTCCGCCTTTTTACATGATTGTAACATTAAAAGAAAACACAAACTTATCATTAAAATAGTTCTTACAATTTTCATTTTTTTTACGTTTTCATATTGTTACCGATATAAAAAGAAACCATGTTTTTATTCTTTTATTGTTACTATCGGCACATAAAAATCTTCTTCAGAATCTGAACTGCCATTTTTATAGGTCGCTCCCATTATCTGAAAATGTGGTCTATCGTCAATTTCATAACCAGAAGTTGGTAACCATTCGGTCATAATTTGTTGATAGGTTTTAGAAGCATCCATGCCTTTGTGGACAAAAACTGCATATTTACCACTAGGAATAGTGAAACTTTTCATGTCTAAAGGTATGTCAGTGAAATCATTAACTTCTGCACAGGCCCAAATTTCAAATTCTTCTTTAGGCTTACCATTTTGTGATAGACTAAAAATTTGCATTGCTATTAACTCATTAGAAACCAAATGTTTTAATTCTTGCTTTCTTGGCATAAAGAGTTTCCAAAGCATCGGAATTTTATGTTGTTCATTTAGTTTTATATGAGTGGATAAGCCTATTACTTTTAGTATAGGATATTCTTTTATTTTAGGAGTCATGAAAGTGATATAAATGAGAGTTAAATATATAAAAAAAGCACAAGTGTTTAAACTTGTGCTCCAAAGAATTAGTATTAACACCAACCAAAATTTATAAACTAATTCTTTACCCTAACAAATATATTTTTACATAGTTGGTAACACTACAGTATCTACAACATGAATAACACCATTTGACTGATTTACATCTGCAATTGTCACTGTTGATTTATTACCTGCATTATCTATTAATACCAAAGCTTTACCATCCATCATAGCCGTAATCATTGATCCGTTTACTGTTTTAAACGATGCTTTTCCTCCTCCTTTTTTTATGGCTTTCATAATATCTTTGCCACTATACTTACCTGCAAGCACATGATAGGTTAAGACCGCCTGAAGTTTTTCTTTATTTTCTTGCTTTAATAATGTAGCAACAGTACCATTTGGCAGCTTATCAAAGGCTGCGTTATTTGGAGCAAATACTGTAAAAGGACCATCACCTTGTAAAGTTTCTACTAACTCTGCTGCTTTTACTGCAGCAACTAAAGTTGTATGGTCTTTAGAGTTTACAGCATTACTAACAATGTCTTTGGACGGATACATCTCAGCTCCTCCAACTATTTTAGTATCTTTTTTCATTTTGGACTGTGCAATAGTTGTGGTTACGAACAATAATGCTACAGTTAATAATAATGTTGAAATAAATGTTTTCGTTTTCATCTTTTAAGTTTTAAATTAATTGTTTCTCTACCTACGAAGATTTTGATAGGTCGGTTTTTAAAACTTAAAAATTTATATAATAATGAGACTTTAAGACAAAAAAAACCACCATAATTATTAATTATGATGGTTTATAAAAATTTATGAGTAAATACTATTTAACGAGTTTCACTCTAACAGCATTCATTCCACGTTGTCCTTTCTCTAATTCGAAAGTAACTTTATCGTTTTCTGTAATTTCGTCAATAATACCACTGACGTGTGTAAAATGTTTCTCATTAGTTTCAGTATCTATAATAAAACCGAAACCTTTAGAGCTATCGTAGAATGATACTTTTCCATTTCTAATTGGATCAAAAGGATCTTCATCTGATTCTTCTTTTGTAGGTACACCTAGAACAATGTTCTCTGCTTTTACCTTCACCTTCATTGTTGGATCTGGAGGAGTATCTGTTAAATTGCCATTATGATCTACATAAGCAATAGGAATTCCTTCTGAGCCATTTTCATCTTTATTGAGTTTACGCGCTTCCATTTTCTTGCGCTTGTCTTCTCGTTTTTTTAATCGTTTTTTTTCTTTTTCACTTTTACTAAAAGTTTGTTGTGATTTAGCCATTCGTAGTTTTAAAAATTAATATGTGTGAGTGCTTTTGAAAATATTTATAATGCAAACAAGTTAATCAACTTAACAATGAATAGTATTAAAATCTATTACAATAACTTTAAGGATAATGTTATTTGTGTAGTATATCTTCAATAAACTAGTGACAAAGATACAATTTCTATACCATATAATAAATTTTATAGCTTATAAACAACACCTAAAAGTACTCTAGGCATAAGACTTGGCTGTTTTATAGCCTTATTTGCATCGCTAAATGTAAATTGAGTATCATTATTTTCGTTATTATTTCTAGGATTTACATTGTCATTATCAGGACTATAAGAAGTATCGTGACCTTTTAAAGTATTATTAAAAAAGTAATCTAAGCCTACTGCAGCAACTAAATTAAATTGTTCTGAAATTTTAAATTGTGCTTCTGCTCCAATACCTAGCCCAAATTGCTTTGAGGTGACATCAAAGTCTTCATTTCCACCGATGTAATTAAAATTAGCAGTAAAACTAGAATAACGCGGTCCAAATACAAGATAGGACTCTTCTAGATTTAATAAATCGGTTTTCCACATAAAATCTAAGCGATAGTCAAATGCTTTTCCTTTTTCTTCTGGTACTCCATTTGTTGCATTATTAATAAATATACGTCTTGCGTCAGCAGAATTTCCTGGGTCTAAATTTGTATATCCTATTCCAAATCTGAAGTGTAACGGTAAGGTTTCAACGGGATGTAAAGCTGTAAAATTAACATTGAATGCCAATCCTCTATTTAGGCCTGTTGAAAATCCGACAGCGAATTTAGCATCTTGATTTGATGTGTTTTGAGAATAAGAAAAATGTGAAATACTCACAATAGCTGCAAGTAGCGCAGATTTAAGTAGGTTCATAAAAATATAATTTAGGTTAGATTTGGTTTGTTATTGCTAATAAAATAACAATGAACATTTTATGTACGTTACAAACCTAAATTAAGATGTTTTTATGACATGCTTTTTAGTTTTCCAGTCCAAGAAATTTTTTCATTACCTGCAGAAGAAACTGTTAAAAAAGCATTTCCATTAGGCTTAATTTCTATATTTATAGTTACTGTTGCACTTTCTGTTTTTACGTTAAAAGAAATATTAACTTCTTGTTTTTGGTCATCAAATGAAGCCATGTAATCTTCAATTTTACCAGTAACATTAATTGTCTTTTTATCTGAACGTACAGAAATAACTTTCCCAGAAACTTCAGACTTGTCAATTGTTAATGTCTTTATTTCACCATTCAGCACTTCCCTAGTTTCATTATTATAAACCATTTCACCAACGTATAAAAACTGTTGTGTGTTCACTAATGTTTTGGTATTATGATACGTAGATGCAAAGACTTCCTTCTGTGCTTGCTTGGATTGTGCAGCTACAATAGTAGTTGCAGACAGACTAAAAAGTAAAGCTATTAAAACTAATTTTTTCATAATATTTTATATCTAAGAATAATTGTACTAAACCATCTTATCAATGGTATATAATTTTTAATATATGATTTGAAACCGTAAGGTCAAAATTATATGTATCGCAATTTACATCTAAAAACTGAAACATTCAATCTTGAATTAAATTCAGACAAAATTCTTTTTCTTCCTTGTTTAATTACTTTACCAGAATCGTTTTCTATTCTTAATAAAATAAGTTCTCTTAAATGTTTAAGTTTATACCATTTAAAGAATCTTAAAAGCTGTTAAAATCTGCTTTTATTCTTCAATTCTATAGTACTTTCGCAGAAAATATTTAGCATGTCAAAATTAGTGCCTGTTTTTAGGATTATAGCGTTGTTAGAAGGTGTTTCTTATATCTTATTATTATTTATTGCAACACCAATTAAATACTTTTATGAAGATCCTCAATATGTAAAATTATTAGGAATGCCACATGGTCTTTTATTTATGGCTTATGTTGTTATTGCCGTATTAATAAGTGCTTATATGAAATGGTCTACACGTACACTTTGGATTGTACTTATTGCCTCTATTCTTCCTTTTGGTACATTTTACATTGATAAAAAATACTTAAATAATCACAGTCGTGCTTAACATTAAACACATTTTATTCGATTTTTTTATAGAAAAAGGATTATCAGAAGAAACTGCTAGTTTTTTAAACATGATAGGCCTATTGTTAGGTGTTATTATTGTGGTGTTTGCTATAGATTATGTGACTAAACGATTTTTATGGAGGTTCTCTTCTGCAGTCGCAAAACGCACCAAAACCAATTTCGATAATATTTTAATAGATAACAGGCTGCCTAGAAATGTGGCACATATTGTTCCGCTTATTATATTAATTGAGTTTGTACCACAAATTTTCACCGATTTTGAATTTGTAGAATCCATTACCGCAAAAACGCTAAAGGTTATTGGCATAGTACTAACCATTAGTATTATACGTAGTATTTTAAAATCGATAAAAGATTATCTTAAAACAATTACGCATTATAAAGATAAACCTATAGACAGCTACATACAGGTGTTTATGATTTTTGCTTGGTTAATAGGTATATTTTCGGCAATAGCTATATTAACAGGTATATCATTCTTTAAATTTGCAACGACTTTAGGTGCTGCTTCTGCAATTATTATTTTAATTTTTAAAGATACAATTCTTGGTTTTGTAGCTAGTATTCAGGTTTCTATTAATGACATGGTGCGTATTGGAGATTGGATTACGTTTGAAAAATATGGTGCTGATGGTGATGTTATAGAAATAAATTTAGCAACCGTTAAAGTTCAAAATTGGGATAAGACCATAACCACCATTCCTACTTATGCTTTAATTTCAGATTCGTTTAAAAACTGGAGAGGTATGCAATCTTCTGGTGGTAGACGAATTAAGCGTTCCGTTATTATAAAAGTGTCTACTATTAAATTTTTAGAAGCTGAAGACATTGAAAAGTTGAAAAAAATTCAATTGGTTTCTAAATATATTGAACATAAATCAAAGGAGATAAAAAAGTATAATGAAGCTCATGGTGCTGATAAATCAGTTCTTATTAATGGTGTAAATCTTACCAATTTTGGTGTTTTTAGAAAATATCTACAGACTTATATTGAGAATCATTCGGCAATAAATAAAGATATGACCTTAATGGTGCGTCAATTAGAACCTACTTCTCAAGGTATTCCAATGGAAATTTATGCATTTAGTAAAGATCAGAAATGGGAAAACTATGAGTTCATTATAGGAGATATTTTTGACCACGTATTAGCTGCCGTAAAATATTTTGATTTAGAAATTTACGAATTAGCTTTAGGTAAGTCTTAATAAACTCACCTAAAGCTAATTTAGTAATTTATTAATAATGTTAGTATCACTAAGCATTATTCAATCTGTCTTTTACAAATTCTATTTTAGTTTTTCCATGAGGAGCAGGTTTTCCATCTTCACCTAAATTAACCATGACTATATTATCTACGGTTATTATGGTTTCCCTTGTCATTTTGTTTCTTACTTCACTATGAATTGTTAAAGATGATTTTCCAAATTTTTTAACTCCAATGCCTATTTCTACAATATCACCTTGATTTGCAGATGACATAAAGTTAATTTCAGACATATATTTAGTGACTACTTTAGAGTTTTCTAATTGAATGGTTGCATAAAGTGCGGCTTCTTCATCTATCCAAGCTAAAAGTCGTCCTCCAAATAATGTACCATTTGGATTTAAGTCTTCAGGTTTTACCCATTTTCTAGTATGAAATCTCATATTTTTTTACGTTTTATATTGTGTTATTATCTTAATATAAAGATAGAACTTCCTACAAATTTAAAGGCTACAAATGCATTAGATTTATGAATATTAAAATGTACAATGTTAATAAGAGCGTTAACAAGATATTTTTTTAGCAAATTGAAGCATTAACTATTTGCTTAATTTTAATTCAGAATTAAACCTTAAACACGTAATTATGGCTTCTCGATTTAATGACTTATTATCTATTAGACCCCAAATTTTATCTGCCAGAGTTTACGATGGTATAGGTGCTGAAGAAGCATTTCAGAATAAAACTTTAAGGCCTATAATTAAACTACAGCACGATTTGCTTATTGCTGTTTTTAAGAATTATATAGCTAAACATAAAAATATTTTTCTCGATTTGTCTTTAGAAGAACAGATTAAATACATTACTAATGCAATTCAAAAAGACATAAAATTTAGAAATTCTTTAAAAGGAATGATTATTGGGCAATTTACGGTTGAAGAATATGAACTGTATATTAAAAATTCTTCGGCTTTAAACAAACGTATGATGGCCATTGTAAAAGAACGTTTAATTCACAGTATTCAACTTTTTGTTCAACCTAAAACACTACAGGCTTAATAGTCTGGTCTTAATGAAAATAAAAACACAACTTATAGAACTTTGCCAACGCTATGCTGATAAACGCGTTTTGGGTTATAAAAATGAGATAGAATTAATTAAAGAGTCTATTGAAAACAATGATAAAGTTAGTAATGAGGAAGATGATTCTGGTAATTCTAAATTATTAGATGATTTAGAAAAAAACATGACTTATCTAAATGATGCCAACAAAATGCGTGAGCAATTAAAATTGGTACGACCAAATTTAGTTTCTGAGGTAGCCGTTTTAGGAAGTTTGGTAAAAACGGATAGCATAACGTTTTTTATCGCCTTAAGTATTGGGAAAGTTGAACTTGAAACTGCTGAATATTACATTATTTCATTGGCTTCTCCATTAGGCCAACTATTAAAACATCGTAAAAAAGGAGACCAGTTTAAGTTTAACGATAAGAGTTATTTGGTTGAAGAAGTTTTATAAAATGGACTCACCATTTAAATTGGTGGTTAACACATCACTCATATAATTAAAAAAGGGTTTAATATTTTTAAAGGCATCATTAACATCATTTATAAAATGGTCTGAAAGCACTTCTTTATCTGTATATTTTTTAACGAAAATAAATTGCTTTCTTCTAATTAAATCAATGGCAGAATGCGCTTTATCAAAGCCCTTTGGTGCTGTTTTAAGTTCATCACCTGTAAAATTTCCCCAAGTAGATTTAAAGGTTTTGTCGTTTAAAATAGCGCGAATTTCACTATCATCCATTTCAAACTCTTTTCTTATGCGTAAAAGATCTTCTTTATTGGGATCCCAAAACCCTGTAGCAATAAAAGACTCATTATTTGGCTGTATATGTACATAATAACCTCCTCTTAATTCGGGTTTTTTTCTTGCAAACGAACCACCAAAATGTGTTTTGTAAGGCAATTTGTTTTTAGAAAATCTAACATCTCTGTAAATTCTAAAGATCTTAATCTTTTCAATTTGGTCGTAAGTACTCATCAATTCGCCTAAATGATTATAAACCTTTTTCATTTTCGCTTCAATAGCTTTAAATTCTGGTTTATGATCATTGAACCAGTCTCTATCATTATTTTTTTCTAGCTTATTAAAAAAGGTAAATACTTCTTTTGGTATGGAAAGACTCATTAGGGATTAGTGCTATTGGTTATAATAATTTCATTTATTTTATAAAAATATAAAAAGCCATCTTAACGATAGCTTTTTACATGTACTATTTAAAAAATTGTAGATTATTTAGTCTACTGCGTCTTCAACATCATCTGCTGCATCATCAATAGCATCACCAACGTCGTCTATGGCATCCTCAACTTTATCTTCAGTTGTTTTCTGCTCTCTACAACTAGTTGTCATTAAACTTAAACTAAATAAGGCTATAAATAAATAACTTAATTTTTTCATCTTTATATGATTTTAGTGATTAGTATATAATGTAAATATCGCTATCATCTTAATTTTATGTTAGCTCTAATTCTTTAATTTTTAACTTATAAAAAGAATAGTTTTTGATTTTTTAAAATTTATTAATTGTTTGTAAAAGCTTCATTCATGTTTGGCGCTTTTATATTTAATTTATTATCAAATTGTAAAGTTCTAATAGGGAAAGGAATATTAACACCTTCTTTATCATATGCTTTTTTAATTTCGATAATAGCAGTGGTTTTAGCTCTTAATTTTTCTAGCATACTTTCTGCATCAATCCAAAAACGACATAAATAGTTTATGGAACTATCTCCAAATTCTGTATAATAAAATTCTACATCTTCAGCAGATTTTACTTGATCAAAAGTACGCGCTATAACGTCTTTTGTTAACTGCTCTACCTTTTCTAAATCAGACTCATAACCTACTCCACATTCTATAAAAACTCTCATTTTTGTAGTTAGTGAATAGTTTTTTAATGGATTATCTAAAATGGTTTTATTCGGAATTATTACTACATTATTATCGGCTTCTTTTAATGTAAAGTCCTTAAGATTAATATCCATCACTTCTCCTGAATAACCTGAGGTTTCAACCCAGTGCCCTATTTGTATTTTTTTTCTAAAAGAAAGAATTAATCCGGCAAAAGTGTTAGCCAATGTACCTTGTAGCGCTAGACCAATAGCCAAACCAACAACACCTGCACCTGCAAGTAATGACGTTAAGGCTTTGCCTAAATTAAGAACACCAAGCGCCATAAAAAGCCCTAATGCTACAATAACAACTGCACTAACTCTAGAAATGGCTTGTTTTATAGACTCTTGCTCTACACGTTTATTTACTAATTTGTTGACTAATTTACTCACATATTTGGCGGCAAAGTAGGATGCTACCATAACCAAAATGGCTAAAACCATATTTGGAATGTTTTCTATAATAGCATTAAACCATCCTATTAATTTGTCAAATAAATTTCCTAGAGCTGTATTGAATTGTTCTTTCATGATATATTTATAATTAAGGTTTGAAGACATTTGAAGTATTAGAATTTTATACTTGAAACTTGTCTTCTACAAATATCGAAAGGATTAAATCATATGTTTTGCTCTTATACTATAAGTCTTGACTCTAATACAATGCTTAAAAATTTCAATTCAATTTCAAAGAATTGACGTTTTTCTAACTGAATAGCGGAAATTTTAATGAATATTAACTCGTAAAAAGCATATTAATTGTGTGAAATCAATGGCATTATGCATCATGAAAACACATTTTTATTTAATAAAAGACTGAGAGTTAATAAGATTTAGAAACGTGAATAACTTCATTAATAAATGTTATGAAATAAACTTGTGAGATTTAAGTTTTTTTCCTATCATGCACTATATTTAAAATAGACATTATATTTATGGGTAGACCAGCAA
Source organism: Winogradskyella sp. Asnod2-B02-A (assembly GCF_045063645.1). NCBI lineage: Bacteria > Pseudomonadati > Bacteroidota > Flavobacteriia > Flavobacteriales > Flavobacteriaceae > Winogradskyella > Winogradskyella sp. Asnod2-B02-A. The sequence continues at coordinate 359,086 of NZ_JBEFOG010000026.1, forward strand.
CAAGACCAACAGCACTTAAGGACGGTTTTTATATTGAAATAAGAAATAAAGGCTCAAGATCAGGTGTAAAACTTTATAGCGGAACTAAATTACAGATGCATCGAGCTATAAAAATGTATGAACGCTCTAAAGAAGTGATGATATTAGGTGAATCTGTTAACGGAAAATTTGTGGACAAAGAGCCTAAATTACACGTAGCAGATTAAGTTTAAATTTTACTGATTTCTTCTAAAACTAAATACAATATGTTTTTCATTCAAAAATGATTGAAATCTTATTAAATTTTTATATAACATAAGTTGATTTAACTTATTATTAAAGAGAAAGAAGAATAACTAATTAGTATAATAACCAACCAAATTTAAAAAAGGCATTAGATTTTAATCTAATGCCTTTTTTAATGCTTCATAATTTAAGAGCTTTCATTCAAAATTTACAGAATGTAATATAAGACCAGAAGCTGGAGCAATATAATCCATTACTTCAGTACTTTCATTTTCTAAGGTTTCTTTAATATAATCTAAAGTTACCTCTCCTCTACCCAATTTTATGAGACAACCAAACATCAACCGGATTTGGTTTCGCATAAAACCTTTACCAATAACTTTAAATACATACGATTTCTCAGGAAAAAAATTAGCGGTATAAATATCGTTGTCTACTATTTCTGAAAATTCTATTGTTCTTAAATATTCACCTCTGTCAGTAGCGCGATAACAATACGTTTTAAAATTATGAGAGCCTTCAAATAATTTGGCTCCTTGTTTCATTAAATCAACATCTAACGGTTCGAGAATTGTAGTTAAAATAGGAGCGCAAAATGGATGATTTTTTCGACCTTCAGAAAACACATAATGATACTCTTTTAACTTAGAATCTTGAATAATATTAAAAGTTTTATCTACTTCTTCTATAGACAAAGCTCTAATATCTTGCGGTAAATTATGATTAAATAAATCTAAAAATGCATCAAAATCTTGAATTGGGTCGTTATAGATAAACAACTCTAAAGCGGCTTCATTAGCAGAAACCATGGCATCAGTTCGTCCGGCTCCTAAAGTCTTAAATCGTGTGTTTTGAAGTATATACTTTAATGTACGATCTATCATTAGATGCACCGTTTTAACATCAGGTTGCTTTTGCCAACCATGAAAACGATAGCCTAAATATTGTATTTTAATGAGATAATAATAACGTTTATCAAACATAATGGCAAGAACGCTAATTTCTAGAAGATTCCAAAAGCAATGCTTACTTTTATAATTCGAAATTTAAAAATAGTATGAGGATGTTAATCACTTATTATTATATGGAAATTTCTAATGTTTAATTCTGTGATGTAAACACACTTTCTAAATAGTATTAAAAGAACAAAGCTGCCATAATCATTGACTATGGCAGCTTTAATACATATAATTTTTTTCAAATTTTATCTAATAATCAATTTTTCTATTCGTTTTTCGTTGTTAGTACCATTTAACTCTAATATGTAAATTCCAGGACTTAAATGACTCACGTCTATAGTTTGGTTATTTGTTGAGTTATTTAAAGCATGAGTTAATATTAAACGACCATTAACATCATGTAATTGTGCTGTATTTTCATTTTGCAGTTGTCCTTCTATCACAATTGTTTTAGCAGTATTATTTGCGAAAATATTAATATCAGATAAGGTTGATTTAAGTGTGCTTAGAGCTTCACCTTCAAACCTAAGATAAAAACGTCCAATACCTGAAAGATCAGTATCTGCGGTTAATATATAATCTGTTGTATTTAATAATGTAAAAGAATTATTAAACGTATCTTCTAAATAGACACTGATGTCAGATGATAAATCAGTTTCAAGAATATGAAAAGTTAATTCTTGACCTTGAGCTGCATTTACTCCTAAAGGAACAATAACAGAATTCATAGCATCAGGACTGAAAGCTTGAACAGCAAGTGGCATACCTGTATTATTTTCAACTAAATTAGAATAGATTGAAAAGCTTGGGGCGTTTTCATTAAATATAGCGGCATCATAACCAGGATCAAAGCCTTGAGTTGCATTACTATTAAAATAAAAACCTGTACTAAAATTAGAATCTGTAGAATTTATATTTAATGATAAATAACCATAATGTGGAGAAGATGATTCTCTACCTAAAATAAAATCGTCAGAAGATCCTGTAGTACGCATTCTTGTTGTAAAATCGATAAGTCCACCACCAGATTTTGCTTTTACAAAGAAGGCTTGTCCTGGAGCGATTAATTCCGTTTCTGCTGGTGAATCTATAATGGCTTGATTCCATATAGTCCATCCGTTTGACATATCTCCGTCATAACCATAAATCGCTTGGTTGGAACCCACATCTAATTGTGATTTATTCAAAGAAAAGAAAGCATCAAAATCTAAATAAGATGGATACGGATTTCCAATTAAATTCCAAGATTTATCTAAACCATCATTAGATATTGGTATGTCTAAAACATCATCTGTTCTAACAATACCAGCAAAAATTAATGCGCTTCCATCTATTGTTGCTGCTCTAAAACCTTGTCCTGCTTCAATTGTAGTTGTTGCATTTGTTACAATATCGTAATTTTCATAAGCTCCAATAATTGCATTATAGGGTGCAAAAGCTCTTATAAATCCACTTGCTGCTAAGTTAGTAGAGTTTAAGGTTGCAAATGGATCAAATAATTGACCAGAAATTGGTGCTGAAATTAGATCATTTGTACCTATCTGTGCTGTATATCTACTATAGGTTACAGCTCCAATTATGGTACCATCAGAAATTAAACTAGAGTACTGCTGTGAAGTAGATTCTAAGTTAATTTCTGCTGTGGTTAGTGTAACACCGAGATCTATAGTTAAAGAAGCACCAGGTTTTATTGTTAAAATATTACAAATTGCGTTTGATGAAATGTTGGCAATACCAGATTCAATAATAATATCGTCAATTGAAGTAGCAAAAATTAAAGGGTCACTTGGAAACCAACCGTCATTATAGGTAAAGGTAATAGATGTTAATTCACTTCTTCCAGAATTAGCAGAGTCGTCTGCACTTATGGCTGAATTTGAATCAATTTCAGGCAAATTAAAAGCATTTGCAATGTCATTATTGCTAAAAGGTTTGTCTTGGGTAAAACTAATTTGATTTTGTAATTGATTTTGGATATCTAATCCTGGTTGTTGTTGCGCTTCTGATATATTGACAAAACACAACATACATAAAGAGGATAAAATAGGTGTAAAGTTTTTCATAAGATTGGGGTTATAGTTTGGTTAGTAATTCTTTACAACAAACTTATGAAAAGAGAAAAATTATCCGCTCAAACGCTAATTTAATCGTTTAAAAAAATAATATTTTCGATTAAATTGCTTTTTTTCCGACAAAGGTAATATTTACTCGACAAAGTGTTTCTTTTATTTCTTCGCTATATGCCTGATTTGGTTGCGTTTATACCTTTAACGTTAAACAGAATAAAAAAAACAGCCTTAAATTAAGTATAAGGCTGCCATATATTGTATTAAAATCTTGGTAACTAGTTAATAATTAACTTTTTTGTCTCTACACTATTAAAATTTGAAACTTTTACGATATAAATGCCAGTAGATAAATTTGAAACATTTAAATGATTTGACATTTTTGTTAAATCTAACTCTTGGCGCATCACTAATCTTCCTTGAATATCGTAAATACTAGCTTCAGTTTTGTTTTTTAACAAACCTTCAATAACGACTTCTTTTGGTATTGAATTGGTATAAATATGTAAACCATTCAAATCATTCTTTTTTGTAGATAATACATCAGATGAAAAACGCAAATAAAAACGGCCTATTCCATTCAATTCAGATACTGGCATAAATGTGTAGTCATTTGTACTAAGTAAAGTCAGTGTGTTTTCTACGGTATCATTTAAATACACATAAGTATTAGACGGTAAAGAAGACAAATCATCTATAGAAATGGTTATTGCTTCATTAGGTTGTGCTTTTACACCTAAAGGAATAATTATAGAACTAAGATCATCATAAGGTAAAGATTGTATAGCCATATCTAAACCTAAATTATTTTCCACAATATTTGAATATATTGAATAATCCGCAGCACTACCTAAATAAGAACCAGCATCGTAACCGATGTCCAAACCTCTTGTTGTTCCTTCAATAAAATATATTTGTGTTGAAGCGTTATTAGTTGCACTGATTAAATTCAATTTACATGAAGCTACATTAGTTGTGCTATTTCTTCCTGCAATAAAATCATCAGAAGTACCTGTAGTTCTCATACCTGTTGTAAAATCTACTAAACCACCTCCAGTTTTTGATTTTACAAAAAAGGCCTGACCAGGTGCTATTAATTCCGTAACAGTTCCGTCTGCAATAGTTGCTAAATTCCAAACGGTCCAACCATTAGATGCGTTACCATCATAACCATAAATGGCTTGGTATGCACTGCCAGAATCAAATTCACTGGCATTGGTAGTGAAAAAGGTATCAAAATCTATATATGATGGGTAAGGATTTCCAATTAAATTCCATGCAAAACCTGCAGATGCATCAGAAATTGGAACATCTAATATATCATTTGTTCTAACAGTACCTGTAAAAGTTAATGTACTTCCATCAGTTGTTGCTGCTCTATAGCCAATACCTGCATCCATTAAAGTTGATGCATTTGTGGTAACGTCAAAATTTTGATACGCTCCAACAGTTGTTTCATAAGTTGCAAAAGATCTTAAAGTACCAGAAGCTGGTAAATTAGTATTAGCAGTATCAAAGGAATTAAATGTCTGACCAACTACTGGTGCTGATATTAAATCATTTGTTCCAATTTGCGATGTATATCTGTTATAGTTTACAATTCCGGTGATTGTTCCATCAGATATTAAACTTGAAAAAAGTTGTGAAGTTGAATTTAAATCAACAGTTGCTACAGTTATTGTAACACCAGAATCTATTGTTAAAGACGCACCAGGATTTACGGTTATAGTATCACAATCTATATTAGCTGAAATATTTGCAGTTCCAGCATCAATTATAATGGTATCGGCAGAAGTTGAAGTGCCAACTGGGCTACTTGGTGACCAACCGTTATTATAAGTATATGTAGTTGCTCCACCAGGTTTTACATAAATAACGTAGTCTTCAGACTGACCATAAGATAAATTCATAGTACAAGGTGAGTTTATTAATGCCACACCATATTGGTCGTCTAAATCTTCTATTAGTCTAATTCTAACATAAGTATCGTAAGGAATAATTGTAGGATAATTAATGGGTATTGCGACTGTACTATTTGAAGCAATTTCATCTTGTAAATACTGTAATTCAGAATCATCATCAAAATCACCATCATTATTCCAATCAATCCAAACTCCTAGTTGATTAAAATTAGGCCCTACTTCAACATTTAAAGTATTAGATATAGATGTATCAATTTCATAGTTGTTTGAGCAACCTACAATGCCATCAACATTACCACCATCAATACCATTGGTAGAAGAAACATTTGTAATGCCATTTAATTCAACACTCATTATACCTGCATAATTATTAGCATCAGCAGTATTAGTGCTACATACTGCCATTGGTGCTACAAAACTTGTGTCAATTGGCACTGAACCTATAGAATTAACTATAGTTGTACCTTCCATAGACACTCTAGCTCTAGTTTTCTGATCATTAGTTAATCTGTCTGAACAATAATAATAACTCATAATATTATTAACAGTATTATTATCTACCCACGGATTTCCAGTACAACTATTAATTGCGGGACATGTACTTGTTTCTCTTCTATGTGGCACTGTATCTGCACAGCCATCACTATCAGTCCCAACTGTTTCATCTAACGGACAAGTGCTACCTGTGCCATCACCTTGAAAGGTATGATATAAATTAAAAAAATGACCTACTTCATGGACTACTGTACTATTATCACCATTAGAATTTAATCCCCAACCATTAGTATTACCTGGATCATAACCAAAAACAGTAGACATCATTACAGAACCGTGATTAGTTGCATTGTCATTATAAAAATAAGCATAGCCTTGAAAGCCATAGCCTCCATTATTTCCATCTAGTTCAGTTACAATCCAAATGTTGAAATAATCATTTTTTGGCCAACTACTTAATGCTACAATATCTTCATAACTTGCTCCATTGGTATTATTAACATTCACACCATAATTGGAATAACCTGCAAGTGTTGAAGCATCCATTCTGTTTATACCATTTGTTGCATTACAACTAGGATCTCTTTTAGCAAGCGTAAACTCTATTTCAAAATCTACAGGACTCGTTGGTATTTGACCTCTATAATAATCATTAAGATTATCTATGCTACTTTGAATTTGCGCATCAGAAATATTTGTTCCTGTCCCAACCGATTCCCCTAAATGCAAAACGTGAACCACAACTGGTATTGTTAAAATAGTACCTGCTGTAGACCTAGCGGAAAAATTGGAGTTCAATTTTGCATTCTTAATTTTTTCCTCTGCAAGTCTTTCTAATTCAATAAAATTAGAGTCTTCTAATTGTTTCTGTCTTTCATTATCAAAACCACATTGGTTTTGAGCATTAGTTATTGCAAAGCATATAAAGGCTAAAAACAATAAAAGCATATGTTTTATGGATGTCATAAGGTCGGTTTTGAGGCATTAAGTCGGTCAAAATACATCTTTTACCGATTAACACCAAGCATTATGTTATTCAATCTTTATAAATACTCTATATTATCTATTATTATAGTTTCAAAACTGTTTAATAAAAGACTATAATCATTTTAATAACGCAAAAATGATGAAACTAAAAAGGTCTTTTGATTTCTCAAAAGACCTTTTATTTAAGCTATAAATACTATTTATAAATCTAATTACTGATTTCCTAAAATAATAGGCAATCCGCTATCTCCAGAACCGATTATAATCGTTTTACTATTTGGTGATTCAGACAATTTAACTGTTGCCTCTATACCTTTATCTTGTAAAATCTTGTCTGTTAAAGATGCACTCAGAATTCTATTTGATTCTGCTTTACCTTTTGCTTCAATAATTACTTTCTCAGCTTCTTTTCTTGCGCTTTCAAGTCTAAATTCATATTCTAATGATTCTTGCTCTTGTTTTAATTTACGCTCAATTGCTTCTTTAATTGTAGGCGGTAAAGTAACATCTCTAATTAAAATATCATTTAATTGAATATATTGAGGTTCAACAATTTTTTTAGTCTCTTCAAAAATCTCTTCTTGTATAGCATCTCTTTTACTTGAGTATAATTGTTCTGGTGTATATCTACCAACAACACTTCTTGCTGCACTTCTAATAGCTGGCTGAAGTACACGACTTAAATAATCTTCACCTTTTTGGTTATGTAATTTTCCTAAACTTTTAACATCTGGTTGATACAGAATAGAAGCATCAAGTTTAATATCCAAACCATTAGATGATAAAACGGCCATTTTTTCTGCCACTTCTTGCTGACGTGTTTCATAATCAATCACCCTATTCCATGGTGCTATAACATGAAAACCAGGACCCAATGGTGCTTTATCTGGGTCTACACCTCCACTAAGTGTTTCGTATAAAACACCTGCATGACCTGAATCTAAGGTGACTGCAGATTTTGCTAAAATTATAATTAAAAGTACAATTCCGATTAATATCGGTAATCCAATCTTAGGTAATTTCTCCATTTCTTTATTTTTAAATTAATCCGTTATATTTTCTAATAAACCACTCTACAAATAGACTTAAAACTATTAAACCAAGTAGGTATTTCCAATCTATCAAAGGTACGATATTTTTAGTGCTTCTTTGTATGGTTTTATAACGGTTATCATTGAGCAGCTTGTTAATTAATATATCAGACTCTGAAGTAAAATAAACTTCTCCGTTACTGTTATTTGCTAATGTTTTAAGTTTAGAAATATCAGCATTTAAGAATTGCTGTTCCACATTATATTCTAAAACTTGAAAGCTACCAGAAATAGCAACAGATTCAGAATTATGCTTCACAGTAAAATCATATAAACCAGCTTCAATACCACTTAAATCTACTGTGTAATTGCCATTATTAAGTAACAGCGGCACTTCTTTTATCGTTTGTTTTTCTTTGTTTTTTACTACAATACTTAATGAGGCCGTATTATCAAATTCAAAATTTTTATTGAAATACTGTGCTGTAATAATTACATCATCATTGCCATTATAGAAAGATTTGTAATCTACATTAATACGGTTTCGTTTTTTGTTAGAACTAAGATATTGAACTAGTTTGCCCATAAAATTATCGAAATCCATAAAGCTTTCAGTATCCAAATAACTTTGTGCTCTCCATCTCCATATGCCTTCACCTAACAAAAGTGCATGCTTCATGTTATCAAACTCGTATGTGGCTAACATAGCATCACTAGTATTAATACCATTCACTGTTTTATATAAGATAATATCAGATGGAGCTGAAGATTTAAAACCTCCAAATTCTGATTGCAATGGTGGATAATTGCTGAAATCTATATTATCAATTATAAAAGTATTGTAATTTTTATTTAATTGGGGTTGAAAGTTTTCTGTTTGATTGGTTATTGACCAGAGTATATTTAGATTGGTATTATATAACAACTCATAATCTGTTGTTGTACCAGTAATAATAAAAGTATTTAATTTTTGATCTTTTATTTCTTTTAATATTGAATTAAAGCTACTGTTTGGCTGATATAATATAACCAATTGAAAATCATTAATTTTATTTAATAGTTCTTTGGGTTTTAAAATTGAAACGCTTCGTTGTTCATTGCTTTCAATAGACTTTTTTAATGCACCTAAGTCTGGATGCATACGATCGTAAACCAAAGCTATATTTGTTTTTTGATCTATAACTTCTACTCCAAAATTCTTGACGTTGTTAACAGTGTTCTTTTCGTTTTCTAATGGAACCAATTCAACACGATAGGTTTTTACGCCTACACTATTAGCCATTAAAGCTGTTGAAATAATTTGTGAAGTCTTAGAAGCGCTAAATTGGAGTGTTTTTTTAAATACCACACTGTTGCCAGACCATATTTTAAGTTCAGTATTTATAGTCGCTTTACCACTATAATTGGCAATAACTTCTACAGGAAACTTATTTTTTAGATACACATAGCGATTTACATTTAATTGTTTAATACTTATATCCGAATGTATTATTGAGTCCCCAAGAACTAATGGATAAATAGGTTGTTTGATGCTTTTTGCTATATAACTATAATCCGATCCGTATGTTTGATTTCCATCCGTTAAAACAACAATTGGTGCTGTTTGGTTGGCATATATCTCACCAAATTGCTTTAATGCCAATGTTAAATTAGATTGACGCTCATTAAAATTTAAACTATCTAATGTACCAACCGATTTGCCAAAGCTATAAGCTTTAATATCAAAACGTTCATTGATTTCTGAATTGCGTTTTAAAGCATTTAGCACTTCCCTAGCCTTCTCATCTTGTTTTAAATACAAAATAGATTCAGAATTGTCTACAGCTACAACTAATGTTGGCTTTTCATCAAAATATGTAAAGGATTCAAATTTTGGATTAATAAGCAAAAGTAATATGCCAAAAACAGCAATTGCTCGCAATGCTGCGAGCACGTATTTTAGATTACTTTTTAATTTCGATTTATATAAATACTGAAACAGCGCTAATGAAAGCGCTGCTATTCCAGCTAAAATAATATATAATAGAGTTTCAGAACTCATTAAATTTTAATATAAATAAAAGACTATTGACGTTGCAGTCATAATCAATTTAGGTTAACATTCCACCATCAACATTTAGTGTTTGCCCTGTAATATAAGCACTTAAATCACTTGCTAAAAATACACAAGCATTAGCAATATCTTCTGGTGTACCTCCTCTTTTTAGAGGAATAGCACTTCTCCAGCCTTTTACAGTTTCTTCGTCTAACTTTGCTGTCATTTCTGTTTCAATAAAACCAGGTGCGATGACATTACTTCTAATATTACGAGAGCCTAATTCTAATGCTACTGATTTAGAGAAACCTATAATTCCTGCTTTAGATGCTGCGTAATTTGTTTGTCCTGCATTTCCTTTTACACCAACTACAGAGCTCATATTAATAATTGAGCCTTTACGTTGTTTTAGCATGGTTCGCTGTACGGCTTTAGTCATGTTAAAAACAGATTTAAGATTCACTTCAATGACTTTATCAAAATCCTCTTCTCCCATTCTCATTAAGAGATTATCTTTTGTAATACCAGCATTGTTTACTAAAATATCTATGGCTCCAAAATCAGCAAGGACATCTTCAGCCAATTTTTGAGATTCATTAAAATCAGCAGCATTACTTTGGTAGCCTTTAGCTTTTATTCCTTTAGAATTTAATTCTTTTTCTAGTTCATTAGCCGCCTCAACCGATGAGCTATAAGTAAAAGCAACATTTGCTCCATGGTCTGCAAATACTTCTGCAATCCCCTTTCCTATACCTCTACTTGCGCCTGTGATTATGGCTGTTTTTCCTTCTAAAAGTTTCATAATTTAATATGTTTGGTTAGTTTATTTACAAGTTAGTGTTCAAGTTGTAGTTTTCTTAAATGATGATTACGATTCTAGTTTCAACTATAAATAAGTTAGAAATTAGATAACTAAAATTTAAGACGGTCTGAACAGTTTCAAATATACCAATTACTACGAGTATGAATAAAAAAAAACCTCATATTTTAACATAAATATGAGGTTTCATCTCTTAACTAATTAAAGTACTATTGCTTTAACTCTTCAGGTTGATTATAATTAAAAAGATAATCTATATCTAATTCTTTAATGGCTCCTAATTTGCTTAAAGCTTCAAAATCCATATCTTTTTTATTTCCAATTACCATAACATTGTACTTTTCTCCTTTAATGTTAGAGTTAAAGAATGACTTTAGGTCTTCCATGGTCATGTTATTTATGGCATCGTATATTTCTTTACGGTTGTCATTGTCAATACCACGTTTTTTCAATCCTTCGTAAGTCCAAAAAATATTAGATTTTGTGATACGCTCTGAAGCAATTTTCTTTAAAGTTGCTTCTTTAGCTTGATTAAATTGATCTTCTGCTTCTGGCATATTAGTCATTAATTCCATCATAGCACCAACGGCTTGCTCTAATTTATTAGCTTGTGTACCAACATAAGCCATAGTATAATTTGGCTGGCCTGCTTCTCTTGCATTATTATAACTTGAAAATGCAGAATAAGCTAAAGATTTAGATTCTCTAATTTCTTGAAAAACTATTGAAGATAATCCACTTCCAAAATAAGTATTAAACAATTGCGAAGCTGCCATTTTTTCTGGACTGAACTCTTCTCCTTTTGCTAGTAATAAGATTTCGCTTTGTACCATATCATAATCTACAAAGTAAACGTTACCACCAGTTTCTAAGTTAGTGTATTCTACTTTTTCAGGATAATCTAATAAAGTTTCAGGTATGTTATGATGTTTATTAAGTGCTACTTTTGCTTCGTCAACAGCATTTCCGTAATAGAAAACACGTTGTTTGTATGCACGCATCTCTTTAATTTTGTTTACTAATTCCGTTGGGCTAATAGCTTTTAATTGTACCTCAGAATAAATATTTCTCAATCTAGAATTTTCGCCATATTGACCGTAATTCATTAATCCATTCCAGAAAATATTCCCTTTTTGAGTTTTACCATCTTCTCTTTCTTTTAAAATACTCTCAACATATTTATCATAAGTTTCTTGATTTGGCTCAGCATTATTCCATAAATGTTCTAAAAGTATTAAACCAGCATCAAGGTTTTCTTTTAATCCAGAAATACCAATGTATGTTTTGTCATTTGATGATGATACATTGTAGCTAATTCCTATTTTATAAAATTCTTGTTTTAATTGTTCTGGTGTGTATTTTTCTGTACCTAAATAATCTAAATAACCAGCAGCAAGAGATACCATTCTGTCGTTATCTTGTCCCATATCAAAAATGATATTCAAATTAAAAATATCATTGTTAGGGTTTTCTACATACGATACTTTTAGTCCATTATCTGTACTAGCTTCCTTAATTGCTGTTTTATAATCAACAAATTGTGGTTTTAAATCTGGTGAAGTCATTTCGTTTAAAGACTTTAAAAACTCAGATTCTTTACCTCTATTTAATTCAATTGGTGTGATTCCTGGATTCTCAACTTTTACAATTGATTTGTCTTCTCCTTTAAGCTTATGCACTTCTACATAATTGTTACCATAAAAAGAATTAGCAAAGTCAACAACTTCTTGCTTAGTGATTTTTTTCATTTCATCAAGCATTTTTAAACGATTGTTCCAGTCTTGTTCACCAATAAAGGCATCTAAATAAGCGTAAGCTGTTGCAGATCCATTTTCGTACTGTCTAATTTGAGATAAACGCATATCATTAATAACAGCATCTAATAGCCAATCTTCAAATTCTCCTTTTTTAATTTTGTCTATTTGCACTAATAAAAGGTCTCTAACTTCATCTAAAGATTGATTCGCTTTTGGAGAACCGTATAGTAAATGAAACCCATAATCATTGTCAAAATTTGTAAACGATGATGCATTTTGAACCAATTGTTTTTGGTTAAGGTTTAAATCTATTAATCCAGCCTGAGAATTTGCAAGCATATAATCTACTAAATTTAATATCACTTCTTGGTCAGACCCTTTTCCTTTACCTCTAAAAGCAACATAAACAGATTCTGAAGTTGGTCCTAAAACTTCTTTTTTAACTGGTGTTGTAATTGGTTCTAATTCTGGAAAAGTAGGATGATTCACCTCTTTTTTCTCATAACTACCAAAAGCGTCATTTACTTTTTTAATAGTAGCATCAAAATCTAAATCACCAACCATTATTACAGCCATATTATTTGGCACATAGTACTTATCAAAATACGAATTAATGGCTTCCATAGATGGATTTTTTAAATGCTCAGATATACCAATTGTAGATTGTGTTCCGTAAGGATGTGTTGGAAATAATCCTTCGAGTGTCGCAAAATATTGCTTACGACCATCACTGTCTTGTCCTCTATTAAATTCTTCATAAACAGCTTCTAATTCTGTATGAAATAAACGTAATACTAATTTGCTAAAACGTTCGCTTTCTATTTTTAACCATTTGTCTACTTCGTTAGATGGAATTTTATTGACATAAACGGTTTGTTCATTAGATGTAAAAGCATTTGTGCCTTCAGCTCCCAGTGAACTTAGCATTTTATCATACTCATTCGCTATTGATAATTTTGAAGCTTCTAAAGAAATCTCATCTATTTTTTTATAAATAGCCTTTTTCTTTTCTGGGTCTTGTTCTTTTTTATGTTCTTCATATAAATCTGAAATCTGTTTGATGAGTTTAGACTCTTCTTCATAATCTGTAGTACCAATTTTATCGGTTCCTTTAAAAACCATATGCTCTAGATAATGAGCCAAACCTGTGTTATCTGCAGGATCATAAGTAGAACCTGCTCTAACAGCTATAAGTGTTTGTATTTTTGGCTCTTCATCATTTTTACCTAAATAGACTTTAAGACCATTATCTAAAGTGTAAAGGCGCAAACCTGTTGGGTCGTTGGCAACAGTTTCATAATTAAAACCATTAGCATCTTGATTTGTTTCAATGGCATAAGCCATTTTTTTGTCATTGTTTTCAGTCTTACAACCAAAAACCACTGCAATCATAGAGAGCAGTAATAGTGTTTTGATGATTTTCATTTTTTGATTTAGTTGATTTAATTGATAAGTTTAATGCATAAAAAAATCCATTAGCTAAATATAGCTAATGGATTAATAACGTAAGTTATTTGAATATATTTTAACAGAAATTTAGCCTAAAACCTCTTTGACTTTCTTTCCTATTTCAGCAGGAGAATCTACAACGTGAATTCCACAAGCTCTCATAATTTTCTTTTTGGCTTGAGCAGTATCATCACTACCACCTACAATTGCACCAGCATGTCCCATTGTACGACCTGCAGGAGCTGTTTCACCAGCGATAAAACCAATAACTGGTTTTTTACTTCCACTTTCTTTGTACCAATGTGCAGCATCTGCTTCTAATTGACCACCTATTTCACCAATCATAACCACAGCTTCTGTTTCTGGGTCATTAATTAATAATTCTACAGCTTCTTTTGTTGTAGTTCCAATAATTGGATCACCACCAATACCAATTGCAGTTGTAATACCTAAACCTTGTTTTACAACTTGGTCAGCAGCTTCGTATGTTAATGTACCTGATTTAGAAACGATACCAACAGTACCTTTTTTGAATACAAAACCTGGCATAATACCAACTTTAGCTTCACCCGGAGTAATAACACCAGGACAGTTAGGACCAATTAAACGACAGTCTTTATTTTTTATATAATTTGAAGCTTTAATCATATCTGCAACTGGAATACCTTCAGTAATTGTAATAATTACTTTGATACCAGCATCTGCAGCTTCCATAATAGCGTCTGCAGCAAAAGCAGGTGGTACAAAAATAATGGTAGTATCAGCGCCTACTTTTTCAACAGCTTCAGAAACTGTATTAAATACGGGTTTATCTAGATGAGTTTGACCACCTTTCCCAGGAGTTACACCTCCTACGACGTTTGTACCATATTCAATCATTTGACCAGCGTGAAAAGTCCCTTCACTACCTGTAAAACCTTGAACTATAATATTAGAATTCTTATTAACTAAAACGCTCATTTGATATTGTTGTTTTTAAGTTTTATAATTTTGTTGCACAAAAATAAGAGATTTATTATGCAAAACCGACCTCTTTTATATTTTTCTTTCAGCGTAATATGCCATACTTTCAAAATTGTTTCATCTGCTGGTAGGCTGATTTAAAAACCACGATATTATTTATCTTCTTTAATTACCTCTTAAATGTGTAAATTTAAAATGAAGGTAATTGTATGATTGACCTGTACCTTTAAAAATATCTTTGATCTCTTTATTATTCAGCATTACAAATTCTAGACTAGTTGTCTAATACAATTCACAATCTTTATGAAAATACTGATAAACTACCTTAATATTATTTGCTAAATCGCACTCATAAAATGCTTTAACAAATTCCTTAGCAGATATTATAAGTTTTTTAATTTTTGAAGTATTTCGGGAATTTTTTTAGCATATGCTCTTTCTTTGAAAAAAGCTCTTGCTTCAATAGCAGGAGAACCAAAGTATGTTTTTCCTTCCTCTGTAGTTTGCCCTAATCCAGATTGTGCATATATTACTGTTCCTTTAGCTATTGTGATTCCACTTTTAACTCCAACCTGTCCCCAAAGTGTAACATTGTCTTCAACTACAACGCAACCAGCAATTGCAGTATGTGATGCAATTAAACATTTTTTACCCAAAACAGTATCATGACCAATTTGAATATGATTATCTAGTTTAGAACCTTCACCAATGGTTGTATCACCTGTTACGCCTCTATCAATGGTGCATAATGCGCCTATATCAACATGGTCTTCAATGATTACACGACCACCAGATTTTAATTGATCGTATCCTTCTGGTCTGTTTTTGTAGTAAAACGCACTTGCGCCTAAAACACTACCAGAATGAATAGTTACATGATCTCCGATTATAGCATCATCATAAATACTAACATTGGCATGAATGATACAGTTTTTACCTATAGTAACATTATTACCAATAAAACAATTTGGTTGTATAATTGTGCCTTCACCAATTATGGCATCACTTGCAATAGCAGAGCTAGCAGACTTAAAAGGTTTAAAATGTGAAGTAAGTTTATTAAAATCTCTAAATGGATCATCTGATATTAAAAGCGCTTTACCTTCAGGGCATTCTACATCTTTATTAATAAGCACAATAGTTGCAGCTGATTCTAGAGCTTTGTCGTAATATTTAGGATGATCTACAAAAACAATATCACCTGGTTCTACCACATGAATTTCATTAATACCTAGAATTTCAAAATCTTCTGATCCTTTAAATTCACAATCAATTAATGTTGCAACTTGCTTTAAAGTATATGGTTTAGGAAATTTCATGTTGTTGTTTTCAGTTGATGATCTTTAGTCTAGAGCGAGCAATGCTAAATTTAACTAGAGCTTATTTATTCTTTAACTCGTTCTTTGTAAGTTCCTTTATCAGTTTCAACTTTAATTTTATCACCTTCATTTATAAATAAAGGCACATTAACTTCTGCTCCAGACTCAACAGTAGCTGGCTTAGTAGCATTAGTTGCTGTATTCCCTTTTACTCCTGGTTCTGTTGCTGTAACTTCTAATATAACAGATGCTGGTAAATCTACTGAAAGTGGCATGTTGTCTTCAGTGTTAATTTGAATAGTTACCACTTCTCCTTCTTTCATTAAATCGGTTCTATCAATAGCAGATTCTAATAATCTTATTTGAGTGTAATCTGCTTCATTCATAAAATGATAAAATTCACCATCATTATACAAATATTGAAATTTGTGCGTTTCTACACGTACATCTTCAATTTTATGACCAGCAGAAAATGTATTGTCTAATACTTTACCTGTGGTTACACTTTTCATTTTGGTTCTTACAAAAGCAGGTCCTTTGCCTGGTTTTACATGAAGAAATTCTACGATTTTATAAATGTCGTTGTTGTACCTTATACATAATCCGTTTCTAATATCTGAAGTACTTGCCATAAGTTATATTGTTGTTTTGTTATTTAGTTATTGGTTGCTGAGATTTTATCCTTCAGCATATTTTTATATCTATGAATTAATTCGATTTGAAATAACCTTTCATAATTCCACGATGCGAATTCTTAATAAATTGAAGAATCTCATCACGCTCAGGAGTGGCTTCCATTTCAGCTTCAATTAAATCTGAAGCTTGAGTATTATTATAATTCTTTTGATATAACATTCTGTAGATGTTCTGAATCTCTCTGATTTTTTCCGTGCTGTATCCTCTTCGTCTTAATCCTACTGAATTAATTCCTACATACGATAATGGCTCTCTACCCGCTTTAACAAAAGGAGGTACATCTTTACGTACTAGAGATCCTCCAGTTACAAAGGCATGATTTCCAATTGAACAGAATTGATGAACAGCTGTCATACCTGCTAAAATCACGTAATCACCTACAGTAATATGGCCTGCAAGGGTACTATTGTTAGAAAAAATACAATTGTTTCCCACAATACAGTCATGCGCTATATGGCAGTAAGCCATTATAAGACAATTATTACCAACAACAGTTTTCATTCTGTCAGTTGTACCTCTATTTATGGTAACACACTCTCGAATAGTGACATTATCACCAATTTCTACAGTAGTGTCTTCATCATTATATTTTAAATCTTGTGGTACAGCTGAGATCACAGCTCCTGGAAAAATATTACAGTTTTTTCCTATACGTGCACCTTCCATAATGGTAACATTACTTCCAATCCAAGTACCTTCTCCAATCTTTACATTATTATGAATAGTTGTAAAAGGTTCTATTACTACATTCTTTGCAATCTTTGCACCAGGATGTACGTATGCTAACGGTTGGTTCATTATTCTAGTTTTTATTTTGATAAAGTATAAAATGAATGCTTCTCTATTATATAGATAGCTTGAAGTTCAATTCAAATATATTACTTAACTTTTGATATTTGTGCCATTAATTCAGCTTCTGCACATAATTTACCATTGGTATAGGCGTAACCTTGCATATGGCAAATACCTCTTCTTATTGGTGTAATTAATGAACATTTGAATATTAATGTATCTCCAGGAACTACTTTTTGCTTGAATTTCACCTTATCCATTTTCATGAAAAAGGTTAAGTAATTTTCAGGATCTGGTACAGTACTGAGTACTAAAATACCACCTGTTTGTGCCATAGCTTCAACTATTAAAACACCTGGCATTACTGGTGCGCCTGGAAAATGACCTTTAAAGAACTCTTCATTCATGGTCACATTCTTCATACCAATAACATGGTTGTCTGTTAATTCATAAACCTTATCTATTAATAAGAAAGGTTGTCTGTGTGGCAACATGTCCATTATTTGATTCACATCCATTAATGGTTCTGAATTCAAATCGATTTGAGGCACATTATTGCGTCTTTCATTCTTAATTAATTTAGACATTTTTTTTGCGAATTGTGTATTCACAAAATGACCAGGTTTATTAGCAATAACTTTACCTCTAATACGAGTACCTATTAAGGCTAAATCACCAACAACATCTAATAATTTATGTCTTGCTGCTTCATTAGGATAGTGTAATGTAAGGTTATCTAAAATGCCATTAGGTTTTACGGCTATATTGTCTTTATTGAATGCAATTCTTAATTTCTCCATTGTTTTAGGAGACAATTCTTTATCTACATAGACAATGGCATTATTTAAGTCTCCACCTTTAATTAAGCCGTGCTCAAGTAACATTTCAATTTCATGAAGAAAGCTAAAGGTTCTAGCTCCTGATATATCAGTTTTAAAATCTGATATAGAATTTAGCGTCGCATTTTGTGTCCCTAAAACTTTAGTGCCAAAATCTACCATTGTGGTTATTTGGTATGAACTTGATGGCATTAAAATGATTTCACTTCCTGTTTCTTCATCTGCATAAGATACCACTTGGGTTACTTCATATTCTTCCCTAAAAGCATCTTGTTCTATAATGCCTGCTTTTTCAATAGCTTCTACAAAGAATTTAGATGACCCATCCATAATTGGAGGTTCTGATGCATCTAATTCAATTATTGCATTATCAAGATCTAAACCAACCAATGCTGCTAAAACATGCTCGCAAGTTTGAATAGTAACTCCATTCTTCTCCATACAAGTACCACGTTGTGTACTAGTAACGTAATTTGCATCAGCTTCAATTTTAGGATTGCCTTCTAGATCTGTTCGTTGAAAAACAAATCCAGAATTCTCTACTCCTGGTTTAAAAACTAATTTAACATCTGCACCTGTATGAAGCCCTACTCCTGTAAGTGTTACTTCCTTTTCAATGGTTTTTTGTTTGATTTCTGTTTTAATTATTGCCATCTACTTTTTTTTCTAATTCGTTAATAGTTTTTGCAAGCTTAGGTAAATTTTTAAAATAAACATAAGATTTATTCCAATCAGAATATCCAAAAGATGGTGAGCCTTGTAAGACTTCATTATCTTTTACATTTCGTCCAATTCCGGATTGGGCTTGTACTTTTACATTATTTCCAATGATTAAATGACCAGCAATACCAACTTGTCCTCCAATTTGGCAATGTTCACCTATTTTTGTAGAACCAGCTACTCCTGTTTGTGCAGCAATTACTGTGTTTTTACCGATTTCTACATTGTGTGCAATTTGTATTTGATTATCTAGTTTTACACCAGATCTTATAATGGTAGAACCCATTGTTGCACGATCAATGGTTGTGCCTGCACCAATATCTACATAATCCTCTAAAATAACATTTCCTATTTGAGGGATTTTAGAATAACCTCCATCTTTAGTAGGTGCGAAACCAAATCCATCTGCACCAATAATAACACCTGAATTTATAACACAGTTTTTACCAATTATGCAATCTGAGTATATCTTTCCTCCAGGAAAAATAGTGGTATTGTCTCCTATTTGTACATTATCACCGATGTAAGCGCTTGGATAAACCTTTACATTATCACCAATTTCTACATTATTACCAATGTAAGCAAAGGCACCAACATATATGTTCTCTGGTAATTTAGTGGTTTCTGCAATATAAGAAGGTTGTTCAATTCCAGATTTATTTGATTTTATACGATCGTAATATTCTAATAATTTAGAGAAACCTTCATAAGCATCTTCTACCTTAATAAGTGTAGTTAAAATTGGTTTTTCTGGTTGAAAATTATCATTAACAATTGTAATGGACGCTTCTGTGGTATATATATAAGGTGTATACTTTAGATTAGATAAAAAAGTTAATGAACCGTGAGTTCCCTCTTCAATTTTAGAGAGCTTAAAAACTTCAACGTTAGGATCACCAACAACTGTTCCGTCTAAAATACCTGCTATTTGTTCTGCTGTAAATTTCAATAATTTTATTTTAAAGTCATGTTGCTTTCCGCAAAAATATAAAAAAAGGATTACATTTTCTTTTTAGGATAGCACATATAATATTTAGTGATAGGTTTAATGAGTGCTTTTAGATTTAATTGATCTGATGCTTTGATAATATCTTTGATTTTACCTGACTTAAATAACACATTGATCTTCTGTGTCTTATTCTGGTATGCTTGATTAATTAGTTCACCTTTAAACACAAAGTAATCTGCCTCATGCTTTGTAATATTATGTTTTTTAATTAATGCTTCTGAATGCATTTTTAAGTCTGAAGATTTAATAGGTTTATTCTTCAACTTTATCTTTAATAAGTTTCTATCTAAAATCATTTGACAAAGATTACTCAACACAAAATCATCATGATTTTGCCAATCTTTTAAGGCAGCGACAATATCATAATCATCTAGTTTTGAAAAAACCGTTAGAGTTTCTACACTAAAATTTTTAGCATTTATTTCTGAAAAAAGAAAATAAAATAAGGCATCACTACAATTAAGCTTTACTCCTTGTTGAACTAATTCTTTTGCACGTCTTAAAGTTCCCATTAATAATTGCTCAGCAACTACACCTGTTTTATGCATATAAACTTGCCAATACATAAAACGCCTAGCAATTAAAAATTTCTCAACGCTTAAAATGCCTTTTTCTTCTACTACTAATTGGTCATCTACAACATTAAGCATTGTAATTAATCGCTCACTATTAACATTACCTTCTGCAACTCCTGTATAAAAACTATCGCGTTTAAGATAATCTGCTCTATCCATATCTAATTGACTAGAAATAAGCTCGCACATAAATTGTCTAGGATACTCGCCTTTAAAAATAGAGATGGCTAACGTTAAACTTCCGTTAAACTCTATATTGAGTTCTTCCATAAAATGCAACGAAATCTCTTCGTGAGAAACGTCATTTACAATGCTATGCTCCATAGCATGAGAAAATGGACCATGACCAATATCATGCAAAAGGATGGCTACTAATAATCCGTTTTCTTCATCATCAGAAATTGTAACTCCCTTAAAACGAAGTACATTAATAGCTTTTTGCATTAAATGCATACAGCCTAACGCATGATGAAAACGTGTATGATGCGCACCTGGATAAACCAAATATGATAATCCCATTTGACTAATACGACGTAATCTTTGAAAGTATTTATGCTGAATAATATCAAAAATTAAAGAATTCGGAATCGTAATAAATCCGTAAATTGGGTCGTTAAAGATTTTAAGCTTATTGTTTGTAGGCAAAATGTAAAATTTCAAAAATTAATAAACAAATATACCATAACATGATAAATATTCTTTGGGTTGACGATGAAATCGATTTATTAAAGCCACATATTATCTTTTTAGAGCAAAAAGGATACACGGTTACCAAATGTCAAAGTGGTACTGAAGCTTTAGAAATTATTACGGATACTAATTTCGACATTGTCTTTTTAGATGAGAATATGCCAGGATTAACAGGTCTAGAAACTTTAAATGAAATTAAAGAACGACGTGCTAATTTACCAGTAGTAATGATTACCAAAAGTGAGGAGGAATATATAATGGAAGAAGCCATTGGCAATAAAATTGCTGATTATTTGATTAAACCCGTAAATCCTAATCAAATTTTATTGAGTTTAAAAAAGAATTTGGATCATTCTCGCTTAGTATCAGAAAAAACAACTTCTAATTACCAACAAGAATTCAGAAAAATAGCTATGGATTTGTCTATGGTAAATTCTTATGAAGAATGGGTAGAACTATATCAGAAATTGATTTATTGGGAATTACAACTTGAAGGTATAGAAGATGTAGGGATGACAGATATTTTAGAGTCTCAAAAAACCGAAGCCAATATGCAATTTGGTAAGTTTATAGAGAAAAATTACGAAGATTGGTTTCAGCCCAATACAGATGCGCCAGTGATGTCACATACTTTATTTAAAGATAAGGTTGTACCAGAATTAAGTGATAAACAACCTACGGTGTTAATAGTAATAGATAATTTGCGTTATGATCAATGGAAAGCTTTTGAGCCTATTGTAAATAATTATTACAAAAAAGCATCAGAATTAGCATTTTACAGCATTTTACCTACTGCTACACAATACGCTAGAAATGCTATTTTCTCTGGATTAATGCCTTCAGACATGGAAAGTTTATTTCCTCAATATTGGAAAAATGATACAGATGAAGGAGGAAAAAACATGCATGAAGATGATTTTTTAAGAGAACAATTAAAACGTTTAGGTTTAAGGCATTTAAAACATGAGTATCATAAAATCACGAATTTAAAAGCTGGTAAAAAGCTCGTTGAAAACTTTAGGTCATTAAAAGACAACGACCTCAATGTAATCGTCTATAACTTTGTAGATATGCTCTCGCATTCTAAAACAGAAATGGAAGTCGTTAAAGAATTAGCTTCTAATGATAAAGCTTACCGTTCACTAACTGTTAGTTGGTTTAAAAATTCTCCTTTGTTAGAAATGATTCAATTATCTCAACAGCTGGGCTTTAAATTAATTTTAACTACGGATCATGGTACTATAAATGTAAAAGCTCCATCTAAAGTAATTGGCGATAGAGATACTAGTTTAAATTTACGTTATAAAACAGGTAGAAGCTTAACGTATCAAGACAAAGATGTATTGGCCGTTAAAAATCCTAAATCTATTCATTTACCGTCGCTGACCATGAGTAGTTCATTTATTTTTGCTAAAGGAGATCTATTTTTAGCTTACCCTAACAACTTTAATCATTATGTGAGTTATTATAGAAATACATATCAACATGGTGGTGTGTCCTTAGAGGAGATGATTATTCCATTTGTAGTAATGGATCCTAAATAGTTTTTAATATTATAGTCTAAAAATCAATTAAGAACAAATCAAATAATCCTTTAAAGTGCATAAATAATCGATGAAATACACTTTTTGCTAGGATATCTTAAATATATTTTATACTATTGTAAAATTAATTTACTAAAATCAGAGTGAAAACCATAGAGTTTACATACCATTTAAAAGATATTGAAGCTACAGCAGTTAGAGTATTAGAAAATTTAGATTCTAAAACCATTCTGTTTAATGGAAATATGGGAGCAGGTAAAACAACATTCATTAATGCACTATTAAAAGCAATGCATAGTAATGATGTAGCAACAAGCCCAACGTTTTCTATTGTAAATGAGTATAATTTACCAAATGACAAGGTATATCATTTCGATTTTTATAGAATTGAATCTATTGAAGAGGCTTACAACTTTGGAATAGAAGATTACTTAAATAGTAATCATTGGTTATTTATGGAATGGCCAGAACGTATAAAAGATTTGGTTCCTGAAAACCATCAAGCCATTACCATTACTGACCTAGAAGATAATAAAAGATCCCTCAAATTAACTATAAACGTAAAACATTTAACCAAAAATTTAGCCATGAACCCGTAAAGTTTTAAGAAAACTTTACTAATATTCCTACAGGATTGCGATAGTATTGCGGAAAAACCGTAATTGAAGCTTCTATATTTATTGGATTTTAACTACTTCACATTTGTAAGCATTTAATAGTGTACTTACTTTTGAAGTAATTAATTAATTAAATCCCTTAAATTATGAAAAACAAAAAAAATTTAGTACTTGCAATTGCTATCTTCGGAGGAATGTTATTTACTGTACAGGCTACTAACATTATTGACTTAGATGGACAAACTACAAACAAAATTGAAGTTAAGAAAAGAAAGCTCATTCCAAACGGCTAATAAAAGATTAAGTAGAAGTGCTATAGTTGGCTCAATAATTGCCACTATAATAGTATCTACTCCTCTTTTATATTCTTTACATGAAAGTGTTCCAACTGTTAAAGTGTGGAACACTTTTTTGTTTACCTATGAAAGTGGCGCTTGGGAAGAAGCACAGTTTGCTATGTGGGTATATACTAGTAAATTTATTCCTTTATTATTATTAACTATTTGGTTTTTTACATGCCGTCATTGGTGGTATCACGCAATTTTAGTACCTATTATAATGTTTGCGTTTCAAGCTGTTATAACTTGGAATGCAGAAGCTGGAAATATTGATGAAGGCACATTTGTAGTATTACTTCCTATTTTAGTTGTTATTGTTCCTTCAATTTATTTAATCAGAGCCAAAATGTTTAATAAGATCAACAAATCAGATAAAACCTTAGAAGAACTTGAAGCAGAGTTTATGATTAAACCTAAAGGTGTTTGGAGTAGAATTAAACAGTATTTTTAGGATTACAGTAAAATATTTTATACTTATAATAAATTGAAGTTATATTAATATAGCCATAATCGTTATATTGCAAGGGTAAACTAAAGTCAACAACTTCAATGAGTCTATCTCTATCTCCATTTACCAAAGCCCAATTATTACCTCAAGAAGAAACCTTAGAAATTTTAAAGCAGAAAGGAGAACTCTTTATTGGCATTCCAAAAGAGACTCATTTTCAAGAACGACGTGTGTGTTTAACTCCAGATGCTGTATCAGCATTAACAGCCAACGGACATCGTGTATTATTTGAATCTGGTGCAGGAAATGGAGCCAATTTTAAAGATAAAGATTATAGTGAAGCTGGTGCAGAAGTCACAAAGGATACTGCAAAAGTGTACTCCTGCCCTATTATACTTAAAGTAGAACCACCTTCAATAGATGAGATTAAACTAATTAATCCGCAAACTCTTCTTATTTCAGCACTTCAAATAAAAACACAAAGTAAATCTTATTTTGAAGCTTTAGCAAAAAAACGTATCACAGCATTAGCCTTTGAGTATATCAAAGATGATGATGGTGCATATCCTGCTGTAAGTTCACTTAGTGAAATTGCAGGTACAGCGTCCATATTAATAGCCTCAGAATTATTATCTAACGTTAACGGAGGAAATGGACTAATGATGGGGAATATCAACGGTGTGCCACCAACAGAAGTTGTTATATTAGGTGCAGGAACTGTAGGAGAATTTGCGGCACGTTCTGCAATTGGCTTAGGTGCTAATGTTAAAGTTTTTGATAGTTCTATAACCAAATTAAGAAGGCTTCAAAATAACTTGGGTAGAACCTTATATACGTCTACCATGCAACCCAAAAATCTATTAAAAGCACTTAAACGTTGTGATGTTGCTATTGGTGCTGTACGAGGTACTTATCGCGCGCCAATTGTAGTTACCGAAAGTATGCTAAGTAACATGAAATCAGGTTCTGTAGTCATTGATGTCAGTATAGACATGGGAGGTTGTTTTGAAACAAGTGAAGTTACAACACACGATAAGCCCACTTTTGAATATAACGGAGTTATTCATTATTGCGTACCTAATATTCCGGCACGTTACTCAAGAACAGCGTCTGTTTCCATTAGTAACATCTTTACCCCTTATTTATTAGAAATTGGCGAATACGGAGGAATAGAAAATGCCCTTCGTTTTGATAGAGGTTTAAAAAATGGGTTGTACTTTTACCACGGCATTTTAACTAACAAATCCGTTGCTGAATGGTTTGGTTTTGAATATAGTGATGCCAATTTGTTGATTTTCTAGTACACAGCATGTTTTTGTACTTAATGTATTTAATAAAGTTTAACTCAAAATAGAATTCTGCTTTTGCAGAAAAAAATATGAAATTTACACAACGTTTAGGCTACTATTTAGGTGGTTTTGGTATTGGTTTAATACTGCTTATGTTTTTTTTAAATGGAAAAGATGCTTCCTGTGATTATGGCCCAAATGCTAGAACTACTAAAAACATCAGTTCTAAACCTATTCAATACTCTAATACAGCATCATTATTTCTTTCAGAACATACATTAGACTCTACGACCGTAATTAATTTGGTGAAATATGGAAGTGTTGATTTTTCTAAAAGTGAAACACACAAAGATTCATGTAGAATTTATTATATAGAAAACAGCTATAAAGAACGAGATTTGGAATTAAAGATTAAAAATTGCGAATCTTTAGCGACACTCCTCGATATTAAATATACAAACAACTAATATATTGAAATTGTTTAGCGTAGAATTAAGAATTCTCAATCTAAATTTTAATATTTGAAGCCACTTCAAAAAAATAAAAATAAATTATTATGAAAGTATTAGTAACTGGAGCAGCAGGATTTATTGGATTTTATGTATCAAAAGTATTATTATCTAAGGGTCATGTAGTGGTAGGACTAGATAACATTAATGATTACTATGATGTTAATTTAAAATTTGATAGACTTAACGAATTAGGAATAGATAAAACTGAAGCTTCTAAATTCAATAGTCTTTGTAATAGTAAAACAGGAGATTTTTCTTTTGTAAGAATGAATCTTGAAGACCGAGAGGCACTTCCTCAATTATTTAAGACAGAAAAATTTGATATTGTATGTAATCTTGCTGCGCAAGCAGGTGTTAGATATAGCTTGGAAAACCCTGAAACTTATGTAGATTCTAATTTAGTAGGTTTTTTAAATATATTAGAATGTTGCAGAAACAACGATATAAAGCATTTAGTTTATGCTAGTAGCTCTAGCGTTTACGGTATGAATAAAAAAATACCGTTCTCTACAGATGATAATGTAGATCATCCTATTAGTTTATATGCTGCAACTAAAAAAAGCAATGAACTTATGGCGCATACTTACAGCCATTTGTTTAATATACCTACTACAGGATTAAGATTTTTTACTGTTTATGGACCTTGGGGAAGACCAGATATGGCAATGTTTCTATTTACAGACGCTATTGTAAACGACAGACCAATAAAAGTATTTAATCATGGTAATATGGAGCGTGATTTTACTTATATCGATGATATTGTAGAAGGTGTTGTTAGAATTATTGAAAAACCAGCAACAGAAAGAATTGAATCTAAAAAGCTATATAAAGTTTACAATATTGGTAATAATAATTCTGTAAAACTATTAGATTTCATAAAAGAAATAGAAGTTAACCTAGATAAGGTTGCTACTAAAAACATGATGGAAATGCAGCCAGGAGACGTAGAACGAACTTGGGCAGATGTTGATGAGTTAATTAAGGACTATGACTATAGACCAAATACCTCAATAAAAGATGGAGTTAAGTCTTTTATCGATTGGTTTAAAAAGTATTATAAATAAATAGAATTTGAACGAAAGTTCCTATTTTTGTAAATAAATTGATGCTTATCGTAAAAAAGCGTCATTAGTATAATTTATTATCTAATTAAAAATAATTCTATTAAACTTGTCATCATTTATAATATTTGACTCAAATCTAAATAAATTTAAACAATGAAAATAACAAAGATCTGTTGCATTGGAGCTGGTTATGTAGGTGGACCTACAATGGCTGTAATTGCAAAAAAGAACCCACACATAAAAGTTACAATTGTAGACATAAATGCCGAACGTATTGCTGCGTGGAATGATAAAGACTTATCTAAATTACCAATTTACGAACCTGGTTTAGCAGAAATTGTTGAAGAAACTAGAGGGCGAAATCTATTCTTTTCTACAGAAATTGATAAGACTATTAAAGAATCTGAGATGATTTTTATTTCGGTTAATACACCAACCAAAACGTACGGAAAAGGTAAGGGAATGGCTGCTGATTTAAAATATGTTGAATTATGTGCCAGAAATATTGCTGAAGTTGCCACTACAGATAAAATTGTTGTTGAGAAGTCTACTCTACCTGTAAGAACTGCACAAGCTATTAAAAGTATTTTACACAACACAGGAAGCGATGTAAAGTTCGATATTCTATCTAATCCAGAATTTTTAGCTGAAGGAACTGCTGTTCAAGATTTATTAAATCCAGATCGCGTATTAATTGGAGGGGAATCTGAAGAAGCCATAGAAAGTTTAGCAAATGTATATGGTAGTTGGGTTTCTCAAGATAGAATTTTAAGAACTAATGTTTGGTCATCTGAATTATCTAAATTAACTGCTAATGCGTTTTTAGCACAACGAATTTCTTCAATTAATGCTATTTCTGAATTGTGCGAGCACACAGAAGCAAACGTAAACGAAGTAGCTAAAGCTATTGGAATGGATTCTAGAATTGGACCAAAATTCTTAAATGCATCTATTGGTTTTGGAGGTTCTTGTTTTCAGAAAGACATATTAAACCTTGTTTACATTGCAAGAAGTTATAATCTTCAAGCAGTAGCCGATTATTGGGAACAAGTAATCATTTTAAACGATCACCAAAAACGACGTTTTTCAGATCACTTAATTAGTACATTATACAACACAGTTTCAGGCAAGAAAATTGCGATGTTGGGTTGGGCTTTTAAGAAAGACACTAACGACACAAGAGAATCAGCAGCTATATATGTTGCAGATCATTTATTAAACGAACAAGCAAATATTGCGGTTTATGATCCAAAAGTAAATGATAAAAAAGTGCAAGCTGACCTTAATTATTTAAATACTAGAACTGAAGAAGAAAATAAGGATTTAGTTCAGTCTTACAATGATCCCTATGAGGTTACAAAAGATGCTCATGCTGTTGCGATTATGACAGAATGGGATGAATTTAAAACTTACGATTGGAAGAAGATCTACAATCACATGAAAAAGCCTGCTTTTATTTTTGATGGTAGAAATATATTAGACAAAACTGAAATGGAAAAAATCGGTTTTGAATATTCTTCAATAGGAAAGTAATAAAACACAAAAACTATTTTATTAAGACTTTGTAGATTAGTATTTTATATTGACATAAAGCGATAATAGTTTATAATAATTAAACTTTGAAGTTATTTTCTTTTCATGAATTATATTTTGAGACTTTAACTTCATAGTTTAATTGCCTTTTAATCTTCATAAAGAACAATACCAGCATGTTAAAGAAAGATTTAAGTCACATGAACTTGCTACGAGCAATTGGTATTACTTTGGTCGTTATTAGACATTCATTTTCACCTTTTAGAAGTAGTTGGGATGTCAGTAAATATTATGAGTACAACATTATAGCAGATTGTCTTGGAAGGTATATTTCTACCATTTCTATGCCGCTTTTTGTATTTATTTCTGGATATATCTATTATTATCTTCGAAGTAATTATAATAAATATCCAAATTTTAAAACGCTTTTTAAGAAGAAATCACGACGGTTAATTGTTCCTTATTTAGTTTTAGCACCGATATATGTTTATTTTTTAATAGACTATAACTCGTTGCTCTCATTTTTAATGCCTTTATGGACTGGTGCTGGTCATTTGTGGTTTCTCTTAATGATGTTCATCATGTTTATGTTATACTATAAATTTGAAACGTTTCTATGTAAGCATTATATTTTTAGCATTTTACTAGGTGTTTTTTTATATTTCATGTTATTACCTGTAAATTACATTAATCTTCAGCCTTTGGGTTTAGTTTGTAAGTATTTTGTTTTCTTTCAAATAGGTAATCTTTTCAATAAACATTCTGATACAATCTTAAATTACCTTAAAGGAAAAGTCCTTTTTATATTTTTATCACACCTCATCTTATTTAGCTTATTTTTTTACGCTTTAAAGTCATTTGAAAATAAATATGTTTTGTTTGCAATTATTCAATTTCGACTAGTGTTAAGTATTTTGGCATTGTGTTTTATTTATGGATTTCTAAATATTGTCATAGTTAAATATTCTAACTTCATTGCAAAGATTAAGCCCGTAGTATCTTTTGTAAATTACAACAGTTATTATCTTTACTTAATCCACGAGCCGTTACTTAAGGTGTATTTTACTTTTCTATTTGTCCAAAAAATGCCGATTACAATAGCGATAATATCAGCTTTTGTTTTATCCATGGTAATTTCTCTCTTTTTAGGAAGTCTATTAATGAAACTAAAAATTGGTAGAGCTCTTATTGGTTCTTAATAGTTTTAAAACAAATATCATTATTAAATTTTTAAATCTATTTTAAGAAAACTTATTAGTTTCTTATCACAGAATTTAATCAAATATAACTCGTGAGAACTAACTCTAAAATAAATGAGTCATAGTTTAAAAGTCATTTTTCGATGTTGTAAATACTAAAAATCAACGTATCATCTATGTTTTTATAATTTTTATCTTTTTTTTTGCAATGCGAGTGATTATCACAAAAAAATATCCGTTTTTTACAAAAACTTAATACTATGTGCGGCATATATTTAACTAATATTCTTTATACAGATGAAGACATTAATTCCAAGCTCGAGTCAATTTCATTCAGAGGTCCAGACTACACCGGAATTGAACGGCTGAATGATATTACATTTGGGCACTTGCGTCTTTCCATTCTAGATTTAGATCCACGGTCAAACCAACCGATGGATATTGAGAATTTAACGATTGTTTTTAATGGAGAAATATATAATTACAAGACCATTAGAAAAGAGCTTCAAGATTTAGGTTATAGCTTTAAAACAGAGAGTGATACAGAAGTTCTATTAGTTGGTTATAAACATTGGGGAACAGAGGTACTTAACAAGATTAATGGAATGTTCGCGTTTTCAATTTACGACGCAACCACAAATAAGATATTTTCTGCTAGAGACAGGCTTGGTGTAAAACCATTTTATTACTATTGGGAAGATGGCAAATTTGAAATATGTAGTCAAATTAAGCCTATGCTCGCAGATAAAAAGGTTAGCGAAGATGCCATTTCAATGTTTCTGGACTGTATGTTTATTCCGAGTCCTTACACCATAGTTAAAACTGTTTTTAAACTGCCTCCTGGTAATTTTATGGAGATTGATTTGAATTCTAACACACTAAATATAGAAGAGTATTGGAATTTAACACCTGTTAAAATAAAAGATATTTCTTATGAAGATGCAAAAAAAGAACTGCACGAACTTTTATTGGATGCCGTAAAAATAAGATTACAGTCTGATGTACCAATCGGTTCATTTTTATCTGGAGGTATAGATTCTGCATTAGTATCTAGTATGGCAGCAAAAGTCTCAGACTCTAAGATAAGTACATTTTCGATAGGGTTTGATGATCCGGAATATGACGAAAGTAAAATAGCGGAACAATATGCAGAAATTCTTAATACCACGCATAAAACTACCATTTGTAATCCTACTGAGATATTAAATCTTATTCCAAAGCTTACAGATGTCTATGATGAGCCTTTTGCAGATAGTTCTGCCTTGCCTTCACTTTTATTAAATAAAGTTACTAAACAGTACGTAACTGTTGCGCTTTCTGGTGATGGTGGAGATGAAAGTTTTATTGGTTATGAACATTTTGATTCCCTTGTACGAAATAAGAAAATAATGGATATACCTTATGTTTTCCGAAAACTTATAGCTAAATCTGGTGTTTTAAAGCTTGTTGGAATGAATTCTCACCGCATTAAAAATGCACTGAATACAAAAGGTAGAAACGATTTTATCGAAAACATTTTTTCTAGAAAAGGATTTCTTCTAAAGGAAAAGAGACAAGACTATATGAAGCACTATCAAGGCTATAAAAAATGGTCTAATATCTTTTTACAAAAAGCAGCTGATTTAAATATCAAACTATGGCTAGAAAACGATAGTAACGTAAAAGTGGATAGAGCGAGTATGGCTTATTCCGTTGAAGTGAGAAGTCCATTTTTAGATTACAGAGTCGTAGAATACGCGAGATCGCTACCTATGCATTTTAGATATGATAAAGGAAGACAGAAAAAGATATTACGAGATATTTTAAAAGAATATATACCTGAAGATGTATTTAACCAACCCAAAAGAGGGTTTGCTGTGCCTATTGGAGATTGGATGCGTACAGATCTTAAAGCCGAATTTTTAAAAGCTTTGAATGATGATTTCCTAAATAGCGTTCCTAATTTAAACGTACCTAAGTTTAAAAGACTACTAAACGAACATATGGAACATAAAGAAGATCATACAGCACATGTCTGGAAATTATATGTTTTAAGTAAATGGTACGATGAATTTGGTTTTAGATAAATAAGTAAATTGATATTATTTTATAATAGAACAAAATTAAAAAGCACCAAAATATAAATTTTGGTGCTTTTTTTTTAATTAAATATTAAATTTATTGAACTATAATTTTTTTAATAATATCTGTTTCTTCTCCTATGAATTTCACAAAATAAACACCAGATTGAAGTAAACTAATATCTACCTGTATGGTTGCGCTAGTACTGATGTTTTCATTAGATATTTGAGTACGTTGAATTAACTTACCTGTTACATCATAAATATGAACATCTGAAACAACTAATACTCCAGAAAACTTTACATTAACAATATCTGTAGCCGGATTTGGATAAACATTAAAATCAAAATCTTTTGGTATCCCTGTAGGGTTACTTACTTGATCTGTACAATTTAGATCTACCTCGACTTGTACGGAAGCCTCTCCAAAATCTAATGCATTAAACACTGTCACTGTGTATTCTGTTGTTTGTGAAGGTGAAACTTCGATAGAGGATGTAGTTTCGCCGGTACTCCAAACATATTCATCACCTCCTGTAGCAGTTAAAGTAGTAACTTCATTTAAACAAATAGATACATTTTCTCCTGCATCTGCCATAACTGGCGGTAATACATTTACAACAACTTGTTTTTCATCATAGCAATCACCAATATAACCCTTTACTTCATAAGTAGTAGTTACTGATGGACTCACGGCAATATTTGGCTGTGTTGCTCCATTATTCCATTCGTAGGTATTTGCACCAGAAGCAGATAGTGTAATAAAATCACCATTTAAAATTTCAACGCTCTCCCCATTCGCAACAGTTACAACTGGACTAGGATTTACATAAACTGTAACATCATCTGCATCTTCTTGCCCATCACTAGTTACAGTTACTGTATAAGATGTAGTAGATAATGGACTTACTGTAATATTCTGTGTTGTTTCTCCAGTACTCCACAAATAGTTATCTCCTTGACTTGCAGTTAAGACAACCTCATAAGTTTGATTATCACACACATATTCATCTGTCCCTGCCGAAGCAACAAATAAAGGTATTACTGTAACAATTACTTCTGCTTCAGCACTACTACAAGAGTTTGTAAAACCCTCAACAGAATATATTGTAGTTTGTGTAGGACTTACCACTATTGAATTTGAAGTTTCTCCTGTGTTCCAAAGGTATGATGTTGCACCATTTACTACTAAACTGATACTTTCTCCTTCAATTATAGTAATATTTTCACTTACGGTTATAATTGGTAATTCATTAACCGTAACGGTAACACTATCTGTATCAGAATTTCCATAATTATCAGATACTGTAACCGTATAGGTTGTAGTGGTTGTAGGTGTAAATGTTGGTGAAGCTCCTGTTCCGCCTGTATTCCAAATATAATTTACACCTCCAGAAGCATTTAATGTTACACTTTCACCAACACAAATTGCAACATCATTCCCTGCATTCGCAACAACTTCTGGTATTACTGTAACTGTAACTTCATCTGTATTTTGACAACCATTTGCAGAAAAGCCAGTAACACTATAATTTGTAGTCTCAGTTGGACTTACATTAATAGATCCTAAAGTATCACCTGTATTCCAAAGGTACGTTACTGCACCATCTGCACTTAGGTTGGTACTTTCTCCTTCATAGATAGTAACGTTTTCACTTACTGTTAGATTTGGCAATTCGTTTACGGTTACCGTGACACTATCTAAATCTGAGTTACCAAAATCATCACTTACTACAACTGTATATGTTGATGTTACTGTTGGAGTCAATGTAATTGACGCACTAGTTTCTCCTGTGCTCCATGAGTAATTAGTACTACCAGATGCGTTTAATGTCACACTCTCTCCAATACAAATTGAAACGTCATTACCTGCATTTGCAACGACTAAGGGGATCACAGTAACTGTAACTACATTTGTATTTTGACAACCATTTGTTGAAAAACCAGTAACACTGTAGTTTGTGGTTTCTGCAGGACTTACATCAATTGAGCCTGAAGTTTCACCTGTATTCCAAAGGTAAGTTACTGCACCATCTGCAATTAGATTAGTACTTTCTCCTTCAAATATGGTGATGTTATCACTTACCGTTAAATTTGGCAATTCATTTACTGTAACTGTAACGCTATCTGAATCTGAGTTTCCGAAATCATCACTTACAGTAACTGTATATGTTGTTGTTACTGTTGGACTTAATGTAATTGAAGCACTAGTTCCACCAGTGTTCCATGAGTAATTAGCACCACCAGATGCATTTAATGTTACACTTTCACCAGCACAGATATCAATGTCATTACCTGCATTTGCAATAACTTCAGGGATAACCGTAACTATAACGTCTTTTGTAACTTCGCAATCACTTGCTGAAAAACCAGTAACACTATAACTTGTGGTACCTATTGGACTTACAATAATAGAATTTGAAGTTTCACCTGTATTCCAAAAGTAGGTTTCTGCACCATCTGCAATTAAGTGAGTACTTTCTCCTTCAAATATGGTGATGTTATCACTTACGGTTAGATTTGGCAATTCATTTACTGTAACTGTAACACTATCTGAATCTGAGTTTCCGAAATTATCAGTTGCAGTAACGGTATATGTAGTTGTTTCTGTTGGACTAAATGTTGGTGATGTACCTACATCACCAGTATTCCATGAAAAATCTCCTTGTCCTGAAGCATTCAAGGTTACATTCTCTCCAAAACAAATTGAAACATCGTTACCTGCACTAGCAATGACTTCCGGAACAACTGTAACTGTCACTTGTGCTGTGTTTTCACAACCATTTTCTATAAAACCAGTTACAGTATACGTTGTGGTTTCTGCAGGATTAACTAGTATAGAATTTTCCATTTCTCCATTACTCCATAAATATGAATCTCCACCAGAAACTAAAAGTGTTGCAGAATCCCCTAACATAATTACAATATCATCACTAACTGTAATATCTGGTGTTGGTAATACAAACACGTTAACAGCATCACTATCTGAACATGCATTGGTAAAAACTTCAACATTATAAGTTGTATCCTCAAGAGGATTTACGGTAATAGATGCAGTTGTCTCACCTGTACTCCATAAGTATGAATCTCCACCTTCTGCTGTTAAAACCACAGGCTCATTTTGACAAGTCGTTTGGTCGTCACCAGCATTCGCTATTGGTACCGGATTTACAATAATCGTTACATCATCTGAATCAGAATTTCCAAACCCATCTGTAACAGTAACCGTATAAGTTGTAGTTTCTGATGGATTAAAAGTTGGTGATGTTCCAGTGTCTCCTGTGTTCCATGTATATGTTACACCACCTGACGCATTTAATGTTACGCTTTCTCCTAAACAGATTGAAACATCTTCACCAGCATTGGCACTCAATACTGCTATAACGGTTACAAGAACTTCTTTTGTACTCTCACAACCATTCTCACCTATTCCAACAACGCTATATGATGTTGTTACATCAGGACTTACTAAAATTTCATTAGCCGTTTCTCCTGTACTCCATAGATATGAAATTCCACCATCAGCTGTAAGTGTAGCTTCAGTTCCTATCATGATAAAAACGTCATCACTTACAGTAATATTTGGTAATTCATTTACAAAAATGGTAACCTCATCGGTATCAGTGTAGCCGTAATCATCTACTGCAGTAACAGTATAGGTTGTTGTTACTGTTGGACTCACATTTAGCTCAGATTCTGAATCTCCTGTATTCCAAGTATATGAAGATCCTCCTTGCGCAGTTAAGGTAATTGCTTCTCCACTGCAAATAGTTACATCTTCTCCAGCATTAGCAATTATTTCTGGTATTACTGTCACTATAACACTTGCTATATTTGAACAGCCATTTGCATTTACTGTACTTACTGTGTATGTCGTAGTAACAGTTGGTGTTACAGTGATCGATTCTGTGATTTCACTCGTACTCCATTCATAATTATCACTTCCTAAGGCTGTAAGTGTTGTTGACTCACCTTCTACAATTACAATATCTTCTGTGATACTAATACTAGGTAACTCGTCAACAAAAATGGTGACTTCATCTGTGCTAGAACAATTATTAGTAATCACTTCTACACTATATGTAGTTTCTATAATAGGATTAACTTCAATTGAAGCTGTTGTTTCTCCTGTGTTCCATAGATAAGTATCTCCTCCAGACGCGATAAGACTAATTGATTCGCCTTCGCAAATATTCTGATCTTCACCTGCATTTGCTAATGGAACAGTATTAACCGTTACTGTGACAGTCACATCTTCTGACTGGCCATTATCATCTGAAACGGTTACCGTATAAGTCGTCGTAATAGCCGGATTTACTTCAATGGTTTCTGTAGTTTCACCTGTACTCCAAACGTAATTTGTACCTCCACTTGCCGTAAGAGAAGTTATTTCACCTTCACAAATCTGTTGGTCAGTACCTGCACTCGCTTGGAGCGCTTCTGGCAAAACCGTTATTTCTGAAGTGTCGGTAAATCCACCATCTGCAGTTGTAAATGTTATAGTAACCACACCTAATGCATTTGGCGTAACAATACCACTTGTATCTACTGTAGCAATTGAATCATCGCTTGAAGCCCAAACACCATTTTGATTAGTCGCATCTAAAGGTGTAAAAGTTGTCGTTAATTGTAGGGTATCTATTATTTGAAGTTCTGTTATATTTGGTGTGACTTCAACACTTTCTACTACTATTGCTGATTCATCTACAACATCTTGAACCCAAAACAGCATAAATTGTGTAAATGAACCACCTGTATTGCTTGTTGTTACTACATTTAAAGCATAAATATTATTACTAGCCGTATCTAAAGGGTTTTCATAATCCGGTGTTAAATCTAGTATTAATTGGTCACCAATTATGCTAAATCTTTCATAATCATCTAAATTAAATTCTGGAATACTGTATGTAAACGTAGCACCTACTTCATTACTTGTTGTTGTCAAAGTTGCAGAGGGATTTACTATATTTTCATTTACTAAAAAATAGTTTGGATTTGCAACTTCCCCATCTATGAAACTAATTGCTGTTGGAGACTGATTTGCATTTATAGTAATGCTCGAAGTATCGGTATATCCACCATCTGTACTTGTAAATGTGACTATTGCGCTTCCAACATTTACGCCTGTAACTAATCCGTTAGCATCTACTGTTACATTTCCATTACTACTAGACCATGTACCTGTTTGATCTGTCGCATTTCCACTAGTTCCATTCACTGTTGCTGTAAGTTGAACTGTATTGTTTTCTTGTACCTGCGCTGTTTCTGGTGTTACTGTAGCATCAACACCATCTACTTGTAAAGCTATAATATTTATAACAATATTTAAAAATCCTCTGTTATTATCACTATCCGTATGTTCTAGCGTAATTATATAGGAACCTATTGTATTAACATCGACATCTCCTGTTAATGTAGCATTACCATTTCCATCTTCAACATCTGTGTATGTACCAGTTGGTGGAATATATGTACCACCTACTTCTATGGTTGTTGGGTTAGTATCAGTTCTGGTAATTACAGGTCTGTTAACTGGAATAATTTCACCATCTACTTGGTTATGATATTCTTCTATCCATGTGTAGCCACTTGGTGCAACATCATTATAATCTTCACCATTTGGAACATTTGCTAAAAACCATGATTCTGGAATGTGAAGGCTAGAAACATAAAAATCTTGAGGTCTAGTATTTTCAGGAACCACAGGATGCGGTATGCTTTGAACTGAGTCATAAAAGCTACCACTATAGGTATCATTCTGTATCATTAAAATATCAGATGCATCTTTATTGTCTTGGTAAAAACTAGCTGAACCATTAGCATTTAATGTCTTGTTAGCACCAACGTCTGCTAACACCTCTAAATAAGCTTGTTGTCCTGTTTTTATATCGAATGTTTGACCATTTAAAGGGAATTGTGTAGTGGTAAAGAATTGATCACCCACTTGTGTGTTAAGAGGATATTGAGGATCTGAACCATCAAAATATTGAAACATGTCTCTATCATCATCTTGTGGTAAATCTCTTTGTCCCGTTATGATACTACCAGAAGCATATATTAAAGGAGTGTCAGATGGGTTTATAACTTGTACCTTATTTAGGTTGGTAATAGGAGTTGTGCCAAACCATCCACTTTTTCGTAGTCCATTTACAGAAGCTTTGTAATAATTATTTATAACATTGTATGTACCATCTTGTGTAAATCTAGCCAGTCTATTTTTCCAATTATAAATCACATTGTTGATAATATCATATTGACCATTACCTTGACAATTTGGGAATCTGTGAGATATTCCACTAAATACATTATCTACTAAAGTAAAATTACCTAAGTCTTCTAAAGGTGGATTTTCTTCTCTAGTGTCTGTTCCCATTATCATGCCGTTTGAACTATCTTGAAAAAAACTGCTTTGAATAGTAATACTTCCGCTAGTACCATCACTAGCTGATAAATCAAGTGCTTTTTGACTTAGACCATGGCTAAAAGTAGCGTGGTCTACTATAAAATTAGAGCAACCTCTAAACCAAGCTGCGGAAGCTACAAATGGAAGCGTGCTAGTTGTACGCCTAAATCTTATATGACGGATAATAAAATTATTGACATTTCCAAATCCAAACCAAGATGTCTTTACTGTAATACCACCTTCAGGAGCTGTTTGCCCTGCAATGGTTAGGTTATCATAGTTACCTGTTCTGCCGTCAATAACATACTCATAATTACCTTGTGTACTGGCATCTATTTCACCACTAACATCAAAAACAATAGTTCTTGGTCCTTCTGTTTGTATAGCCTCTTTTAGGCTTCCAGGTCCTTCCCAGTCTAAAGTTGTAACATGAATGACCTGACCTCCGCGACCACCTGTTGCATAAGCACCAGCACCTTTAGCCGTAGGAAATGCTAATTGTTGAGCACTTATATTACAAAATGATAAAAGGAGAATTATTAACGGTATATAGCCAAATAGGCGTTGCGTAATTTTTAAAAATTTCATAGGTTTTGGGGCATTTTTATAGTTATAGGCATTGCAATATATAATATTAAAATTAATTTTTCTGTTTAAAAGCAGTATTATTCGACCAAATACTACTTAATGTTATTTTATTCGTTTAAACGTAAGATATTGTAGGTTTAAGTGTACATTAAATATCCAATTCAAACAATGTTTAGATATACGGTTAAAAAGACGCTCTTAGATGTTTGAAAAGACAACGTTTAACACTTTAACGGATTTTTTTACAAAAATAACGTTGCTTTGCACAGTATTAAAAAATACTATTGTTAGTTATACAGAGTTATTAACACTCTGAAAATTGACCTATTGAAAATATAAATAAGTTAAAATTATTAATAGTAAAATGTTAAAACAACTATCTAAATAATAGGGATAATTAATCCTATTTTTTTTATACTATTAAAATCAATATGTATTATCAATAAATAATTTTCACTCTAATATAGCGGTCCATAAAAATCTAGAATATTGTTTTGTATTTATAAAAAGAGAATTTAGGTTATAAATTAAACCACTTATCACTAGTATCTTAAACATAGCAATCAAATATATTGGTATAACCTTCATCGATATATTTATACAGTTTCTCTAAAAACCAGTATTTAAACGGTGAACTAATGACTTCGTAAAATAATAATCTGAGTTTCAATTATTTTTCACATATTTGTAGCTTACGATTTATTACACCCAAATTAAAACTAAAACCTACAATATTTATCCAATTGAACTCTTCAAAGAAAAGCGATATTGTATTATCTTTTATTAGATTGAGTTTATTTTAACTGTAATAAACAAACACTATTGTTATCTAAAAATGTTAATCGCTCAGTATAGAAAATTATTAGAAAAAGCAAAAAATGCTGTACAGAATCCTGTAATTAGAAGTATGGCAATTGTAGCTGCTATTACTTTTCTGATTAAAGGTATAGCATTTTATAAGGAAACAATCGTAGCTGGTGCTTTTGGGTTAAATGAAGTGATCGATGCTTTTATTATGGCTTCCATATTACCTACATTAATAAATAGTGTATTTATTAGCTCGCTTACAAATTTGTTTATTCCAAATTATATAAAAGAACTTAAAAGCGGAGGCGATAAGTCTAGTTTTCAAAGTGTTGTTTTTTTAATAGTTATTACAATATCGTTAGTTTCTATTTTAATAACTTTCTTTTCTATCGATATTTTTATAGATCTTATTTATCAAAATAAATCAGAAGCCAATCATCAATTAGTTAAAGATCAATTTTATATTATTTTACCATGTGTTTTTTTCTGGGGAATTGGATCCGTACTATCAGGTTTACTAGAGGTTGAAAATAAATTTTTAATTTCGACCATAGTTGGGCTTTTTCCTTTATTAACAATGATTATGTTTCTTTGGTATTTAAAAGATACACTGGGTTCTATGGTTTTGGCTTATGGAACTTTAACAGGCACCATTGTTGGTTTTACATTTTTATTATTTTTCTCACTTAAATACAAACATCTTTCTATAGCTAAACCCATTTTAAACGATAACTCTAGACTAATGATTCAGCAATTACCGCCAAAAATATCTTCCGGTTTTCTTTCTGAGATGAATATCATTGTCGATAGATTTTTTGCTGGACAACTTGTTATTGGATCTTTAGCTGCCTTAGATTATGCAAATAGATTACCTGCATTTGGTGTTTCCATTGTTATTATGTCTTTGGGTAATGTATTACTCCCTCATTTTTCTAGGTTAGTTAACGACGACCTTAAAAAGGCGTATCAATATTTATTCAGAATATTAAAATGGGTATTTGGAATGGTATTAATTGCGACATTAATTGGTGTATTTATGTCTGATTGGATTGTTGAGTTATGGCTAGAAAGAGATAAATTTACTCATGAGAACACCCTAAAAGTATCTGCCATTCAACAAATTTTACTCCTTAACATTCCTTTTTATCTTTGCACTTTAATTATGGTTAAATTCTTAACAAGTATTAATAAAAATAAATTTATGGCATGGACATCCTTAGTCAATTTAGCAATTAATGTTATATTAAATATTGTATTAATTAAGCATTATGGTGTTTTTGGATTAGCAATGAGCACATCTTTAGTATTTATAATAAGTAGTTGCTTTTATTTTGGATACACTCACAATCAATATAA
Organism: Winogradskyella sp. Asnod2-B02-A; assembly: GCF_045063645.1. Classification (NCBI taxonomy): domain Bacteria; kingdom Pseudomonadati; phylum Bacteroidota; class Flavobacteriia; order Flavobacteriales; family Flavobacteriaceae; genus Winogradskyella; species Winogradskyella sp. Asnod2-B02-A. The sequence goes on from NZ_JBEFOG010000026.1 coordinate 400,193, forward strand.
AAAACTGGCCTAATGAAAATAGATTTCCTTGTTAATTCACTAGTATCTGGAGGTGCAGAACGTGTGTTGGTTTTATTAGCTAATTATTTTAAAAAAAAGGGACACGATGTTTCAATCATTACCTTTAACGAACCAGACATATGGAAACCAAACGAAAATATAAAGCGTATTAGACTTCATCACGGTAAGATAAAAAACCACATGATTAGAAGCTTTAAAAATTTAACGCACTATTACTATCCTAAAAAAAACCGCCCTGATGTACTTATAAGTTTTATGATTCAAACCAACTTAATAGCTACAATCGTTAGCAGGTTTTATGGTATTAAACTTATCGCTTCAGAGCACAATAACCATCTTGAAAAAACAGATTTTATCGGAAGAATTACTAGGAAATATGTTTACAAATTTAGTAATGCTTTAACTGTACTTACTAATTTTGATAAGGCATTTTACGAAGACCGTAATGTCAATGTTTTTGTGATGCCAAACCCATGTACATTTGATATTTACAAAGAAACTGAAAGAAATCGAAGCAAAACTATTTTAGCTGTAGGTGCTTTAGACAGATACCACCATAAAGGTTTTGATAATTTAATTAAAATGATTGGACCTGTTTTAGCAAATAATCCTGGTTGGAAATTAAGATTAGTGGGAGGCGGAGAAGACGGTACAAAATTTTTAAAAAATTTAGCTGAACAAGAAAACTTAAATGACAATATAATTTTTGAAGGCTTTTCCACCAAAGTTTCGGAAATTATGAGAGATTCTGATATATATATTATGACCTCTCGATTTGAAGGCTTACCACTAGTATTACTCGAAGCAATGTCTCAGGGAACAGTTTGCATATCTTATGACTGTGTGTCTGGTCCTGCTGAAATTATTAACCACAATATAAATGGCATTTTAGTAGAGAATCAGAATTCTGAGTTGATGTGTAAAGAATTAAATGAATTAATTAATAAACCAGAGAAAAGGATTGAATATGCAAATCAAGGTATTAAATCATTAGACCGTTATCAAATCGAAAGAATTTACACCAACTATTTAGAGATTATTGAAGTACTATAATTAGATGAAAAATAAAACACTTTTACATCTTTGTTTTCTTATTCCTTTTGTATTTACTGTATTAAATTTACAAGTGATAATGACGTTATTTGTCTCAACGACGCTTGCTCAGGTTATTGCATATTTAAATTTAGGTCTTATTTTATTAGGAATAAGTCTCATAATTAAAGACAGAGGTGAACTTTCTAGAACTGCAAAGCTCTGGATAATTTTTTATTTACTCTATTTTGCATGTGCAATATTGGCTGGTGCCATTAATTACAATGAGTCAAACATCATAGCAAGTACAATCCCACTGTTTTATGTAATAGGCTTTTATTATTATCTGAGTCTAGCAGAAAATAGGGCATTATTTGAAAAAATAGCGCTTATATCCTTTGTTGTATCATGCCTTATTTGTATCTATTTTAACAATATAAATTTCGATTTAGATAAAGGTGGAATTGCCAAATACGCTGTGGATAGAGCTCAAGGAGTATACGGTGATGCTAACAACATGTCCTTAGTTACCATTCTTACTTTCATTTTTGTATTTAAAGCCTACAAACCAAAGAAAGCCGTTTTTAAAATTTTTAAAATAGTCCTACTTGCGATTGTTTTTTATAGCCTTTTCATAACTTTTTCGACAACTGGACTTTCGGTATTTTTCATTTCATTAATTATGCTAAATCATAAGTTTTTTAATGGAGTACGAATGTTATTTGGAATAATTCTATTGCCTGTTTTATATATAATATTATTGAACCTGAATACGATTACAGCAAACATGAATTTAGTAGGACAGCAAAGAGACAAAATAAATAATCTTGTTAATGTTTTATCACTTAATTTTGACAAGGTTGATGATTCTGGAAGAGGTGAGTTAGTCGCGGAAGTATTACATTTTATATACGAAAATCCGTTATTAGGTAACGGTGTTGACTTTGGAGCGATGCATAAAGCTCATAATACGATTATAGGCATTTGGGCTGATGCAGGAATTTTCACACTACTCTTCTTTTTATTAATGCTTGGACTTTACTTTAAACGAGCCTTCTCTCGTCCTAAAGATATTACCTTTTTTATTATACCAATACTACTTACCATGTGTATTTTTATGCTTAGTCTGCATAGTGTAATAAATCAACCTTACTTAATGGCGCTTTTTGTTTATTTAGGCTACCTTATCGATGATAAAGAGAGAGAAGTAATTTAAGCCATCATTTTTAATATTGATGAACAATACCCTTTTATATGTTCACTTCTAGTTCATATACATGATGTTAATCTAGGTTTTATCAAATAAAAAAAACTATATTGCTTACTTGTTTAAAGGCCAAAAAACGCACACTAAAGGATTGATAAGTAATTATATAGAATGTACTTATTATTTTTTTCGTCATTAAATAATGCCGATAGAAGTATTTAAATGTAATTGAAAGAAAATTTTTGATTTTATCGCTAAGATGTTACATATTTACCGCTCGCAATTATGACCTATCATAAAAGCGACCCAAATTTAACCAATTATGCTTTTTAATTCGCTAGAATTTTTCATATTTCTACCGATAGTCTTTATACTCTATTGGTTTGTCTTAGGCAAAAAATTGAAGCAACAAAACCTGCTCATAGTATTTGCTAGCTACGTATTTTATGGCTGGTGGGATTGGAGGTTTTTGTCTCTAATTATTTTTAGTTCATTTGTAGATTATGGCATTGGAGTACTACTCAGTAAAGAAGCAAGACAACAAAAACGTAAAATACTACTTTGGACGAGTATTTGTGTAAACATTGGTTTTTTGGGCTTTTTTAAATATTACAATTTCTTTATAGAAAGCTTTGTAGCTTCTTTTTCGTTTTTCGGATCAGAACTTAGTGCGAGTACATTAAATATTATCCTTCCAGTTGGTATTAGTTTTTACACCTTTCAAACTTTAAGTTACACGATAGACGTTTATAATAGAAAGCTAGAACCAACTAAAGATATCGTTGCCTTTTTCGCTTTCGTTAGTTTCTTTCCGCAATTAGTTGCCGGTCCTATAGAAAGAGCCACTAACCTATTACCACAATTTTATAAGAAAAGAGAATTCCGTTATGCAAATGCTGTCGATGGAATGCGACAAGTAATTTGGGGTTTATTCAAAAAAGTAGTTATTGCAGACAACTGTGCTAAATATGCCAATATTATATTTAACAACTCAGAAGATTATTCTGGTAGTACATTACTTTTAGGTGCATTTTTATTTGCATTTCAAATTTATGGTGATTTTTCTGGTTATTCAGATATTGCCATCGGTATCTCTCGATTCTTTGGTTTTAGCCTAAAACAAAACTTTGCATTCCCTTACTTCTCTAGAGATATTGCAGAATTCTGGAGACGTTGGCACATGTCTTTATCAACCTGGTTTAGAGATTATATCTATATTCCTTTAGGTGGCAGTCGAGGAAGTTTAAATAAGAAAATTAGAAATGTCTTTATTATATTTTTAGTAAGTGGGTTTTGGCACGGAGCCAATTGGACTTTTATTATATGGGGAGGATTAAACGCTCTGTATTTTTTACCTTTATTACTAACTAATAAAAATAGAGTAAATACAGATGTTGTAGCACAAAACAAAATGCTACCGAGTTTTAAGGAAATCTTACAGATGTTATTAACCTTTTTTATAACATTAGTCGCTTGGGTGTTTTTTAGAGCAGATTCTGTATCTCATGCATTGAGTTATTTACAAAATATGTTTGATATCTCGCTATTTTCAAAACCATTAATTTTACCATATACTGTCTTAGGCTTAGTCGTAATTTTTATTGCGATTGAGTGGCTCGGAAGACATGGTGAATATGCGTTAGAGCGCATAGATAAAATAAACAAACCAATACGATGGTCTTTATATATTGTGCTAATTATGCTAATGTTTCTTTTTGCAGGAGAAGAACAGGCATTTATTTATTTTCAGTTTTAAATTAAAATATGAAAAAATTCTTAAAACAGTTCGCCTTAGGTTTATTAGCATTTATAATTGTAAATGCTATAATAGCAGTTATGTATGAATATCCTACCTATAAATCTGTACAAAACGAAACGAATAGAAATTATCTTAAATGGGAAGCGATTCATCAAAATCAAAATACATTCGATCTCATATTTATTGGTACAAGCAGAAGTTATACATCCTTTAATCCAAAGATTATAGACTCTGCATTACAAACAAATTCTTATAATATGTCTACATCAGCTCAAGATATTGCTGAGACCTATTTTGCTTTAGAAGAAATTTTTGAATATCAGAAACCAAAGTATGTCGTTTTAGATTTATTTTTTCAAACTGCGGATGATTCTCATGATTATTTTCAGACTTTTTCTAATTCATCCTTTTTTAATTCAACAAAAAGAAAATTTAATCTTATAACCGAAGGGTACGGTACAACAGGTATTTTGAACTATAGCATTCCTATTGTTAAATTTAAGGCATATATAAAGCAGGATATTGCGCGTTTATTTTCTGGCAACAAACAGAAAAGAAAATCAGACGTTTGGACTAAAGGTTATTTACACGAAGGTCTTACAGTAACCGATGCTGAAATATCTGATTTTGAACCTATTTCTAATTTTGAAAATACAACATTTAGCAAAGCTAGATTTACTAAATATTTTAATAAGATAAAAGAACTCGTAAATGCAAACAATGCAAAATTAATAGGCTTGAGAGCACCATATCCACCATCGCGGTTTACCCTTTACGAAACAGATGATGAAGGTGTCTATTTTAAATCTTACATGGCTAAGGAGAATATTCCTTTTTACGATTTAAGTACCTTTAAAAGTGACAAATACAGATATATAGATCAAGACTTTGCAGACTATCATCACCCAAATTACAAAGGAGCAAAAAAAGCAAGTATGCAATTTATTGACATCTTTAAAGACATTGAAAGTAAAAATAATTAACCAACCAATACAGCTATAACATGCTATTTAATTCCTTAGAATTTTTTATATTTCTCCCGGTAGTTTTCGGACTTTACTGGCTTATTGGTGGTAAACGAATGAAGGCGCAAAACTTATTGGTGGCTCTTGCCAGTTATGTGTTTTACGGCTGGTGGGATTGGAGGTTTCTTTCTCTAATATTATTTAGTTCTTTAGTAGATTATTCTATTGGCATTGCGCTTGGTAAAAATGAAACACCAAAAACTAGAAAAATTTTACTATGGATTAGCATTTGTGTTAATCTTGGTTTTTTAGGCTTTTTCAAATATTACAATTTCTTTGTTGATAGTTTAATAGACTCATTTACATTTTTCGGTCAAGAATTAAATATTAATACTTTAAATATAGTGCTTCCCGTAGGTATTAGCTTCTACACGTTTCAAACGTTGAGTTACACTATTGATGTATATAATAAAAAATTAGAGCCAACTAAAGATTTTGTAGGTTTTATGGCATTTGTTAGCTTTTTCCCTCAGTTAGTTGCTGGACCAATTGAAAGAGCAACAAATTTACTACCTCAGTTTTCTATCGAACGAAAATTTGATTACAGAAATGCAGTTGATGGTTTACGTCAAGTCCTTTGGGGATTATTCAAAAAAATTGTTATTGCAGACAACTGTGCAAAGTATGCAAATATTATATTTAATAACCATACCGAATACAATGGAAGCACACTCCTACTCGGTGCATTTTTCTTTGCATTTCAGATTTATGGTGATTTTTCTGGGTATTCAGATATTGCTATTGGTATTTCAAGATTGTTTGGCTTTAACTTAAAACGAAATTTTGCCTTTCCATATTTCTCTAGAGATATAGCAGAGTTCTGGAGGCGTTGGCACATATCTCTTTCTACTTGGTTTAGAGATTACTTGTATATTCCGTTAGGAGGAAGCAGAGGTGGTCTTAAAATGAAAATTAGAAACACTTTCATAATATTTATTGTCAGTGGGTTTTGGCACGGAGCCAATTGGACATTTGTAATATGGGGAGCCTTAAACGCATTATACTTTTTACCCTTATTATTAGCCAAGAAAAATAGAGTCAATACAGATTTAGTAGCAGAAGGTAAATACTTCCCTAGCCTAAAAGAATTTGGGCAAATGGCATTCACCTTTTTTCTAACGCTAATAGCTTGGGTGTTTTTTAGAGCAGATTCTGTAGCACATGCCTTTTCTTATTTACAGAATATGTTTACAACTACATTGTTTTCTAAGATTGAGGTATTCCCAATAACCATATTGTTGTTAGTCTTATTTTTTATTATCACAGAATGGTTAGGACGAAGTGGTGAATATGCAATTGAAAAAGTAGACTTTATGAAAAAACCTGTGCGTTGGGCATTTTATTTATTGCTAATTGTATTAATGTTCAGTTTTACAGGCGAAGAGCAACAATTTATATATTTTCAGTTTTAATTATGAAGCACACATGTTCAATAATTATATCAACCAAAGACATGATTAACAACGAACGGCTTGTGAACATAAAAAAAACAATACCTATAAACACATGAAAAAATTATTAATAAATATAATCCTGTTCTTTCTAATAGCTATCGTTGTTGGTGAAGTCGTTGTACGATTAACACACACAATGTCAGATATTCCTCAAAGAACTATTGATGAACATGGTATTCAAAAATATTTTCCAAATCAAAATGGTTATTGGAAAGGAGGAGACCATCAATGGGTGATAAACAAACTAGGTTGGCCTGGAGAATTACCGCAAAGTTATGACAATCTTATAATGGTTATAGGAGATTCGTTTATCGAAAATTTTATGAACCCAAATGAATGTCATCAATCTGCTTTTTTAAAGACAAACATGAAGGATTATAATTTCATGGAAGCTGCTAGAGCCGGTGTTTCATTAATTGAAGCTATGGAAATAAGTAAACAAATGGATTCATTACTGCCCGTGAATACTTTAATATATGTTAATGATACAGATTTTTACGAAAGCATAACTGAAGTTAAGCCAATGAGTGATATCACGCAATTAAATATAAAGACCAATACAATTGTATATGGTGAGATGAAAGCACCAGGACTAAAAAAAATACTTTATAATTGGAAGTTAATGTATTATTTCTATAATAGATTTCCTTTAGAAAATCTAATTAATAAAAATACAGAACCTAAAATTACGCATACAGAAATGGATAATGACGTTTTAGAATACTCAACAGAAGTAAAACAACTCATAGATTTTATAAAACAAAAATATACCATTAATGATAAGACGTTAGTGTTTCATCCTAATGTAAATCCTTCAATTATTGAAATTTGTAAAAATGCTGGTTTTGGCACTATTCTATTAGATTCTAGTAATGATAATACTTGGACTTTTGATTATGATCATCACTGGACCTGTTACGGTCACGAAAAAGCAGCTGAACAAGTTGCAAGTTATCTAAAAGAAAGATTGCATAACATTTCAGAAATAAAAAGCCCTCAACTGTAAATGTTTTAGATTTTTACTTAACTCATTGATTAATTAAAATACTTGGACCCAAATAAAATAATAAGATTTATGAAATCAGATAAAATTAACATCACATTTGCACTTCCTAATCTACTAGCAGGTGGAGCAGAACGCGTGATGTCTTACGTTGCAGAAAACATAGACCCTACTAAGTTTAACGCAACATTACTTATTATTGGTCATGAAAAAGATGCATCTTATGATATAAAAAATATAAACGTAGTCTATTTAGAAAAAACAAGAGTGTCACAAGGTGTACTTTCTTTATTCGGCTACATTCGAAAAAGCAAACCCGATATCCTTGTAAGTGCAATTGAACATCTAAATGCAGTTACTGCAGTTTTATCAATGTTCTTTCCAAAGACCATATTTATTGCGAGAGAAGTAAATGTGTTAAGCGTATTGGCTATGCACGACAATCCAGGCAAACCTTCTTTAATGACCCGTTTGGGTAATAAGCGATTCAATTTTTTTAATAAAGTAATTTGTCAGTCTCAAGATATGTTAGATGATTTTCATAAAAATTTTGATATTAAAAAAGAGAAGCTCATAGTTATTAACAACCCAATTACAAATAACTTTAAAGTTAAATACAGTCGAACTAAAAACAATCCCATACGTTTTATTACAGTTGCGCGATTAGATGTCCAGAAAGGTCATCATAGAATTATTGAAGCACTATCGCAGATAAGTTTCGATTTTCACTATACTTTAATTGGTAATGGATCGCTAAAAGAAGACATATTCTCGCAAATTGAAAAGTATAATTTAAGCGATAAAATATCTCATATACCATTCACTAAAGAGGTTGGTAAATATTTAGATGAAAGTGACCTATACTTACAAGGTTCATATACAGAAGGGTTTCCTAATGCTATAATTGAAAGTTGCATGGTTGGCACACCAGTACTTGCCATTGATGCTCCAGGCGGAATAAACGAAATTATATATCCAGATATTAATGGTAATATAGTTTCTAATGTGAACGAATTTTCAGAAGCACTTGAAAGAATTAATTCTGACTATAATTTTAACCCAGTGGATGTTAGCGAATCCGTAAGCAAAAGGTATAGTAGTGAAATAATTCTCCCTAAATATGAAGATTTATTTATAGATGTTTACCAAAAAAGATTCAAATAAAATGATGTTAGGAATATTAATATACTCATTATCGGGAGGAGGTGCTGAAAGACAAGCGTCTTATATATTGGATTATTGTTCTAAAAACAATATTGACGTTCATTTAATATTAATGAATACAACTATTAAATATGAACTACCCGAAGGTTTACAAATACATTATATCGAAAAATCTGATGCGTCTGAAAGTGGTGTTTTAAAAGCATTAAAAATTCCAATAATAGCCTATAAATATTCAAGATTACTAAAAAAATTAAAGATTACCCATAGTGTAAGCCTTTTAACGCGACCTAATTTTATTAATGTTATTGCTAGTAAATTAACGAGTTATAAATTTAAAGTGATAACAAACGAATTAGCATTTCCTACATTACAATATAGCTATAAGGGGTTTCAATCTAACTTCAACAAAACACTAATTAAATCATTATATAAAAAATCGGATATGGTAATTGGTAATTCTGAAGGAAATGCCATAGACCTAATCACTAATTTTAAAGTGCCTTCTGAAAGAATGGAAGTTGTTCATAACCCTATAGATTTAGAAAAAATTTATAATATAGAGCCTATAGATTCATTCTTTGATGATAAAAAATTCAATATGATTACTCTAGGTCGCTTAGACAAAGGTAAAAATCATATAATGCTTATAAATGCCATTCATAAATTGCAAAATCCATTATTGAGATTATATATATTTGGTATTGGCCCTATGCAAGAAGAACTAGAGCAACTCATCGAAAAACTGGATATAAACGCACAGGTTTTTTTAATGGGCTTCGATCCAAATCCTTATAAATATTTAAAATCGGCAAACTTGTTTATATTTGGCTCAAATCATGAAGGTTTCCCTAATGTATTGTTAGAAGCTATGGCTTGCGGATTACCAATATTAAGTACCAATTGCCAATCTGGTCCTAGTGAAATAATGAAATTAGAGACTGTAAAAGATGATATAATGGTCACCGATTATGGGATTTTGGTACCTATTAAAAATACAGAACTAATGGCAAAAGGTATTCGCTACTTTGTAAATAACAAAGCTTTCACAGAAGATTGTAAAGCAAATGGTAAAAGGCGAATTGAAGACTTTGAAAAAGATAAAATTTTAAAAGAATATTTAACTCTCATAAGCAACACAAAATAAGCTTATTAGATGTAATTAATTAAAGTATGTGTGGAATAAACGGCATCATAGCCAAAACCAATCGAAATAAAGACGACATATCTTCTATCCTTAATACAATGAATAATCTAATTATTCATAGAGGACCGGATGAAGACGGTTTATTTGTAGAAGAAAATGACCAATTTACTGTTGGTATGGGCATGCGAAGATTATCTATTATTGATTTATCTTCAGGTAAGCAACCTATATTTTCAGATGATAAACAAATTGTTATTGTTTTCAATGGAGAAATCTATAATTACAAGGTATTAAAAGCAAAATTATTAGCTGAAGGCGTTACGTTCAATACTTCTAGTGATACGGAAGTGATTTTAAAAGCCTATGAAAAATATGGCGTTGAGTCTTTTCAGTGGTTAGATGGTATGTATGGATTTAGTATTTATGATAAAAATATAAATAAGCTATTTATTGCTCGTGATTTCTTTGGCGAAAAACCATTGTATTACACACATACAGACAAAGAATTTATTTGGGCTTCAGAATTAAAATCAATTATTAAAACTATTGATTTTACTCCAAATATTTCAAAAAAAGGATTGAATCTTTATTTCAGATTAACCTACATTCCTGCACCACACACTATTTACGATAATATTTATAAGTTACAAGCCAATCATTATATAGAATATGATTTAGCATCTCACAACACAACAATTCATAAAATTAATGCGGAGCCAAAACCGAAAGCAATCGATATTTCTTTTGAAGACGCGAAAGCTAAAACTAAAGATTTAGTGTATAAAAGTGTAGATAGTAGGTCTATTGCAGATGTAGGTTTAGGGACATTTTTATCTGGAGGTGTTGATTCTTCTATTATTTCCCTTTGTTTGGCGCAATCTACAGATAAGAAAATAGATACATTCTCTATTGGATTTAAAAAAGCGTCTTATGACGAAACAGACAAATCTAGAGTTGTTGCGGATATGGTAAATAGTAATCATCACGAATTTATTATTGATGAAGATGATCTTAAAAACAACATTCACGAAATTCTCGTCAATTTTGATGAACCTTTTTCAGACACAGCTGCACTTCCAACACATTTGCTTTCAGAAAAAACTAGAGAACATGTTACAGTTGCATTAACTGGTGATGGTGGTGATGAAGTTTTTGGAGGCTACAATAAGTACTACATAGGTAAAATGAACAACAGATATACTGGAGTTGTACCTAAAGGCATACATAAAACTATTGCTGGTTTAAGCAATAAATACCTCATTAATAAAGACGATACAAGAGGTAAAAAATTCCAGATTAATAAATTATTAAATGCAATTGATTATGAAGGTGACTTTTACTGGGATATTATTTCTTTAGCAAACACCAGTTCTCAACTTGAAGAGATTATGTCTCCGGACTTTTATGATTCAAATATTTTTCAAGAGTATAAAGATGTTTTGGGTAAACAAAAAATTACATCGCTTACAGATTTTAGATTAGTAGATAAAATTTTAAGCTTAGAAGGAGGAATGTTAGCAAAAGTAGACAGAACTAGTATGATGACGTCTTTAGAATGTAGAGCTCCTTTTTTAAATAAAGAGCTTTGGGAGTTTGCCAACACCTTGCCAGAAGATTATTTAATGAAAGGATGGAACAAAAAACACATTCTTAAAGAAGCCTTTAGAGATCAGTTTCCTGCTGAATTCTTAGAAAAAAGTAAAAGTGGATTTGGTTCACCAACTGGAGATTGGTTAAGACAAAGCCTGAGAAAAGAAATAGAAAGCTATATAGAGCCTGAATTGTTGAAATCTCAAGGTATTTTTAATATTGAGGTAATTACTAAATTAGTTCAAGATCATTTAGACAGTAAAAAGGATAGTACATTTAGAGTTTGGTCTTATTACTGTTTCCAAAAATGGTACAAATTTAATTTCCTTAAACAAAACTAAATCAAAATGGAGAAAAAAAGAGTTTTACTTATAGCATCCTTTGATGGTTCTCTTATTAGATTTAGAGGTGATTTTATTAAAAGCCTTGTTGATGATGGATTTGAAGTATTTACTGCAGCACCAGATTATGCTGATGAATTTCGTCAGAATATTATAGACTTAGGAGCAACACCATTAGAGTTTAAATTGCAACGTACAGGTCTAAATCCATTTAAAGATTTTAACTCTATCTTAGAGTTAAAATCTTTAATGAAAGAAAATAAAATAGATTTGGTTTTTCCATATACAGTAAAACCCGTAATATACGGTTCCATGGCTGCCAACATGTGTAAGATCCCTGTTGTTTCATTAATTACAGGTTTAGGTTATGCCTTTACTGGCTTAACTGCAAAAGCACGATTGTTACAGCGTTTTAATGAAACACTATATAAACTATCAATAAGAAAGAATAAGGTAATCGTATTTCAAAATAAAGACGATCATCAACTATTTTTAGATAGAAAAGTAATTTCTAAAAATCAGAAAGTTGATTTTGTAAGTGGCTCTGGTGTAAATCTTAATCAATTCTCATTTAAAGAAAAAAATGCAACAGATAGCGTAAGTTTTTTGTTAGTTGCTAGATTAATAAAAGAGAAAGGTATTGCACTTTATATGGATGCGGCTAAAATTTTGAAGGCTAAATATCCAAAAGCAGAATTCCACTTAATTGGTATGGTAGAAACGTCACCATCTGCAATTAGTTTAGATGAAATTAAGGATTTGCATGAAAAAGGTATTATTGTATTTCATGGTCCCCAATTTAATATTCCTGAACATTTAAAAGCAAGAGACGTATTTGTTTTACCGAGTTATTATAGAGAAGGTTTACCTAGAACTACGCTAGAGGCATGTGCAAGTGGTAATCCTATTATTACAACTGATTCTGTAGGTTGTAGAGAGTCTGTAAAAGAAGGTGTTAATGGCTTTTTAATAGAACCGCAAAATCTCGATGCTTTAGTGAAGCCCATGGAGTTTTTCATTACCAATCCTGATAAAATCAAGGAAATGGGGATAAATAGCAGAAAATACGCAGAAGAACGTTTTGATGTTGATATTATTAATAATGATTTAATAAACTTAATTAAAAGGGAACTTTAAATATCATTGACCAATTCTAAGAATGAAAATTAAATATGGTAAAATAGACAGACTTTCTATTATTGTCATAATAATTGTAGTTATTGGAGTTTTAAGCTCGTTTTTCGATTTTGGTATTATATCTGTATTTTTTAGTGTTATAATGCCAATAGTATTTATAGTTAATATTGTTTTAGCTATATATGGTGCTTTAAAAAAGAACTATTTCTATTTTATTGGTATTGTACTATTTTTTTTAAATTACAATTTATTTTTCCAATTTTCTAGTAACAAAGAATTAGAAATTAAAGATTCTATCAGTATTGTAACTTACAATGTTAGGGGTTTTAAAAATCATAATTCCATTAACTCTAATCAATATGATTATACTAAAATCATAAAATTCATAGATTCTGTTGATGCAGATATCTTGCTATTGCAGGAGTCATCTTATAAAGAAGGTAAAAAAATTGAACAATACCCTTATGTGTTTTTAGGTTATAGAGAAAACGTTAATAAATCACTTCTTACCATATACTCTAAATATCCAATAATTAATAAAGGTTATATAGACTTTAAAGGCACAAAGAACAACGCAATTTATGCCGACTTAAAAGTGAAACAAGATACCTTAAGAATTTATAATTGTCATCTTCAATCTTATGTGATTTCTCCAAATACACTTACTAATAAGTTCAATCACAATTGGAATAGTCTAAATAACACAATTTCAATACAAGTAGAACAAGCCAATCTTATAAAGAAACATGCTGAAACATTTGGAGAGAATACTATTATTTGTGGAGATTTTAATGCCACACCATACAGTCAAACGTATAAAGTACTAAAAAAAGGTTTAAAGGATTCTTATTTGAGTAAAGGATCTGGGTTTGGCAAAACATACTCCTTTCATAACTATCCATTACGACTTGATTATTTTCTATATAATGATCAATTAGAAGTACTGAGTCAAAATAATTTTAGTTTAAAACTATCTGATCATGAACCTATTTATATGAGGTTCAAAATCAAACAATAAAACTTATAGCTCCTTTAAGAAGCACAAATTCTTAAAGAATTTACATAATTTATTCTAGTGAATTAACTTTATTTCATAAACTTCCTAAATGGCCAAAGAATAAATATTAAAGATTTAATTATATAAGAATTAAAAGACATCACATACACTTTTAATGGGTATTCAAGATAAGTAGATGAACGAAGGGTTATATACAAGGATTTTAAAAAGAAAACAGGTGATTTAAAAAAATAGGTGTTAAAAAACCAATTATATTCAGCTATACCATTAAGCACTATGCCAAAAGCACTTCTTGATGTCATGGGAGTATTCATAATTGAACCCTCTACTCCAACATGATAAATTCTAAGAACCTCGTTGACGCATTTTGTTAAAAAACCACTTTTTGCTACTGTATTCCAAATAACGTTTTCTGGTATAAAACCAAAGTTAAGCATATCAGGATTTACAATTATACTCCTTAAGACATCAGTTTTCGTAAAACCCCATTTTTCGCCAACAATCTGTTTATCTAACTTCGCTTCAAACGTATTGCAGTAAAAAGAATCCTCCGGAAACGAATCTCCAACCTGATTTCCGTATTGATCATTACATAGAACGGTTATAGCGGCAACTTTAGATTTTAATTCCTCTGGTATTTCTTCATATTCACTATTAAAAATTTCGAGGGTATTTGGGTAACATTCATCATCTCCATCAAATGGGAGTAAGAATTCGCCTTCTGCCATTGCAATAGATTGAATAAAACAGCTCATCTTGTGCTTATTCTCTAAATTGTTTACATAATTAATGTTCAGCGGAGATGCTTCTATAATTTTGGTTATAACGTCATGTGACGTGTCTGTTGAGGCATCATTAATGATAAGCCATTCAAAGTCCTTAAAAGTTTGATTCAATAATGAATTGTGTACTCTTTCAATAGATTTTTCACAGTTAAAAACGGGAGTAAATACCGTAAACTTATATTTATAATCTGTTGGTGATTTTTCTTGGTAAAACGGTAATAACGCGTTAAAATTCATAGTAATTTATATTATTATCAAATAATAGCTTCAAACTATTAAAAAAAAGCCATCAGAACCTATATTTTCTTCGCTTTTCAGGTTCCATGTGTTATCTAAAAATCTAGCATAATAATTGATGGGTTAATTTATTGGTTAATATTTATATGCGCAATAAAATTAGATGAAAAGAAAAAAAAATACCATAACAGTTCTTTTTAAAAAACCTGCATGATGAATAATTAAAAAGACGACTTTTATTCTTTTAGTTTTTTGATTTAATACTAATATTCATTTTTAGAATTCTAATTTAAGCGCTTTTAAATTTAAAGTAGATTATGATGGCTTTTATAAATTTAATGTATTGGATAAAAGCATTTGTATATTATCTTTATCGCTAAGATTAGAAGTTAGTCTCTAAAATTAAGAGTATTGAAGTTTTTAACCATTAGAACTTTGATTTAAGCTTATTAATCAGTACAACCTATTTATGATACGTTTAAAATTAAATTATCTCTTGAATGCACTATTTTTCAATAAAAATAGTTTATTTGCAGTGCTTTTAAGAATTCTAACAGTCAGAATATGAAAAACATATATACTATAATTATTAAACGCTCATTTGATTTTTTAGCCGCATTAATAGGTTTAATTCTAATTTCTCCAATATTTTTGGTGCTCATTATTATATTAAGTATTTCTAATAATGGTAAACCGTTCTTTTATCAACGAAGAACAGGTAAACATGGTAAACTTTTTACAATTATTAAGTTAAAAACCATGACAGATAAAACTGACGCTAATGGTGAGTTATTACCAGCATTAGAACGTGTAACAAAAACTGGAGATATTTGTAGAAAATACTCATTAGATGAAATTCCTCAATTATTAAATATTTTAAAAGGAGATATGAGCCTAATTGGCCCTCGCCCACTTCTTCCAGAATATTTAGAACATTATAACAAAGAACAAAACAGAAGACATGAGGTAATGCCAGGCATAACTGGATGGGCACAAATTAATGGAAGAAATACCATCTCTTGGGAAGAAAAATTTAAATTAGACGTTTATTACGTTGATAATCAATCGTTTTTGTTAGATTTGAAAATTCTATGGCTTACTTTTTATAAGGTTATTAAAAGAAGTGATATTAATAATTCAGAGACGCTAGACATGCCCATGTTTACTGGAACAAAAACCGCAAAAGACTAACCTAACAACTTTAATCATATAGTAATAATTAAATGATGAAAGAAATTACAGACAAAAAAGAATGGAATGCTATTTTAGAACAAATAGAGAACTATGATTTTTACCACACATACGACTATCATAATATTTCTAAAAACGAAGATGAAACGCCTATTTTATTAACATATACAAAAGCTGATGAAATCATAGCATTACCTATGTTATTGCGATCAATTCCTAATACAGAATATTTTGATCTTACATCAGTTTACGGATATGCTGGCCCTCTCAGTAATTTTGACACAGAAACGTATAATTTTGATGATTTTAAAGCAGCTTTTAACACTTATCTAGAAGCAAAGAGTATAGTGTCTGTATTTAGTAGATTACATCCTTACATCCAACAAGATAAAATATTAGAGAACTTAGGTGACACTATTAGCTTAGGTGATGTTGTTAATATTGATGTGTCTTTGCCTATTGAGCAATCTCGTATGGCCTATGGAAAATCGAATAAAAACCAGATTAATAAATTAAGAAAACAATGTGAAGTAATTAAAGTTGAAACTAAAGAAGAAATTCTAGAGTTTGTAGATATATATTACGAAAACATGAAACGTCTTGATGCTAAGGAAAGTTACTTCTTTAGCAAAGAGTACTTTCTTAATTTTATGGAGATCAGTGATTTTGATACAGATATCCTATTAGTAAGACATTTAGAATCTAACGAGTTTGTCGCTGGTTCAATGTTTGTTAAAACAAAAAACATAGTTCAATATCACTTATCTGGCACACGTACAGAACACTTAAGACTAAAACCTTCAAAATTATTCTTAGATGAAATGAGACTGAGAGCTACTGAACAAGGTTATAAAGTTTTTAATTTAGGAGGTGGTTTAGGTAGCGAGCACGATTCTTTATTTGAATTCAAAGCTTCTTTTTCAAAAGATTTCAGAACTTTTAAAGTTTGGAAATACATTGTTAATCAGAATGTTTACGATACTCTATCTCAATCTAAAGATGAAACAGGATTCTTTCCTAAATATAGATCCTAGAAATTTTATTATTGTACAATTTGTTTTTTTAACTTAATGAAAAGCTTAGAATTTCAATTACATTTAAGACGTATCTTGAATGGATTTAATTAAGACATGTAAAAGTTTTAGTTCTTATTGAAAACTTAAAATTAGTCGTTAAACTCATTTTTTACCTAATATTATGCCAATCACCTAATAAATATAAGTTATTGTTGATGCTTTTTATCTGATTTATATACACTTAAGAATAGTGGAACTCTTATATATCGTGTAATTTTTACAGTTGGTCGTAAATTATTATTTTTGTTTCATGGTTTAAATTATTAGGACTTATATTAGCCATCTGTAATGCAATTAATTAACGGGTCCCAAACACCTTTAAATTATAACCTTTAGGTACTAACTTAAAGCATTAACCTATGAACGAAAAAATATGGCTTTCATCACCACACATGAGTGGTAATGAACAATCTTACGTAAAAGAAGCATTTGACACTAATTGGGTAGCTCCACTAGGGCCAAACGTTAACAATTTTGAAAACGATTTAAAATCTTATTTAAAAGAAGACTGCCATGTGGCTGCATTAGCTTCTGGTACTTCTGCACTACACCTGAGCCTAATATTATTAGGGGTTAGTTATGGTGATGAAGTAATCTGCCAAAGTAAAACGTTTTCTGCATCTGCAAATCCGATAGTATATCAAGGTGCTACTCCTGTTTTTGTAGATAGTGAAAGAGACACATGGAACATGTGCCCTATTCAATTAGAGATCGCTATTAAAGATAGAATAGAAAAAGGAAATAAACCTAAAGCTATTATAGCTGTTCATTTATATGGTATGCCTTACAAGGTTACTGAAATTAATGATATTGCTTCAAAATACAATATTCCCGTTATTGAAGATAGTGCAGAGTCATTAGGTAGCACGTACAAAGGAAAAAACTGCGGTACATTTGGTGAGTTTTCAATATTATCATTTAATGGTAATAAAATAATAACTACATCAGGTGGTGGAGCTTTAGTTTCAAAAACTTTAGAAAATAAGGAAAAAGCTGTATTCCTGGCAACACAAGCACGTGATAATGCACCTCACTATTTACATTCTCAAATTGGTTATAATTACAGAATGTCTAACATTGTTGCTGGCATAGGTCGTGGACAAATGACCATATTAGATAGTCATGTAGCCAAACGTCGTTCTAACCATGAATTTTATCTAAATAGTTTTAAAGATAATGCTAAAATTACATTTCTGAAAGAGCCTGAAGGTTACTTTTCTAATAGATGGTTAAGCTGTATTCTTTTAGATTCTCAAAGCACAAGAGAAGGCTTAAGACTAGCTTTAGAAAAGGAAAATATTGAGTCAAGACCATTATGGAAACCAATGCATCAACAACCCGTTTTTAAAGATTCTCCAAGTTATCTTAATGGCGTATCAGACGAGTTGTTTGAAAAAGGCTTATGCTTACCTAGTGGATCAAATTTAACTGATGCTGAATTAGATAGAGTAGTTTCTGCAATAAATACGTATTTTGTAACATGTTAGTTCAATTTCTAAATAAAATATCGGAAAAATATGCGTCAAAATGGCTTGTACTCCTATTTGATATTGCCATAATTGTTGCGACATTTTTTATGGCCTATTTAATTAGGTATAATTTTACAATTGAGTTTGACTTTTTAACTGTCTTAAAGCAAATACCTTATGTTGCTTTAATAGCAGCAATTAGCCTTATATCTGTTGGATCTTACAAAGGAGTTGTTAGATTTACAGGTTTTAAAGATATTGTTAATCTCATTATAGGTGCAAATATTTTAGCCACAATACTTATCTGCTGTACTTTTATAAGTAGAGAGTTTTTTGCTGAAGGTAATATTTTTGATATCTCAGGTTCAATTATTTACATCCATCTTTTACTAAATATTTTATTTTTAATTGGAGCAAAATTATTTATAAAGTCTCTATATATTCATATTACTCAAGATTTCCAATCAATTTCAAATGTCTTAATTTTTGGTGCAGGTAATTCTGGCATGCTTACTTATGATGCCATTCAAAATGACACTAAAAACGGAGTTGACGTGGTTGGTTTTATTGATGACGATGAAAGAAAAATAGGTAAAAAAATAAATCTTTTAAAAGTTTATAGCATTGATGACATCGACAAAAAATTCATTACAAAGAATAATGTTGAAGATGTTATAATTTCGATTCAAAACATTGACCCTTCTCGTTTATTACAAATTACAGGTAATCTGTTTTCACTTGGTCTAAAAGTTAAGATTGTTCCCCCTGTTCAAAGTTGGATTGATGGAGATTTAAGTGTTGGGCAAATAAAAGAAGTTAAGATTGAAGACCTTTTAGGAAGAGATCCAATTAGTATCAAAAATCCGGATTTAGAAGAGCAATACGACAATAAAGTTATACTTATTACTGGTGCAGCTGGTTCTATTGGTAGTGAAATTTGTAGAAAAGTTAGCCTCTATAATTATAAAAAGTTAATTTTAGTGGATAATGCAGAATCTGCACTTTATGATATTCAGCAAGAATTTAGACAACAAGGATTAGAAAACATTGAAGCTATAGTTGCAGATGTGCGCAACAGAACACGAATAGATCAAATATTCAATTTATACAAACCTAAAATTGTTTTTCATGCTGCGGCATATAAGCACGTCCCTTTAATGGAAAACAATCCGTATGAGGCAGTAAGTGTTAATATTGGAGGTACTAAAAATGTAGCCGATATTGCCGTAAAACACAGTGTAGATAAATTTGTTTTAATTTCTACTGATAAAGCTGTAAACCCAACAAACGTGATGGGTGCTACAAAAAGAATTGCTGAACTTTATGCTACATGTCTTAAGGGAAAAGGTCATACAAAGTTCATTACAACAAGGTTCGGAAATGTTTTAGGTTCTAATGGTTCAGTAATACCTTTATTTAAAAAGCAAATTGAAAAAGGAGGTCCACTAACAGTTACACACAAGGATATTACACGTTATTTTATGACAATACCAGAAGCTTGTCAGCTCGTTTTAGAAGCGGCAGCAATGGGTAATGGTGGTGAGATTTTTGTCTTTGATATGGGAGAACCTATTAAGATATTTAACTTAGCAACCAATATGATTATTCTTTCCGGTTTGCGTTATCCTGAAGACATTGATATTAAAATTACTGGTTTAAGACCTGGTGAAAAAATTTATGAAGAATTATTGGCCGACGGTGAAAACACGAAGAAAACCTATCATGAAAAAATAATGATTGCAAAATCTAGACATGTTGATATTATTAGTGTAGAAAATCAAATTAATAAACTTACTAATATAAATTCTTTAACACAGCCATTAGAAATAGTATCTTCGATTAAATTTTTAATACCAGAATATATTTCTAATAATTCTACTTATGAAGTATTGGATAGAAAGAAATAACCATTTTTTGGAAACCTATAAATTGACTCAAATGAAAACACGTATTCTTATAATATCGATCTTAGCAATTATTAGCGCTACCTCGTGTGCATCGAGGAAAGACTTAGTCTATTTTCAAGACGAACCTTTAGAAGAAGGACAATTAACATCTGAACCAACACAATTAATTTATAAACCAGATGATATTTTAACTATAAACGTTTCTGCTTTAGATCCAGATACAGTAAGACCTTTTAACCTACCTACAGTATCCAATAATTCAGCAGATCTAAGAAGTGCTCAAGGTTCTTTGCAGCAACAAACCTACTTAGTAGATTATAATGGTAATATTGAATTTCCGGTTTTAGGAACCATAAGAGTTGAAGGTTTATCACGTACAGATTTAACAGCATTACTAGTAGAGCGTATTAAAGAAATGGCAAATGATCCTATTGTAAATGTTAGATTGGTGAATTTTACTATTACAGTAATTGGTGAAGTTAGTAACCCTGGAACTTTTACTATGCAAGATGAAAGAGTTACGCTTATCGAAGCTCTTGGTTATGCCAATGATTTAACTATATTTGGTAAACGTAAGAATGTTAAATTAATAAGAGAAGTAGATGGAAAAAAGAAATTTGCTAATATTGATTTAACGTCGATAAATACAGTAAATTCTCATCTCTATTATTTACAACAGAATGACATAATTTACGTAGAACCAAACAAGGCAAAAATCAGGTCTTCTACATATAACCAAAATAATGGAGTATTAATCTCTGCAATAGGTACACTAACTACAATATTAGCGGTATTCTTAATAAAATAGTATCAATTAAAATCTTTTATGGAATCTAAACCTGTTTCAAGCCCTAATGAAATTAGACAAAGTGTAGACTTATTTCTTTCTCATTGGAAATTATTGCTTTTCTGCTGTGTTGTGGCTCTTTTTCTTGGCTATACGTATTTACGCTACACAACATACCAATACAGCGCTAGTGCCACAATTAAAATAAGGGACGAAAAACAATCTCAAAAATTAGAAACTAATGGCGAATCCTCAGGTAAAGGTCTATTCTCTGATGGCACTAATAAAATTAAAGATGAAATTGAAACTATCCAATCAAGAACTTTAATCGAAAATGTTGTTAAAGAATTAAAACTTAATATTAGATGCTTCGCAGAAGGAAGTATAAAAGAACGTGAAATTTATTCTAACCCACCCGTAAAGCTAAGTTTTTTTGCCAATGATTCTGTTATATATAATGTGGATACAACACTTTATATTAAAGTAAAATCACCTACTCAATTTTTAGCCTTTAAAAACGAAGGTAAATCTCTTATAGATAGAGATGAACAAAAAGGCAAGTCTTATGAATTTGGGTCTAGAATTAAAACAGGATTTGGTGATATTGTATTAATTCCAAATGTTGGTAAACACGCGCCAATAGTAGGAAGTAATTTAAAAATATCAATTTCTTCAGTTCGCAATATTGTAAATAGTTATCAACAGAAAATAAAAGTATCTACAGAGACAGGGTCGAGTGTCATTAAATTAGATTTAAAAGATAGTAATTCATACAAAGCCGCAGATATTTTAAACCAACTTATTGAAGAATATAATAAAGATGTATTATTAGACAAGGAAGCTGTTGTGAAGTCTACATCAGATTTTATAAACAATAGACTATTACAAGTATCATCTGAATTGGAAAAGGTTGACTTTACCGCTGAGGAATTACAACAAAAAAACAATCTCACCGCATTAAGCTCTCAGGCAGATCTCAACCTCCAAACAGGCCAGCATATACAATCGCAAATTGCAACTACTGCTAACAGTATTCAAATGATTTCTTATTTGGAAGAAGAAATTTCAAGTGATAAACCTAGTGATTTATTACCCGAAGTTGGTATTGGTGATTCAAACACATCTCAGGTTATAAAAAAGAATAATGAATTAGTAGCGGAACGAGATAGACTTCTAAAAAACTCTACAGATAAAAACCCTACTGTTATTCAATTAAATAATCAGATTGCTTCCTTAAAAACAAATCTTCAAAATTCTTTAAAAAATATTAAAGCAACATCTCAATTAACTTTAAGTAATTTAAATAGAGAAAATTCAAGAATACAAGGAAGACTCTATTCTGCACCTACAAAAGAGCGTCAATTTAAAGATATAAAAAGACAGCAAGATATTAAGGAATCTCTTTTCCTATATCTATTGGAGAAAAAAGAAGAATCTGCTATTAGATTAGGAATGTATGCTCCTACCGCTAAAATTGTAGATAGAGCATATTCTTCCCACAGCCCTATAGCTCCAAATACTATGATTGTGTATATCGCCTCTTTAATATTTGGTATGGGAGTACCTATTGCCTTTATTTATATTGCAGATCTTCTAAATACTAAACTTTATAGAAAAGAGGATTTAATGGCTATATTAAATATTCCTTATTTAGGAGATATTCCAAAAAGTTCTAAAAAGCAACAATTAGTTAAAAAAGTTGATTATTCACCTAAAGCAGAGGCCTTTAGGATTGTAAAATCTAATATAGATTTTATGCTTAGAAACATTAAAGGACGTTCTAAAAAAATATTTATAACATCTACGATACCTCAAGAAGGGAAATCTCACACGAGTACTAATCTAGCATCGTCAATTGCCTATGCTGGTAAATCCGTTCTTTTAATTGAAACAGATATAAGAGTCCCTAAAATTTTAGATTATTTGGGACTTGAAAATCAACAACAAGGACTTTCGGATTATATAGCAGATACATCTTTAAAACCAGAAGATGTTGTTATTAAACACAAAGACAATAAATTCTTAGATATAATTTCATCTGGTACAATTCCACCTAATCCTTCAGAGTTATTAATGAATGATAGAGTTGAAGAGTTATTTAATCATTTCGACACCAAATACGATTACATTATAGCAGACACTTCTGCTGTTGGTATTGTTAGTGATACATTGCTTATTTCGCATTTAGCTGACATGTTTGTGTATGTCGTTAGTGTAGATAAAATAGATAAACGATTACTAAAACATGTTGCAGAACCATTATATAGAGAAGAAAGATTACCTAAAATGACCATGCTACTCAACGGAGTTAAAATTGGTAGAAAAGGATATGGAGGTTATGGCTATGGATACGGTTATGGGAACAATCCTTTAAAAAAGAAAAAATGGTATCAATTTGGTAAATCTTAATTAATTTAATTAATAATAGAATAAAAAAAGCCACTACATAAGTAGTGGCTTTTTTTATTCTAAAACTTTGTAAATCTTAAATCAAAGCTTACGCCTTTTTCTTTCCGCTTTTAAAAGTGACAACTCTCTACTAGTTTGTCCAGCAACAGAAGTGTTTTCTTCTGCTCTTCTTATTAAATATGGCATCACATCTTTAACAGGACCAAAAGGAATGTATTTAGCCACATTGTAACCTTCTGCAGCCAAGTTAAAACTAATATGGTCACTCATACCATATAATTGCCCAAACCACACATTATTATCTTCTTTTGAGATGTTAAGAGCCTCCATCATTTCTAAAGCTAAATAGCAACTAGCTTCATTATGTGTACCAATAAATACGGAAATCTCTTTTAAATTATTAAGACTATAACTTAAAGTCTCATTAAAATTGTCATCAGTAGCCTTTTTATTTTCACAAATTGGAGAATCGTACCCTTTATCTAAAGCTCTTTCTCGCTCTTTTTCCATATATGCTCCCCTAACTATCTTCATGCCAATTTTAAAACCTTCAGTCTTTGCACGCTGATGTAATTGTTTTAAATAATCTAAACGATCCCATCTGTATAATTGCAGAGTATTATAAACTACTGTTACATCTTTATTATAACGGCGCATCATCTCTTCTACCAAATCATCGGCTGCAGTTTGCATCCAACTCTCTTCACCATCAATTAAAACTTCTACATCCTTTTCTTTTGCAAGTTTACAAACTGTGTCAAAACGAACTACTATTCTATTCCACTCAGCTTCTTCTTCTAAAGTTAGCTCAATACCTTCAGTTTTTTTCTGATATAATAAAAAACGACCAAAACCTGTTGGCTTAAACACCACTATTGGCATCGCTTCTCTTTCATCACAGAAATTAATGATCTTTAATATTTTCTCTAAAGCATTATCAAATTGATTTTCTACAGATTTACCCTCTACAGAATAATCTAAAACAGAAGAAACCCGTTCTGTATATAATTTATCTATAACAGACAAACAATCGTCTTCATTTACTCCTCCACAAAAATGATCAAAAACAGTAGCACGTATAAGCTTTTCAACAGGCAAATGAGCTTTTAACGCAAAATTAGTTGCTGCAGTTCCAATACGAACTAAAGGTTCAGAAGAAATCATTTTAAACAAAAAATAGGCACGTTCTAGTTCAGAATCTGACTTTAATGTAAAAGCCGTAGCTGTGTTTTCAAAAAGAGAGTGATTAATCATTAGCTAAATAATATATCTGCAAATATATTTATTATTAGCTTTACTTTTTTTTAAAAAAAGGAAGTATTTTCACATCAAAATCTAGATAAGATCTATCATGAAGTCAATTTCAACAAATAATGCTACTGTATTTTTTAATTCTGAAGTATATTCAGAGCTAAACAACTATATAAAAACAAATAAACCTTCCAAGATATTTATACTTGTAGATACCAATACACATGATTATTGTTTGCCTAAATTTTTAGAACGCCTAGAGTCTGGCCAAATTAACATTGAAGTAATGGAGATGCCTAATGGAGAAGAACATAAAACTATTGATATCTGTACAGGTGTTTGGGAAGCTTTATCAGAATATAATGCGGATCGTAAAAGCATCTTAATAAATTTAGGAGGCGGAGTTGTTACGGATTTAGGGGGTTTTGTTGCAAGTACATATATGAGAGGTATTACTTATATCAATATACCAACATCATTATTAGCTATGGTAGATGCTTCTGTTGGTGGAAAAACAGGAGTCGATTTAGGATCCTTAAAAAACCAAATTGGTGTAATCAATGAAGGTGAAATAGTTGGTGTAGACACCTCTTTTTTAGATACACTTCCTCAAAACGAAATGGTTTCAGGCTTTGCGGAAATGCTAAAACATGGTTTAATTTACGATAAAGCCTATTGGAATACCTTAACTAATTTAGAAAAATTAGATCTTTCAGATTTAGACCAACTAATTTACGATTCTATTGTTATAAAAAACAAAGTCGTTACATCCGATCCAAAAGAATTAGGCTTAAGAAAAATATTAAATTTTGGACACACACTAGGGCATGCCATAGAAAGTTATTTTTTAGAAAATGCTGACAAAACACCTTTATTACATGGAGAAGCTGTTGCTATTGGCATGTTGTTAGAAACGTATTTATCTACTAAGATTTGTGGTTTAAGCAATCAAGAATTAGAACTAATTACAGAAGGTATTTTAAAAACATTCTCTAAAGTAGAAATAAATAAAAATGATCAAAAACACATCATTGATTTGCTACAATACGACAAAAAAAATAGTCATGGCATCGTAAAATTTGTGCTACTTGAGGCAATAGGAGAGCCAAAAACAGATTGCATTGTTAGCAACACACTTATTGAAGAAGCTTTTGATTATTACGCAAGTTAAAAGTAACGCTCAGTGATCACTTGGTTGTGATGATTTTCATGACCTGTTAAAATATAAGCTATGGCTCTTACAGAAATTGGAGAACCACTCGCCTCACCTATTTGCGCTAAAGCCTCAACATCAAAACTATTAAACAATGCAATAGATGCTTGTCTTACCGCTTTGTATTCATCTAAGATACTCTCTAAAGAACGTTTAGAGGCTTTAGCCGTTACAGCAAAATCATCTTGCTCATAACCTGGTAAAGGTGTTGTATCTTGCCTTGCTATACGTAAAGCTCTATAAGTGAATATACGCTCAGTATCAATAATATGAAGTAATACATCTTTTACAGTCCATTTACCTTCTGCATAAGAATAATCATGCTTTGATTCAGGAATACTGTTATAAAAGGACACTACTGACTTCAAATTTTGATTTAAACCTTCAATAATATTTACATCAGTCGCATTATCTATATATAGCTTATAGTAAGGATTAAATTCATTAGAATTTAGACCATTAGAAATCATAGTTTATAAATTTAAAAAGCCCTTATTAAATATAGTAAGGGCTTTTGTGTATCGTATAATGAATTAATTACAACTCATTAAAAATGGTATGCATTAATCGTTTTTTGTCATTTAAGCTTTCTTCTAAAGAAATCATAGTTTCTGTTCTGTAAACACCTTCAATATCATCTAACAAAAAGATAATATCCTTAGCATGCATAGTGTCTTTAGCTCTAATCTTACAAAAGATATTAAATTTACCCGTAGTAATATGAGCAACTGTTACATAAGGAATATTATAGATACGTTCTAAAACAAATTTTGTTTGAGATGTATTTTGAAGATAAACACCCACATAAGCGATGAATGAATAATCAAGTTTTTGATAGTCTAAAGTTAAAGAAGAGCCCTTAATAATGCCAGCTTCTTCCATTTTCTTAACACGTACATGAACTGTACCTGCAGAAATCAATAATTTCTTTGCTATATCAGTGAAAGGTATACGTGTATTATCAATAAGCATATCAAGTATTTGATGATCTACTTCGTCTAATTTAAATTTTGCCATAATTATATAATCTTTAAGGTAAACGCAAAAATAAGACATTTAATTTAACGATTATGTATTTTAAATGAATTATTTTAGGGTTTTAGTGATATTCTTTCATTATTCAATATTACGAAATCGATTTCGCTACCTATAATTAACATAGAATTTTCTGTCATTTCAACAGTGGCGCTATTTGCGTCAATTTCTTTGTGTCCATATTTATTGTTTAATAAAGAAATATCTGCAATTTTTGGACTAAAATGTACTTTGTCATTTTTTAAAACCTCTTTATATTGAATTGCAATATCAACACAATCAGAATCTGTATCTTTTAGCTTTGCATTCCTAATAATGATATCGTAAAAACATTTTCCATTTTCAGGAATATCAAAATAAGCTTTATAATCAATGTTATTTGTGCCGTTAGTAATAGAATTAATACCTTTTAAAATAGCAATAAACATTAGACGCCTTACCTCTTCCCTATCATAATCATTCGCAAAATGACCAGCTTCATATAATAACGTGGGTACTCCAAAATTCTGAAAGGTGTCTCCAACGCAATTCAAATTAAACCCATCATCATAACGACCTATACCGTTAGGAATCTCAGTTTGCAATGCTGCATTTACTTCTGTAATGATCGCCATAGCTACTTTTCTATTAGAAGTTAATGTGCGTTCTAAGTCTTGTGCTGGTGATAAAAACGAAAGTGTAGCAACGTTATTGGTTTCTCCTACACTAAAAATAGTACGCTGTCCATGAAGATTAAAACAATAATTAGGTTTAAAATTATTATACACATCTCTTAAAACGTTACTTTCTGGCTGCGATAAATCTTGTGCATCTCTATTTAAATCTACCAGGTTGGCATTTATACGTGTATACTTTTCTGCTCCATCAGGGTTTAATATAGGAATAACAATTAAAGTACATTTATCAAGAATATGTTCTGTGATCTCACTCTTGTTTTCAAATACATTAAAACAATCAAAAAGAGCTTTAGTCGATGTAGATTCGTTACCATGCATTTGAGACCAAAGTAAAATTTTGATTGGACCTTTACCAAATTTGAAACTGTAAATTGGTCGTTCTTCAACCGAATAACCAATCGTGGAAATTATCGATTTAGGAAATTTATTGAAACATTTTTCAATGTGAGAATTGGTAATGTATCGACCAAATAATTCGGGTACTTTCATCTCAGAAAATACTCCATTCAAAAGCTCTAAATTCATATTGTAATTTTGATGTTACAAATGTAATCATTTGATTTTTTACAATTGTAAACAGTTAGATTTCTCAAATGTGTTACAATATTAAACAAAAACAAACTTCTCACTTGAGCAATTGAGACTTAAGAAAACCAAAAGAACAATCGAAATATTTTATAATATTTAAAATATTTAAAATCAGCATATTAATCACATTTATCAAACTAAAAATTTAATAAAAAATAATCATATACCAACTAAGTTGCGCGTATATTAATACTATTTGTTACATTTGTAACGTTATATATTTAAACTGATAGTTTACAATGATAAACTCACCCAAATTTACAGAACGACTACAAAAAGTGATTGAATTTTACAGCGAAACAGCATCTAGTTTTGCTGAAAAAATTGGTGTACAACGTTCTAGTATTTCACATATTTTATCTGGTAGAAATAAGCCAAGTTTAGACTTTGTAATGAAAGTGCTTAACTCCTATCCTGAAGTTGAGTTGTATTGGCTAATGAATGGCAAAGGAAATTTTCCTAATACAACTAAAACATCAGAAGCACCTGTTTCTAGTTCACCTAAGTCAATTTCTAAACCAGTAACGGCAATCTCAAAAATAGATGCCATTCCTAATTCTGATTCTGATATCGAAAAAATTGTCATTTTTTATAAAGACGGCACTTTTAAGAGTTACCATCCGTAATTTCTATTAGGCTATTTGTTATCTTTGTAAAAAGATTAAAATGAAAGTCTTATCTGCACTATTATTATTGATGTTATTAACGAGCTGCTATTCTATTGAAAGAGAATGTTCGGATTTTAAAACAGGTACTTTTGAGTTTTCCTATATTATTGATGGCGTTGAGCAAACAAGTAGATTCAAAAGAACAGAAAATTACAATATAGACTATCATAATGGTGTCGCAGATTCTTCTTCTTTACGCTGGATAAACGATTGTGAATTCATCCTTAAAAAGCTACATCCTACAAGCAATTCAGAAAAAGATGCCATTCACATGAAAATTTTGTCTACTACTGAAAACTCATATACATTTGAATATAAACTTGCTGCAAAAAGACCAAATAAACCTTTGAATGTTGAAAAAGGAGTGGCAATTAAAATAGATTAGCCTTATGCTTGATTTTCTTCTAACTTCTGATGCTATAATGGCATTATTAACTTTGACTTTTCTAGAAATTATACTTGGCATAGATAATATTGTATTTATTTCTATTGCTGCAAATAAATTACCAGAACATCAAAGAGGTAAAGCTACTAACGTTGGGTTGCTTCTTGCTATGATACAACGTATTATTTTATTATTCTTTGTGTCTTTTTTAGTTGGGCTAAGCGAGCCTTTCTATTCTATTAAAACGAGCTGGTTATCAATAGGGATTAGTTGGCAGGCAATAATATTATTTGCAGGAGGTATGTTCTTAATTTATAAAAGCACATCTGAAATTAGAGAAAAAGTAGAAAATCCTTCTCATGATGAAGATCAAGTAAAGTCTAAACCAATAAAATCACTGAGTAATGCTGTTGTTCAGATAATGGTGATTGATTTTATTTTTTCAATAGACTCAATTCTTACAGCTGTAGGTATGACTAATGGCTTACATCCTAATCATAACTGCACACTTATACTAATGATTATAGCTGTAATAATTTCAATTGGCATAATGATAGGCTTTGCAAACCCAATAAGAAAATTTATTGACACCCATCCAAGTATTCAAATCTTAGGACTAGCCTTTTTAATTTTAATAGGTTTTATGCTTATCACAGAAGCTGCTCACTTATCCGAAACAGAAATATTTGGAAAAACCGTTGGAGCGATTCCTAAAGGTTACTTGTATTTTGCAATTGCATTTTCAATTTTTGTTGAATTTATTAATTTCAAAACTGTTAAAAAGAAATCTTAACAAATATGAAACCATCAAAAATTATATTCTTAAAATAGCGTCACCTGCCCTTTATCATCAATTTCTAGATCATCATCATCTCCATCTTCATTCTTAATCGAAGTCTTTGGTTTAGATTCATTTTTAGTACTTTCAACACTAGTTTCTGAAGTCTTTACAGTTTCCTCATCCACAACTTCTAATTCATCTGCATGCACTTCTTCAGGTGCCTCATAAGGCAAAGAATCCAATAGGCTAATTTGATTTATCTTATCTTTAGTTAGTTGATTACCTAAAGCATTGATACCCTTTACCGAAATAAACTCTTCAAGATTAACTTCCATATTAGGTTTACGCTCTTTACCACGTTCTTTGGTAAATTCTACATCTGCAACTGGCCTCCAATCTGTAGAAACAATCTCTAATTGTGAATCTGCATGATCAGAAATAAATAATTCCTCTTTTCCTTCTTGCTCAATTAAAAAACGCTTAACATAATAACGCTCTTTTTCACCATCATAATAAATAGCCGAAATTGGTTTTTTAGGATTCCATTTTTCTAAAACAATCATATCACTATCAAAATGGGTGGACAATTCTGGGATGATACATTTAACTATTCCAGATTGATTTATTATAAGCAACCTATCTTCTCCTCTAAATTCACCAATCAGCTCGCCTCTTTCGTCAACATTTAATCGCTGAACCGTATCATCAAACCAAATTTTACGAGGTTTAAGTGTAGATACACCTCTTTCTTTTAACTCAACACGTTTAATAGCGTGCTTAGTTACTCGATTACCTTTAGAGGTTCTTCCTTTTATTAGAACATCTGCAAAATCTAAATCCCATTTCAATTTTTTTATACCACCTACTTGACGTAACAAAATAGTAACTACTTCAGCTTCTCCATTTGGATTAGCAGAAAAATACCAAAGCGCAGAACCTTTGCTTCCGTTGGTTAGATCATATTCTCTATCTCTAGTCATACTAGTTACCGCAAATCGTTTTACATAAGACGGTCCACCTTTACCATCGCGATAAATCATATTATAAACGGTACGTTTATCCTTTTTCTTAAAGACAGCTACATGGATAATATTCTTACCAATAAAAGTTTTAGAATCCACTTTGGTTACCATCATAACACCATCGTTGGTAAACACAATAATATCATCAATATCACTACAATCGCAGACATACTCGTCTCGTTTTAATGCAGTACCAATAAAGCCCTCTTCCCTATTAACATAGAGCTTTGTGTTTCTAATAACAACCTTTGTAGCATCTACATCTTCAAAAATTCTTATTTCCGTTTTACGCTCTTTTCCTTCCCCATATTCTTTTTTTAATCTTTCGAAATATGCTATAGAATAATCGATTAAATTGGCTAAGTGATGTTTTACTTCAGCTATTTGATCTTCTAAAGCATCAATTTTTTGCTGTGCTTTATCAATATCAAATTTAGAAATACGCTTAATTCTAATTTCTGTTAAACGTGTAATATCTTCAACAGTAATAGCACGTTTTAAATGTTTTATGTGCGGCTGAAGTCCTTTGTCGATGGCTTTAATTACTCCATCCCAAGTTTCTTCTTCTTCAATATCTCGATAGATTCTTTTTTCAATAAAAATACGTTCTAACGAAGCAAAATGCCATTGCTCTTGAAACTCACCAAGTCTTATTTCTAATTCACTCTTAAGAAGCTGAACTGTATTATCTGTTGAGCGACGTAACATTTCAGTTACTCCAACAAAATACGGTTTGTTATCTTCAATAACACATCCTAAAGGTGAAATTGAAGTTTCACAACTTGTAAAAGCATAAAGTGCATCTATGGTTTTATCTGGAGATAAGCCAGAAGGTAAATGAATTAAGATTTCTACTTCTGCAGCTGTATTATCTTCAATTTTCTTAATCTTAATTTTCCCTTTATCATTCGCTTTAAGAATAGAATCGATAAGAGAAGACGTTGTTGTGCCAAAAGGAATCTCTGTTATGACAAGAGTATTCTTATCTCGTTGAGAAATTTGTGCTCTCACCCTAACTTTTCCTCCTCTTAAGCCATCATTATAATTGGTGAAATCTGCAATTCCTGCCGTTGGGAAGTCTGGCAAAATAGTAAATCGTTTACCTTTAAGATGTTTTACAGAGGCATCAATAAGCTCTATAAAATTGTGAGGCAAAATTTTTGTAGATAAACCTACTGCAATACCTTCTCCTCCTTGCGCAAGAAGCAAAGGAAACATTACGGGTAAATTTATTGGTTCTTTACGTCTACCATCATAAGACGCTTGCCATTCTGTAATTTTAGGATTATAAACAACGTCTATGGCAAATTTAGATAAACGCGCTTCAATGTAACGCGAAGCTGCCGCTCTATCACCTGTTAATATATTTCCCCAGTTTCCTTGAGTGTCTATTAGCAAATCTTTCTGACCAATTTGTACCATAGCATCTGCAATACTGGCATCTCCATGCGGATGGTACTGCATAGTATGACCAACAATATTAGCGACTTTATTGTAGCGTCCATCGTCTAAATCTTTCATAGAATGCATTATACGACGTTGCACAGGCTTAAAACCGTCTTCAATAGCTGGTACCGCACGTTCTAAGATTACATAAGATGCATAATCTAAAAACCATTCTTTGTACATTCCGGTAACCTTTGTAATCGTTTCTTGGCTACCATTATCTTCATTTAACAACTCTTCATGTTCTTCTGACATCTATCCTTCTTTATGCTTTATATTTTCTTTTAAAATTTTGCGTAATGATTGTTTTACGTACTTCAATTTCTTTTGTTTTAAAAGTGTAATATTAAATCGCTCTTTAGTAAATGAACCATCACTATTTTCTATCGCAATCACTAAAACTCTATAAAACAAATAATTGTGAATTTTAAAACCTATTAATTTGTGCTTAGATATTTCTACTTTGTTTTCTCTGTAATTAATAAAATCCGTTAAGATTAATCCGCTATTAGTAATCACAATTTTAGCGCCATCACTATCGTACTCAAAAAATCTTGCTATGAAGTGAACAACGACTACCGCTAACACTAAGCCTAGTAAAACAAATATTGAACTTCCTTCAAATAAGTCTATAGAATTAAAAACGGTAGCTAGCAAACCTGCAGCAACTACTAATAAAAAATAGATTGAAATTATAGTATTTTTTACTTTTCGGTTATCTGTTCTCATAATGTATCTTCAACAACATCTAATTCAACTTTTAGATTGTCAATTATAAATTCTTGACGCGTAGGTGTATTTTTACCCATATAAAAAGATAATAATTCTTCAATAGACATATCTTTATCTAACATTACTGGATCTAAACGAATATCTTCACCTATGAAATGTACAAATTCATCTGGTGAAATCTCACCTAAACCTTTAAATCGAGTGATTTCTGGTTTTGGTTTTAATTTCTCCATTGCATTTCTTCGCTCTTCTTCAGAATAGCAATAAATAGTTTCCTTCTTATTTCTAACTCTAAACAAAGGTGTTTGTAAAATATACAAATGACCATCTTTTATCACTTCCGGAAAAAATTGCAGGAAGAATGTTATTAATAATAGGCGAATATGCATACCATCGACATCAGCATCTGTTGCAATTACAACATTATTATAGCGCAAATCTTCTAGTGATTCTTCTATATTTAAAGCGGCTTGTAGTAAATTGAATTCTTCATTTTCATAAACAATTTTCTTACTTAGTCCATAACAATTTAAAGGCTTCCCCTTTAAACTAAAAACCGCTTGGGTGTTAACATCACGAGACTTTGTAATACTACCTGAAGCCGAATCTCCCTCTGTAATAAACAAAGTAGTATCTAAATAGCGTTCATTTTTTATATCTCCAAAATGCACACGACAATCACGCAGCTTTTTATTATGAAGACTTGCTTTCTTAGCTCTGTCCTTTGCTAATTTTCTAATACCAGACAATTCTTTACGCTCACGCTCTGCTTGAAGAATTTTACGTTGAATTTTTTCAGCAGAATCAGGATTCTTATGTAAAAAATTATCTAAATATTTCTTTACAAAATCGTTAATATAAGTTCTAACCGTTGGCAATTCGCCTCCCATATCTGTAGAACCTAATTTGGTCTTGGTCTGACTCTCAAAAACAGGCTCCATTACTTTAATCGCAATCGCAGCAACTACCGATTTTCTAATATCCGAAGCTTCGTAACTTTTACCATAAAATTCTCTTATGGTTTTAACCAAAGATTCTCTAAAAGCTGCTAAATGAGTTCCTCCTTGTGTGGTGTTTTGTCCATTGACAAATGAATGGTATTCTTCACTATACTGGGTTTTACTATGCGTAATCGCTATTTCTATATCATCCCCTTTAAGATGAATAATAGGATATAGCATATCTGACTCATTTATGTTTTCAGATAATAAATCCTTTAAGCCATTCTCACTAAAATATTTTTCGCCATTAAAAACTATGGTTAATCCTGGATTTAAATACACATAATTTTTAAGCATTTTAACGATGTACTCGTTTCTGTACTTGTATTTTTTAAAAATAATTTCATCTGGAATAAACGAAACTTTAGTTCCTTTTCTTCGTGATGTATCATCTAATAAATCTTGATTGGTAAGATTTCCTTGTTCAAATTCGGCAGAAGCAGATCTTCCATCTCTAGTAGATTCTACTCTAAAATAAGAAGACAATGCATTAACCGCTTTAGTACCTACACCATTTAAACCAACTGATTTTTTAAAAGCTTTAGAGTCGTACTTTCCACCTGTATTCATCTTAGAAACAACGTCTACCACTTTCCCTAATGGAATTCCTCGACCATAATCTCTAACAATAACGCGTTCGCCTTGTACAGAAATCTCAATGGTTTTACCTGCTCCCATTACATACTCATCTATTGAGTTGTCTAAAACTTCTTTAAGAAGAATATAAATACCATCATCTGGTGAAGAACCATCTCCTAATTTCCCGATATACATACCTGGTCGCATACGGATGTGTTCTTTCCAATCGAGTGAGCGTATATTATCTTCAGTATAACTAGACTGTTCTGACATAAAAGTTGGTAAAATTAAGATGAAATGCTAATATAAGACTATACCATAAAACATGAAATAAGGTTGGCGTAAAGTAATTAACAATAATATATTACAATGTTGAGAACATTGATGTTTTCCACTTTCAAACTTTAAACTTAATAATTTAGCATTTTCAACGCTAATTTATCCTGTTTTTTTGATGAGAATAAGTTTAACTTCAAAAAACCATAACATCTATAATTTATGTTACCTATAAAATAGAAAGAGTTCTAATCATTGAATAAACCAAACTAGAGGCTACTCTTTTTTATATAAAGACATAAATACACCTAACTGAGTATAGTTTTTAACCAACTTCCAATGGGTCATTATGTAATTTAATTCGTCGTCTTTTGTGTGATTTTCAATATTTGATAGTAATATATATTTATTAGATTGAATATTAAAACTAGCATAACGATCCGTTTCTTCTAACCTCTTAAACTCTGAATAATCACGCTGATTAAGTTTAATTCTTGTTCCAATATCAGAAGGGTTAATACCATTAGAATTTATATAGTGTTCCATTTGCTCTTCTACCTTATAAATATTTAAATAAGCTAATGAGCTGTCCCAAGATTGTGATAATGTTGGAGGATAAATCCAAAAATGCCCAAAAACTAACATAAGGACAACCAGCGTGTATATTAAGTTTTTTTTACCAACATTATAAAATGCTATTAAATTAACAAGCAGCATAATGGCTAGTAAATAACACACCATAAAATACCGATCTCCAAATGGATTAGAAAAAGGCACCATCCCAAAAAAATAAACCAACACAAACACAAAAAAGGCAACGATTATTCTATCTATTCTAACGTTCTTTTGGGTTTTATCTTTTAAATATTTAAACAACAATGGTATTAGGAATATAGCGATTATAAATCGTCCGTATTCAAGAAAAATTTTGACATAAACAATTATGTTTGTTAGAATTTGTTTTAAACCAACAGATTGTCTGTGCTCATTATAGTTTTCATTTTGGCTAATGATAAACCAACCTAATTTTTCATATTGAAAATAGCAAAATACAGCAAAAGTTAAAATAGCAAGCACATAACCTAAATACATAGGTTTCTTAAATTCAATTAATTTTAACCTCGTATATATAACGTGAATTATAGCAATAGCAATTACAATATAAATACCTCTAAGATTGGTGAATAATAAACCTGTTAATGCTAATGTAAATAATACTGATTTTGAACTAATAAGAGTATTTAAAGCCATTAAGGTAAAAAACAACAAAAGCATATCGTTGTTTAAATTTGTTGATTGAGCTATAAATGTAGGCTCTAAACACACTAAAAAAACAGCGAAAGCAGAAACCGTTTTTAAAAAATTATTTTTACATAGCGTAACAATTTGCCATACAACACCTATGTTAACTAGCAGTAATAATAATCTTGAAGACCAAAGTGCTTTATTAAATATGGTCCAAAAAACAGCTAATAAACCAATCCAAAGAGGTGGATGACCAGAATTATGTTCTGTGGGTACAATAAATTCTGAAAGTCCATGAGCATAAATCCAACTAGCACGACCAGATTTACTAACTGCATCCCAAAAAAAAGGTGTGTGTTTTAGTAGTAAAAATTCAACTACCAAGACACACACCAAAAGAAATAAAATCTGTTTAAAGCTTATTCTTTTTATATCGTTAATCATTTATGCAAGTTACACATTAAACAAGAAGTGCATTACATCACCATCTTTAACAATGTAGTTCTTTCCTTCTACTCGCATTTTACCTGCTTCTTTTACTTTAGCTTCACTTCCGTATTCTACAAAATCATTATAAGCAATAACTTCTGCTCTAATAAATCCTTTTTCGAAATCAGTATGAATTACACCAGCCGCTTGTGGTCCTGTTGCGCCAACATTTACAGTCCAAGCTCTCACTTCTTTTACACCAGCTGTAAAATAGGTTTGTTGTTTTAAAAGTTTGTATGCAGAACGAATTAATTTTGCAGATCCAGGCTCATCTAAACCAATATCAGCTAAGAACATTTGGCGTTCTTCGTAATCGTCTAACTCATTAATATCTGCTTCTGTTCCAACAGCCAATACTAAAACTTCAGCATTTTCGTCTTTAACAGCTTCTTTTACTTTATCTACATAAGCGTTACCTGTGTTGGCAGCAGCTTCATCTACATTACAAACATACATTACTGGTTTGTCTGTAATAAATTGAGAAGGCACCACGTAATCTTCATAATCTTCTTCTGAAAATTCTAGAGCTCTTACAGAAATACCTGCTTCTAAGTTTTCTTTTATTTTTAAAAGTATAGCTTCTTCTTTCTGTGCTTCTTTGTTACCCGTTTTTGCTGCACGCTTTACTTTATCTAATTTTTTATCTACAGTATCTAAATCTTTTAACTGTAATTCCATGTCAATAGTTTCCTTATCTCTAATAGGATCAACAGAACCATCTACATGAATAATATTTGGATCGTCAAAACAACGTAAAACATGTAAAATAGCATCGGTTTCTCTAATGTTGGCTAAGAACTGATTCCCCAAACCTTCACCTTTAGAAGCACCTTTTACTAAACCTGCAATATCAACAATTTCTACAGTCGCTGGCAATACACGTTCTGGATTCACCAATTCTTCTAATTTCTCTAATCTTGGATCTGGCACATTTACCACACCAATATTAGGTTCTATAGTACAAAACGGAAAGTTAGCACTTTGCGCTTTAGCATTAGATAAACAGTTAAATAAGGTTGATTTTCCTACGTTTGGTAATCCTACAATTCCGGCTTTCATCGAGTAAATTTATTTAGTCGTTTCCGTTAAAACGGAAATCTCTTTTTTGCGAGTGCAAATGTAGTTAATTAGTATATATAGTTGAATTATATTTTTAGAAATGATTATGAAACGAATTTCATTGCATATCTATTTTATATGATAAGTCCATTTCAATAGTTTCTATTGAATAAACTTTACACCAATCTAAGCCTGTATTACATTTTTAAACGTTGGATGACTCTCAGAAATACTACCCATCCCTTTATTATTCACTTTAAAGGTGACATCTTTTACCGTAGAAAATAATATAACTGATAAAAAATGGGTTTTTAAATGTGATTTTACAATCGTTAATGATTCTTCTAGAGTAAGCTCTTCTTCAATATCCTCTACTTCTCTGGGTCTAAAACTGTATTTTAGCATCACCTTAAAGTCATCTTTATCATAGATAGGTCTTAGGAAAATATTTTTTAGCTCAGGTTTTCCAATGGTTTTAGCCATAGTAAGTTTAGCGAAAGTTTGGTTTTCTATACTTCCTTTTACTTGTTTCCAGAATTCTACAAAAACATCTTGGTATGTCATAAATTTTATAATGAATTAGCAACAAATTTTATTCGCGATCTAAAAGCTTTTTAGACACTTTATAAGTCGCAGCATACACTAATCCTTCTTGGCGTTTCTTAAAATCTGAAAACGCTTTAGTGTACCATTTCGGATCTGTGGCTTTCTTTTTAAAAGCATCATGATTGGCAACCTCGAAGGCTTTACCGTCTAACGAAGGTTCAATTTTATAGATACTAAGTCCAAAATGTTCTGCTCTTTTTAGAACGGTAGCAAAATCCGATTCTGAAAAATAGTGGATAGATTCGTCGTCAAATCCATCATTCTCATTTTTTAAATCGATAAATATATTTTTTTCTAAAAATTCTGATTGTTCCATAGTATGTCTAATTAAATT
The DNA here is from genome assembly GCF_045063645.1 of Winogradskyella sp. Asnod2-B02-A. NCBI lineage: Bacteria > Pseudomonadati > Bacteroidota > Flavobacteriia > Flavobacteriales > Flavobacteriaceae > Winogradskyella > Winogradskyella sp. Asnod2-B02-A. Next base: position 439,339 of record NZ_JBEFOG010000026.1, read on the forward strand.
ACTAGGCTTTAATCGTTACACCAAGTAAAGTGCAAAGTTAGTTGTTCTATGCATCATATTTACTCAAAGTATCATATAAATTTATCAAAAAAACTTGAGCTTAAGACTCAGGACTCAATACCATAAATTGTTTTTATTATTTCGCATAAGCACTCAGTATAGTTACCAAAAAGAGTAAAATAATGATTATCAAAACAATAAATATAATATTTTGAAAAAAGAAATTACATGTCTTTTAAATTACACCATGAGTTTAATAGGAACAAAATGGAAACCCTTAGTTTTATTTCACTTATTAGAAAGAGGTTTACGCTCTGGAGTTTTGCAAAAGAAAATTTTAGGCATTTCTAACAAAATGTTTACACAAACAGTTAGGGAATTGGAAAAAGACGGACTGATTACTAGGACGGTTTTCCCTGTAGTACCACCTAAAGTTGAATACAAATTAAGTGCCAGAGGAAAATCTCTAGAAGCCATTTTATGACGTTTGGATAAATGGGGCTTAGATGATTGTAAAAAGTAACCCAAGAAATTTAAAATTAGGCATAAAAAAAATCCTAAGTCAAAAACTCAGGATTTGTATTATATTTTGTAAACACCTATTTAATGTCCATCTGGATGCATAAAACGTTGTTTAGCTAATAATTCCTCTTCAGTTTCTACATGGTCTTCATCTGGTACGCAACAATCCACAGGGCAAACAGCTGCACATTGTGGCTCTTCATGAAAGCCCATACACTCTGTACATTTGTCTGGAGAAATATAATAAACTTCATCACTTATTGGCTCTTGCGTTTCATCTGCATCAACTTCTTTACCATCGGTTAGCACTATTTTACCAGATAAGCTTGTACCATCAGAATAGCGCCAATCGTCAGCACCTTCATATATAGCTGTATTTGGACATTCTGGCTCACAAGCTCCACAATTTATACATTCGTCTGTTATTATAATTGCCATAGTGTTCTATCTTTTCTTTTTACTTTCCGTAATTTTGCAATTGCAAAAATAAAGCCAAAAAGGCTGTTATACAAATAATAATGAGTAACAAAAATTACATAAGCAATGCTTTTGTAGAATTAGGTAAGTTTATTAACCAATTTGCAACAATTCCATTTGCTAAACAAGAACACGTTTTACAAAACGATTTGTTTTTTGATGGCTTTAAACATCAAATAAAACTTGCTAAAGAGCATAACGGTTGGTTTACTGAAAGCAACATTGTTTACACTTTAAATGCTTGGTCTAATGAGCTGACTGATAGCAAAATTAACGATTGGACTAGCAAGTACAACTTTAATATTAAAAACCCAAAGACAGTCGCTATCATAATGGCCGGAAATATACCTTTAGTTGGTTTTCATGATTTTTTATCTGTACTTATTTCTGGACATAATGTTTTAGTGAAACAATCTTCTAACGATAAACACTTACTTCCCTTTTTAGCGAAATATTTAGAGGTTATTGAACCTAATTTTAAGGGTCGAATTACATTTACAGAAGAAAAACTAGAAAATTTTGATGCTGTTATCGCTACAGGAAGCGATAATACAGCGCGCTATTTTGAGTATTATTTTAAAAACAAACCTTCAATAATTAGAAAAAACAGAAATTCTGTTGCTGTTTTAACAGGAAACGAAACTTCTGAGGAACTAGAAGCCTTATCTGATGATATTTTTAGGTATTATGGTTTAGGTTGTAGAAATGTATCTAAAATTTTCATTCCTAAAAATTATAATTTCGATGCTTTTTTTAACGCTGTTTATAAATGGCATCCTATTATAAACGAATCAAAATATGCCAACAACTACGATTATAACAAAGCTGTTTACTTAATGAGTGAATTTGAAATGTTAGAGAATGGTTTCCTAATGATTAAAGAGGACGAAAGTTATGCCTCTCCTATTGCTACCTTATTTTATGAATATTATAGTGATGCTAATGATCTAAAAGATAAATTAATTGCAGATAAAGACAAAATACAATGTATTGTCTCTAATAAGTTTACAGGCAATTACATAGCGTTTGGAGAAACACAAAACCCACAATTGTCTGATTATGCTGACAATTTAGACACTATTGAATTCTTATTAAAAATATAGGACAAATTTTATGAAATTCACAATTAATAATACATCAGAAATTAGCACCTTTGTAGCTGTTTAAAATAAAAATAATAATAAACTTTTCTAATATCACAAACCAATAGATAAAAGGAAAATTAAATACAATTTTAATGATAAAACATAATTTCAGTGCAGGCCCAAGTGTATTACCAAAATCGGTAATGGAAAAAGCTTCAGAAGCCGTTTTAAATTTTGATAACGGATTGTCAATTTTAGAAATATCGCATCGTAGCAAATCATTTGTTGATGTTATGGAGAATGCACGTTCTTTAGCATTAGAATTATTAGGTTTAGAAGGAAAAGGCTATAAAGCGCTATTTCTTCAAGGTGGTGCAAGTACACAGTTTTTAATGGTGGCTCTTAACTTATTAGAAAAAAGAGCAGGTTATTTAAACTCTGGTACTTGGGCAGATAAAGCCATCAAGGAAGCTAAAATTTACGATGATATTTATGAAGTAGCATCTTCTAAAAGTGCTAACTACAATTACATCCCTAAAGGTTATGACATCCCTGAGGATTACGATTATTTTCATTGTACTTCTAACAATACTATTTTTGGAACACAGATAAAAAATTTCCCTAAGTCGCCAATTCCTATGGTATGCGACATGAGTAGTGATATTTTTTCTCGTCAGATAGATTACTCTCAATTTGATTTAATTTATGCTGGAGCTCAAAAAAATATGGGACCAGCTGGTACAACTCTAGTGGTTATAAAAGAAGACATTTTAGGAAAAGTATCTCGTAAAATCCCTTCAATGATGGATTATAAAACACACATCAGTAAAGGTAGTATGTTTAATACTCCTCCTGTTTTTGCAGTATATACTTCAATGTTAACTTTAGAGTGGTTAAAAAGTATTGGTGGTGTAAAAGCAATTGAAGAAGCAAACGATAAAAAATCACGTTTAATTTATTCTGAAATAGATCTCAATCCATTATTTAAAGGTTACGCCGTAAAAGAAGACCGTTCAATGATGAATGCAACCTTCACTTTAGAAAATGAAAATCTTAAAGAAACCTTCGATGCTATGTGTTTAGAAGCTGGTATCAGTGGTATTAATGGACATAGAAGTGTTGGTGGTTATAGAGCTTCTATGTATAACGCATTGTCTTTAGATAGCGTAAAAGCATTGGTAGAAGTGATGAGTGAATTAGAGAGTAAAGCATAACATAATTTGTTGTCAACTCATTCTGTTACTCAATAAAGTATAAAAAATAAATAAATTAAGATATTTCCTCATTAAGGAAATAAAAAACAAGTTTTTAAATGAAAGTATTAGCAAACGACGGAGTTTCTCAAAGTGGAATTAATGCATTAGAAGCTGCTGGTTACGAAGTATTAACAACCACAGTAGCCCAAGAACAATTACAAAATTACATAAACGATAAAAACATTGATGTTCTTTTAGTAAGAAGCGCTACAACTGTAAGAAAAGATTTAATAGACAACTGCCCTAGTCTAAAAATTATTGGACGTGGTGGAGTTGGTATGGATAATATAGATGTAGATTATGCACGCAGTAAAGGTTTAAGTGTTATTAACACTCCAGCTGCATCATCGCATTCTGTTGCAGAATTAGTGTTTGGACATTTTTATGGATTAGCACGTTACTTGCATAACTCTAATCGCGATATGCCATTAGAAGGTGATTCAAAATTTAAAAACTTAAAGAAAGCTTACGCTAAAGGAACTGAACTTAAAGGAAAAACACTTGGTGTTCTTGGATTTGGACGTATTGGCCAAGCCACAGCTAAAGTTGCTTTAGGTGCAGGAATGAAAGTTGTTGCATTTGATCCTTTTTTAGAAAAAGCAGATTTACAACTCGATTTCTTTGATGGTCAGAAAGTGAATTTTGAAATTAAAACTATTTCTAAAGAAGAAGTATTAAAGCAATCAGACTTTTTAACGTTACATGTACCAGCACAAAAAGATTATGTGATTGATGAAGCTGAATTTAACCAAATGAAAGATGGTGTTATTATCGCAAATGCTGCACGTGGTGGAGTTGTTAACGAAGTTGCACTTGTAAAAGCTATTGAAAGTGGTAAAGTGTCTAGAGCAGCATTAGATGTGTTTGAAAAAGAACCACAACCAGAAATTCAATTATTAATGAATCCTGCGTTATCATTAACTCCACATACCGGAGCTGCTACTAATGAAGCACAAGATAGAATTGGTACAGAATTAGCTGAACAAATCATTTCTATTCTCGGATAATATTAAAATGTGACCAAATCAAATAATATGAGTCCTACTAACGTGGGACTTTTTTTGTACCTTATCAAACAAATTATTTTATAACAACAATTAACACATTACAAGATGGCAGGAATTTTAGACTTATTAAACAGTGACTTAGGAAAAACTATTATTAGTGGTGTTTCTGGATCAACAGGAACAGATCAAAGTAAAACTAGTAGCGTATTAACAATGGCATTGCCTGTACTTATGAAAGCTATGGAACGTAACGCTTCTACTCCAGAAGGTGCACAAGGCCTTATGGGAGCTTTAAGCGGTAAACATAATGGAAGTATTTTAGATAACTTAGGTGGTCTATTTGGTGGTGGAGTTGACGATGAAGTTAAAAATGATGGCTCAAAAATTCTTAGTCACGTTTTAGGTAACAAACAACAAGGTGTTGAGCAAGTTATTGGACAAAAAGCGGGTTTAGACTCTAGTTCTGTTGCTAATATCTTACAAGTTGCTGCGCCAATTTTAATGGGTGTTTTAGGTAAACAAGCTAGCCAAAATAATGTAAATTCTCAGAGTGGTATCACTGGTCTTTTAGGAGGTTTACTTGGAGGTAACGATACGGCAAACGAACAAAGCTTTTTAGAAAAAATATTAGATGCAGATGGTGACGGAAGTGTTATTGATGATGTAGCTGGTATGGTCTTAGGTGGAAGTAAAAGCTCAGGAGGAATTGGAGGTCTTTTAGGAGGCATATTTGGAAAATAATATTTCTAACATATAATATATCAAAAGCAGTTCTAAGGAGCTGCTTTTTTTATGCCCTATTCTTTCACTTTAATAAAAGGTAGTTTCACGCATTGAAATAAAGCGTTTACATATTTATAATTGTATCTCAGTCATTAATCACGTTGCTTTGTAATGTTAAATCGAAGTAAAATTTTAATCACTCACACATTTTTTTTAATACCTTTAATACTTATGAAAAAAATTATCCCTTTTGTTATTGCACTTATACTTATTGCAAGTTGTAAATCTTACAATAATACACCAACTACTGATAATGATAATAGCAACAGCCTAGTAGAAAATGATACTGTTATAATTGATAGTGACGAAAACGATTATGAAATCATTATTATAGAACCAGGTTTTAATGCATGGCTAGCAAGTACAGCTAGACCAGAAGGTTATTATTCACAACAATGGTTAGAATCTAGAAATGCACTTATGGTGCAAACTTGGAATCAACGCAACTTACAACCACTAACCTACGACCCTAACCTTTATGAGGTTCGTATAGATTATGATACTAGAACAGATTATGGTTATGAAGTAAATTACAAATTATATAATTACTTTATCTATTTTCAAATAAAACACAAACAACGATTGTCTTCTTTTGCACCTAGGATTTAAGCTGTAAATAAATCTAATTTCATTAATTTTGCAGAACGAAATTAATGCTATGGACAAATTTAAAAAACATTGGGAAATACAACATAATTGGCAGTTGTTATTTCCCTTTTTTGGTTTACTTATATTAGGTTATTCTGCTTTTAAAATTTCTAATGCTTTCTTAGAGAATTATGGATTAACATTAACCATAGTTGCTGCACTTATTATTTTTTTCCTTTTGCTAAAATTAACATTACTAATATTTAAAAAGTTAGAAAAAAAATGGATTCTCGACTATAAATGGGAAATGATCCGCGTATTCATGGTCTTTGCAATAACAGGTTCATCTTCTTTAATTGTTGGCAGACCGATAATAAAATTCATCGGAATTACTAAAGAAAACTTAAATCCTATCCTTTATTGGTTTTTATATATTATCATTGGTCTCGTTTTCTATCAGATTCTTTTAGTAACCTTTGGATGGCTTTTTGGGCAATTCAAATTTTTCTGGGAATTTGAAAAGAAAATGCTAAGAAGATTTGGACTTAAACGGTTTTTAGATTGAGCACAAAAACAGTAATATCATCACTATTTAAAACATTAGCAATTATGCTAGTGCTTTCTGTGTTGTTACCTTCTGCTGTAAAATTAACTCACGCTTTTAATCATCATAAACATGAAGTTTGCGATTCAGACAATGAGCTCAAAACCCATTTTCATAAGTCTGATTTAGATTGTGATTTTTATAAATTTAAACTTACAAACAATTTATTTCTAGTTTTTAATAACTATGAAATACTACCACAAAAAACTGCAACTAAGCAGTTATCTTCATATTATATTTCTTTAAAGAATTATCAACATTCAACACGGTTTGTGAGAGGTCCGCCTCAGGTTAGTTAGAATAAAATATTTTCTAATACGCTCATAAATCTATTCGAATGAAACAAATAATTATTGGCTTAGTTTTAGCTATTTCTAGCTTTAACTATAGTCAAAACTGCAATTATACATTTTTAGGCGAACTCAAAGATTTTCATGATGGCACACCAATAGAATCTGCTACTATTTACATAAAAGAAAGTGATAAATATATAGTTTCAGACTTAGATGGTAAATTCAAAATTGAAAACTTGTGTTCAGGTACCTTAACATTAACGATTTCTCATATTGGATGTGAAACTAAAACAGTTTCATATCAAATAGATAATGATGTTTTTAAGACCATTTTCCTAGAACATCATTTAGAAGAACTCAGTGAAGTTTTGATAAGTTCTAATTTAAAAACTGAGGGCACAAGTATTGAACACTCTATTAACAAAACTATAATTGAAAATTTTTCTGATAAATCATTAGGAGATGCTTTAAACACTATTAGTGGTGTATCTTCTTTAAACACAGGAAATACAATTGCTAAACCAATGATTCACGGTTTACATAGTAGCAGATTATTGATTATTAACAATAATGTTCGCTTATTTGACCAAGAATGGGGAGATGAACACGCTCCTAATATTGATATTAATTCTGGTAACAGAATTGAAGTTGTAAAAGGTGCCAATACCTTAAAATATGGTAGTGATGCTATTGGAGGTTTAATTCTTATTAGACCAAAAAAGTATATAGCTAATGATAGTTTATTTGGTAGCTCAATCTTATCCTTAAATTCAAATGGTCGTGGTGGAAATGTAAACACTGAATTGGTTAAAACATTCGAATCTGGTTATTATGGTAAATTTCAAGCGAGCTACAAGCAGTTTGGCGATTTTAAAGCTGCGGATTACTATTTAACCAATTCTGGTATAAAGAATCTTAATGCGTCTTTAAATTTTGGATATAACAGTTTTGAAAAAGGCTTTGATGCTTATTATAGTGTGGTTAATAACAAATTGGCCATTTTAGAATCATCACATATTGGAAATGTAAATGATTTAGTCGCTGCTATTAATAGCAAAGAACCAAGAGTTATTGATGATTTTTCTTATGAGATAGATTATCCGAATCAAGAAATTTTACATCATTTAGGAAAGGTTGAAGCTTATAAACGTTTTAAAGGTTTTGGAAAATTGACCCTTCAATACGATTTACAGATTAACAGACGTAAAGAGTTTGACCTAAGGCGTGGTGAATTTTCTGATACTCCTGTTATAGATTTGCGTTTATTTACCAATACATTGCAATCTAACTTAAGGATAGATTACCTTAATAATGTTAAGATAGATACTGGTATTTTATTGAGATATCAACAAAACGACGCAATTTCTGGAACAGGCGTTAATCCGTTAATTCCAGATTTTGATAAGTATGATGTTGGTATCTATGCAATAGGAAGTTACAATATAACAAGTACTTCAAAATTGAGTGCTGGCGTGCGTTACGACTTTACTAGAATTAAAGCTAGAAAAGAGTATTATTTAACAGATTGGCAAGATGTTTATAATTATGATGAACTTTTTCCTCAATTTGAAACTAATACCATAGAGGATTCTAGAATTTTAACCTTACCAGAATTTACATTTCATAACGTATCTGCGAATTTTGGATTTTCTAATGACTTTGATAATGACGTATCATTAGTCTTTAATTATGGTTTAGCAACTAGAGTACCAAACCCTTCTGAATTATTTAGTGATGGTTTACACCATGGAGCTGCAAGGATAGAAATTGGTGCCTTAACGCTTAATAAAGAAATTGCAAATAAATTTATAGTTTCATTAGAACGAAATAACGAGAATTTTGGATTTTCAATAAGTCCATATTATAATTATATTAATGATTATATACAACTTATTCCCACTGGTATAAACACTACGGTTCGTGGTGCTTTTCCTGTTTGGGAATATAACCAGGTAAATGCGCAAATATTTGGTGTAGATATCGATGTCAATAAAAAAATTAGTAAAAGCTTTAGTTATAATGGTAATATCAGTCTTCTAAAAGGAGATAATAAAACTGATGATATCCCTTTAATTCATATGCCTGCTACTAATTTTTCGAATAGTATATCTTATAAAAATGACGATTTAAACCAATTAACTATTGGCTTAAATCAAAAAACTGTATTACAACAAAAAAGATATCCAGATTACAATTTTTACACCTATAATGCCACTTTACAAGAAGATGTTTATGTAGATATTAGCTCTACTCCATCTACTTATTCCTTATTTAGCTTTAATAGCTCAATGCAATTTAAAGCTTTTAAAAAAGGGAATTTAAAATTAGAATTTAACATAGAAAACCTATTTAACACGTCGTATAGAGAACATTTAAACAGACTTCGCTATTTCGCAGATGAGTTAGGTAGAAACTTTAACTTAAAAATTAAAATCAATTATTAACAGAATTAATAAAAATATGAAATCAATTAAAACAATCAAATTATTAGCATTATTATTTGTTTCGAGTTTAGCGATAGTAAGCTGTTCTAGTGATGACGACGGAGATCATGATCATGATCACGAAGAGGAACTTATTACAACAGTAACTTATGAACTTACTAACGGAACAGATGTTGTAACTCTAAAATTTCAGGATATTGATGGAGATGGAAGTGCAGCTCCTACATATACAGTTTCTGGACCACTAGCTGCTAATACAACTTACTCTGGTATTATAGAATTATTAAACGAAACAGAAAGTCCTGCTGAGGATATCACATTAGAAGTTGAAGAAGAAGGTGACGATCACGAATTTTTCATAACATCATCAATAAGTGATATTGTAGTTAGCAAAACTGATACTGATGAAGACGGAAATCCAATAGGTATTGAAACTACTCTAGAAACAGGAAATGCTGGTACAGGCACTTTAACAATTATATTAAAACACGAACCTACTAAACCTAACGATGGTACTTCTATTGGTGCTGGTGGTAGTACAGATGTTGAAGTAAGTTTTAGTATCGAAGTACAGTAAATTATTGTTTGTAATACAGTTAAAAAAAGCACTCAATTTGAGTGCTTTTTTTATGTCTTATTTTTATCTGTTTCCTTTTTAAACACATAAGTGTAAAGCCACATTAAAGTAAATGTAGGAATCACATCAAAGCCAGGTAATGCCTCTTCTACAAGAGTAATTACTCCTGCTACTCTACCTGCCTTCCCTGCATATAACTTGGTCATTAACCAACCTGAAACTGGTGCCCAAACGATATCTGAAAATTCACCGATTCCGGGAATTATAAATGAGACCAAACCTAAGGCGTCAAACAGAATACCTATTCCTAATTTTTTGTATTTATTCATATATTGTATTAATTACTAACTTATTTAGAGCAATAATTATTCCAAATAAAATAACCCTATCATGTTTGTACTTAAGGAAATCAATACATTCTTTTTTTAACGTTTAATTAAGAGTTTAGCCTAACGTGAGCACTTAATTTTGTAAAATACAGATGTAACAATCGCTAAATAATTACATCAATCTCCTATTTAAACGACCAAAGCCATTTATGAACACTCGTTCTTTAATTCTTTTGCTTTCCTTATTGTGCTTTACTTGGACTAGTATTGCTCAGAATAAAAAATCGTTAAATATTCAACGTACAACTCAGGCTCCTAAAATAGACGGTGTATTAGATGATGCCATTTGGCAAAATTCAGAAATTGCCACTGGTTTTGTATCCAACAGACCAGAAATTGGTAAAATAGCTTCAAATGAAGAACGTACTGAAGTAAAAATGACATACGATGATAAGGCTATTTATGTTGCAGCTTATCTATATGACGATCCTTCTAAAATAATGAAACAACTGACCAATAGAGATAACTTTGGTCAGACAGATTATTTCATTTTAGTGCTTAATCCTAATAATGATGCACAAAACGATACTTCCTTTTATGTTTTTAGCTCTGGTCAGCAAGCTGATGCTATTGAAAACCCAACTATTGGAGAAGATTTTGGTTGGAATGCCGTTTGGGATAGTGCAGTAAAAATTATGGACGATGGTTGGATCGTAGAAATGAAAATACCATACCGAACATTGCGTTTTGCAGACCAAGACGAACCTACTTGGGGAGCTCAGTTTCATAGAGAATTTAGAAGATCTAGATCACGATTTACTTGGAATCCAATTGACCCAACTCAAGGTTATTCCGGATTATATCATGCCGAAATAAAAGGACTCAAAGATGTAAAACCGCCTAACAGATTAAACCTCTACCCTTTTACTACTGGTATAATTAATAATTTTGACGGAGATACAGATACCGATTTAAACTTTGGAATGGATGTTAAATATGGACTTACAGATAATTTCACTTTAGATGCTACTCTAGTTCCAGATTTTAGTCAAGCAGGATTTGACAATGTCGTTTTAAACCTTGGTCCTTTTGAACAAACCTTTTCAGAACAACGTCAATTTTTTACAGAGGGAGTCGATTTATTCTCTAAAGGTGATTTATTCTTTTCTAGACGCATTGGCAACAATCCAAGTGGAAGACTTAGTCTTAATGAAAATGAAGAAGCAAATATACCTAATGAGGTTAAAGTTTTAAATGCAGTAAAAGTTTCTGGCAGAACAAAAAACGGATTAGGTATTGGATTTTTTAATGCAATTACAGAAAAAACAACAGCGACCATAAAAAACACACTGACTAGCGAAAAACGTAACGATGTTGTAGAACCATTTGCCAACTACAATATCTTAGTCGTAGACCAACAATTTAACGGCAATTCTTCCGTAAGTGTAATTAATACCAATGTACTAAGGGAAGGGCATTTTAGAGATGCCAATGCCACAGCACTAGTGGCAAACATAATTAATAAACGTAATACTTATAATGTTGCCACGGATTTAAGAATGAGTAATGTGAATTACCAGAACACAAATAGTGAAACTGGTTTTAGTAGTTATTTAAAACTAGCTAAAATTCATGGTAATTTGCGCTACAGTTTAGAGCACAGTTTTGCTGACACTAAATTTAACATTAATGATTTAGGATTGTTATTGAGAAATAATTACAATTCTTTTAGTTCTGACATATCATATCAAACTTTTGAGCCTAGTGGAAATTTAAATAATTACCGTATTAATGCCTTCTTTAATTATAACAGATTAGTAAAACCTAATGTCTATTCTCAATCTAATTTTGGTGCCACATACCAAGCTACCACAAAGAAATTAGATGGTTTTGGTTTTAGATTAAATGTTGAGCCTGGCAAGCAAAATGACTATTTTGAATCTCGAGATGGCAGACCATTTATTTATGAAAATTATGTGAGCACAGGAGGCTGGATTTCATCTAATTACAACCGCAAATTTGCTTTAGACTTTAGAGCTAATATTGGTGCATTATTCGAGAATGGAAGAGATTTATTTAATTACGATATTGAAGTTGAACCACGAGTAAGAATCAACGACAAATTATTATTGATATACCAATTCTACTATGATTTTACAAATGGTGGACGTGGTTTTGCAACAAAAGCAGATGATCAATCCATTTTTGGAGAACGTAACAGACAGATTGTAACCAACAGTATTTCTGCTAATTATGCTTTCAACCCTTATAACTCTTTAGCTCTTAGTTTTAGACATTATTGGGATACTGTAAAATACGATAATGAATTATTTACCCTATTAGATTCTGGGAGGTTAACTACAGATTCTGGATATACTTTAGAGACTATGGATAACGATCCGGATATTAATTTTAGTACTTGGAATATAGATTTAAGCTACTCTTGGCAATTTGCACCAGGTAGTTTTTTAACGGCTTTATACAGAAACCAACTATTTAATTTAGATACTCTTGCGGAATATAATTATTCTCAAAGTGTTGATAGTTTATTTGATCAACCTATGCAGCATACTTTATCTGTTAGGCTTCAATATTTTATTGACTTTAATGGCATTAAATCTGTTTTCAATCCTAATAAATCTGATTCTTAGTTTTGTAGAATTAGGGATTAAGTATTACTTTCACATTGTATGAATAAAACTGTTATTTCCGCTAAGCAAATTAAGAAAGCCTATAAAGATCTTGAAGTCTTAAAAGGTGTTGATTTAACCATTTTAGAAGGCGAAGTGATTTCAATTGTTGGTGCTTCTGGTGCTGGTAAAACGACATTGCTTCAAATACTTGGTACATTGGATAAGCCTGATTATAATTCGGACACTGAATTAATTATAAACGACCAATCCATAAAATCTTTAAATGATAAAGCTTTAGCTAAATTCAGAAATAAAAATATTGGTTTTATTTTTCAATTTCATCAGTTGTTACCAGAGTTTACAGCATTAGAAAATGTTTGCATTCCTGCATTTATAAATAACACACCAAAAGCAGACGCAGAAAAGCGCGCTATTGAATTACTAGATTATTTAGGTTTAAAAGATCGCATACATCACAAACCCAATAGTATGTCTGGTGGAGAACAACAACGTGTTGCTGTCGCTAGAGCTTTAATAAACAATCCTAATATCATTTTTGCAGATGAGCCTTCTGGAAATTTAGATAGCGAATCAGCAGATCAATTACATAACTTATTTTTTAAATTAAGAGACGAGTTTAACCAAACATTCGTCCTAGTTACTCATAACCAAGAATTAGCAAATATGGCTGATAGAAAACTAACAATGGTAGATGGGAAAATTATGGGACAATAATCGCTTTACTTTAAAAATATAGCTAATTATTACTTTGTAATGAGCTCTTAATTTAATCTAGACTTAAAACATTGTTAACATCTGTTTCAATTTTTAGGGCAAATAATATCATAAAATAGTACATTCGCTTTTGAACTTTTCTTGAGTTTTTGATTTTAACCCAAAAAGAGATAAAATATATTGAGTAAAGTTCTATACCTAAATTAAAATTTATGACAGTGACGGAGTTCGAACCTATTATAGAAGTTCTAGAAGAAGCCTACGAAATACCACATCTTAATGCTACGCGTAAAATCTCTGCATTATTACCACACAATTACTATGTAACTGATAAACGCTACCCTGTACTTTATTTACAAGATGGTCAAAATCTATTTAATCCTGCAGCACCTTTTGGAGATTGGGCTATTGATAAATCAATGGCACAACTAACACAAGAAGGTTTTGGAGACGTTATAATTATTGCTGTAGATCATGGAAATGAAGAACGCATCAGCGAATACCTGCCCTATTTTCATCCAAGATTTGGAGAAGGAAAAGGTAATTTTTACATTCAGTTTATGATTGAAAAACTGATTCCATATATCAACAGTCATTACAGAACACTAACTGATTTTGAAAATACAGGAATTGGTGGTAGTTCAATGGGAGGATTAATTAGTCTTCATGCTGGTTTAAAAAATCCTGGTGTATTTGGAAAAATGATGATTTTTTCACCAAGCTTATGGATTTCAAATAAGATTTTTAAAAGTACCAAAACATTTCAACCATTAGAAAAATCAAAGATCTATTTATACTCTGGTGGACAAGAAAGTGCAGAGCATTTACCAAATGCACATAGATTAGGAAACATTATTCAAGAAAAAATGATCAATGGTTATAATATTGATTTCAATTTTTCTATTAATGAACATGGCAATCATTCTGAAGCGCATTGGCGAGAAGAATTTCCAAAAGCCGTAAAATGGCTCTATTTTAATTCATAGTTATGACTTACAAACACGTAAAAACATTAGACACCTCAAAAGACTTTATTCTACCTTGTAGAAAAGATCAATTAGATACTATCAAAGAATTTTCACCAATAGAGAAACCAGATTTTGATGGTAGTTTTTCTACTTATCAATTACTTTATGGTAAAGCAGGTAATAGAATATACCTCATTGGTTTAGGTGAAGATAAAAACAGTGCTCAACTTGAAAGTACATTTCACAAATTGGCCTTTGAAACTCAGAAGCATTGGGATAAATCCATTCAAGTGTATGCTGAAGATTTAACTGAAGATGAAACTAAAAAAGCGGTCATTGGATTAGAAATGGCACAGTATGAAATTGGAGAATTTAAATCTAAAAAAGAGAAGCCAAACAAAATTACAATATCTGTATCATCCTCTAAAGCTATTAAAAACAGTTTAGAAGAAGGACAATCTACAGGAGAAACCATCAATAAAATAAAAGCTTTAGTTGATGCGCCACCAAATATTAAAACACCTCAATTTTTAGGGAAATGGGCTTCAAAATCGGCTAAAAACAACGATTATAAGTGTACTGTTTTAAAACATAAAGAGCTTAAAAAACAAGGTTTCGATGCCGTATTATCTGTTGGAAAAGGTAGCGTAAATAAACCTGTAGTTATTATTACAGAGTACACACCAAAAACAAATAAAAACGTAGATATCGCTTTAGTTGGCAAAGGTATTACCTTCGATTCTGGTGGATTATCAATCAAACCTTCAACTAATTTGCACTACATGAAAAGTGATATGGGAGGAGCTGCTGTGGTATTAGGTGTTGTAGAATTGGTTGCTAAATTAAAACTTAACATAAACATTGTTGGTATAGTATGTTCCGCAGAAAATGCCGTTGATGCAGAAAGTTACCGACCAGGAGATGTTATTAACTCCTACTCTGGTAAAACCATTGAAATTATTGATACAGATGCAGAAGGCAGACTAGTATTAGCAGACGGATTGAGTTATGCTGTTAAAAACATAAAACCAGAATATCTTATAGATTTAGCCACCTTAACAGGAAGTGTTGTTAGAACTTTAGGCTATGAAGCTGCAGGAATGTTTACACACAACACAGAAATGGCTAGCACAATGTCTGATATTGGTTATAAAGTGCACGAACGCGTTTGGCAATTACCAATGTTTGAAGAATACAAAAGTGTTTTACATAGCGATATAGCAGATATAAGAAACTTTAGTGGCACACCTTTAACTGGTGCTTCTAATGCTGCTCAATTTTTAGAATTTTTTACCGAAGATCACAAAAACTGGATGCATTTAGATATTGCAGGAGTCTCTTTTGGAGCTTCTCCTTATGCAAAGATGAAAAGTGCCTCAGGTTATGGGATTCAATTAATTACTGAATTTATTAAGAAAAAAGCTTCAAAATAATTCTCAGTTTTGTAAATTGTTTGTTCATTAAAATTATCAACCAATCAAACTGTGGCTTTATTAAAACAAATGAAGCTACATTGATTCTAACTAAGAAAACATGTCCAAACAACCGTTAAATTTCCTTTGTGTATCTACTTATTTTAAAGGTGAAGATTTTCTAAAAAGTGTAAAAGCTGAAGGAAACAATGTCTATTTATTAACTAAAAAGAAATTAGACAAAGAGCCTTGGCCATGGGAATCAATCGATGATGTTTTTTATATTGAAGAATGGAATCAAAGCGACGTTGCTAAAGGTATTGCCTACAAGTTTAGAACTATTAAATTTGATCGTTTTGTAGCCTTAGATGATTTTGATGTTGAAAAAGTAGCACTACTCCGAGAGCATTTTAGAATGCCAGGTATGGGAAGAACCACTGCTCATTACTTTAGAGATAAACTCGCTATGCGAATGAAAGCTCTAGAAGAAGGTGTTAACGTACCAGAATTTACCGATTTATTTAATAACGATACAATTAACGACTATGCAGATCGCGTAAGTCCACCATGGTTAATAAAACCAAGAATGGAAGCCTCTGCTACTGGCATTAAAAAAATTCATTCTAAAGATGAGTTATGGCATGTTGTTAATGAACTTGGTGATGAACGTGATAATTACCTCGTTGAGAAATTTGCTCCAGGAGATGTTTATCATGTAGATGGTTTAAATGTAGATGGAAAAGTTGTTTTTGCTAGAGTAAGTAAATATTTAGATACACCCTTTGAAGTGGCTCATGGAGGAGGCATATTTAGATCTGCAAGTTCTAAGATTGGTTCTAAAATTGAAAAAGGGTTACAAAAAATGAATGCTGACGTCATGAAGGCTTTCGGAATGCAGTTTGGAGCGTCTCACACAGAGTTTATACAATCTAAAGCTACTGGAGAATTATTCTTTTTAGAAACTTCCTCTCGTGTTGGTGGAGCTAATTTGGCCGAAATGGTAGAAGCAGCATCTGGCGTTAACCTTTGGGGAGAATGGGCTAGAATTGAAGGATCAAATCTTAGAAAAGAGAAATATAAACTACCAAAAATCAATAATAAATATGCAGGCATTGTGGTGTCTTTAAGCCGCTTTGAGCATCCTGATACGTCTAGCTTCACTGATGAAGAAATCGTTTGGAAAATGCATAAAGCTTGGCACATTGGATTAATTGTAGTTTCCGATTCTAGTGAACGCGTTTTAGAATTGTTAGATCAGTATACAGAACTTATTGGTAAAGAGTTTCATGCGAGTTTGCCTGCGCCTGATAAGTCTGAGTAATTTTTATATCAACCGTTTTTAATTAGGCAGAAATAATAGGTAACTATAGAATGAACACAGAAACGAAAAACCAATTTCCATTAGCAAGTAGAAAAAGAAGAATCGCAGCGTTTATGATCGATCATTTTGCGATGAGTTTTCTAATCATTTCAATTGCATTTTTGGCGCTTGGATCAGATTTTTTAAATGAACCAGATTTTGCTACTATCACAGCAACTATGCTCGTTGTTTTGCTTCCTGGTTTTTTAGTCTATTTTGGGAAAGATGCAATAAAAGGCATCAGTATTGGTAAATGGATTATGGGAATAATGGTTAGAGATGAGGCCAATCCTGAACATGTACCTTCATTTGGAAAACTGTTATTTCGGAATTTGTTTCTTATCATTTGGCCTATTGAGTTTATTGTACTAGCAGCAAGTAATGAGAAAAAACGACTTGGAGATAAAGTCGTTAAGACAATTGTAGTGAAAAATCCTAACAAACCAAGTAAGACACCTCGAGTTATTGCTTTAATTGGTATTGGTATCGTTTTTATAATTTTTATGGTTCTGTTCACAGGTTCTGCAATGAAAAATTCAGATGCTTACAAAATAGCTGTTGAAAACATAGAACAAAATAAAAAGATTTTAGATGAAACAGGAGGCATAACAGGTTACGGCATGATGCCAACTGGCAGTATAAATATTAGAAATGGTTATGGAGAGGCTCAATTAGAAATTAAAGTTCTAGGAAAAGATAATGATGTCAGTGTTGGCGCTTACTTAACCAAGCAACCAAATGATGAATGGCAATTAATAAACCTTTCTAAAGAATAGTTAATTCTTATTGGAATTGGAACTTTACCACTG
Source organism: Winogradskyella sp. Asnod2-B02-A (assembly GCF_045063645.1). Classification (NCBI taxonomy): domain Bacteria; kingdom Pseudomonadati; phylum Bacteroidota; class Flavobacteriia; order Flavobacteriales; family Flavobacteriaceae; genus Winogradskyella; species Winogradskyella sp. Asnod2-B02-A. Next base: position 457,221 of record NZ_JBEFOG010000026.1, read on the forward strand.
ATAATATTCTTAATCATTAGCATTTCAATAAAACAATAACGTGTTGCTATAAAATATTAACAATGGTAACGAGAAATACTATTCCTCAAAAAAACCAGTGCTACCTCCTACCCACGTTTTATCCTTGTTGTACTTCACTCCTACCATTTCACCTTTACTTAATCGCATCAAATTACTTACAATTTCGGTTTTGTTGGTTTTAGAATTATGAAGTAGCATCATTCTAATTTCACATTTCGCTGGCTCATCCATCGTTTCAATAACTGGTGCATAAGCTACTTTTTCTTGCAATAAATAGTTGGCTTTGTTTATAATCTTATCAATCATGTCTTTAGTGACATGAATCTCAACTCCTGCTCCTGCAAATGAATACAAAGGTTTAAGAACGTAGTTCTCTAAATCCTCAGGAATACTTTCTAGTTGATCTAAATAATAAGATTTAGGAACATAATCCCCTTTTAACAAAGGCATAGTGTATTTACTAATTCTGTAGAACCAGTTTGGGTGACCAATCCATTCGGCATCAATTTCATCTTGAAAACTAAATTCTGTCTTCAAATCTGTACGCTGATGTAATTCATCAAAAATAATACGGTTGTATATTTTTAGAACTTCAATTTCATTTTGGTTTTCATCTAAATAATAGAGTGTTTTGCCTCTTTTCTTTAAATCAGTAATACAAAGTACTTTTATACCCAGTTTTGCTACTGTTGCATAAAAATCTATAGCTGTGGCTTGTAATTCTGGTTCAATCTCTAATAATATAACATTTTTAGGATTAGTATTTCCTACTATTTCTTGTTGCAAAGCATTTAAATAATCATCTGAAGTCATTCCATTTAAATGCTGAGAAAAACCATCTGGAATAACAATTCCAAAATGTTCGCGATATTTTCGTCCTAACAATTCTTGAAAATAATATAACGAAGGAAACCCTTGAAGTTCAATTAGCTTGGGTGTTAAACTGCCGTTTTCATCTTTACAAATCCCAAAATCTAGTTGAATAAATTTTGAATGGTCGTCTTCATTTGGCACAATTGTATTTTTATCAAAAAAAGCGCCATCTGTTAATTGTTTAAAATTGGGCTTATTGATAACCGACATTATATCATTGCAAGCTTCAATGAGTTTATTTTTTAACGCTTTCGGCAAAAACACAGGTGTTTCTGCAATTTTAAATTTCACCTTATAATTAAAAGACGAATCAATATCTTTCAAAAAGATATTATACTTCTCTTCAGAAAAATTGCTATTATAGGCGTCTCTTATGGTCTTTATCATTGTAATTTATGACATTAAAGGTTCTTTATTTTTTACAATTGCATTTTTTATAAACTTGGGCAAAATGGTATTGTAAGTAAGCTCAATCTTTTCTGGATCATCAATGCGATCCATCATTTGATTATATTTTTCTATTCCAAAACTATCAACAACTTTCTTTTTATTTTCTTCTAAACCAAAATAGGCTTCCATGCTTACTGGTTCTGCTTCGGGATGAAATTGCGTACCTACAAACTCATCAGAAAAACGCACAGCCATTATAGCACGTTCTAACTCCACATGAGTTCTAATTTTTTCTAAACTTAAAATTGCAGCTCCTTGCTTTTTAAACACAGTTAATTTAGGTTGAATAAGTTGCCAATCTCTTGAATCTACAGCATAAAAAGGATCATTTAAACCTTCAAAAATGAGATCGTTATGACCTTTTTTAGTTTTATGAACCTTTAAAATACCAAAAGACGTACTGCGTCTTGGTTTTAATTCTCCCAATTGAAAATAATCGCAAATCACTTGAAAAGAATAACAAATAAAGAATACTGATTTTTTTTGGTGTTGAGATGCTTTATTAAAATCCCAAAGCGATTGCATTAATTGTAAATAAGGTGCTCTCCATGCTCCATCATCTAATGGACTTCCTGGCCCACCACTTGAAATGTAAATATCAAAGGATGTATCTGGAATTTCTAGTTTAGCTCTAACATTGAAGATTTGGAAATCAATATCATCATTAAACGTACTAACAATTTCTTTAATGCAACGCAACCCTTGGTTGGGTTCGTCATTATTCATATCTAAAATTGCTAATTTTAATTTACTCGTTTTCATTTTAATAAGTAGGTGTTTTTATAATCCTAAAATAGTTTGTTCTGTAATATAGTCAACGACCTTAGTAAGGTCATTTGTTTGTTTAAATATTTCTAACTGACGGTCTGCTCCTGTTCCATTATTAATCATCTCATGGATGTACTCAATTTCTTTTCTCGAGCCTAAATCATCCACAACATCATCTATAAAATCTAACAACTCTAGCATTAAAAGTTTTGTATCAACTTCGGTTTCTTTACCAAAATCTATCATTTTTCCTTCTAAACCATAACGGCTTGCTCTCCATTTGTTTTCATTTATTAATGCACGATGATAATTCATAAAATTAAGATTATGCGTTCTTAAATCATACAATTTAGCGACTAAGGCTTGTATAATTGCTGTAATACAAATAGTTTCATTAACCGTTAACGGTACATCGCAAATTCTAACTTCTAAAGTTGGAAAAAATGGATGCACTCTAATATCCCACCAAATTTTCTTAGGATTGTCAATACAATTGGTTTTTACTAAAAGCTTAACGTAGTGCTCGTAATGCGCATAGTTTTCAAAAACACCAGGAATTCCTGTTCTAGGAAATTTATCAAAAACTTTAGATCTAAACGATTTAAAACCTGTATTTCTCCCTTCCCAAAACGGTGAATTTGTAGATAAAGCATACAAATGTGGTAAAAAATAACGCATAGCATTTACCAAATGAATTGCCATTTCTTTATCTTCCATACCAACGTGTACGTGCAATCCAAAAATTAAATTAGATCGTGCTGTATCTTGTAACTCTGTTATAATCTCATCGTAACGTGGGTTTGGTGTAATGAGCTGATGTTCCCATTTTGAAAATGGATGCGTACCAGCTGCTCCTATCTTAAACCCAAGACCATTAGAAATATCAGATATTGATTTTCTTAAATGTGAAATTTGTGCTCTTGCATCTGTAATATCTTCACAAATGTTTGTACCAACTTCTACTACAGCCTGATGCATCTCTGCTTTAACTTGATCGTTTAAAACTTTAGCAGCTTCTGAAACAATTTGTTGATCGTGAGAAATTAATTCTCGAGTAACAGGATCTATAATTTGATACTCTTCTTCAATACCTAGCGTAAATTTCATATTAACATATGAGTTATGGTTAGTTTAAAACTTTTTAACGAAAAAATATAAAATATGATATTCTGAACCAAGTCGAAATAGTTAGAATTCGACTATATACTACTTTAGTTCATAAAATAAACATGAACTAAAGTAGTTTTATTTTAATCTGAATAATTAAACAATTAGGCTTTACCTCCATTTAATTCATCTTGCCACTTTTTTAGCTCATCCCACTTACCTGAAGCTGCCAATTTAGCTTGCTTTGGCCAAGTATCAGTCACATGATTTCCACGAACTTCCGCTATTATTTTAGCAATATCTTCTGATTTAGTTTTAGATAATTTTGTAAAAGTTGCAATACCTGCTTTTACTAAAGTAGCTTCAATTTTTGGTCCAATACCTTCAACTTTCTTTAAATCGTCTGCTTTAACTTCCACTTTCTTTTTAGAAGCCTTTTTAACGACTGGTTTTTTTACTGCCTTTTTCTTTGCTACAGTCTTTTTTACTGGTACTTTTTTAGCAGAAGCAATAACTTTGGTTTCTTTAACTGGAGCTTTTTTTACAGCTACTTTCTTTTTAGTTGCTTTCTTTGCAGGAACTTTTGGAGTTTCTATTTGGTCTCTTACAAAACTTCCCCAAGTAAGGTTCATTTGTCCTTTTTTGTATTTCTTTGCTTTGGCAATTGCCATATCTGCTGCATTCTCAACAATCCAATCAAAATTTTCTTGTCCTACAGAATTAATATCAGCATCTGGAGCAGGATTACAAAAATCAATAGCATAAGGAATACCATCTCTCACTGCAAATTCAACAGTATTAAAATCGTAACCCAAAGCTTTGTTTAACTTAATACAGTATTCTTCAACTAAATCTAATAATTTCTTATCCACTGGAGGTCCATCAATAACATAACGTAAATGATGAGGATTTCTAGGTTCATATTGCATAATATGAATTTTATCAGTCCCTAAAGCGTAACATCTAAAGTATTCAGTGAAGTTAATCTCTTCTTGTAACATCATCACAAGATTCTCTGTCTCACCATGTTTTGCCCATAAATCTTCTGGACTTTCTACGCGATAAACACTTTTCCAACCTCCACCGTCATGTGGTTTCATATAAGCAGGAAAACCAATTGTATCAAACATTTTTTCCCAATCAAAAGGAAATTTCATGTTTCTAAATGAGTTTTCGTCAGTATCTGCTGGACGATGAGAAGATGGCAAAATAAAGGTTTTAGGTACTGGTACACCAATTGATTCTGCTAACGCATTGTTAAAAAACTTTTCGTCTGCACTCCACCAAAATGGGTTATTTATTACAGCTGTACCAGTAATAGCTGCATTTTTTAAATATGCTCTATAAAATGGAACGTCTTGAGAGATTCTGTCTATAATTACAGCATACTCATCAGATTTTGCTTGCTCAACAGTATCTATTGATACCGCTTCTGCAACCATATCTTTAATACCTTGTTCTTTTATTTTTTCGTTAACGCGATCAATAAATGCCCAAGGGAACGTATTTTCTTGACCGAATAAAATGCCTATTTTTCTCATGTTTAAAATGGATTAATTAGTATAGTTAGTTTATAGCTTTGATAAATAATGTGGAAACATTCTATTCCATAATGGCCAATCGTGCTCTGCCCATTTATGTTCATCGTACCAGAAAGGTATGTTTTTTTCAGTTAATATACCAGCTAATTTTTTGTTGGCATCTAAACAAATATCCCACTCGCCTACTCCAAGAACTATTTTCATATTCCATAGATCAGGGTGATTAGCTCCTGGCAAAAAGTCTACAGGATTGTTAAAAAACACATTATCATCATAATGACCGTCTACAAAAGATTTGATATCAAATGCTCCACTCATACTGAACATATGACTTACACGTTCTGGATGTTTAAACGCAAAATTAGCGGCATGATAACCACCAAAACTTGGACCAGCAACAGCGACCTTTTGCATGCTTTTTTCATCACATATTTTATTGACCACTTCATTCATAATAAACTCGTCGTACCAAGCATGATTTTTGGCACGATCTGCAGGATGAATATTTTTATTATACCAACTTAATTCGTTAATACTATCTGGGCAATATATTTGAACCAAACCTTGCTCAACAAACCATCTTACAGATTCTACAAGTTTCATATCTCTACATTCATTATGTTTTCCCATTGTTGTAGGAAACAGAACTACAGGATAACCAGTGTGCCCAAAAACCAGCATCTCTATATCTTTACTTAAAGTTGGTGAATACCATTTAAAGTGTTCTTCTTTCATGTGTTTTATCTGTTATTTAAAAAGTCAATGAAAAGGCTTTAGTTATTATTGTCTAACTATAATAACTTTTCGCATAGCTTATTTCAAAGGTTTAATTTTTAGTTAGTTAATTAAAATTTTAAGTCGCCAAAAATACACTATTTGTACTAATAATTAAATGCCTAATCGTTGAAAACTAAAGCATTAATCAAATAAACAACCTAAGTACTTTTTAAATATCGTAATTTAAAATGAATATAATTCATCTGCCATAATTGTTTTTATACTTTTTTATTAATTAGTCATTAAACACTGTTGAAAATTGCTAAATCCATAAAACTATATTTTAAAATAATTTTGAAAATAACGACTAAAAACTTATCAACTATTTTAAATATTAGCTGTTCAAATAAAACCAGATATAATATCAATAAAACCTTACAAAACCGTTAAATTTGTATAACATTAAATACAGTACTCATGAATTACAGAATAGAAAAAGACACAATGGGTGAGGTAAAAGTACCTGCCGAAAAACTTTGGGGAGCGCAAACAGAACGCTCTCGAAATAATTTTAAAATTGGTCCAACGGCTTCAATGCCATTAGAAATTGTATATGGATTTGCATATCTTAAGAAAGCAGCTGCTTATGCCAATTGTGACTTAGAGGTGTTATCTAAAGAAAAACGCGATTTAATAGCAAAAGTTTGTGATGAAATTTTAGAAGGACAACATAACGATCAATTTCCATTAGTGATTTGGCAAACGGGTTCTGGTACACAAAGTAACATGAATATTAATGAAGTTGTTGCCAATAGAGCGCATCAAATTGCTGGTAAAGTCATTGGTGAAGGTGAAAAAACCATTCAACCTAATGATGATGTAAACAAATCACAATCTTCTAATGATACGTTTCCAACTGGTATGCATATTGCTGCGTACAAAAAAGTAGCAGAAACAACTATACCTGGAATTATTCAATTGCGTAACACATTACACAAAAAATCAATAGAATTTAAAACGGTTGTAAAAATTGGTAGAACGCATTTAATGGATGCTACACCTTTAACATTAGGTCAAGAATTTTCTGGATATGTTTCTCAATTAGATCACGGATTAAAAGCTTTACAGCATACACTTCATCATTTAAGTGAATTGGCTTTAGGAGGAACAGCTGTTGGGACAGGAATGAACACACCAGAAGGTTATGATGTTTTAGTTGCTAAATACATTGCCGATTTTACAGATTTACCATTTATTACGGCTGAAAACAAATTTGAAGCTTTAGCAGCACATGATGCTATTGTAGAAACGCATGGTGCATTAAAACAATTAGCTGTTTCTTTAAATAAAATTGCAAATGATATTAGAATGATGGCATCTGGTCCTCGTTCAGGTATTGGAGAAATCATCATACCAGCAAATGAGCCAGGAAGTTCAATTATGCCAGGAAAAGTAAACCCAACACAATGTGAAGCATTAACCATGGTTTGTGCGCAAGTAATGGGTAACGATGTTGCTATTTCTGTTGGAGGAACACAAGGCCATTATGAGCTTAACGTTTTTAAACCAATGATGGCTGCAAACATTTTACAATCGGCTCAATTAATTGGTGATGCTTGTGTCAGCTTTGAAGAACACTGTGTAAGTGGTATTGAACCAAACCACCAAGTCATTAAGGAGTTATTAAACAACTCGTTAATGTTAGTAACAGCTTTAAACACTAAAATAGGTTATTATAAAGCGGCTGAAATTGCAAATACAGCACATAAAAACGGCACTACTTTAAAAGAAGAAGCTGTTAATTTAGGCTATGTTTCTGCTGAAGATTATGACGAATGGGTAAAACCTGAAAATATGGTCGGAACTCTTAAATAACGTCAAAACGAGTAGAAAAATCGATGAAATGCATATTTCATCGATTTTTTAGTATATTAGCATCTCTAAACTATAACGATTATGAAACAAAAACTACTATTATTTTTAATTTTTGCTGTTAGTTGCAATTTAAATTACGCTCAAGACTGGGTTTTAACTAATGTTGATCCTGACACTGGAGATGAGCCATACGAGATTGAAACTGGCGATATTAATGGTGATGGATATATGGATATTGTAATGGCTACCTATGATTACAATGGAGGTACTCCAAACCAAGATTATATTAAATGTTATTTAAATGACGGAAGCGGTAATTTCCCAACTGAAATTACTGTTTCATCAACCATTCAATGGGTAGATGGATTAACTTTAGCCGACATTAATGAAGATGGCGCAATAGATATAATAGCCACTTCGGTTAACCAAAATAAATTAGTTTATTATCTCAGTGCCACCAGTATGGATGGCGCTTATAGTTATACTGAAGTTTCTGTAGATAGTGCCATTGGTGGTCCAGGACAAGTAGTTGCTGGAGACATAAATAATGATGGACATATAGACCTAGTTGCTCCTTCTTATAATAACAATAGAACACAATGGTATTCTGGTGATGGTTCTGGTAATTTTACAGCAGAATCTGATGTGGAAAATGGTTCTACAGATTTCCCTTACTATGTAGACATTGCTGACTTTGATGCTGATGGTGATTTAGATGTTTTAGTAGGTTTTTTTGCTGGTAATATAGAAATTTATTATAATCAATATGACGGAACAGATCCTGATCCTAGTTCTACAGTTTCTTGGATTAAAGACACAGAATCTGTTGATACTGGCAATGCTTATTTATTTGCCGTAGCATTTGCAGACGTTAATAACGACGGAAATATGGATGCCGTAAAATTGGATTATTACGGTGATGTTGAATGGTTTAATAAAGCAGTAAACGGAACATCTACAGGAACAATTATCTCTAACTCAACTATCATATCTAATCCTTCTGCTATGATTATAGCCGATATAGACGAAGATGGATTAAATGATGTTATAGTAACAGATTATGGCAATGCAGATGATGCTATTATATGGTTTAAAGGAGCTGCGAATGCTTCACCAAGCACAACAAATCAATTAATAATTGATAACAATAATCAAATGCTAGATGTTGCTGTGGCAGATTTTGATGGTGATTCTGATATCGATATTGCTGTTGTTGGTAACCAATCAGATACTGTAGATTGGATTGAAAATAGACTAAACGTATTGAGTATTAATGATTCAGACCTGCCAACTATTACAATTTATCCAAACCCAACAAAAGATGTTTTACACTTTGAAAATATCAATGAAAATATCGAAGTATCAGTATTTGATATTATAGGGAAGCAAGTCTTAGAACAAACAATTAATGTAGGTGAAACACTAAACGTTTCACAATTAAGTAACGGCATTTATACCATTAGAATTAATAACAACATATCTTCAAAATTCGTAAAAGAATAAAAAGAAAATACTAAATTGTGTTTAGTCGGAAATAGACAGACACTAAAAATATCTTAAACGCTAGTAATTTTTCTACTAGCGTTTTTTTTTGTTCATAAAAATTACAATCTTTACAAAAACTCTAACTAATATGTCTCTACTAATAACTAATATCAAACAACTTCTACAAGTACATGAATCTAACACTACTATTTTAAAAGGTAGTGACATGAAAGAATTACCTATTATAGAAAACGCCTATTTGTATATAGAAAATGATACCATAATAGAATATGGTGATATGAAAGATTGCGAAGGTTTTAATGCAGAAACTATAATTAATGCCGAAGGTAAAATTGTACTGCCTTCGTGGTGTGATTCTCATACGCATGTGGTTTATGCAGGTGATAGAACTTCTGAGTTTGTAGATAGAATTAACGGCTTATCTTATGAAGACATAGCCAATAAAGGTGGTGGTATTTTAAATTCTGCTAAGAAGCTTCAAGAAACTTCAGAAGATGAGTTATTTGAGCAATCCATAAAGCGATTAAACGAACTCATTAAAATGGGTACAGGAGCTATAGAAATTAAAACAGGCTATGGTTTAACGGTTGAAGCCGAATTAAAAATGCTTCAAGTTATAAAGCGCATGAAACAAGAAAGTTTAGCTAAAATAATTCCGACATTGTTAGCTGCTCATGCTATTCCTACAGAATTCAAATCAAAAAAACAAGATTATATTAAATATATCACAGAAGAATTAATTCCTAAAGCAGCCGAATTACATATTACCAATTACGTGGATGTTTTTTGTGAAGAAGGCTACTTTGATATAAAAGATACCGAAGCCATTTTAAAAGCTGGACAAGCGTATAATTTACGACCAAAAATTCATGTTAACCAATTTAATATTATAGGTGGTATTGGACTAGGTGTAAAATATAATGCACTATCTGTAGATCATATAGAAGAATTAAATGATGCAGATGTAGAAGCTTTAAAAGGAACGGACACCATACCTGTGGCATTACCTGGTTGCTCTTATTTTTTAAGCATTCCTTATACTCCAGCCAGAAAACTTATAGACGCTGGTTTACCGTTAGCTATAGCAACGGATTACAATCCTGGTTCTTCTCCTAGTGGAAATATGAATTTTGTAGTAAGTGCTGCTTGTGTAAAACTAAAAATGACGCCTGAAGAAGCCATAAATGCAGCCACTGTTAATGGTGCCTATGCCATGGGAATAAGTAACATGTATGGAAGTATAACCAGAGGAAAAAAAGCAAATCTTATTATTACAAAACCTATGAATCATTATAGTGAAATACCATATGCTTTTGCTCACAATCCGGTAGAACAAGTAATTATTAATGGTCAAATTTTAGACTAGTACTTCAGATTAAAATTAGAAATCATATAAATTTATAGCATAAAAAAATCCAGAAGTAAACTTCTAGATTTTTTTATATTAATGATTTCAGTAAATACTATTTCATTGTAAATTCTGAAGAAGAAATCAATGATTTGTCATTAAATACATTGACTTTATAACGTCCTTTTTCAAACTTAGAATCTTCCAATTCATTGATGTATTCGCAAATATTTAAATTTCTATTTTCGTAGTTGAAACGACTTATTAAACTGTAGTTTAAAACTTCTCCTTCAAATTCTACTTGGTCGTTAGAACCTAACACATTGTTTTTTGGATCAATTACTTGTACATATAATTCTTTATCTCCAGCTTCAGTAAGTGCGTTTTTAGCTACTGTAAAACAAATTTTAAGCTTATCGCTTCTAGTTGCACGTTCTGTTGGAATTTGTTTTCCACTTCTTCTTTCAATAACACCCATTCCTACCAAACCAACAGTTTGTAATGCTGCTGCATCTCTTACAACACCAGCTAATTCTGAGTTTTGTACTAAAAGAGAATCTGTAAACATGGTACGCTCTGCTAATTGTACATTTGTACTATCTAAAGACGTTGCTAAATATTGATTTTCAACTTTTAAACGATCATTTTCAGTTAATAAAACATCCATTTCTTCTTGTAAAGCTAAATACTTCTTTTTGTATCTCCATAAACTACCTACACTGTTTTGAGATACTTTTAAAGAATCCATTAAGCCTTGAATACGTTCTCTTGCTGCAATTATTTCAAGATTTTTTACTTCACTTTCTGCAATAGCTTCATCATAATCTTTCGCCATATTGCTAAGATCATTCATTACTTGTTGCTTCTCACTAACTAATAATTTTTCATTCTCTTGCTTTTCACTATAAAGTTTTGATGTGTAAAATGCTGTACCTAAAAATAAAACGGCTAATATAACTAAGCCTACTTTAAATCCTGTATTCGATTTTTGTGAACTTTCCATAAATTATTTGATTTTAACTATTGTTTTTTAATTGTTAATTTGAGATCAAAGTAATTAAATAAAACTGTACTTTTATTCTAATTATTATAATTATTTTTTTCCACATGCAACATCTTATTTTATTTACAGAAAAAGACAAACAACATCTATTAACGAAACGCAAAGGTGAAACAAAATTTGGAGAACATATTCAGTTAATACCTAACCTCAATAACATATACGATGATATTGTTAATTTAGATGTTGACTATGTAGTTTTTGGGATAAAAGAAGATATTGGAGTCATCGCAAATCTGGGACAACCAGGCACTTATAAAGCTTGGGAAGCGACCTTAAAAGTTTTATTAAATATACAAAGTAACAATTTTACAAGCGCTAAACGTGTTTTAATACTTGGCCATTTAGAGTATACTGAACAACGCGAAACCTTATTGGCATTAGATACTTCTAAGAAAAAAGAGCTTTCTAAAGTTAGAAAATTTGTAGAAACTATTGATAAAGATGTTACCAACATAGTTTCCTCTATTGTAAAAGCAGGTAAAACACCTATTATAATTGGTGGAGGACACAATAATGCTTACGGAAACATAAAAGGTTGTGCTTTAGCTAATAACGAAAGAGTAAATGTCGTTAATTTTGATGCACATTCTGATTTTAGAGCCGAAGAAGGCAGACATAGTGGCAACGGATTCAGTTATGCTTTTGCCGAAGGTTTTCTGAAAAATTATTTCATTTTTGGTTTACATGAAAATTATACTTCTAATAAACTATTTAATACACTTAAAAAGGTTAAAAATCTTAAGTACAATACCTACGAAGCTATTGAAGTTAGAAATGAACTCGATTTTAAATCTGAAATAAAAATTGCACTAGATCATGTTGCTTCTAAAAAATTTGGAATTGAAATAGATTGTGATGCTATTAAAAACATACCAAGTAGCGCTATGACTCCTAGCGGATTTAGTGTAAAAAAGGCGAGACAGTTTGTTAATTATTTTGGGTCTCATGAAAATGCTTCTTATTTGCATATTTGCGAAGCTGCACCAACTAAAAAAACGGTGACTAAAGTTGGCAAATTAATCACGTATTTGATTACTGATTTTATTAGAGCAAATGACAATTAAAATTATTGATTTTAACGAAAAATACGCTCAAGACTTCTATAAGCTTAATATTGAATGGTTAAATACTTTTTTTTATGTTGAGAGCTATGATGAAGAGGTTTTAAGCCAGCCAGATAAATACATTATTAGTAAAGGCGGTTTTATTTTCTTTGTATTAAAAAATGATAAAGTTGTTGGTACTGCTGCATTAATGCCTACTAAGAAACCTGGAATTTTAGAATTAACTAAAATGGCTGTGTTACCTGAAGAACGCGGTCAAAAAATTGGACAACAATTATTACAATACTGTATTGATTTTGGTAAATCTAAAGAACTTAATGGACTACTACTCTACTCTAGCAGAAAATTAGAAAATGCCATTTACTTATATCGTAAATATGGATTTGTAGAATTAGAACTAGAAAAAGATTCACCTTATTTACGTTCTGATATTAAGATGTTATTAGAGCTATAATTAATCATCATTCTTTCTTTTTCTAAAACAATAAGAAATTTCATTATTTAAGGCTTTATAAAAATCTTTATAATCCTTATTTAATCGAAATAAATTATTGTCAATATCTGTTAGAGATTGATGTTGCATACTTATTCTCGGAATATAAATGTCTTCAACTTTTAAATTAAAATCATCAATTAATCCCAATAACTTCTTAGTTTTAATTAATTCAATCCATTTAAACTTCTTAGTATAAGTCCTTAAAATTTCAATCAGAAATGTTCTTGAAGGATTATTAAAGTGGCTTTGATAATTTAATATTTTTCCGATTATTTCATTAATATAGTTGTACAAATCAGGATAATCAGTTTGATTTACTTCATTTATAGTTTTATTAACCATAACAGAAAACCAATCCTTATCAACTTGTAAATCAATAATTTTGAAGTAATAATTAGTATGATAACTTTTAAATAATTTAAAAAAATAAGTCTTAGAATCTAAAACCTTAACCACTTCAATAACACCGTTGTTAATTAAATTTAGAATAGTTAATCTTATAGTCGCTTCAGCATTATTTCTCCAATCCAAGCCTTCAGAAAAATTAAAATTACCAAACTGTAATCTTGGATATTTACCAATAATATATAATCCAATGTCTTCACAATGAACAGATTCAAAATTCAACTTTAACTTTTCTTCCGTTAAGCGTTGTTTCTCGTAAAAACTAAATCTATTATGTTTTATTTTTTGTTTCAATAAGGTTTATAAATATCCGGATTGTTATGATAACAAAAACCTGCTAGGTTAAAAAACTAACAGGTCATATAAAATTATAAAAAAGTCAAATAATTATAGACCATTAACAGCCTTCAAAGAATCAATTTGACGTTGCAATTTGTCAATTACCTCTGTATTATCTTCTACTTTAGGAATCGTCATTAAAGAATCCATTTCACGTTCTAAAATATCTTCGTCTTTTGGTTGCTCTTTGAAGTAATAACCAATACCTTCACTAGATCTCCAAGCTTCGTTTAATTGATTATACACTTCTTCATCCCAAGAACTTGGATGCTTTACATCTATCCAAATCACGTCTCTATACTCGCTATCAATTAATACTAGATCTGGTGTTGCAGAGCCATCAAATTGTTGTGCATCCGTAGAACTAATAGACGATATTGTGCCCAAGAAGAACATACGTTTTCTACCAGCAATATTTTTTATATACGGTCTAAATTCAACAGGAGTGCTCGCATTCCAATCGTATTCTTTTCGAGATTCTTTTACTTTTAAAGGCATAGCAGAAACACCTGCATAACCTTGCTTTTTTGTAGCATGATCGTAGTAATACAATTTATCCGTTCCATCAGCTGGTACAAAGACACTATAACTTAAACTTGTACGCTCATTACCTACTGGTTCTAAACCAAACCAATGGTACAAACCACTATAGGCATTAGAATTTGAACCTGAAAAATCAAAATCGGTAACATAAGGTTGTTGATTTTGGTCTTTAGGCATCATTGGTATTTTAACAGCTGTTTCCATGTTCCAAGGTAATGGATCACTAAATCCACCTAAAAATTTTAATGATTCCGCTTCAAGTTGAGATACTTTTTCGGATAAGGTATTTTGCTTCATTAAAAACGGATAATTTTTAATTTCATCTGGACTCACAAAAGTGCCTTTACCAATGGTAATACGTTCTATATAATCATTCATATCGTGTTCTCCACTATCAATAATCATAACACCTCCAAAAGATGGATAAGGAAAAAAGAAACCTTTCCATTTAATTAAACTTACCACTTCTACCCATTTACCAGCATCATTTTTCATGTAGAATGTATCACTTGGTTCATAATTAAATAACATCCAAGGGTTAAAACGTTGTACCACGGCATTGTATGTGTTTCTACTAAATTTTAAAGATTCACCTATAGAAAAGGTTACTGAAATACGGTTTTCATTAGAAAATCGAGGAAAAGGTGTTGTACTACTTACCGCGAATACTTCTTCTGTATTATCGTTTATCTGTTGCATTACATACTTTTCACTTGGTTGAATGGCCATGGTCCATTTATTCTGGCCATCTACTCTTACTAAATGCGGTAAGGATACATCTTTGGTTTCTCCTACACTCTCATTTGCCATTGAAAAAACGTTACGTAAAGGCTGAATACGTTCGTTTTGGGTTAATGGTAGTTCATTAATTTCAACTTTATTTAAACTGTTAAAAACATTATAAGTTTTCATGTAATCATACATTTTATAATGCCAACCTACAAGATATAACAATCCAAAAAAGACAATGAGCAAGGCTAAAATTCCTAAGCGACTGCCAACATTTGCTGATTTTCTGAATTTTCGTAATCCAAAAAACAATAATATAACACTCACTAAAATGATGAAAATGTACTTTCTTATAAACAATAAAACAGGTTGATAATCGTCTCTAAAAAAGAACAATAACACTAATAACAGCAATATCACAAAAATTGTGATTCCTTTTTGCTTTCCTCCTTTGTTCCAATAATTTTTAATCATTTTTAATATTTTGTCATTGCGAAGCTGACTTTATTTGTTAGCTATAGCAATCTATTTCTTTTACTTATAATTTCAATTAGAAAGATCTTGAAACGAATTCTAGATAAGACTTCGTCTTACATTAGACCCTTATCTTTCAATCGGTCACGTGCACTTGTTTTTTCAACTTCAGGCTTAGATTTAATATCTTGTTTTACTTCAGTTTCAATCTTAGTGTCTTTTGATTCTAAATCTTGAATAAAATCCTTTCCTTTTTCAACGGTGTCTTTAACAGCATCAATAAGTGAATCACTTTTTTCATCAATAACTTCTGATGATTTAAATACAAAATTTGCTAAATACGTTCCTAATAAGGTACCAAAAATACTAGAAGCAAACAAAGACAAGGTTGCTAAATCTATAGGAATTATAAATCTAACGACAACAATGCCAACTAAAAAAAGCACACCAATATAAACCAAACGCATTAAAAAAGATTGTTGATATAAAAACCCTTTTGTACTGCTATCAGACATCTGTAGTTCTTTTGAGTAGAATATTTTATTGAAAAAACGGTATACTTTATTGCTTTTAGATTCTCGCCAATACAGTACAATTCCAAAAAGTATTGAAGCAATAAAAACTATTATTTCGAGTGACATCATAATCTATGTTTTGGTTTCTTATAAAATTAGTCTAATTATATTAAATATTGTTACGGATTCTTTCAATTACCCAATCTTTAAATGAGTCATCCCAAGTTTCATAACTTTTATAAAACTGCTCTTTATCGTACCAATACAAGAATAAAACATCCATTGGTGATATATTAATGAGCAATTTATGAATTAAATCGCGATGCAGAGAAGACAATGACGAATGTGGCTGATGTAAAGCAAAATAAAACGACTGATCTACTATATCTTCTATTTTGTATGCATTGCTGCGTTCTAACTTTTCTAGATATAACTCAACACCCATTACTTGTTTTCTGGCTTTGATATCTATTTTATTCAAATAACTTTTAAATAAAACATTATCATTAAGAATATCTTTTATAGGATGTGTTGTCTCTTTTAAAAATTGTGCTAATTCATATTTTTTTATACGCTCGTAGTTTGATGTTTTTACAACTTGCTCTAAATCGCACTCAATGATAATGTGGTCTTTTAACTTATCAACCAATTCTGGCTGAGCGATATGGTAAATTAAGATATCGTGTATGGTATCTTTAATTGCTTCTTTGTAAGCCTCTAAATCTTCAAAAACAATAATAGGTTTTATAAAATCTCTTAATAAATACACACCTCCAAAAGCTCTAGTGTAAAACGAAGCTGTAGAAAAATGTAAGGGATGTAAACTTAAATCTCTATCGCGCAAATCACCATAGGTTTTAGCAGAATCTAGTAATTGCTGATGAATCCCTTCATCTATAAAATTATTATCTGTATTAAATTTATCTACAAGTTTTAATTGATCTTTTTGAATTTGTTCTAGATTATCAATTAGCTTAAATGTAATATTAATATTATCATACTTTAAGACGTCTAAAGGCTCATAAAATACGTCTATATCTTGATCAAAATCTATACAAATAGCAGAATCTCTAGTTATATCATTAATTTTCTGTCCATGTGTTCTAAAAACATGTTGCATCATTTCTTTATCAAAAGAATGAAAAGGTAAATACACAGGTTTTCCTTTTTGCAAAGGTGATATGATAATGCCGTTTGGATTAGCATCACCATGATTTAAATATTGCGTATTATTCTTCTCTTCGGCAACTTCTGGACTCCACCCAATACCATCTATATAAAATGACTTGAGTTTAGTCTCAGTAAAACCAAGTGTTTTTAAGCATTTGTTGTAACGTTCTACTAGTTTCCCACTAATAGGAATAAGTTCACTTCTGTAAAGGTTTGCTACTTTTAGTTTGTTCATCTTGTTGCCGCAAAAGCGGTAATCTATATTACTATTCTTCTATTTATCTCTCAATTGAATTTCCTTTTTAATCCTTTTCATATTAGAAAAATTCATCGGAATAATAGCACTCAAAGCCAATGGAACAATTATTAAAGTTCTAAAAACACTATTATCTTCTTTTGTGAATAAGCCAAAAACACAAAGAATAAATAGTACACTCAAAATACCAATTAATGCTCCAGTAGTCATTTTGACGCCTTTTAATTCATTATTTAACTGTTTCGTAGTTTTTTCTTTTAAGTCCATTTTCAACTTATATTTTGAAAAGTAATTATATCAATTTATTAATCTGAGCATATTGCAACAACATAATTGTTTTGGCATCAATAATCTCTTCTGTTTTTATCATTTCTATAGCTTTAGAAAAAGGCAATTCTAAAACTTCAATTTCTTCGTTTTCACTTTCTAATCCTCCTCCTTCATTAATTTGCATGGCATCACTATATTCTGCAACAAACAAATACATTTTTTCTGTCAATGCTCCTGGTGATGTGTAAGCCGTAAGTACTTGTTTGGCATTACTTATTTTATAACCAACTTCCTCTTCCGTTTCTCTAATAATAGTTTCTAAAGGGTTATCATTATTATCAATAGCACCAGCACAAGCCTCAATGGACATTGCCTCACTTTTAGTATTCTCATAAATTGGCATTCTGAATTGTTTTGTTAATATTACAGTGCCTTTTATTGTATTGTACAACAATATTACTGCACCATTGCCTCTATTATAACATTCTCTAGAAACAGATTTCCAATCACCATTCTTAAATTGATATTCATAATCAATTCTATCTAATGTTGCCCATTCTTTAGAGAGGGTTGTTTTTTTAATGTTTTTTAGATTGTTCATTTTATTGCCACTAAGCAGTAATCTTTATTATTATATAATTGAATTAAGTTTTAAATCTTCTTAATTATGAAATTACTAGTCACTCCTTCCTCGCTATTTAGGAATGAAAAATTCTCTTTTTATTCTCTATTACCAAACATCTCGCGAGCCTTACTATCAATATTCATTTGATTTACTCTAGCATCTACTTTACGTTTAAAATCTGTATCTGCAATCGTTGCCACGTTATCTAAATATCTAATTACTTCTTGTCTTCTAATATCTGAAAAGTTTAAACCTTTCATATTAGATTTCATTAATTCTTGAAGCATGTTGAATTTAGTTTCGTAATCCTTTTTGAAATACGTTTCAGGATTTTCAAACCAATCTTGTTCTAAATCAAAATCCGTAAGTCTTAATGAAATGGCAGACTGAATGTTTCTAACATCTCTTGAAGAGAAAAATGGAAATATTTTCTGAATCTCTTTATATAGTGCAGCATAAAACATGTGATCGTTATTTTGATGTAATTTTTCAATTTTATCAAACGTATCATGTACTCTTGCTTCCGAAGGATTTTCTATAGCATTAAGAATTTCTCCCATACTATTGGCTAAACCTTGATCTGATAAATATTTATAAACTTCAGGATCATTCATGTTTACAAAATCTGGCATTGTATCTTGTAGTTTTTTCCACCAAATGTAATCTTGATCTACAAAATCGTGCTCAGTACGTGCACCATCAATTTTAAATCTACCTTGTACTCTAGAAATTACAGCCTTATCTAACATTTCTGGTAAGTTGGTAAATAAACCAATAGAACTGTTTCCATAATTTACAGCATAAGCACCTTCTGTATATCTTAAAAACACACCAATCACTTCTTTTACACCTGCAGAAACACCTTGCGATGTTCGTTCTTGTAAATTATTTTCGGCATCATCAATTGGTGCAAAAATCAATTTTGTAGGATCTTGCAAAGGCTTCATCCATTCTACCATTTTTTCTGCAGAACCACCTTGAAATGTAGATATCAAGGTATCTGGCATTGGGTGAAATAAAAATGGAATATCAAGATTGTCTGAGTGTTCTTTTAAACGAGTTGCAATAGCAGCAATTAACATACTTTTTCCAGTTCCAGGAATTCCGTAACCCATAAAAACAGGCATAAATCCACCTAATTCTTGGAATGGGTTTTTCTTAGCTTCAATATCATAACTCAGCAAACGTTCTGTTAAACGACGTCCAAAATGCTTAGCATCCTTGTTACCTACAATTTGCTCAAATTGAATTTTATTAAACTCAATACTCTTTGCTGTACCAGAAAAAGAATTTTCCCAACCTGAAACTGCAAATTCTGAGTTTTCTAATTTGTACGTCCTATCTACAATAGATTCAGTGTATTCTAAGTTGCTTTTTCTAAGTTGAATTTCATCAATTAAAGCTTCAAAATAAACTACTGTAAAATCAATAACATCTTTATCTGATTTTATAATATCTGGATGTCCTAAATACTTATCGTAATAAAACAGTTGACAAGAAATTCCTTTTAAAGGTGTTAATAAAGACACTTCCGGAATACCTGCAAACTTCTGCTTCATTACAGATAAATCATCTGAAGCATGTGGTTTTAAATCGTGTAAAATTTTATAAGCTGCAGAAAACAACATAAATGCTGTTGATGTATGCATTTTACTTTCGTATTCTCTTCTTCCAGAACTATCTAATGCCGATTTATTTTCACTTAACGTAGATAAACCTGAAGCATCGTAATATGAATCTTTAATCCAGATACCTAGCGTTAACCCTTCTTGAACCGCATATAACGTCTGATTTAAGAAAATAGGTAGTGCAACAGATTCTGGTAACAAACGTTTCTTTAAAGCCAAAATGGTTTTAGATACCGAAGTGACATTTACGTTACTTCCATTGTTTGCTCTAGACAAATACAAAAGGATTGATTCGTCTTTAGCGTCAGCATCTTTATTTTTTGCACGCTGACTTTGTTCCCATTGAATAGATTTTAGGTATGTAGTTGCTTCATCACGAAGCATATCTAATTCATTTTGTTTTATAGGGAAAGTTGAGTTGTGTTCCATAGTGTTATTTGTAATTCAAAAAAACGTTTGAATTCTATTTAAAGTTTTTAGCAATTAATTAAAACTAAATGCTTCAAAATCATCTTTATAAATTGTTCTTACTTTTAGTTTTAATTCATCATTATAAAATGATTCTTTTTTTGGAAAATTACCGTTAGCTTTTTTAAACGCCATTAATTCCGTGTTAGTTATATCGTAAACATCCTTTAACTCTGCAGTACTTTCGTGCTTTGCATAGCTGTTAGATTGCCTAGATTTAGCCACATTAATCTTAGTTTCAAATCCTAATTTTTTACTAAGCTCTGGTAACCTAGATGACATATCTTTTAAGTATATAACCTCGTTAAGTTCTACACCTTTTAAATTATAAGTTTGATGACGCCAATGAGCATTCACATCAATCAAATCATGTCTTAAGAGATAATCTACAAAAAGAGAAAACGTTATTTGGTAGTTCCCTTCTGAGTCTTTTAGTCCTATTTCCTCTAAAACATGTTGAACCCATGACCTATGTATGTCTTCTCCACAGAATTTATCTACATAGCCACTAACTAAACGCTCGTACGGATTTCTTACAACCGCTATTTTATAAAAGGACGTGTCATTAATATGTTTTATAATTTTATCTTCTGTTCTTAATCTATAAATTTTAATAAACTTTCTTAATAAAGAATTAGATGATTTTATACTTTTTATATCATGATTTAAAAAGCGATATTTATACCATTTAAAACCAAAAACAACTCCATAATTTTTTAGCATTTGATTTGTATTAGAAAATGTACTTTCTAAATTTAAGGAATCTACAAACCAACTTTTTAAAGTTGTACCACCACATTTTGCATTAGTAAAGAGAATGAACTTTTTATTTACATTAATCAAAGGGCTTGGTTTTCTTACAATTTTCACAGGCAACTATTTGTTTTAAGGATATATACTACTTTTACTTATTAATTTTTAATTCCGAAACTTGAATTGGGCTTTTTGCTAACTTATTCATAATTTCTGGTGTCTTACTATATAACAATTGTATTATTCTGTGTGGCGCAAAAACATAGCGTTGTCTAAAAATAGCATCCCAACGTTGAAAGATTTGTTTATTAAAAAAACTACCTTCTTTAAATTCATCAACAGACTTTAATTCATCTATTTTAAAAGAAATAGCATAAGACTCTAATGGTATTTCTTTATTAGCGATACCTTGAAGAATAGCATGTGTGATTTTATTTTCATCTTTTGCAAACACATTATGTAATGGCCCTAAATCTACACGTCTTATTCGCTTTGGAAACACTTTTGGTAAACGCTTGTCTATTGCGTAAGCCATGGTATCTAAATTCATGTCGCGATCGGCGGCATTTTTAAGAACGGAATAGATTTCGTCCTTATAGTCTTGTACATTTTTACCATCGTAATTAAAATACATATAGCAAATGTATGGTCTGTTATGAGACACATCATAAAAGCTCCAACTTACCAAATACTCCTCTTCTGAACCTTCTGGTGCTGATATTATTTTACCTTGAACAAAACGGTTAAAAATATATTCTTTTTTAGCTGATGTATAATAAACAATTGAAGCCGCTTGAAAGAGTTTACGTTTTGCTATTGGCTCTTTTTTGCGCATTAAAGTATCTAAAAACTCTTCTTTTAATTCTTCTGTATTAGTCAGTTTACCTAAATACTCTTCGCGTAGTTCTAAATCGTTAAATAAATATCTAAATTCTAAATAATTTGGAAAACCAGAATCGGTTAAATCGACTTTCATATTTTCCTCATCGTCATACATGTATTTTACACGCATGGCTTCGATTGAATATAGTAGCAAATCACTGTATTGCTTAAACAACAAGACTTCTTGTTGGTTTAAAATTTGTTTTTCTTGAACAGAATAAATAAGTTCCTTTAATGTGAAATCTATCATTTTGTGATAAAACACATATTGGTCTTTGGAATCTAATATTGCGGAATCTAAGGGTGTAACAATCATTCTTTATAGTTGTTGGTTGATTGTTGTTGGTTGATAGTATTTAGAAAACTATCAACCAACAACTAACAACTATTTTATCCTAACAAATCATCATCAGTACTAGCTTCTGGTTTTGGTTCGCCTGCTGGCTCTCCTCCTCCATCACCAGATGGTGCATTTGCATCTGCTGCGTAGTAATCTTCAAAAATTTCTTTCATATCAATTCCGTAACGGTCAGCAAAATTTGATTGTATAGATTTATCCTTCTCTCTAATTTCTTGTAAAGCTTCTGCATAACTGCCGTAGACACCTTGCATTACTTTTTCGTGAACAGGAATGTTATCCATCATTTCTTGTCTTGCTTTAGCACTCGCTGTATGCATAGACGCTAAAGTTTCACCAATATGCTCATCTGTTTTAACACCTAAATGTTCTAAGATGGCAGCAAATTCTTGATCTGTACGTGCTTTTAAAGCAACTACGTATCCATCATAATATTTAAGACGTTCATCTGTATCACTCTTTAATTTCGCTCTATGCGTTTGTAAGTTACTGCGTAATGACGTTAATACTTTAATGGTAAGGTTATGTTTATGAACGAAACTATCTTTTGAAGCTGCTAACGTTGTATAAGCATTTTTAAGTCCTTCTAATTCTTCAACTTTTTGCTCTAACGTAGTTACTTTGCTCAATGCATCTGAATAATCTGTAGATTGCTTGTCTGCAACTTCTTCTAATGCTGTACGTGCTTGTTTTAATAAAGCATATTCCGTTTCTAGCTTATCTTCTACTTCTTTTTTCTTCTGAAGGGCTTTTGTATGATTGTTAGATGCTTCTACAATTGCCGTTTTTAGACTTTCCTCTACTTCTTTAATTTCAATCTCTCTGTCTTTTAAACGCTTAACTGCTGCCTGACTTTTAAATGATAATTCATTTAATAAGGTTTGTACATCTGCAGTTTCAATACGTTGCTGAAACATCGCTTTTGCTTTATTATCTGCAGCATCACGTACTTTTTGAGCTTCTTTAAGTTCCTCTTCTGCCGTTTTTATTTTTCCTTTTCTACCGAATAGGTTGTTCCAAAATGTATCTGGCTTTGCATTTGCGTCTTCTAATTCAACTTTTGCACGCTCTAAGCGTTTTATTGAATCGTCTATTATTTTTTGTTCTGAAGCGTTTAAGGCTGAGAAACCTTCAAACATAATACCAACTTCATCTTGGTAATCTGTTAAATCTTTAATAGCATCCAATAATGTGGTTCTATCTTTCTCTGCCATATCCACAACATTATCTAATGTTGCATTTAATATTTTCTGACGACTTTCAGGATCATCCTCTTGTGCCAATTTAGACTTCATTTGGTCTATGGCTTTTCCCCAATTTACATCGACTTTCGCTGTTTTTTCGTTGGAATTTGTTTCTAATAAATCAAAATCATCAGACATATTGTATCGTATTATTAAGTTGAACAGTTTAAGGTTAACAATTTCGGTAATTTTTTAAGACTATAAAAACTTTAGTTGCTAATTATATGTAGTTAATGTTATAAAAATGTTACAGCCTCATAAAATTAAATACATATTCGATACTTTTATAAAAAAAATAAATGAACATGAAATCACTGATAAACATCTTATTACTAGTTATTATGACAACAACATGGAGTTGCAAAAATGAAACTAAAAATGATAACACTGCTGTAATTAATACTGAAACTATTGATAAACCAGATGAATCCCTATTAAATATAATATCTATATCTCATGCAACAATGGTTTTGGAAACAGAAAATGAAACGATATATGTAGATCCTACAGGTGGTTTAGAAGCTTTTAAAGATCAGAAAAAGCCAACGTTAATTTTAATAACTGATATTCATGGAGATCATTTAAGTTTAGAGACATTAGAAGCCCTTGATCTTACTAACACAACTCTAATTGCACCTTTAGCTGTAGTAGAAAAATTACCAGTAAACATAACTCAGTATAATATTGTCACCTTAAAAAATGATGATAATTTTGAATTTAATGGTATTAATATCGAAGCTATTCCTATGTATAATTTAAGAGAAGAAGCTTTAAAATATCACTCAAAAGGAAGAGGTAATGGTTACGTGCTTACTATAAATGACGAACGTATTTATATCTCAGGTGATACAGAAGATATTCCAGAAATGCGAAATCTTAAAAATATTGATAAAGCATTTGTTTGTATGAATTTACCTTACACCATGCCTGTTGAAAGTGCTGCTAGTGCTGTTTTAGATTTTAAACCAAAAACTGTTTTCCCATATCATTATAGAGGCACCGAAGGTCTAAGCGATATTGAAAACTTTAAGAAGTTAGTTAATGAAGGTGATAAGAATATTGAGGTTGTCTTTTTGGAATGGTATTAATAGAAACATCTAAAAAAAAATCAATTGTTGATAACTTCATAAATACTCTATTTACCTTAAAAACACTGTGCTTCATCCGATTAAACAAACTGTTAATCGAAGAAATTGTTAATTAAAAATGGTAAATAATTTAAAATTAAGCATTTAACATTAAGATTTTATCTATATTAGCGTTCTAGAACCCAATTCTAAAGCCATTTATTATGCTTAAAACCCTGCTTTCCATAGGTTTAATTGTAACGACGACACAACTCACAATGATTTTAATCGCCGTAGCGTCTGTATTTTTAGTTTTCATCCTTATAGCTATTGTAAAGATGTATAAATTGAAAGCTGAGAATAAGAAATTAATGCAGACAAATGCATATAGCGATTATGAGGAATCTAGTAAAGATATTCCTAGTGGACATCTTTATGGAGATAATTAAATTAGTTGATATGACCTATTTATTACTAATTCCCTTCTTCATTATTTTTGGTATATATATTATTTATAGTAAACCTGATTTATACGCACATGAACATGATGCATCTATTAATAAAGAAATAGAGAATTTTAATACTAATTTCAAAGCATTAGAAAAGTTAGAAATAGAAAGCAATTATTATATAAGCGACAAACATATTTATAATAACGAATAAAAAAAGCCAGCATTTAGCTGGCTTTTTTTATTTAAATAGTCTAAAAATTTATCTGACTAGCTTTCTATATTTAATTCGTTTTGGCATTAAATCACCACCCAAACGTTTCTTCTTATTTTCTTCGTATTCACTAAAACCTCCTTCAAAGAAATAAACTTGAGAATCACCTTCAAAAGCTAAAATATGAGTACAAATTCTATCTAAGAACCATCTATCGTGACTAATAACAACCGCACAGCCTGCAAAGTTTTCTAAACCTTCTTCTAAAGCTCGCAATGTATTAACATCTAAATCGTTAGTAGGCTCATCTAAAAGTAATACATTACCTTCTTCTTTTAGCGTCATAGCTAAGTGTAAACGGTTACGTTCACCACCAGAGAGTAGTTTCACCTTTTTATTTTGCTCACCGCCTGAGAAATTAAATCGACTTAAATAAGCTCTAGAATTCACTTCCTTTCCTCCCATCAGTACCAACTCTTGCTCATCACTAAAGTTCTGCCAAATTGTTTTCTCTGGGTCAATATTAGAATGCTTCTGATCTACATAAGCGATCTTTGCTGTTTCGCCTACTTTGAATTCCCCTTTATCTGGAGTTTCCTCACCCATTATCATTCTGAATATGGTTGTTTTACCAGCACCATTTGGTCCGATAACTCCAACAATACCAGCTTGTGGCAAATTAAAATTTAAATCATCATACAATAATTTATCATCATACCCTTTTGCAACACCAACGGCTTCAATTACATTGGTTCCTAATCTTGGACCATTTGGAATATAAATCTCTAATTTCTCATCGAGTTGTTTTTGATCTTGACTC
The DNA here is from genome assembly GCF_045063645.1 of Winogradskyella sp. Asnod2-B02-A. Classification (NCBI taxonomy): domain Bacteria; kingdom Pseudomonadati; phylum Bacteroidota; class Flavobacteriia; order Flavobacteriales; family Flavobacteriaceae; genus Winogradskyella; species Winogradskyella sp. Asnod2-B02-A. The sequence continues at coordinate 483,259 of NZ_JBEFOG010000026.1, forward strand.
ATTAACTTATCATAGTTCTTCAAACGTGCCTTTTGCTTTGTTTGACGACCTTTAGCTCCTTGACGAACCCAATCTAATTCGCGTTCTAATGTTTTTTGACGTTTAGAGGCTGTTTTACTTTCTTGAGCCATACGTTTAGATTTCTGATCTAACCAAGATGAGTAATTCCCTTTCCAAGGAATACCTTCACCTCTATCCAATTCTAAAATCCAACCTGCAACATTATCTAAGAAATATCTATCGTGAGTTACAGCGATTACAGTGCCTTTATATTGTGCTAAATGATGCTCTAACCAATGTACAGATTCTGCATCTAAGTGGTTAGTTGGCTCATCTAATAATAAAACATCAGGTTCTTGTAATAGTAAACGACACAATGCTACACGACGACGTTCACCACCAGAAAGTACACCTATTTTTTTATCACCATCTGGTGTACGCAAAGCATCCATGGCGATTTCTAGCTTAGTATCTAATTCCCAAGCACCAGCTGCATCAATTTGATCTTGCAATTCTGCCTGACGGTTCATTAGCTTTTCCATCTTATCAGGATTGCTGTAGACTTCCTCTAAACCAAATTGATCATTAATACTATTATATTCATCAAGAATGGCTACAGTTTCAGCAGCACCTTCTCTAACAATTTCCATAACGGTTTTGTCATCATCTAATTTTGGCTCTTGTTCTAAATAACCAACAGAATAACCTGGTTGAAAAACCACATCTCCCTGATAATTATTATCAACACCTGCTATAATCTTCAATAAAGTAGATTTACCAGAACCATTAAGACCAAGAATACCAATTTTAGCTCCGTAAAAGAAACTTAAATATATATTTTTTAAAACCGGAGTATTTGCTCCAGGAAAGGTCTTAGTAAGACCAGACATTGCGAAAATTACTTTTTTATCGTCAGACATTATTATTTACGATTTTTTATTTACAATTTTAATTTTAATTCGTTGTAGCCTTAAATTAAAGACTAATCACCGACTTATACTCTACCTTTTAATGCATTAAAAACCCATGCAATACAGAAAAATCCACCACCAACAGCAGCAAAGCCCCAACCTGCAACATCATCATATCTAAATGCGCCTAGTGCAATTAATCCACATCCGACAAATACCATAATCCATGTAGCCCAAGCTAATACTGTATTTTTATTCATTGCCATATTCAATCTTAGTTTAATAATTAGTTAACTACAAATATCGCATTTTTAATAAAAAAAGCATCACTATTTGTGATGCTTCTAAGATAAAATTGTTTAGAAAACTATAAATTAATCATTGGAACTTCTATAAATAATAATTCACTATCTTTTTTAGACACTATTTTGAAACTATCTACTTCCGAAATTCCAATAGCGTCTCTAGATTCTAAAACATCTCCTTCAATTTCAACTTTTCCAGAAATGAGCATAACATAAGCACCATGATTCTTACCTTTTAGTTGATATATGAAGGCTTCATCTTCTGATAAATCAATTCTTGAAAGCTTTACGTCTTGATGAATTTTAAGGCTCTCTACACTATTATCTTCAAACGAAGTTACTAATGTTTGAAGCTGCCCTTTTCTGTCTTCAGACTTAAATATTTTTTGATCGTAACGTGGCTGAACATTTCGTTTTTGCGGAATTATCCATATTTGGAATAGACTCAAATACTCATCAACAGATCCATTAATTTCAGAATGCTTAACGCCTGTTCCTGCTGACATTACTTGTACTTCACTAGGTTGTACAGCCTGCCAATCGTCGGTCATATTATCACGATGTTTTAAAACACCTTTTAAAGGAATGGTAATAATTTCCATATTATCGTGAGGATGTGTACCAAATCCCATTTTTGGTGCTATAATATCATCATTTAAGACTCTTAATGCTCCAAAATGTACACGTTCAGGATCGTTCCAGCTTGCGAAACTAAAGGAATGATTTGCTTGTAACCACCCATGATTTGCAAATCCTCTACTGACTGCTTTATGTATTACTTTCTTCATTATTATTTGCCTTAATTTATACCTACTAGCGCATTTTATCTAATAAATTACTTAACTGTTCTGCTTCGGCTTCACTTAAATTTTTAACTAATTCTTTATTCATATCACTCGGAATTGTGTTTAACAAATCCAATCCTTGTTTAGTGATTTCAATTTTAACCACACGCCTATCGTGTTCTGATGGCAAACGTTTAATTAAATCTTTAGCACAAAGTTTATCCATTAAGCGTGTCGCATTAGGTGAACGCTCTAACATTCTATCCTTAATAGTCTGAACTTTCAAAGGTTCTTTAGCACCTCTTAAAATTCTTAAAATATTGTACTGCTGTTGTGAAATCCCATAGTCTTTAAAAGATTCACTCTGACTGCTTGTAATCCAATTGGCTGTATAAATAATATTTAGAAGTGCCTTTACTTTAAAGTTATCGAATTTTGAATTTATGTCTTTAGATAAGTCTCCCATGTTGAATAGTCTTAAAATTCTATTTACGCTTTGATGTCATTATATTGATCAGTGCTACCAAACACTTTTGCTACATAAGGGCAACTAGCTTTTGCTTTTAATTTGTTATCTCTTGCATAACCTACAACAGCTTCAATTAATTTCTGACCAAGATTTTGACCCCTGTAATTAGGATTAACCTCAGTATGATAAATATCAATGAGATCTTCATTAATATAACTATACGCGATTTCACCAATCTCTTTTTCACTATCTAACAAATAAAATCTATTGTTTTTATTTGATGTATCGTGTTTTAATTCCATAACTATAGACTGTCTTTAAAGAGTTTCACTTTATTCAATAATTCGGTATTTAAGGTGTCATTTGTAATTTTACCTTCAGAGAAATTATCGTAAAATGAAGGCAAAGAAAATTGTGCTACAATATTGGCATCATGTCTTGGAAAGCGATCAGAAGCCATTTCTAAAACAGATGCTCCACCTCTAGCACCAGGCGACGTTGCCATTAACACTAAGGGTTTATTTAAAAACGTTTTCTGTTCTACTCTAGAGGCCCAATCAAAGATATTCTTAAATGCGGCTGAATAAGCTCCATTATGCTCAGCCAAAGAAATGATAAAACCATCCGCACGTTTTAAATTATTTACAAAATCTACAGCTTGCTTAGGAAACCCTGAGGCTGTTTCTCTATCTGAGCTATAAATTGGCATTTCAAAATCATTTAAATCTAAAATGGTTACAGTGACACCGTTTAATAATTGAGACGCATATGTTGCTAATTGTTTATTAATAGAGGTACTACTATTACTTCCTGCAAATACTATGATATTTTTCATTTTTTAAAATTTTAATTTAATTGATTTTTTTATAAAAGATATAAGACACTATTAGTAAAATAAGTGCCACTACTGCTGTCATATGTCCTCCGTCACCAATCATATAATGTGCAAAAAAGGCTAAAATGAAAGCAAAAAAGAAACCTGAATACGCCCATTCCTTCATGGTTTTTAAACCTGGTGACCAAAGCACAACCAATCCTAGTAATTTAGCTACTGCATAAGGATAAATAATATAGGCAGGATATCCAAAATTTGTGAATGCGATTACAATATCATCATGCTTAAAAAAGTACATACTTACTGAAAACAACATTATCAATGTTAATAAGCTTGTAGCTGCGTAATAGATAATTTTATTCTTTTTCATTTTTTATTTGTTTTAATGATACAAAACTACAACAAAACCATTTACTTTCCAAGGAAAATAATTCCATGTAACATTATTTTGCAAACCATTCACTTTCCAAACATCTTTTCGTTTTGTAAATTCGTGCAGAACAAAAACTAAGTTTTAACAAATAGAACACCCACTATTTTGGGCAACATATATGGATATTAAATTCAACAAAAACGAAGACCACAACAAGCTTCTTCTTTCCGATTTAAAAAAGCGTTTAGTTAAAGTTAAACTCGGCGGAGGAGAAAAAAGTATTGAAAAACATAAAGCTAAAGGTAAAATGACTGCACGTGAGCGTGTAAACTATTTGTTAGATCCCAAAGCTAAATCAATAGAGATTGGTGCCTTTGCTGGTGAAGGCATGTATGAGCAATATGGAGGCTGTCCGTCTGGAGGTGTAGTTGTAAAAATGGGTTACATTAAAGGAAAGCAATGTATAGTCGTTGCCAATGATGCTACGGTTAAAGCAGGAGCTTGGTTTCCTATTACAGGTAAAAAGAATTTGCGTGCCCAAGAAATAGCCATAGAAAATCGTTTACCAATCATTTATTTGGTGGATAGCGCAGGTGTTTTTCTACCAATGCAAGATGAAATTTTCCCAGACAAAGAACACTTTGGTCGCATTTTTAGAAACAACGCTGTAATGAGTAGTATGGGTATTACCCAAATTGCTGCGGTTATGGGAAGTTGTGTAGCTGGAGGTGCATACTTACCTATTATGAGTGACGAAGCTTTAATCGTTGATAAAACAGCGAGTATCTTCTTAGCAGGAAGCTACTTGGTAAAAGCTGCCATAGGCGAAACTATAGATAATGAAACCTTAGGAGGAGCAACAACACATTGTGAAATTTCTGGAGTTACAGATTATAAAGCAAAAGATGATAAGGAGGCTTTAGATAAAATAAAGTCTATAATTGATAAAATAGGTGATTTTGACAAAGCTGGCTACAATAGAGCTGAATCTAAAAAACCAAAAGAGAATCCGGATGACATCTACGGAATTCTTCCAAAAAGTCGCGCTGACCAATATGATATGAAAGACATCATAAAGCGTTTAGTTGACGATTCGGAATTTGATGAATATAAAGAAGATTATGGCAAAACAATTATAACGGCTTATGCTAGAATTGAAGGTTGGGCTGTTGGTATTGTTGCTAACCAAAGAAAATTAGTAAAAAACGCAAAAGGTGAAATGCAATTTGGTGGTGTTATTTATAACGACTCAGCTGATAAGGCAACGCGTTTTATTGCCAACTGTAATCAGAAGAAAATTCCATTAGTTTTTCTTCAAGACGTTACTGGCTTTATGGTCGGGAGTAAATCAGAACACTCAGGAATCATTAAAGATGGTGCCAAAATGGTAAATGCCGTTAGTAATTCTGTAGTTCCAAAATTCACGATTATACTAGGTAATAGTTACGGAGCTGGAAATTACGCCATGTGCGGAAAAGCGTATGACCCAAGATTGATTGCTGCTTGGCCAAGTGCAGAACTGGCTGTAATGAGTGGTAATTCTGCTGCAAAAGTTTTATTACAAATTGAAACGGCTTCACTTAAGAAAAGAGGAGAGAAAATCACTAAGGAAAAAGAAGAGGAATTATTTAATAAAATAAAAAACAGATACGACGACCAAGTGTCACCTTATTATGCTGCTTCTCGTATATGGACAGATGGAGTTATTGATCCTTTAGATACAAGAACATGGATTTCTATGGGAATTGAAGCTGCTAACCACGCTCCTATTGAGAAACCTTTTAATATGGGTGTTTTACAGGTTTAAATCAACAGATAATCTAATAATTTTATTATGTTCAAATTTTTGATTTTGCTTATAGTTTTATCTTTTACAATTAATACTATAGCTCAAACTGGTGTAGATTTAGGTCTCAACAAAAAAAAAGACTTCATTTCTATTAAGAAACTTGATAAAAATGAAAGAGAAATTATTAAAGACTATTTTATAACAGATAATGATACTCTAGTAAATCTAAAAAATGAACTTACAGAAGCTGAATTAAAATTGTTTTGCAGCTGCTATACTAATGATTCACTTGTAAAAAAATATAAAAAAGCGGTGTTTTATTATGAATGGAATGATGACAAGCTTCAAAAAGCTAATCAGTGGAATAGTGATATTAAAATTTATTTTGCCCCTTCTATACCTAGGGATGTGAGAACGAAGTTCATAAAATTTTATAAACCATTAAGTGCTATTAATAACTTAAAAATAGATTTTGTTAAAAACATAGAAGACTCAAACTATGTAATTAAAGTATCAAATACAATAATTCCTAATTTAACGATTAGAGATAACAAATACGATGAAACTCATCCTCTAAGTAAAATAAGTTATTCTATGTTAACAGATAAAACAAGAAAATTTTATGCAGGTACTATGCAAATTGATTTAGATAACCTAGATGATAAATCATTGCTACTTCCAAAACTTAAACAGGTATTTTTTTTGAGTTTAGGATCATTCATTATCAATAAATCATTCTCAGAAACAAGTTTAGTAAGCTCACAATACATAAACAGCGAAACTATATCTATTGAAGACTTCGAGTTAATAAAAATGCATTATTTTAAAATATATGATCAACTTGTTTCTGCATTTAAAATAGATGAACTCGTTCAAACATCTAAATCAATTTGTAAAAATGAATAAACGCTTTAAAGTTTTATTTCTATTATTTAGTTTTTTATTCGTTTTTGGTTTTTCCCAAAATCCTAAATTTAAAAATAAAAAAATTTATGTTTCAAAAGAAAATTTTAAAAGAAAATTTGAAGCTAGTGACTCTTTGGGTAACATTATTATTGGAAAGGATACTTTAATAGAGGTCCTAAGCCACCCAGACTTAAAAGGCATTCCTGTTCGTTATGAGTATAAAGACTCTACATTTTTAGAAGAGTACAAGAAGGTTGCTTTTCAGCTGTATCACAAAGATTCAGCTGATACAAAAACAATGAAGTATTGGAAAACGCCTATAAAGATTTATTTTTCGGAAGGCATGGACAAAAAAGTCATAAAAAATATAATGTCTTTTACCAAAGAGATAGAAGGAGCTGTTGATTCATTAAATATCTCTAGAGTGAAAAATATAAATGAAGCAAATTATTTTATTTATTACGATGACGATTTTCAATTTAGCCAAAAATTAGAAAAATATAGGAAATCGGATTATAGTATTTATTGGAATAAAAAAAGTCAAATTTATAAAGGTTACATGCGAATTATTAGAAAACGCATGTTTTCAAATAAATTAGCTCAAGAAAAAATAAAAGACTTGTTTTTTGGGTCATTAGGCTGGTTTAAAAGAAGTCACGAATTGGGATGTAATAGTTATTTTTCAAATTGCTATTCCGAAAATAAGCAAATGTCTGAATTTGATAAACAATTACTACAATACCATTACTCCTACGGTATTTGCAAAGGAACAACAAAATTATCTTTTGAAGCACAACACAAAAGGCACAAAAAGAGTTTAAAGGATGGTAGAACAGACATATATATAATCAATAATTAAACCTAATAGTGTTTTTAACTCAACAAAATTAGCATATAAAAAAAGAGCGCAAATTGCGCTCTTTATTATTTTATATTAAATAATACTAATCTAGCGTTAAACCTTGACGCTTTGCTTTCTTTTCTTCCTTAATTTCTTTTAAACGTTCAAATGATGAACCAAAAATCCAATAAGGTACTACAAAGGTTAAAAGGAAAATCATTAACCAAAATCCTATAGTTAATATGGTTAAAAATGCTAAAAATCCTAAATATTGATCAAATTCGAACATAATTCTTGTGTCATTTACGTTTGTTGGTACAAAGATATAACCAAAATATAAGTTTTACAACAGGCTAGCCTAGTTTTATTAACAGGTTATTAAAAATTTACAAAGACTTCACTAATAAATCTGCAGTAGCAGGATTTGTAGCCAAGGGTACATTGTGTACATCACATAATCTCATTAGCATCAAAATATCTGGCTCATGCGGATGGCGATCTAATGGATCTCTAAAAAACAAGACCATATTGCATTGTCCTTCAGCTACTCTAGCAGCTATTTGAGCATCACCTCCCAAAGGGCCTGATAACAAAGCATGCACTTTAAAACCTGCTTTAGATACTTTTTCTCCAGTTGTACCTGTAGAAACTAAATTGATATTTTTATGATGTAAAATGTCGCTGTGTTCATTTAAAAACTGAACCATTTCTGCTTTTTTTCCATCGTGAGCTATTATGGCTATTTCCATATTATAGATTTTTAACGTGATAATTTACTAAGCCTTCTATTGGGCGTCTTACAAAATTACCAACATTAAATCCATATTCTGCAGCAACTTGCTTAATTTCATCTTGACCAAAATAAGCTATAGAACCTGCAAAGTGAACTGGAATTCCTTCTTTTAATTCTTCTTTATACTGAAGTATCATATTTTCTGTAAACAAGCGAATTCCGTTAGTTATAAGATTGCTAATATATTCTGAATCTTTATTAATAAACATAAACTCTGCATGATCAGCCAAATAGGCACTTGGATTAGTTTGCTTATATAAGTTGTATTTAATATAGTCAGCTTCTAAGTTATGTTTATGTGCAAATGCTACGCTAATTGTATCTGGCATTTTATTAAAGTAATAATCTCTAATTAATTGCTTACCAAAATAATTTCCGCTTGCATCATCCATTAAAATATAGCCTAAACTAGATACGCGTTGGTGTAAATCTCTTCCATCATAATAACTACAGTTAGATCCTGTACCTAAAATACAAACCACTGCTGCTTCATCATTAGTATTTATACATGCTCTTACCGCTGCATAAGTATCTTCTCTAACTTCTACTATTGCATTTTTAAAATAAAATTCTAAAATTGACTTTAGTAATAATGTAGGTTTATCAGTACCACAACCAGCACCATAAAAATAAATATGCGTTACCTCGTTGGCAATTGACATTAACTCTTTACTCTTACGAATCGTTTTATTCAATTTTTTTTCTGCTACAATAGCAGGATTTAAACCTTTGGTTCTTATTTTGTCAACGGTTTGTTTTCCGTTTTCATCTATTGCAATCCAATCGCATTTTGTAGAACCACCATCTGTAATTAAAATCATGATAATGTGAATAAATAAAAATTCCGTAGCCTATGACAATTCATAATCCTACGGAATTTTCAGAATTAATAATATGTCTTAAAGATTATTTACCTTTTGAGCTAAATCAACTAATTTGTTAGAATAACCAAATTCGTTATCGTACCAAGAAATTAATTTGAAGAATTTAGAGTTAAGTTCAATTGAAGCATCTGCATCAAAAACACTAGTTCTTTCTTCACTTACAAAATCTTGAGATACTACTGCATCTTCTGTATAACCTAAAACACCTTTCATAGAACCATCAGCTGCATTTTTCATTGCTGCTTTGATATCTGCTAAAGTGGTATCTTTTTTAGTTTTTACTGTTAAATCTACTACAGAAACATCTACAGTTGGTACTCTAAACGCCATACCTGTTAATAATCCGTCTAACTCAGGAATTACTTTTCCTACTGCTTTAGCTGCACCTGTAGAAGAAGGAATAATATTGTTAAGAGCAGAACGACCTAAACGGTAATTTTTACGAGAAGGTGCATCTACTGTAAACTGAGTAGAAGTCGCTGCGTGAATTGTTGTCATTAACGCTTCTTCAATTCCGAAGTTATCTTCTATAACCTTAGCAATAGGTGCTAAACAGTTTGTTGTACAAGATGCATTAGATACGATAGTATCACTAGCTGTTAATTTACTATCATTTACACCCATTACAAACATTGGTGCATCTTTACTTGGAGCAGAAATTACTACTTTCTTAGCACCACCATCAATATGATATTGAGCTGTTTCTAAACTTGTAAAAATACCTGTACATTCTGCAACAACAGTTGCTCCTGCTTCGTCCCACTTTAAGTTTTTAGGATCTCTTTCAGCTGTAACACGGATTGTTTTACCATCTACTACTAAGTGGCCATCTTTTACTTCAACAGTTCCATCAAATCTACCGTGAACTGAATCATACTTTAATAAATAAGCTAGATGATCTACATCTAATAAATCATTGATAGCTACAACATCTACGTCATTACGTTTTACTGTTGCTCTAAATACTATTCTACCTATTCTACCGAATCCGTTGATTCCTAATTTTAAATTTGCCATTACTTTTATTTATTTTAGTTTAATATATTAAATTGACATTATATCAGAAACTCTCAAAAGTTCCTTGTTTATTTTTGATTTTCCTTTAACGGCTTGGTCAAATGGTGTTAAATCCATAACATCATTTTTAATACCTACCATGTAATTACTTTTACCTGTGATTAAACTTTCTACAGCTTTCACTCCCATTCTACTTGCCAAAACTCTATCGAAGCAAGATGGCGAACCACCACGTTGCATATGTCCTAAAACAGAAACACGTACTTCATATTCTGCCATATTTTCATCAACATAATCTTTAAGTTCAAAAACACTTTTACCTATTTTATCACCTTCTGCAACAATAACGATACTAGAAGATTTCCCTGAAGCTTTACTTCGTCTTAGAGATTCTACTAAACGATCTAATCCTAAATCTTCTTCAGGTATTAAAATTTCTTCAGCACCAGCACCTACACCAACGTTTAAAGCTATATGTCCTACATCGCGTCCCATAACTTCTATAAAGAATAATCGGTTATGTGAACTTGCTGTATCTCTAATTTTATCTATAACTTCTACAACTGTATTTAGAGCTGTATCGTAACCAAGTGTATGTGTTGTACCAAAAATATCGTTATCAATAGTACCAGGAATTCCCATTACTGGAAAATTGAATTCTTTATTAAAAATCATAGCTCCTGTAAAACTACCATCTCCACCAATTACTACAAAAGCATCAATACCAGCTTTTATTAACTGATCATAAGCTTTTGCTCTACCTTCTTTAGTTCTAAAAGCATTTGAACGAGCCGATTTTAACATTGTACCACCTTTATTAATGATACCTTTTACGCTTCTCGCATCCATTTCAACAAAATCTCCGTCAATCATCCCTTCATAACCTCTATAAATGCCGTAGCATTTAATATCATGAAAAGCACAAGTTCTAACTACAGATCTTATTGCGGCATTCATTCCTGGAGCATCTCCTCCAGATGTTAAAACGCCTATTTTTTTAATTGTATGTAGCATTCTTTTTATTTATTTTACAGTAAAATTAAGAAACAATACATACAAAAAAGTGACTAATGTCATAAATAATCCTTAATAAATCAATTCAAACGTTTTCGTTAATAAGTATTTATAATAAATATGAAGGATTTAATATTTTAAGACCTTGTTTTGGTCTTTTTTTCCTTCACAGTCATGTAATCTGGCATTAAGTCATTGTCTTTATTATCCTTCTTTTCTTTTGTTTTGTCAATTTTATTGTCTTTTCTATTCTTTCCTGAAAAGATAATTTGAATCAACTCCTTAAAAGAATCAAATTCTACATTATAAGATAAACCTACTCCTTGTGTGAAGCCAATTTCTTCACCAAAATTTCTAATACTATTTTCTCTATTAAAAACTTTAGCTCTTAGTGTACCATCTTCATTTAGCAATAAATCTATTTGTACATCACCACTAATAACTGTTTGACTAGCACTACCAAATGGCACACCAACCTTTCCGTTCACTAAGATTTTATCACTTATTTTAGTTTGAAGTGTAACACCTACTTTATTATTAGTTTGTAACTCTGGTGTGTCTTGTCCTAATTCAAAATTTAAACCAACATCTAAATTACCATTACTTGAACCAAAGAGGTTATTTACAATACCTGTAAGACGTTCTGAAATTGTACCCGTAAAATTAGCACCTCTTACACCATTAGAAAATCCACCTGTGGCTAAAAAAATTAAAGCCTGATTGTCTCGTTCTTCTTTAGATGACAATCGATAATCTAACTCAGATTTCACAGTAGAACTTACTCCTGGAAACCTAAAATCGAATTGTGGATCTGGCTGTTCTAACTGACCTGTTAAATGTATTTCTACTTCTACATCTATACTCTGACTAATGGGATTATCTAATAAAACAGAAGGATTAGCACTACCTTCATAAACGGCTTTTAGGTTTAATTCAGCCGTCAAAGGGTCACCTTCCCATACAATACTTCCTCCACGTTCTACTTTAAACTTCTTTTCAACTAAACCTTCATATTTAAAATTGTAAGTTCCTTCATATACTACAAAATCTCCCCACATATTAAAAGCTCCGTTGGTATTAATTAAGAAATTTAAACCACCTCTACCTCTACCTTTTATAGTACTGCCTGCTTCTTTATCTATTACAATTTCTATAACTGCATTTTCATTAACATCTAAATCAAAGTCTAAGACTAAACCTTTTACTTCAATTTGTTCTGTAATTATACCGTTTATACGTGCTAGTTTTTCTTCTGGGCTTAAAAATTGAATAAATGAGTTATCACCAAAACTTTCAGAATCATTTAGTGGAATAAAAAACTCAGTTCCAGATTCTGTTCTTCCGTTATTTACTTCAATGACTAACTGATCTGTTGGTCCTTTAATTTCAGCTGTTCCCGAAATAAACCCTGTACCATAATAAAGTTCATCTTCTGACTCTTCAGTATCTAAAACTAAAAGTCGGTCTGTGGTTAAAACTAAACCTAGTTTCCAATCCGAAAAATTATTGTGAGCAATAAAACCATTTAGATTTCCTTTAGAAAAATATTTAGAATCTGTCATTGAGACATCATTAAATATAAATTGTTGTCCTCTTAATGATACCTTAGAATCAAAGTCAAAGCCATAATCTACATTTAGGTAAGGTATGGCCAAACCAGCTCTATCTAGTAATAACTCGCCATAAATTGCCGGCTTTTTCAAGCTTCCGGTGACATTAGCATAACCTGAGACTAAACCCCTAATATTATTAATAACACCTTCTCCTAACGGATTTAAAGGATCTAATAAAAATTCTTCAAATACAACGTCTAAATCAATTTTGGGGTCATTCTGCCCAACATCTATAGTTCCTTTAGCATCTAAAGATTTTAGGTTGTCATTAACTAAAGTAACATCTACATTATAATTTGTTAAAGAATTATTCCCTTCAACCTTAGCTTTAAGATTACCCAAATCATAATCATTTACAAAAAGTCCGCTTATTTCTACATTAGATTTAGGTAGGTATATACCATTGTTTTGCACCACATCTAGTTTTCCGTTCACAATACCTTTTAGAGCTAAACTGTCTATACGCGGTGTAATTTTAACGAGTTGTACATCTTTAAAATCTACATTAAAGTCTTTATTAATAGAGTCTTTTACACTACCCGAAACTAAAATTTCTTCATCTCCTTGTGTTATTTTAATAGGAAAAATATCGAAGGTGTTAAATCCTCTATCGAATCTAATTTTATTTAAAGTGTCTTTTTGTGCATTCAATAACCATTCATAGCCTTTAAACTTTACATCAGATTTTCTAAAACCAACAATAGATTGATTGGTTTCATCAATGGTGTAAAAAAGATTTAGATTAAAATCATCTGTATTATTTGTTCCTCCTTTAAATTCAGATTTAATTAATAATGTATCTCGTTTTGTTACATTAATAAGACTGAATTGTGAAGCATTGTATATACCTGCACTTAAACTATCAATTTCTATATATGTATTATATAGTGGATTGCTGTTATCGATACTTACATTAATGTTATTAGCAAAATAATCTTGAAATTTAATTTCGGGAGAATTAAATGTAAGCTCAAATCCTTTTTCGTCAGTTTCAATCCTGCCTTCTATAAAGGTGTTCTTTCCTATGGTTAAATCCTTAAAAAATACTGCAGCAATTTTAGAATAAATGTTGAATCTAAAATTGATATATTGATTTGCTTCTACTTTATTGGGTACATAATTGGTATAAATACTACCAACAGAGTTTTCTACTAAACCAAGAATATCTTTAGTTTTAAACTGACCAGTAATTTTTCCATCTATAATGTCTGGAGAATTTATAGATATAGTACGTTCTGTTTTGTCAAAGGAGGATACAATATCAAAATCTTGAAAACTATAACTACCATCTTGATTTTTATAAGTTGTGTTTTGGATATTAATGGCTCCAAAAGCATTATCTAAAGTAGATCCTTTAGCCGTCATTGTTACCGAGCCTCTAAATTCAGATATACTATCTCTAGTTACAAAATTTAATTTATTAAGATTAGCATAACCTACCTGTGCTTTAAAATCGAAAGTATTTATATCTTTAGAAAAATCTACTAACCCATTAAAATCGAGTTGTAGATTTAAATCCTCTGCTTTAACAATACCATTAAATATCTTATTACCAAGATCACCAGAAAGTGTAATATCTCTGTATGTATATCCATTATAATCTAAAACAAAAACATCACCTTTTACTTCTGTTTTTAAGTTATCTATTGTAAACCCTTTACCATTTACATCGAGATTTAAAGAGGTCTTCTTAATTAATGCATCATTAAGTAAGGTGCCCATATTAAACTCATCTAAAACAATGTTTCCTACATAATTGGCATTATCGATATTATCAATATTTGTAAGCTTTAGATCTGACTTAATGAAACCTAAATCAGTATCAATATCTATTTTGGCCTCTACTATTTTTGCGGTAATATATGAAGTTCCTTTTATTTTAAAATTACCAACTTTAGAAATTACACTTGGTATAGAATTACCTAACAATCTTGGCATTAAAGCCGTTAAATCACTATAATTTGAAGCTAGATTTTGAAACTTACCTTGCAGTGCAAAACTATCATCTTCTCTACTAAATAAATTTTTAAATGTTATATCTCCAACAATTCTTGTATTTCTAGTGGTACTGACATTAAGATTTGTAGCCACAAGATTATTTAAAGTACCTGATAAGTCCGCATTTAGTTGGGCATGTTGGTCTGTTCCAAATTCATCAAAGAACACGTTCAGCTCTGTTAAGGAAATATCAGAATCATTAAAACTTGCTTCAACATTTACTTTATCTGTAAAATGTGCAAAATCTTCACGTTTATAATTAAACCTTAATTCTCCTTTTAATTCAGATAGTTCAGTTTTAATGTTTAAGTCACCAAAATTCATGTGATCTAATGTGTACTCAAAATTTGCCATTAAATTTTTAACCGCAATGCCTCTACTATCTCTAAAACCTAATTTATTAATTCTACACCTAACCTCTGGTCCATTAATTAAGAAGTCCGTGGTATTAGCATTGAGCTCTGTAAATTCAAAAACTTCAGGTGTCTCCAAATTTTCGTCAATTAGCCTGAAAATGCCATTTTCAATAGAAACATCACTAGAGGAAAACAAAAATTCACTTGGTCCAACTCTTGGGTTGTCACTATCAAACTTAGCAACAAAAATATCTAAATTTGAATCCTTCTCGCCTTTGTATGTTTTTAGGTTAAACATTACATTTTGAAGATCTATATCTCCAAAATTCAACTTGCTATTTATTAGATTTTTAAAACTAATAATTGAACTATTTAATTCACCTACACTAATAAGCGTATCTTTTTTGTAATCTCTAATTAAGATTTCCTTTAATTCTACATCACCATTAAGTTGTAAACCAACCCTACCAACATTTATGTTTGTTTTAAAATCTTCATTGATAGTATCGGTCACATATTTCCCCAATTTTGTTTGTACGGCAGGAATTGATAAGACTAAAAACAAAATGAAAAAAAGCAGCAATATAATTGCCACTATTTTACCTAATATTTTAAGTATCCGTTTGATAGAATTTATAGATTTAAATGTATGATTTCTTATTATCTTTGTGCCTACAATACCTTGTTAAGCATTGTGTTTTGCTATAATTGGTAAAATTAACAATTATTGTGCCTAATATCGACTATGGAAAAAGAAAATATTTATATCCTAGGAATTGAGTCGTCTTGCGATGATACCTCTGCCGCCATACTTTGTAACGACCGTATTTTAAGTAATGTTGTTGCAGACCAAAAAATTCATTCTGAATACGGAGGCGTTGTTCCAGAACTAGCATCAAGAGCACACCAACAAAATATTGTTCCTGTTGTGCATCAAGCTATTGAAAAAGCTGGTATTACAAAAGAACAATTAAATGCTGTTGCTTTTACTAGAGGACCAGGACTTATGGGTTCTTTATTGGTAGGAACCTCTTTTGCAAAATCTTTAGCCTATGGATTAGATATTCCATTGATTGATGTTAACCATATGCAAGCGCATATTTTGGCGCATTTTATTGATGAAAAAGACCATAAAAAACCTCCTTTCCCCTTTTTAGCTATGACCATTTCTGGTGGACATACTCAGATTGTAAAAGTAAATAGCTATTTTAATATGGAAGTTATTGGCGAAACTATAGATGATGCTGTTGGTGAAGCTTATGATAAAAGCGGAAAAGTATTAGGTCTTGGTTATCCTGCAGGTCCTGAAATTGATAGAAGAGCGCAACTTGGTAACCCTAAAGCCTATCAATTTACAAAACCAAAAGTAGATGGATTAAATTTTAGCTTTTCAGGATTAAAAACTAACATTCTCTATTTTGTGCAACGCGAAGTAAAAGCGAATCCTAATTTTATTGAAGAGAACCTCAATGATATTTGTGCTTCTATTCAGTATACCATTATTGGTATTTTGATGGCTAAATTAAAACTAGCCGTAAAGCAAACTGGCATAAATCATATTGCGATTGGTGGCGGAGTTTCAGCGAATTCAGGTATTAGAAATGCTTTAAAAGATGCAGAACAGAAATTTGGCTGGACAAGCTATATCCCTAAATTTGAATACACAACAGACAATGCCGCTATGATTGCTATTGTTGGTTATTTGAAGTATTTGGAAAAAGATTTCTCAGATTTTGATGTGATGGCTACGGCACGATTAAAGATTTAATTTCAATACTAAAGAATTAACTAAATTGTTAAAACATCTGTTAACATCCTTTTTAACCTTTACTCTATGGTGTCTTAAAATTTAGTTGTTTTGTATAACCCTAAAATCGAACCAAATTTAATTCAATTATGAAACAATTATTTACACTACTACTTTTTATTCCTTTATTTAGTTTTTCTCAAATGGCCTTAGAACAGCAGTTAGATTCAATTTCTACTTCTGATGAAGCTACATCGTTTTTAAAAGAAAATAAACCTAAACAAGGCAAACTATTTACGTTTAATAAAGAAAAACATAAAACAAGATTGGCTAATGATCTATTCAACTTGTCTAAAGGTGGAAAAAAAGTCATTAGAACGGATTTTAAAAAAACCTACTACAAAGTTATAGATAAGGCTGAAGTAGATTATATAAAATTCAACATTATTGTTATTGATGCTTCAAAAACAACGGTTGAAGAGGCTATTGAAAAAC
Organism: Winogradskyella sp. Asnod2-B02-A; assembly: GCF_045063645.1. Classification (NCBI taxonomy): domain Bacteria; kingdom Pseudomonadati; phylum Bacteroidota; class Flavobacteriia; order Flavobacteriales; family Flavobacteriaceae; genus Winogradskyella; species Winogradskyella sp. Asnod2-B02-A. The sequence continues at coordinate 500,390 of NZ_JBEFOG010000026.1, forward strand.
GCAACAAAGTGTTAGCGCAATACCATGAAGGTTATAGATTTAAAGACTTAGCCAAACATTATTCAACTGGTAATACTGCAAAAAAAGGTGGTGATACAGGTTGGATAAAAGCCGGAGAAATGTCTGCTGCTTTCGATGACGTTGCTTTTAACGAAAACCATGCTATAGATGATATATTTTCTATTGATGATGTAGAAAATGAAAAATATTACTTAGTTATAAAAACAGAAAATAAAACGCCAATTGAAGAAATTGTTGTTTTAAAATTTTCTGAAAATATTGAATAATGCAATTATTCTACAACGAAAATATTTCTAAAAATGACGTAAACTTTTCTTTTGATAAAGATGAAAGTAGGCACATTGCTAAAGTTTTACGGAAAAAGCCAGGAGATATTTTGCATATAACCAATGGAAAAGGTTGGTTATTTACAGCTGAAATTACAATAGCTGCACAAAAGAATTGTGTCGTTTCTATAATTTCTAAAAGTTTACATCCTAAACGAAAATTCAATCTACATTTAGCTGTTGCACCAACTAAAATGAATGATAGATTTGAATGGTTTTTAGAAAAAGCAACCGAGATTGGTGTAGAAACCATTACACCTATAATCTGTGACCATAGCGAAAGAAAAGTAGTTAAGACCGAGCGTTTTGAAAAAATAATTCAATCTGCTATGAAACAATCATTACAATACTATTTGCCAAAACTAAACCCGCCAGTCGCTTTTAAAGATTTTATAAATCAACATTTTACGGATCAAATTTTTATTGCACATTGTGAAGAAACAGATAAAAAATCTTTAAAATCGCAACTAGAACAAAAAATGGATTGTACCATTTTAATTGGGCCAGAAGGAGACTTTAGCGTTAAAGAAATCGAAATGGCCTTGCAACACCATTTTATTCCTGTAACTTTGGGTGAGACGCGCTTAAGAACTGAAACAGCTGCCATTGCAGCTTGCCATTCTGTAGCATTTTTAAATGAAATTTAATGAAAGTATATAGCTCTATTTTCTTTTCTTTATTTTCTTTGTTCTTGTTTTCGCAAGACGTAGCCATTCTAAAATATAAAGGTGGTGGTGACTGGTATAGCAATCCAACGGCTTTACCAAATTTAGTAAAATATTGTAATGATAATATAGATACTAACATCAATGAAAGTATTCAAACTGTTGAAGCTGGCAGCACTGATATTTTTCAGTTTCCATTTTTACACATGACGGGACATGGCAACGTATTCTTCAGCGATGATGACGCAGAAAACCTAAGGAGTTATCTTATGTCTGGCGGATTTCTACATATTGATGATAATTATGGAATGGAACCTTACATTACAAAAGAATTAAAGAAAGTATTTCCTAATAGTAATTTAGTTGAAATTCCTAAGAATCATAAAATATTTAGTTCAGCTTTTGAATTTCCTAACGGTTTGCCCAAAATACATGAGCACGATGGTAAAGCACCTCAAGCTTTTGGTATTTTTAATGAAAGCAGATTGGTATTACTTTTTACATTTGAAAGTGATTTAGGTGATGGCTGGGAAGACCAAGAAGTACATAACGACCCTGAAGATGTTAGGGAAAAGGCATTGAAAATGGGAGCCAATATTGTTAAGTATGCTTTTGAAAATTAAAGCCTAATACAACATGAAAAAGTTCTCACTTAAATATAAAATTGTTTCACTAATATTGGTTTTAGCTTTTACGCTTCAATCTATGGAAACTATAAACAATCATACTTACAAAGTTGGCGTTAATAGTTATCATTATTTTCATTCTTGCTTCGGTGGATCAGTGCCAACTCATTTTGCTGTTCATTGCAATACCGAATATTGTTATTAATTTTTCTCTTACTGCATTATGCAACTCACCCACTACAATTCTAGCTTCAAAAAACAAAACCATTGCATTACAGTAATTTGTGATAATGTTACAAATGCTCCAAATATTGGAAGTTTATTTAGAATAGCAGATGCTTTTGGCATTGAACAACTTATATTTTGTGGTTCAGATATTCCATTAGGTAAACGAATGACAAAAACATCGCGTTCTACAGAAAAATATGTTAATCATAGTGTAGAAGAAGATATTGAAGAACAAATAAAAAATTTAAAAGCAAATGGATTTTTCTTAATAGCTTTAGAAATTACAGAAAACAGCCAACCTTTGTCTGAATTTAAATTGCAAACAAATAAACCGATGGCATTGATCTTAGGAGATGAAAACTTTGGAATATCTGATGCTATTTTAAACCAAACAGATGCAATTATTCATATTAACATGTATGGAAACAATAGCAGTATGAATGTAGTACAAGCTACCGGAATTGCACTTTATGAAATCACAAAACAGCTTAATGCCGTTTAAATTAGTATATTTAATTTCAACATCTTTAACTATATTTATCGTATGAATTCAAAAACGATTGCTAATGGTATTTTAAGAGCACTAGGTATTATTATTGCTGTGGTGATTGTTTTGTTTTTTCTTTTTAAAATTCAATCAGTAATTGTTTATATTGCTATTGCTGCTGTTATTTCATTAATTGGAAGACCAATTATATTGTTTTTAAGAAAACGATTAAAATTTAATAACACACTGGCCGTGGTTGCCACTATGATTCTTCTTCTAGGCCTTTTAATTGGTCTTATTGGTCTTTTCATTCCATTAATTATTGAACAAGGTCAAAATTTAGCATTATTAAATATTGATCAACTACAAATCAATATTGAAAATCTATACGATCAAATTATCACCTATTTTCAATTTAACAACATCGATATTGAACAATCTATAGAAGATTCTCATCTACTATCAAAACTAGATTTTGCAATAATACCCGATTTTTTTAATAGTTTTATAAGTGGTCTAGGTAGTTTTAGTGTGGGTTTATTTTCAGTTTTATTTATTTCGTTTTTCTTTTTAAAGGATAGTAAATTATTTGAAGAAGGATTAATGACGTTTATTCCAAAAGGTAACGAAGAACGTTCTAAGCGCTCTATTACAACCATAAAAGACTTGTTGTCGCGTTATTTTGTAGGACTCATATTTCAAATTTTAATTCTATTTATTATTTATACAATTGTGTTATTAATTTTTGGCATTGATAACGCTATTGTCATTGCATTTTTATGTGCACTTCTTAATTTGGTGCCATATGTTGGACCATTAGTTAGTGGCTTTTTAATACTTTTATTAAGTATGTCTAGTAATTTAGGTGAAAGTTTTAGCGAAGTTATTTTGCCAAGAACAACCTATGTAATGATTGGTTTTATAGTTGCGCAACTGGTAGACAATTTCTTTAGTCAGCCTTATATATTTTCAAAAAGTGTTAAATCACATCCTTTAGAAATTTTCTTAGTTATTATCATTGCAGGTATTTTATTTGGCGTAGTTGGGATGATAGTGGCTATTCCTACTTATACAGCTATAAAAGTTATTTTGAAAGAATTTTTGTCGGATTACAATATGGTTCAAAAATTAACGAAAGGATTATAGTATTAATTTTGAACAAGGACTTACTACATATTGAAATACAAGAGTTTATAACTAATAATTTAGATTCAAATACTGCTGAATTATTATTAAAAGGAATCCCTTTTAAACACGTTGATTCAAAACTAATTATCGAACAAATTGAAGCTAAAAAACGCTCTCAAAAGAAATTACCAACTTGGTATAGCACAAAAAATATATACTTTCCTAATAAGTTAAATATAGAACAAACGTCTTCTGAAATTACCGCAAAATATAAATCTAATTTAATTTCCGGTAATAACATAATTGATCTTACGGGAGGATTAGGAGTTGATACGTTTTACTTCTCAAAACAAATTAAAAGTGTTATACATTGTGAGATTAACGCTGAACTTTCAGAATTAGTTATTCATAATTTTGAAGCACTACAAGTAACAAACGTTACTAATGTAAACGAAAATGGAATAGACGTTTTAAAACGTTTAGACCAACCTTTCGATTGGATTTATATAGATCCTTCACGTCGTGATGATTTAAAACAAAAAGTGTTTTTACTCGCAGACTGTGAGCCCAATATTAAAACACATCAAGATGTATTGCTTAAATACGCAAAAAATGTGATGATTAAAACGTCGCCTTTATTAGATTTAACGGCAACACTTTCTGATTTAAAAAACGTGAAACAAATTCATATTGTAGCCGTTAATAATGAAGTAAAGGAATTATTATGGATTTTAGAGCGTGATTTTGAAGGCGAAGTAGAAGTGAATTCTGTGAATTTAAAAAAGAATAACTCACAACATTTTAGATTTAAATTTAACGAAGAACCTGAAGCTGTAGCAAATTATAGCAAGCCTCTCACCTATTTATACGAACCGAATTCTGCAGTTTTAAAATCTGGTGGATTTAATTCTATTAGCGACATTCTAAATATCAACAAATTACACAAGCATTCTCATTTATATACATCTGAAATAATTGTAGATTTCCCTGGAAGACAATTTAAAATTGAAAAGATTCTACCTTATAATAGAAAGGCTTTTTCGAAAGAAAAAATAACCAAGGCTAATGTTACAACAAGAAATTTTCCATTATCTGTAAATGATATCAGAAAAAAACTTAAAATTAGAGATGGTGGAAATATCTATTTGTTTTTTACAACAAGTGTTAATGAGGAAAAAATAATTTTAATTTGTTCAAAATTGAATTAATTATAAAAAGCCGTATTGATCCACAAGCATTTCATTACCCCAAAGCTTCACTAAATAAGAAATATCAATAGGAAAAAATGAAGATGACCCATCTGTATTGTATTTCACTGGACATTGAATTCTATTACCTTCTACAATCTCGCACGTATTCTTTTTGTTATCTGAGATAAAAATAGCTTTAGAATCGATCTTTTCATATACTTTTCTTAAATCTATGATGGCATATTTAATAAATCCTTTAGCATTTTTTACTTCCTTTTTAGTACTGTCAATAATACCATAAGTAAAATAATGAGCTTTCATTTTATAATATTCAGACTCATGTCTAGACTTAAACTTATTATCGTCCCTACGATATCTAATTGTAAAATCTGAATATCCTTTATATTGTTCTTCTCTAAACCGCTCCTGTACACTCATAATTTTATTATCATTCCTAAACACATAGTCTATGCCATCCATCATATCTATATATTTAGCATAATCTTCTCTTAGCTGAACTTCTTGCCATCCTAATTGCTTATAGATTAAGGGCAGCGCTAATCTTTTATGAACAAAATCAGTAAAACTTCTATCATTTTTATAGTTCGCCATATTTTAAATAAGAATTTGTTCGTTAAATTATATTTTAACTTATAAAATGAATATTTAGTCTTTATTTACCTGATAAATATACACTTAAATATATGACCAAAAATATTCAACATTTTTTTAAAAAAAACTCAAAAAAAATGTTGCGTTCTTTAAATTGTTGCGTTACATTTGCATCCGCAATTAAGAGAATGTTCTTATAAATATTGGAGAGGTGCCTGAGTGGCCGAAAGGAGCGGTTTGCTAAATCGTCGTCGGTGGAAACACTGACCCAGGGTTCGAATCCCTGTCTCTCCGCAAGTTTTTACTGCAGCATATGCGATTCTGTAAGTAATATAAGATAATCAATTCGGGGTGTAGCGTAGCCCGGTTATCGCGCCACGTTTGGGACGTGGAGGCCGCAGGTTCGAATCCTGCCACCCCGACTTTTATTGAAATTTTAGAGTTTTACTCTAAATGGTCGCATAGCTCAGCTGGATAGAGCACCTGCCTTCTAAGCAGGCGGTCCTAGGTTCGAATCCTAGTGCGATCACAAAAAGCCTTAACATTTATGTTGAGGCTTTTTTGTGTTTTAGAATTAAGATTCACTCTACTTATATGTTATATTCTGAATAAAATAAATAGATTTAAGTATTCTTATTTAAACGAAATTTACCAAGGCTCTTATCACAAATTTCGGAACCAGTACAATAATATTACACCCAATATACTTTTTCTATTTCTCTTGAAAAAATGTATTTTTCACAACAATTTGAACAAATTTACTTGTATATAGATATTTCTTAACAATTAATAACAAATGAGAAATGAGAAATCTTAGAATGTATTATTTTCTATTTTTGTAATTGAATTGCTAAATTACTTATAATGAAAAACTTATTGTTTATTTTTAGCCTTACTTTTTTTGTTCTATATTCTTGCTCTTCTGAAGATGAAAATAATTCCCAAACAGAAGAAAACTCACTTTTGTTAAGAAAATGGTATTTGGTTTCAATTCGTCCTCCTGGACCTACAATTCAACACACTCCTTGCATTAATGGAAATCGTTTTTATATTGAGTTTTCAGAACCCAATATATATGAACGCTACTATTATGACAGAAATAATAATTGTGAGTATTTTTTAGTACAGTCTGGCACTTGGCTTAGAGATGGAGATATAATAACAATAGATTATGATTTAACTTTTGATAATGATGATGATGATGATGATGATGTATTCAATATTGTTGTACTTAACACAACTGAATTAACTTTTTTAAATGATGTGGGTATTTTTACATACAGTTCAACAGAATAATACATATTAGACTATTCGTAAAATAATCTTCAATTATTAAAACATAATTTATAACTGTTTTAACAAAATCAGGAATTTCTTAATGCATTTTATAATTAATATGCTTTCCAAAAAATGATACCATTTAAAAGATTCGTTTTAGCTTATTATTTCACAACTTATTAATATTTACAAATAGAGTATCACATCGATATATTTCAAAGTTTGAATAGAATAATCTTTTACTCCGGATATTCGATTCTTAAATGATAAATATTTGCTAATTTATATTTAAGAACTTTCTTTATAGATTGAATTTCTTTAAATGTGATATCAGCATTTAAGAACTGACCACTTTCCATTTGCTTATTTATTATGTTTTCAACAAAATCATTGATTTTTGTACTGGTAGGTTCTTTTAAACTTTTTGATGCTGCCTCTACACTATCGCACATCATTAATATAGCAGTCTCTTTACTGAAAGGCTTAGGACCAGGATATGTAAAATCGCTTGCATCGACATTTTCATTCTCCGATTTTTCCTTCATGTAAAAGTAATACACCAAGCTCGTTCCATGATGGGTTCTTATAAAATCTATAACCCTATCTGGTAAATTGTGTTTTTTAGCAATCTCTATACCTCTAATAGTGTGATTAATTATAATCTTAGCAGATTCTTTTGATGATAGCTCATCATGCGGATTTATACCTGTGCTCTGATTTTCGGTAAAATAAGTTGGGTTGTCCATCTTACCAATATCATGATATAAAGCCCCTACTCTAATCAACATTGCATTAGCTCCTATTTCATTTGCCGAAGCCTCTGCTAAATTAGCTACATTTAAAGAATGATGAAATGTACCTGGAGCTCTATTTGATAATTCTTTTAATAATTTTGTATTTGTATCTGAAAGCTCTAGTAAGGATACATCAGAAACCAATCCAAAAATTTTCTCGTAAATGTATATTAAAGGCTGAACAAACAGTGTAGCTAAACCACAGAGTACAAATAGCCCAAAGGTTTCCCATTTTAGTCCTGTTAACTGCCCTTCATGTATTACAAAAAAGGCAAAGTAAGATATGATATAAATAAATGTTATTTGTCCAACCGAAATAAAAAGATTTGCTCTTTTGTATAATTCTGAAACGGTTAAAATTGTCACCATTCCTGCAATAATCTGAAGAAACATATATTCATAACTATTAGGCACAATAAAACCTAAAAGTAAAACGGTAAGTACATGAGTAAACAAACCAAGTCTAGCATCGAAAAAAGCTTTTAACACTAGTGGCAATATACATAAAGGAACTACATAAATATATTGAGAATTAAAGTTGATGACCAAGGTGCTCAAAAATACCATTAATGCAATATTGAAAAATATAAAAGTGACCTTAGTATTATTTAAGAACACTTCGATTCTATACTTTCTTAAAAATAAAAGTAACATCAAAAGAGTCAATGCTACAAGCAAGGTGTATGCTATAAGTACCCAATTGTAATTGGCAGAATTCCAAACTTGTGATTCATATTCGGATTTTAAGGAGCTTAAAATATCGTACTGATTATCTTCTACAACTTGACCTTTAGAAACTATAAGTTGTTCTTTTTCAATACGTCCTCTCGTTAATGAAATACGAGATAGTTCTTCTTCAAGTGCTTTTTCACTTAAACTTTTATTAAGTTGAACATTAGGTTTTATGACGTCGAAAAAGATAGATAGCATACGCTTTTTAAAATCTACCGATAATGTGTTTCCTAAATCTTTCTCAACAAGTTGCCTCCATTCACTTAACTCATATAAATCACCATATTCAATCTCTTTTTTTATAGTATTAGAGGTCGTTAATATTATGGGTCTATCTTTATTATAACTATAATCTAAATCTAAGATTCCGGAGCTGTAAAGCTTCTTTAATAGTGATACCCCTTGTTTGTATAAAATAGAATTTTCAATTCTAATAGAACTAGAATCTTTAAACACTTGATGAAATCTCGTAGAATAATCGAACAAAACAATAGCTTCAATTCCTTGTGTGACTTCAAAATATAAAGGACTTTGATCTTCTATTTCACGTCTTTCTTTAGCTATCTCATCTTGCGATTTCTTAATCGCAAAATTAAACGGAGCGTATAAATTTTCGGATTGCCATGGTTTACCCTTTTCAAAAGAATATTTAAACTTACCTGTTTTAGGAAAAAGATAAACAATGAAAAGTGTCGTCAATAAGAATAATAATATCTTATAGACAAGCGCATGATTCTTATACCATTTGTTGAGGAATACATTCATATACAATCAAATGTAATAAATATTAAAATTTTAGAATGCTAATATCAATAATACATTCTAAAATCTCTTAAAAAATGTTTAATTTCGCAGTATATAACATCAAACATAATCACAATGAATAAGGACGTCGTTATCGTTTCTGCAGTTAGAACACCAATAGGAAGTTTTTTAGGAAGCTTATCTACAGTGCCAGCACCTAGATTAGGAGCTGCTGCAATTAAAGGAGCATTAGATAAAATTAGTTTAAAACCTGAACTAGTAGATGAAGTTATAATGGGAAATGTTGTACAAGCTGGTACAGGTCAAGCTCCTGCAAGGCAAGCAGCTATATATGCTGGGTTACCAAATACAGTGCCTTGCTCTACGGTAAACAAAGTTTGTGCTTCTGGAATGAAAGCTGTAATGCAAGCTGCCCAAGCCATACAGCTAGGAGATGCTGACATTGTTGTTGCTGGTGGTATGGAAAACATGAGTTTAATTCCGCATTATTACCATGCTAGAACGGCTACAAAATTTGGTCCTGCAACCTTGGAAGATGGCATGCAAAAAGACGGATTAGTTGATGCATATGACCAAAATGCTATGGGAGTTTGTGCAGATGCATGTGCTACTGAATATGAATTTTCAAGAGAAGATCAAGATGCTTTTGCTATTCAATCTTACGAACGCTCTAAAGCAGCTTGGGATGCTGGTAAATTTAATGACGAAGTAATTTCTGTTGAAGTTCCACAACGTCGAGGAGAACCAGTTATTGTTGATAAAGATGAAGAGTATACTAATGTAAGAATGGATAAAATACCATCATTACGTCCTGCATTTACTAAAGACGGAACTGTAACTGCAGCTAACGCCTCTACAATTAATGATGGAGCAGCTGCCATGGTTTTAATGAGCAGAGAAAAAGCAAATGAATTAGGTCTTAAACCAATTGCAATTATAAAAGGATATGCTGATGCTGCACACGAGCCTAACTGGTTTACAACGGCTCCTGCTAAAGCATTACCAAAAGCATTATCAAAAGCAAATATGAATTTAAAAGATATTGAGTTTTTTGAATTTAATGAAGCATTTTCTATAGTTGGTCTCGCAAATATGAAAATTCTAGGATTAAATGACACAAACGTTAATGTTAATGGAGGTGCTGTATCTTTAGGTCATCCACTTGGATGTTCTGGAGTGAGAATTTTAGTCACATTACTTAACGTGTTAAAGCAAAACAACGCTAAATTTGGAGCCGCTGCGATTTGTAATGGTGGTGGTGGTGCTTCTGCAATGGTATTAGAACTTGCTTAACAAAAACCTATGCAATACGGCATTTGCAATCTTGGAATTGTACCTATACGTTTAGAACCTAGCGATACCAGTGAAATGGTAACGCAAGCCTTGTATGGTGATTTTTTTAAAGTGCTAGAACAGCGTAAAAAATGGAGTCGTATAAGATTTGCTTTCGATAATTACGAAGGTTGGATTGATAATAAACAATATTTAGAAATTGAAGACTCTAACTATAACGAATTAGATAAATGTGGTATTAATTTATCTAATGATTTAATAGAATTTGTAGCAGATACCTCTAATCAACTCTACCCAATTCCTGTTGGTTCAGATTTAAATGGATTAAACTTACTTAAACACCATTTTGATGGCATTGCCTTAACTGAAAAAAGTGCTAAAGAAAACATTGTTAAATCATCGTTTTTATTTTTAAATGCTCCTTATCTATGGGGAGGAAAAACACCTTTTGGAATTGATTGCTCTGGTTTTACTCAAATGGTTTATAAACTTAATGGGTATAAAATATTTAGAGATGCATCTGAACAAGCTAAGCAAGGTGAAGCATTAAGTTTTATAGAAGAAAGTGAACCTGGTGATTTAGCGTTTTTTGATAATGCAGAAGGGAACATTACTCATGTAGGTATTATAATGGAAGATAATTATATTATTCATGCACATGGAAAAGTAAGAATAGATCGTTTAGATCATAGTGGTATATATAATATTGATAAAAATATCCATACGCACAAATTAAGAGTTATAAAAAAAATCATATAAAAAAAAGCGACTTTTCAGTCGCTTTTTTTTATATGCATTATTTACAGTATAACTTAGTTACCTCCTGCAGCTGAAGCTTCTAATTCTTCAACTTTAGCTCTCATGGTTTTAAACTTATCTGTTTCACCTAAGGCACTATAAATATTCATTAACGTTTTAGCCGCGTTAACATTAGTCTTTTTCAAATCTAAAGCTTTCTCTAGAAAAGGAATAGCATCATAATATAACTGTGAACGTTTTTCTTTTAATTCATCATACTTTCTATTATCAGCAGAACTAGTACCTAAACTATTCATCTCTTCAACAATTTTTGCTTCACCTTCTAACATCACAACAGCAATATTATTATAAGCATCTACATAAGTAGGATTAATTGCTATCGCTTTTTCATAATATTTAATAGCAGCTTCTGGGTTACCACCTTCTGCAGCTAATACACCTAAGTTGTACTGTAACTCTGCATTGTTAGGATCTTTTTGTGTTGCTTCTTCCATCAACTCTTTAAATCTAACTCTATTACCCATTTTTAAGTATACGTTTGCTTCAGACAATAATAAACCTATATCTTCTGGGTTTTCTGCTCTAGCATCTGCCATTGCTCCTAAAGCTTTTTCATTATCTCCTTGAGACACATAGATTAAAGCAATATTCTTAACAATTTCAGCTGTTTTTGGATCGCTTTTTTCATCTCTAGGATTTGAGTGCATTTTAGCTTTTACAGATAAATCTCTAGATTTTTTATCACCAAAATTTTCTTCAACCTGCGAATCAACATTAGTTGCGTAATAATTCATTTGAGAACCATTGTAACCTAAATTTTTAAGTTGAATATAATAATCTAAAGCAGTATCGTAATCTTGAGAAGTTACAGCTGCAGAAGCTGCATAATACAAGTACAATGTATCTTTCGGAGACATCTTATATACTTTTTCAAAACCTTTAGCCGCAACTTTATAATTCTTTTTGGTAAAGGCATCATTAGCTTTGGTTAAGAAAGTATTAATCATTCCTGTTGTCATTACATTAGCCTCTTCGGTATATTTTAGTTTACCCATTTTAGATTCTAATTCTTTTAAATTGTCTAAGCTTGAAATAGCTTCATCAATATTAGCATCTGTACCTGCTCCATTAGCATATAGTGCCTGTGCTTTTAATAAATAAAATTTAGCTTTAGACTTATCGTCCATACTTCCAATTAAAGCTTCCGCTGAAGATACTGCTGATTTAGCATCCGCAAAATTCGAATTTTTAAGTGCTTTCTCAATCGCTTTTATCTCATTCTTTTGAGCAAAAGACATTGTTGTAATAGCCAAGAGTAGCACTAATGTCATTAATTTTTTCATCTTGTAATAAATAGTTTGTTATTAATTTTTAGTTTTCAGTTTCAGTATTATCAATAGCCGTGCCATCTTCATTAGAGTCTTGATTGTCAGTAGAATCACCTTCAATTACATCACCTTCAACCACTTCTCCTTCAATATCTTCTATATTTTCTTCATCATCCTTCATCACTTTTGCAACCGCTGCAATAGAATCATTTCCTTTAAGGTTTATTAATTTTACACCTTGAGTTGCTCTTCCCATTACACGTAAATCAGCTACTGCCATACGAATAGCAATACCAGATTTATTGATAATCATTAAATCATCTTCATCAGTTACATTCTTTATAGACACTAAATTACCTGTTTTTTCAGTAATAGAAATGGTTTTCACACCTTTTCCACCTCTGTTAGTAATCCTGTAATCTTCTAAGCTAGAACGCTTTCCGTATCCATTTTCAGAAACAACAAGAATGTTACTTTCCATATCATCTACGGCAATCATTCCTATAACTTCGTCTGTTTTTTCATCTTGAAGTCTAATTCCACGGACACCAGAAGCATTTCTACCCATTGGTCTTGTCTTAGCTTCTTCAAAACGAATAGCTTTACCAGATTTTAATGCTAACATCACTTGGCTTTCACCTGTTGTTAATTTCGCTTCCAATAAAACATCGTCTTCTTTAATAGTAATAGCATTAATACCATTAGATCTTGGTCGAGAATATTGTTCTAAAGATGTCTTCTTCACCTGACCTTGTTTAGTAGCCATAATTACATAATGACTATTAATATAATCTTCATCTTTTAAATCTTGAGTACAAATGAAAGCCATCACTTTATCATCTTGCTCAATATTAATTAAATTCTGAATTGCTCTACCCTTTGAAGTTTTAGAACCTTCTGGAATTTCATAAACACGCATCCAGAAACATTTTCCTTTTTGAGTAAAGAATAACATATATTGATGATTAGTACCAACAAATAAATGTTCTAAGAAATCTTCATTACGAGTTGTTGAAGCTTTTTGCCCAACTCCTCCTCTATTTTGAGTTTTGTATTCTGTAAGTGATGTACGTTTAATGTAACCAGCATGAGAAATTGTAATCACCACTTGTGCATCTGGTATCATATCTTCAATACTCAAATCTCCACCTGCATATTCAATTACAGAACGACGATCATCACCATATTTATCTCTAACAACTTCAAGTTCTCCTTTAATAATATCCATACGACGTTCTTTCTTGTCTAAGATATCTTTAAGGTCTATAATGGTTTTCATTATTTCTTCGTACTCAGCACGCAATTTGTCTTGTTCTAGACCTGTTAACTGACGTAAACGCATCTCAACAATTGCTTTCGCCTGAATTTCTGACAGTTTAAAACGTTCAATTAAATTATTACGCGCTTCGTCTGCATTAGATGATGCACGAATAATTTTAATTACTTCATCAATATTATCTGATGCTATAATTAAACCTTCTAAAATATGTGCTCTTTCTTCTGCTTTTCGTAATTCATAAGTTGTACGTCTAACAACAACATCATGTCTATGTTCTACGAAATAATGAATTAATTCTTTTAAATTTAATAATTGTGGACGTCCATTTACTAGTGCAATGTTATTAACACTAAAAGAAGTCTGCAATGAAGAATACTTATATAACTTATTAAGGACAATATTAGGAATTGCATCACGCTTTAAAACGTAAACAATACGCATACCGTTTCTATCAGATTCATCACGAATAGAAGCAATACCATCCATTTTCTTTTCGTTAACTAAATCAGCAGTCTTCTTAATCATATCTGCTTTGTTAACTTGGTAAGGAATCTCAGTTACAATGATACATTCTCTACCTTGTACTTCCTCGATAATCGCTTTTCCACGCATAACAATACGTCCACGACCTGTATGAAAAGCTTCTTTAACACCATCATAACCATAAATTGTACCACCAGTTGGAAAATCTGGAGCCTTTATATGTTGTATTAATTCATCAATTTCTATATCATTATTGTCAATATAAGCAATTGTACCGTTAACAACTTCAGTTAAATTATGAGGAGGCATATTGGTTGCCATACCAACAGCAATACCAGATGCACCATTCACTAAAAGACCAGGAATACGTGTTGGAAGAACCGTTGGCTCTTCAAGAGTATCATCAAAATTTAATTTATGATCTACTGTTTCTTTATCGATATCTGCCAACATGTCTTCAGATATCTTACGCATTCTTGCTTCTGTATAACGCATTGCTGCAGGACTATCACCATCTACAGATCCAAAGTTACCTTGTCCATCGACTAACATGTAACGTAAACTCCATTCTTGAGCCATACGCACCATGGCGTCATAAACTGATGTATCACCATGTGGGTGATACTTTCCTAAAACTTCACCTACAATTCTTGCTGACTTTTTATGTGCACTATTTGCTCTAATACCAAGTTCATGCATGCCATAAAGTACGCGTCTATGAACTGGTTTTAAACCATCTCTTACATCTGGTAACGCACGTGACACAATGACCGACATTGAATAATCAATGTAAGCCGATTTCATTTCATCTTCAATGTTAATTGGAATGAGTTTTTCTCCTTCTGCCATATATAAAATTAATTAGTTTTTTTGTGAATTTTCATAACGTGCTAATATAACCAAAATACTAATGTTTATAGACTAAATCATCATCGTTTTTAGTATTTTTTATTAACAATATTTGATATCTTTTTAGTTAATAAGTATCTCTATATTTTCTTTGATTTAAAATGCTTTTTTAGTCTCTTCGTTTGTAACATATTTTGAATACTAAAAAACGTTAAAATTAATCACTTAATTCGTTTTTATTAGACTTGTATTTTAATAGAAATCAAAACCTTAGCCTAGGCTATACTTGAATCTCTTATTTTATAAAAGAATCATATAATTCAAATTATTTATAACTCATTTTAAAATTCAATTGGTTTAGGTACAGTTTTTGCCTTATAGTCAATATGTTTTTATTATTTTTAAAGCAGAAAGGAATATAGTATGGATGATAATTTTTCCCCAAGAGTTAAAGATGTTATTGCTTATAGCAAAGAAGAAGCTTTGCGTTTAGGTCATGACTTTATTGGTACTGAGCATTTAATGCTTGGTCTTTTAAGAGATGGCAATGGCAAAGCAATAGATATTTTAAGTGCCTTAGACGTAGATCTAAATCACTTAAGGCGTAAAGTAGAGATATTAAGTCCTGCTAACCCAAATATTATAACAACGTCTAACGAAAAAAAGAACTTACACTTAACTAGGCAAGCAGAGCGTGCATTAAAAACTACATTTTTAGAAGCAAAATTGTTTCAAAGCTCGTCAATTAATACAGCACATTTATTATTGTGCATCTTAAGAAATGAAAATGATCCTACCACAAAGCTTTTAAACAAGCTTAAAGTAGATTATGATAACGTAAAAGAAGAATTTAAATCTATGGCAACTAGTGAAGATGATTATTTAGAAACCCCAAAAGCAGAGTCGTTCTCTGAAGATGATGATATGAATGAACAAGAAGATGCAAAGCAGAATCCATTTGGAGGACAAACTAGTAAATCGAATAAAAAGTCTAAAACACCAGTTTTAGATAATTTTGGAAGAGACCTAACTGTACTTGCAGAAGAAGGTAAATTAGATCCTGTTGTAGGACGTGAGAAAGAAATACAACGTGTATCTCAAATTTTAAGTAGAAGAAAGAAAAACAACCCGCTATTAATTGGTGAGCCTGGAGTTGGTAAATCTGCTATTGCAGAAGGACTAGCTTTACGTATAGTAAAACGTAAAGTGTCTCGTACCTTATTTAATAAGCGTGTCGTCACTTTAGACCTGGCAAGCTTAGTTGCAGGAACTAAATATAGAGGTCAGTTTGAAGAGCGTATGAAAGCTGTTATGAATGAACTGGAAAAGAATGATGATATTATTCTTTTTATAGATGAAATTCATACTATTGTTGGTGCTGGTGGTGCAACAGGAAGCTTAGATGCTTCAAATATGTTTAAACCAGCTTTAGCAAGAGGTGAAATACAATGTGTTGGTGCAACTACATTAGATGAATATAGACAATACATAGAAAAAGATGGTGCTTTAGAACGTCGTTTCCAAAAAGTCATTGTTGAACCAACTTCTGTAGAAGAAACTATTGAAATCTTAAATAATATTAAAAGTAAATACGAGGAACACCATAATGTTGATTATACAGATGAAGCTATTCAAGCTTGTGTAAAATTAACTAATCGCTATATGACGGAACGTTTTCTTCCAGACAAAGCTATTGATGCTTTAGATGAAGCTGGTTCTCGTGTACATATTACAAATATTGATGTTCCAAAAAAGATTCTTGAATTAGAAAAGAAACTCGAAGAAGTTAAAGAAACTAAGAATAGTGTTGTTAAAAAACAGAAATATGAAGAAGCTGCAAAGCTTAGAGATGATGAAAAACGATTAGAAAAAGAATTAGCAACTGCCCAAGAAAAATGGGAAGAAGAAACTAAGCAACATAAAGAAGTTGTTACTGAAGATAATGTAGCTGATGTGGTATCTATGATGACAGGTATTCCTGTGAATAAAATAGCACAAACGGAAATCAACAAATTATCTAAATTACCAGAATTAATTAAAGGTAAAGTGATTGGGCAAGACCAAGCAGTTGCAAAGGTCGTAAAAGCTATTCAGAGAAATAGAGCTGGACTTAAAGATCCTAACAAGCCAATTGGTTCATTTATATTCTTAGGTCAAACAGGCGTTGGTAAAACGCAATTGGCTAAAGTATTAGCGCGTGAATTATTTGATAGCGATGATGCCTTAGTACGTATTGACATGAGTGAATACATGGAAAAATTCGCCATTTCTCGTTTAGTTGGAGCACCTCCAGGATACGTTGGTTATGAAGAAGGTGGACAATTAACTGAAAAAATAAGACGTAAGCCTTATGCTGTTGTACTATTAGATGAAATAGAAAAAGCACATCCAGATGTCTTTAATATGTTATTGCAAGTTTTAGATGATGGCTATTTAACAGACAGTTTAGGTCGTAAAATTGATTTTAGAAATACAATCATTATTATGACATCTAATATTGGAGCAAGAAAACTTAAAGATTTTGGATCTGGTGTTGGTTTTGGAACATCTGCTGCAGTCGCTCAAGAAGCTGACCATGCAAAAGGAGTTATAGAGAATGCACTTAAAAAAGCTTTTGCTCCTGAATTCTTAAACAGAATTGACGATGTCATTGTGTTTAATGCTTTAGAAAAAGAGGATATTAATAAAATTATTGATATTGAGATGGTGAAGTTAATCGACAGAATAAAAGACTTAGGTTACACACTAAAACTTACAGATAAAGCTAAAGACTATATTGCTGATAAAGGATTTGATAAACAATATGGAGCAAGACCATTAAATAGAGCTATACAAAAGTATGTTGAAGATGCCCTTGCTGAAGAAATCATTAACGCTAAAATTCAGGAAGGTGACATCATTACCATGGACTTGGATGAAAAGAATGATGCTTTAAGTATTAAGATTAAATCGTCTAGTAAAACAACAGAATCTTAAATACCTAATTAAAATATATTAAAAAACTCCTTTATAATTAAAGGAGTTTTTTGTATTTTAGAAGACACCCTAAGGCTTTTATTTTATGACAAAAATTATTGACATAGACTTCTGTACATTAAAATTTTACAAAAATTATATGGTCACTATCATAAAAGAAGGTGTTCATGTCGATAAATCTTTTAACGAAGCCCTAATCAAAATTGCAGAAGATTATTATACAGATCAACCTTTTGTGTACATTTCTTATAGAATAAATTCTTACTCTGTTAATCCCAACATTTATACACGAACCGTTAAAACCAAAAATTTGGTAGGTTTTGCTGTAGTTTCTTACGATTACAAAGCCAAAAAAAATGCTCAAATCGAAAAGCTATTTCTTAAAAAGCCTTTTGAAATTTTCACTAATTTAGATGATGCTTTTAATTGGGCAGATCAACTCGTTAGCAAAAGTTAATGTGAATCTATTTTAAATCGTAACTATTCAAAAATAATTCATCAATTTCAATATCTACATCTTTTAAAAATTGAATTGAAGCCTCAATAGAATCATGTAAAACTTCATCTACCTTCATAAAAGGAACTACTTTTCGGTATTGTTCTAAAAACGATTCTAATAATGGAGATGTTTTTAAAGGTCGTCTAAATTCTATAGCCTGAGAAGCATTCATTAATTCTATAGCAATAACACGTTCTACATTTTTAACTAACGTATAGGCTTGTGTTGCTGCATTGGCTCCCATACTAACGTGATCTTCTTGTCCGTTGCTAGATACAATACTGTCTACACTAGCAGGAGTTGCCATCTGTTTGTTTGCACTCACAATACTTGCTGCAGTATATTGAGGAATCATAAAACCAGAATTGAGACCAGGATTATCTACCAAAAATGCAGGTAATCCTCTTAATCCCGATACCAGTTGAAAAACGCGTCGTTCAGAAATATTACCAATTTCTGCCATAGCGATCTTCAAATAATCTAATGCTAATGCCAATGGTTGACCATGAAAATTTCCTCCTGAAATAATTAAATCTTCATCCGGAAAAATATTAGGATTATCGGTTACCGAATTAATCTCTGTTAAAATTACTTTTTCAACAAAATCTAAAGTATCCTTGGTTGCTCCATGCACCTGAGGTATACAGCGAAAAGAATATGGATCTTGCACATGTTCTTTCTGTCTAGTAATTAATTCACTGCCTTTTAAAAATTCATTAAAACGTCTAGCTACTTTTCGCTGTCCGGGATGTGGTCTTACTGCATGCACTAAATCGTGAAAAGGATCTAAACGACCATCAAATGCATCTAGAGATATACTTGCTATAATATCTGCTAAATAAGATGTTTTGTGAGACATTAATAACAAATAAACACCATAAGCACTCATAAACTGTGTACCATTTAATAAGGCTAAGCCTTCTTTAGCTTCAAGTGTAATGGGTTGCCAATTAAATTCTTTTAAAAGCGTTGAGGCATCATATTCTTTATTGTTATGTACTACTTTTCCTTTTCCTAATAAAGGCAAAGCTAAGTGCGCCAAAGGAGCTAAATCACCTGAAGCACCTAGAGAACCTTGAGTAAATACAAAAGGAAAAATATCGTTATTAAAAAATTCTATTAGCCTTTCTACAGTTGCTAACTGCACTCCACTATGACCATAACTTAAGGATTGAATCTTAAGAAGTAGCATCACTTTCACTATAGATTCTGGTACGCGTTCACCTGTTCCACAAGCATGAGACATTACTAAATTTTCTTGTAATTGACTTAAGTCTGTATCAGAAATCTTAACGTTATATAAAGAGCCAAAACCTGTATTTATACCATACATTGGTTTTTTATTATTGGCCAGTTTATTATCTAAATATGCTTTACATTTTTTAATGTTTTTTATAGAGTCTTCAGATAGCTTTAACTTTTTATTTTCATAAAAAATATTGTAAATCGTTACAATATCTAAAGCGTCTGAAGAGATGATATGATAGCTATCCATTAGTTATATTATTTAGTCTTCAAAATTGAGAATAATTTTGCAGTTTACAAGGTTTTGTTAATAATTCATTCCGTCTTTGTAATTGGCTTATTATGTTTATTTTTGCATTCGTAAAAACAGACTTATTATGAAAAGATTACTTATACTTTGCATTTCAGCCACTCTATTTGCTTGTAAGGGAGAACCAAAAGATTATGTTACACTTTCTGGAAAAATT
Organism: Winogradskyella sp. Asnod2-B02-A; assembly: GCF_045063645.1. Classification (NCBI taxonomy): domain Bacteria; kingdom Pseudomonadati; phylum Bacteroidota; class Flavobacteriia; order Flavobacteriales; family Flavobacteriaceae; genus Winogradskyella; species Winogradskyella sp. Asnod2-B02-A. The sequence continues at coordinate 520,420 of NZ_JBEFOG010000026.1, forward strand.
GAAAATCCAGATGCAAGTAAAACACTTAAAATCTTTCAAGGCAAGAATTACGAAAAAATTATTACCATTAATGATGATGGGACCTTTAAAGACACATTAAAAGTTGTAGAAGGCGATTACACCTTTCAACATGGTAAGGAATATGGCCAGATTTATTTAAAGAATGATAATACGTCTTCTTTTGAGACCGATTATAATTCGTTTATAGATTCTATGACATTTTTAGGTGACGATTCTGATATTAACAATTTTTCAGTAAAATCATTCCTTATATCTAAAGATCATTTTACAGAAAACCTAATTGCAACAGGAACTAAAGAAGATGTAGACAATGCTATTAAGGGTTATAAAGCTGCTTACGAAGATGTTAAAAATAAATATTCTGATGTAGATTCTACTCGTGTTTCAATAATGGATAAAAACATAGAAAAAACGGTTCAGCAGTTGAATCAATTTATGAGTTCTAAATTTGCTACACAAGATGCTTTTCCTAAAGGATCACCATCTCCTAATTTTGTAGATTATGAAAATTTTGCAGGTGGAGATATGTCGCTATCAGATTTTAAAGGAAAGTATGTCTATTTTGATATTTGGGCAACTTGGTGTGGTCCTTGTATTAGAGAAATACCTTCACTTAAAAAAGTAGAAGAGCAATTTAAAGGAAAGAACATTGAGTTTGTTAGTATTTCTGTTGATGAAGGAAGAGGTTATAAAGGAGACAAAGCTGCAGCTTATGAAGGTTGGAAAAAAATGGTGGCAGATAAAGAATTAGGAGGTATACAATTAATGGCTGATAATGGATTTAATTCCGAATTTGTTAGAAATTATAAAATCAATGGAATTCCAAGATTTATATTAGTAGATCCTGATGGAAATATTGTAAGTGCAGATGCACCTAGACCATCTAATCCTGCATTAGTTGAATTGTTTAAAGAGTTAGGAATATAATATCTTCCTTTTAAAATATAAAAAAGCCTGTTTCAATAATTGAAACAGGCTTTTTTAATTACACTTTGTTAGGACTTTTTTTGCTGTTGTGCTTCTGAGTCTTCTTCTTTAGGTTGTTCTGGTCGTTTAAATAAATCTATATAAGCATCTCCCATTGTTTCAATAATATGGCTTGCAATTAAACTTTGATAACCATGATCTTCTATAGAAATGTCTGCAGACTTTCCATGAAGATAGACACCAAATATTGTAGCTGCTAATGGTTCATAGCTTTGGGCTAGTAAACCAGAAATAACGCCTGTTAATACATCACCACTTCCAGCTGTGGCCATACCAGGATTACCTGTGGTATTTACATATAATTTTTCATTATAAACTGTAATAGAATTTGCCCCTTTAATAAGTACAATAACATTGTACTTTTTAGAAAAAGCTTTTACTTTCTTTAGTTTTTCAAAATCATTAGACCATTTACCAATTAAGCGCTCTAATTCTTTAGGGTGTGGAGTTAAAATGGTTTTCTCTGGTAGCAACTTTAATAACGTCTTCTTTTTAGATAATAAGTTTAGTCCATCTGCATCAATAACTAAAGGAGATGTATTGCGCTTTAAAAATGCTTCAAAAGTTTTTGCCGTTCTTGCAGAAACCCCTAACCCTACTCCAATGCCAATAACAGTTGGCTCAATATCATAATTAATATTAGTAATATTGGTTTCATCATCATCTGTAATCACCATAACTTCAGGAATCCCAGTCTGTAAACTATGATAACCACATTTAGGACTATAAGCAGTAACTAAACCTGCTCCAGAACTCAATGCTGCTCTACTTGCTAAATTAACAGCACCTATTTTACCATAACTTCCTCCAATAATTAACACGTGGCCAAAGCTCCCTTTGTGTGAGAATTTTTCTCGAGGTTTATAAATTGGTAAAACTTCATGTTTAGAGATTAATTCTACCTCAGTTTCTGTTTTTATTAAATAATCGCGATCTATATTAATATCTAACGCTTCCCATTGAATGGTATATTTAGCAGTTTCTGGTAAAAAGAAAACTAATTTTGGAGATTGAAAACTCAAAGTATAATTAGCATGTACTACAGCTTTTTCATCTTCTACAACCTTGTCCGTATACAATCCAGACGGAATGTCAATAGACAATGTAAATGCTTTTGAAGCACTAAATTTTTGAAACAACTGCTTTACCCAATCATTTGGAGAACGATTTAAACCTATACCAAAAACGGCATCCACAATAATATCATCAGCTCCAATTGTTATTTCTTCAAAATCGTTTTTACAACTTAGCATTTTAGGCCAATCTTTGGTGACATTTTTAATGCGATCGTAATTAATTAAAAAATCCTTACTACGCTTATCGCTGCAATTAACAATATAAGTCACTACATTATAGCCATGGGTTATTAAATGTCTGGCCAATACCAAACCATCACCACCATTATTACCAATACCACAAAACACATGAATTGGCACTTGAGCTCCTTGCATACGCATATGTATCCAATTAAAAATCTGAATACCAGCACGCTCCATTAAGTCTGTAGATGATATATTTTGTAGCTCTGTAGTTAATTTATCACCTTCGTAAATTTGTTCTTTTGAAAATAATTTCATTTGTTTTATTTATTTCTTTTATAGGTTAAATGTCATTCGTATTTGATCATTTATTAAAACGATAAAATTTAGAATTTCACAATTTAATTCCTATTCTAATTATTTAATAATCCCTAGATCTCATATTCACATAATTACGTTTACTTAATATTTAACATAATATAAAAATGGTATATATGAATAATTGATTAACTAGTCCTTTTTGTTAATTATCTTTCATTTTTTTTATAAAGATTAGCCCTTTTTTACTAATTCCCTAAAAAGAAACGATTAGTTTTTTTATTGTTATAAAAATAATACTTTTGGTATGTAATGAAGACAAATTTCAAAATATCATCACATATAATAGTTAATGCTAACAGCATGTGTATTTCTATGTTTTTCATTTCAACGATTATTACCCTTTGGGGTAATTTATAATATGCTCTCCGTCCCTATTTGTCTATTTAGACATTTTATTCTCTTAAATTACATAAAAATATGAAAGTTCTCAAGTTTGGTGGTACATCAGTAGGTACAGCCGAAAATATAAATAAAGTTATTTCAATTTTAGACCAACAATCTAAAAGCAATTCTATTGCTGTAGTGGTCTCTGCCGTTGGCGGAATCACTGATAAGTTATTAGAGGCAGCAAATTTAGCTTGCAATAAAGATTTAGAATACCTCCAGAAATACGATATCATTTGGTCCATCCATAACTCAGTTATAGATGGATTATTTTTAAATCCTGAAGAAGATAAATTATTACAAAAGCAACAAGAAGACCTTCAAGATTTAATTACCGATAAATTAAATGATCTAAAAAGTCTTTTAAACGGTATTTATCTTATTAACGAATTATCGCCACAAACCAGAGATAAATTACTAAGTTTTGGTGAAGCATTATCCTCAACCATAATTTACCATACTTTAAAAGCGAGACAAATAGATGCCGCTTTAAAGAATTCTCAAGAAGTTATTATTACAGATTCTAATTTCAATAATGCCATTGTAAATTTTGAAGTTACAGATGCTAATATTCAAGAGTTTTTTAGTTCAAATTCTAATGCTATTGTTTTATTTCCTGGTTTTGTTTCAAAATCTATTCATGGAGAGATTACAACCTTAGGTCGTGGTGGTTCTGATTATACTGCGGCAATAATTGCTGCTGCTATGGATGCTGATGAATTACAAATTTGGACAGACGTCAGTGGTATGTTTACAACCAACCCAAAATTAGTAAAACAAGCCTCACCTATTGTGGAGTTATCATATCAAGAAGCGGTAGAATTATCGCATTTTGGTGCGAAAGTTTTATATCCACCAACGGTAATGCCTGTGCTTAAAAAGCAAATTCCTATTGTAATTAAAAACACAATGGAACCTGAAGCTATTGGTACAACAATAACCAAAAACACTTCTAACAAAGACAATTCGCCTGTAAAAGGTATTAGTAATATTGAAAACATTGCCTTACTAACCTTACAAGGAAATGGTATGGTTGGTGTTCCTGGTTTTAGTAAACGTTTATTTGAAACACTTGCTCAAGAAAAAATCAACATTATTTTAATTACACAATCATCATCTGAACATTCAATTTGTTTCGGAATTTCAAACAACGATGCACAGCGTGCTAAAGAAGTTATTGATACTGTTTTTGAATACGAAATTGCACTTCATAAAATTGACCCAATTGTCGTAGAAACTGACTTATCTATTATTGCTGTTATTGGTGATAAAATGAAAAGTCATCAAGGTATTAGCGGTAAAATGTTTAGTACACTTGGTAAAAACAACGTGAATATTAGAGCTATTGCTCAAGGAGCTTCTGAGCGTAATATTTCTGCTATAATACATAAGAATGATGTGAAAAAAGCACTTAATAGTTTACACGAGCAGTTTTTTGAAATTAAAACCAAACAAATCAACTTGTTTATTACAGGTGTTGGTAATGTTGGAGAGCGATTAATTGAGCAAATTAAACAACAGAAAGCTTATGTTAAGAAAAACTTTAAAATTAATTTAAGAGTTGCTGGTTTATCAAATTCTAAAACCATGATTGTTAATGATGAAGGTTTAGATTTAAAAGATTGGAAAGACCTACTGGCTAATGGTGAAAAATCGAGTTTAGATGGCTTTTTTGAACATGCTAAAAACTTAAATCTTAGAAATTCAGTATTTGTAGATATTACAGCTAACGAAGCTGTTTCTAATATTTATTCAAAATATCTTAAACAAAGTATTTCTGTGGTTGCATGTAATAAAATTGCATGTTCTGGAAATATTGAATATTACAATGAATTAAAACAACTATCTAGACAATATAACGCTTCGTTCTTATTTGAAACTAACGTTGGTGCTGGCTTACCTGTAATTGATACGTTGAGCCATTTAATAACTTCTGGCGACAAAGTAAATACTATACAAGCCGTTTTATCTGGAAGCTTAAATTTCATATTTAACAATTTTAATGCAGAAACCACATTTTACGATGTCGTTAAACAAGCTCAAGAAGAAGGTTATACAGAACCAGACCCTCGTATTGATTTAAGCGGAATTGATGTTGCTCGTAAAGTTTTAATTTTAGCAAGAGAAAGTGGTCATGCTATTGAATTAGCAGATTTAGAAAGCGATAATTTCTTAACAGATGCAGCAATGAACGCAGATTCTGTAGATGATTTCTTTGAAACTTTAAAAACAGATGAAGACTATTATCAAAGCTTATTTAAATCTGCAGAAGAAAATAATTGCCAGCTAAAGTTTGTTGCAGAGTTTAATGACGGCAAGGCTAAAGTAGGACTAAAAGAAATTCCTGAAGGTCATCCATTTTATAATCTAAAAGGAAAAGATAATATTGTAATGTTTTACACGCAACGTTACCCTGAACAACCTATGATTATTAAAGGTGCAGGTGCAGGTGCAGATGTTACCGCTTCTGGTTTATTTGCAGATATTATAAGAATCGCTAATAATTAATGATTACCGCTTTCGCGGGAAGTAAACATGAAAAACGAAATCAAAATATTTTCGCCTGCAACAGTGGCAAACGTGGCTTGTGGATTTGATGTTCTTGGCTTTTGTTTAGATACCATTGGAGATGAAATGGTCATTAGAAAGACAGAAGAAAAAGGAATAAGAATCACAAAAATTGAAGGTTACGATTTACCGTTTGAAGCAGAAAAAAACGTAGCAGGTGTTTCTGCATTAGCGATGTACAATGCTTTGCAACCAGACTGTGGATTTGAAATTGAAATTTATAAAAAAATAAAACCAGGAAGTGGTATAGGAAGTAGTTCTGCTAGTGCAGCAGGAAGTGTTTTTGGAATGAACGCTCTATTAGGCAACTCATTAAACAAAACCGAACTGACTAACTTTGCCATGAAAGGAGAAGCATTAGCTAGTAAATGCGAACATGCAGATAATTTAGCACCTGCTATCTTTGGTGGCTTTACATTGGTAAAAAGTGCTTGTCCTTTAAAAGTGTTAGAATTACCAACACCTTCAGATTTATTTGCAACTTTAATTCATCCACAAATTGAAATTAAAACCTCTGAATCTAGAGCTATACTACCCAAAGAAATTCCATTAACTAATGCCATTACGCAATGGGCAAATGTTGGTAGTTTAGTGCATGGTTTACACACATCTGACTACGATTTAATAAAAGAATCCTTAAACGATGTGGTTATAGAACCTTATAGAAAACAACTTATTCCTCATTTTGATACTGTAAAAACTGCAGCTTTAGAAGCTGGTGCTTTAGGTTGTGCCATTTCTGGTTCAGGACCATCAATATTTATGTTGAGCAAGAGTGAAGCTACAGCGAAGAAAGTAGAAGAAGCTATACGCAATGTCTATTCAAAAACAAATATAGAATTTGAAACGTATGTTTCTAAAATTAATACCCAAGGTATAAAAACATTATAATGAACTATTACTCTCTAAATAAACAAGCACCAAACACAACCTTTGCTGATGCTGTAGTCCGAGGACTTGCGCCAGATAAAGGTTTATATTTTCCTGAAACGATTACACCTTTAGATGCTTCATTTTTTGAAACCATTGAAGATAAATCAAACACAGAAATTGCGTTTGAAGCAATTAAACAATTCATAGTTCCTGAAATTCCCGAAGACGTCTTAAAAACAATCGTTGAAGAAACCTTAAATTTCGATTTTCCTGTAGTAGAAATCAATGAGAATATTTCTACACTAGAGTTATTTCATGGACCAACAATGGCTTTTAAAGATGTTGGCGCACGCTTTATGGCAAGATGTTTAGGCTATTTTAATAAAACTAACACCAACGATGTAACCGTTTTAGTCGCAACTTCTGGAGATACAGGAGGTGCTGTTGCTAATGGTTTTTTAGGTGTAAAAGGTGTTAATGTTGTTATCCTTTACCCAAGTGGAAAAGTGAGCGATATTCAAGAAAAACAACTGACAACGCTTGGGCAAAATATTACTGCTTTAGAAGTTGATGGTGTTTTTGATGACTGCCAAGATATGGTAAAACGTGCCTTTATGGACGAAGAGTTAACTAGTAAAATGCAATTAACTTCAGCAAACTCAATTAATATTGCGCGTTGGTTACCACAACTTTTCTACTTTTTATTTACATACAAGCAATTAAAATCTAAGCATAAAGACATTGCTTTCTCTGTGCCAAGTGGAAACTTTGGAAACATTTGTGCTGGTATGGTGGCTCAAAAATTAGGATTACCTGTAAAACATTTTATAGCTTCAAACAATGCTAATGATACAGTTGTAAATTATATGACAACACAATCTTACAACCCAAAACCATCTGTACAAACTATTAGTAATGCTATGGATGTTGGTAACCCAAGTAACTTTATACGTATTCAAGAATTACACAACAATGATTTTGAAGCACTAAAAGCAAATTTATCATCTTATAGTTTTACCAATGAAGCCACAAAAACTGCATTATTAGAATTATATAAAGAATTCAATTATGTCGCTGATCCGCATGGTGCTGTTGGTTACTTAGGTGCTAAAAAATATTTAGAAAACAATGATGCACATGTTGTATTTTTAGAAACAGCACATCCTACAAAGTTTTTAGATGTGGTTGAAGACGTTATTGAGAAAACTTTGCCTTTACCTTCACAAATTGAAGCTGTAATGGATAAAGAGAAAGTATCTATTAAAGTAAGTTCTTATGATGATTTGAAGGCGTTTTTGTTGAAGTAATATTTAAAAACGTAAACCATGACAGAAGAACAACTTGAAGATTGCGAAAAATGCCTCAATAGAAAAAGAGGTAACATTGACAATGAAGATATTTGTAACATTAAAGGAAAAAGTTTAGACTTTGAAGGTCGCTGTCGAGATTTTCAACATGATAATTCTGTTGTTTCAGGAATAGAAAATAAAATTAATGCTATTAAACCCAACTTAAAAAGAGCAAAGCTTGCTGAAATATTTGTTTGGGCCGTAATGGCAATAGATATACTTGCTATTTTTTCATCTTATTTACAATACAATTTACTAATAGACTTTCAAAATAATGAATTTGTAACAGATGAAATGCTCGAATCAAATGACTTAAGAGAAATATTAGTCGCTTATTTATATCTTGTTGTTTTTATTGTATCCGCAGTCACGTTTATACAATGGTTTAGAAGAGCTTATTATAATTTAAATATAAGAACCAACTGCGACAACTCAGAAGGATGGGCAGCTGGTAGTTGGTTTGTTCCTATAATCTCATTGTATCGTCCATATCAAATCATGAAAGAAATGGAGACTAAATCAACACATCTAATTAATTCAAAAACCTCTGAGCAAAACGCTGTTAAAACTTCTACAATTGGTATATGGTGGACACTATGGATTGTATCAAACTATATTGGAAGCTTTCTTTTTAAAAGTGCCTTTAAAGAAGAGACAGTTGAAAACTTTATTAACGCCACTATAGGTGATATTGTTTTATCTCTAATAGGTATACCTTTAGCTATAGTTACCGTTTCAATGATAAAATCTTATTCTAAAAAAGAAGAAGAACTTACTAAATTAGAAAAAATAGAAATTTAGTAATATTGAATAGAAATTCTTTAATTTTTGGATTGTACAATTTTAAAAATTAGTTCAATCTTTTTTGAAAATTAGAATATAATCATGCCAAAAACACTTTACACCATTTACGTCATTGAACTTTCTAAACGTGTGTTTACAGAAAATGCGAAGTTTAGAAAAGCAAATCCACAGTTTAATGGAGTTTTAGAGTGTTTGTATGTTGGGATGACGAGTAAAACACCTAAAGAAAGATTCCTTCAGCATAAAACAGGACATAGAAATAAAAAGGGCTACAAAATCTCTTCAAATATTGTAGAGAAATATGGCACTTATTTACGTCCAAGTTTATTCAATCACATTGACCCTTTTTTTACAAGAGTTGAAGCATTAAAAGCCGAAGAGCAAATTACATTAGAGTTAAGACGTGAAGGATATGCTGTTTGGTCAAATTAATTAGTTAAAACACAAATAATCGTCACCTTCTTTTTTTGATAAAATTGCTTTCTTATAAAATATAAGTATCGCGAAGTCCTACCCTATTCAAAAACTTTAAATTACATAAAAACAAAATGAGTTTTATGTGGCAACTTCATACATTTTATCGCGTTGATCCTTTATTTTCTTATCGCTCATATATTCATCAAAAGTCATGTAACGATCTATAACTCCATTTGGTGTTAATTCTATAATTCGGTTACCAACAGTTTGTGCAAACTCATGATCATGAGTTGTTAACATTATTGTTCCTTTAAAGTTTTTTAACGAATTATTAAACGCTGTAATACTCTCTAAATCTAAGTGATTTGTAGGTTCATCTAACATTAAAACGTTAGCTCTTGTCATCATCATTCGGCTTAACATACATCTTACTTTCTCTCCTCCAGATAAAACATCTGATGTTTTTAAAGCTTCTTCTCCACTAAAGATCATTTTTCCAAGGAAACCTCTAATATTCACTTCTTCTCGCTCCTCTTCTGTTTGTGCCCATTGACGTAACCAATCTACTAGAGATAATTTGTTGTTAAAAAATTCGCTATTATCTAACGGCAAATAAGATTGTGTTGTTGTAACTCCCCAATCAAATTTTCCTGAATCAGCTTCTGCGTTTCCATTTAATATTTGATAAAATGCAGAAGTTGCTCTAGAATCTTTAGAATACACAACTACCTTATCTCCTTTATTTAAATTGATGTCAATATCTTTAAATAAAACCTCATTTTCTATACTTGCAGATAATCCTTCAACATTTAAAATCTGATCTCCAGCTTCGCGATCGCGTTCAAAAATAATAGCAGGATAGCGACGACTTGAGCGTTTGATATCTGAAATATTCAACTTTTCAATCATCTTTTTTCTACTCGTTGCTTGCTTAGATTTTGCAACGTTAGCAGAGAAACGACGAATAAAATCTTCTAATTCTTTCTTCTTCTCTTCAGCCTTTTTATTCTGTTGTGCATGTTGTCTTGCTGCTAATTGAGAAGATTCATACCAAAACGTATAGTTACCAGAGAAATGGTTGATTTTCCCGAAATCAATATCTGAAATATGTGTACAAACTGAATCTAAAAAGTGTCTATCGTGAGATACCACAATCACACAGTTCTCATAATTTGCTAAGAAATTCTCTAGCCACGAAATCGTTTCGTAATCTAAATCATTGGTAGGCTCATCCATAATTAATAAATCTGGATTCCCAAATAAAGCTTGTGCTAATAAGACACGTACTTTTTGTTTACCATCTAAGTCTTTCATTAAACTATAATGATAATCTTCCTTAATTCCTAGGTTAGATAACATGGCAGCTGCATCACTATCTGCATTCCATCCATTCATTTCTTCGAACTGTACTTGAAGCTCTCCTATCTTTTCTGCATTAGCATCTGTATAATCTGCATATAAAGCATCAATTTCTGTCTTTAATTTATATAAGGGCTTGTTTCCTTTTAGTATGGTTTCTAAAACAGTGTCTTCATCATGTAAATTGTGATTTTGCTCCAAAACAGACATGCGTTTGCCTGGCTCTAAATGAACACTTCCAGATGTTGGATCCATTTTGCCTGCAATAATTTTTAAAAATGTAGATTTTCCGGCACCATTGGCACCAATTATCCCGTAGCAATTACCATTATTAAACGTAGTACTTACTTCATCAAAAAGTACGCGTTTTCCGAATTGAACTGAAAGATTAGAAACTGATAACATAACTTATAACTTTATTATTTAGCCTTAAACCATAATTAAGGCATTTTTTTGAGAGTGCAAAAGTAGAAAATTAAACGTAAAATCTGCTATACAACTGCGTTTTGAATCTTAAAATTTAAATAAAATTATATTTAAACTGTTTTTAAGGGTTATACTTATAAAATCAATAAATTCATGCTCGCTAAGTGCCTTTAAACAGGCTTAAGAACCTAAAATTATAGCCCTTAGGCGAAATTTATAAGTTCTAAAATAAGATTTAACGAGGTATTAACAAGAGTTGCGCTTATCAACCTATATTTTTGTTTAAATAATTTTTATAATATGTCTATTTTAAACCCACGTATAGTACTTACTATTACTTTGTTATCTACTCTATTAGGATGCCATTTTAAAGGAGGTAACAATAGTGAACATGCTTATATAGGTGGTGAAATTATTAACCCTAAAAATAACCGTGTTATAATTTATAATACCAATGGTAAGGTTATAGACACTATTACTTTAGATAATGATAATAGATTTGTTCATAAAATAGATAATTTAAAACCAGGTTTATATTCTATAACTCATGGTGGTGAATACCAAATGCTATTATTAGAAGCTAATGATAGTATTATGTTTAGACTAAATACATACGATTTTGATGAGTCATTAGTATTCACAGGAAATGGTGCCAAAAAGAACAATTACCTTATTAAAACATATTTATCTAACGAAAAAGAAGCAAAACAGTTAGTTAAATATTCTAAAATGGAGCCTGAAGCTTTTAATGTGTTTATTGAAAAAAGACGAAATGCTCAATTAAATAAGTTTCATGAATTTTTAACTCAAAATGAAGAATCTGAGTTCTTTAAATCCATAATTGAAGCTAATATTAATTACAACGCATATGCAGACAAGGAAATTTATCCGTTTGCTTACTTTGGAAATAATAAATTGATTCATATTAAAGATTTACCTGAAGACTTTTTTCATCATAGAAAAAATATAGATTACAACGCTAACTACCTAAGTCGTTTCTTTGCTTATAATAGGTTTCTATCTTCTCATATAGAGAACTTAGCGACACATTCTTATTACAAAAAAAATGATTTTCATAGCAAATTTAATAGACATGCTATAGATTATAATATGTCTAAATTAGATTTAATTGATAGTATTATTACAGATACAACGATTAAGAATAATCTATTAAAGCATAAAGCGATAGATTTTATAAGTCATAACCATACTGAATTAGAAGCTAACCAGTATTTAGAGTATTACTTAACCAAAAGTACTAATGATGTGGATAAAGCTTACATGACGGATTTAGTATCTAATCTAAAAGTATTACGTCAAGGTAATCCTTTACCAAATCTTGCGATTGTTAATTATAATGATACCGAGCATTCAATCACCTCCATAATTACCAAACCTACTATTATTTATTTTTGGTCTTCAAACTCTAAATCTCAGTATAGAAACAGCCATTATATGGTAGATAAATTGAAATCCAAATTCCCACAGATGGATTTCATCTCTATTAATGTAAATGATAACCATGATGAGTTTTGGAAAAGTATTGTTAACAATTACAATTTCCCAACTATAAATGAGTTTAGATTTAAAAATTCTAAACAAGCTCGTAAAACATTAGCCGTAAACTATTTAAACAAGGCAATTATTGTAGATGAGCATGGTATTATTTTACATCCAAATGCTAACATTTTTAATGCTGGGTTTAACGAAACGCTTGAAGAACTGCTACAAAAAAAGCATCTTATCGTTAAACAAGATGCTCTTTAAAACTTATATAAAAAGTATATTAATTTCCTTTTTTATAATCTGCTAAGAATTTTTCTAATCCAATATCAGTTAATGGGTGTTTTAATAAGCCTGTAATAGAACTTAAAGGACCTGTCATAACATCCGATCCTAGTTTAGCGCAATCAATTACGTGCATTGTATGACGTACAGAAGCTGCTAATATCTGAGTTTCAAATCCATAATTATCATAAATATGACGAATCTCTGCGATAAGATTTAAACCATCCGTAGAGATATCATCTAAACGACCAATAAAAGGAGATACGTAAGTTGCACCAGCTTTTGCAGCCAATAACGCTTGTCCTGGAGAAAACACTAAAGTAACGTTAGTTTTAATTCCTCTATCCGAAAAATATTTACACGCCTTTATACCATCTTTAATCATTGGTAATTTAATCACAATTTGTTCGTGCAGTTCAGCTAACGCTTCACCTTCTCTTACCATGCCTTCAAAATCAGTAGAAATAACTTCTGCAGATACATCTCCATCTACAATATTGCAGATGTCTACATAATGTTTTAAAATATTATTTGTACCAGTAATGCCTTCTTTAGCCATTAACGATGGATTTGTAGTAACACCATCTAAAATACCCATATCTTGAGCTTCTTTAATCTGCTCTAGGTTTGCTGTATCGATAAAAAATTTCATAGAAAAAATTGTTTTTTATCTCCCTTGCAAAAGGGAGTCATATTTTTTAGTTGCTGCGAATTTACAACTTTAAGCCTCATTTATAGGAATGATTTTTCAGAATATATTAACAATAGCTCTTACAAACTAAGTTCTACAACTTATAATGATTCATTAACAACTTCTCATAAACCGTATCTGGAAGTATGCGTTTTAAAACAATAGAGAATTTCTGCATAAATGCACCTACTTTATAATGCACTTTAGGTTTCTTTGTTTCTATAATTTTATAAATAGCTTCAGCCATTTGTTTTGGATCACTTCCACTATCAACATGTTCATCCATCATACTCAACGTATTTCCGTAAGTAGATTTATAAGGTGAATTTTCTAAAACTGGTGCATGATAACGACCTGCTGCAATATTGGTAGCAAAATCACCAGGTGCCACATTAGTCATATTAATATTAAACCCTTTTAGTTCCATTCTAAAAGCTTCGGTGATTAATTCAAGTGCACCTTTGCTTGCGCTATAAACACCTCTATATGGTAAACCCATATAACCAGCAATAGAAGTAACGTTAATTATTAAACCAAAATTTTGCTTTCTCATAGTTGGCAAAACTGCTTTAATTACATTAATTGGACCGAAAAAATTGGTTTCAAAATTGCGTTTTATTTCTGCATCAGGAATTTCTTCAATAGGACCAGTTATTCCGGCACCAGCATTATTAAGAAGAACATCTATTCTAGATTCAAGTGTTAAAACATCGAAAATACATTTAGAAATAGTTTCAGGTTTTGTAACATCTAAAGCTACAATAGGAAACTTACTATTAGGATAATTATCAGGATTTCTACTAGTTCCGTAGACTTTAAATCCTTTGGTTTGAAGAAACTCACCAACAGATTTTCCTATTCCTGAAGATCCACCTGTTATTAATACAACTTTAGACATAATGTTGAAAAATTATAAGTAACAAAATACAAATTTTTAGGAGACTTTTGGGCACAAAAAAAGGCAAGCTACCTACATCACACCGCTACGACCATTTACCTTTGCTGCGTTCCCGCCCTGGAGGATTCAACAGGAGCTGGTTGTGTAGGACTTGCCAGCTGCAAAGATACAATCTTTAATTACTTTCGCAATGATTTTTAAACTGAATTTTATTTAATAACTTGCTAAAAATTCAAACATAACTTATGCAACTTTCTAAATATTTCATTCTCTTAACTTTAAGTCTATTTTTAATAAATTGTGGAGATGAAAATTCTTCTAAACAATCGAGCCTTTCTATAAATACGACGACAAAATCTTTAATGCTAGGTGATACATTAAAATTATCTATTAATAATCCTGAAAAATTAGATATAACTAATGTGAGCTATGAAATTGATAGTAAGCCTGTTGAAAATACAGTCATTCTTAATAATACATCTTTAGGAGAAAAAAACATAATAGCAAAAGTAACCGTAGGAGAAAAGACAGAAACTATTTCTAAAACCATTCAGGTCTTTAATAATATTATTCCTTCGATATATACATATGAAATAGTTAATACATTTCCTCATGATATCACCTCTTACACACAAGGTTTAGAATTCTATAATGGTGAGTTATACGAAAGCACTGGTCAAAAAAAAGAATCTAAACTTAGAAAAGTAAATTTTGAAACTGGTGAAGTTTTAAAAAACATAAACCTAGAAGATCAATATTTTGGTGAAGGTTTAACCATTTTAAATGATAAAATCTATCAATTAACTTGGCAAGCTAAACGCGGTTTTATTTACGACGTTAATACTTTTGAGAAATTAAGCACTTTCAATTACGGAACGAGTAAAGAAGGTTGGGGAATATGTAATGATGGAAAAACATTATTTAAGTCTGATGGTACAGATAAAATTTACTTTTTAAATCCTGAAAGCTTAGCAGAACAAGGCCACATTCAAGTTTATACAGAAAAAGGTAAAATACCAAACATTAATGAATTGGAGTGGATAAATGGTAAAATTTATGCCAATAGGTACCAACGTAATGGTGTACTTATTATTAATCCTGAAACTGGTGGTGTTGAAGGTGTTATTGATTTTAGACCTTTAAAAAAATTAGTAAAGCAACATCCTGAATTAGATGTATTAAATGGTATTGCGTACCACCCAGAACGTGAAACTATTTTTGTAACAGGGAAAAATTGGGACAAACTTTTTGAAGTTAAAATAAAGAAACAATAAGCTTTACTCACCGAAAAGCATAAGTCACTCATTTTACATTTTATTAAACCTATAACTTTTGGTTCTTTGATTTATAAATCAAACTAACCATGAGAAAATCTGTTACCATAAATATTGCTGAACCTTGCCATGAGGATTGGCGTAAAATGACACCAAAAAATGAAGGTCGTCATTGTGCAGCTTGTAGTAAAACCGTTGTTGACTTCACAACACAAACTGATGAGCAAATTATTAAATCATTAGAAGCTAATGAAAATCTCTGCGGACGCTTTAAAACACAACAACTAGATAGAGAAATTGTTATGAGCAGAAAAGCCAAAAACAACTATTTGTCTTTGGCTGCCTCTGGCCTATTTGCTTTTCTGGCACTCGGAAACCAACATACATATGCTCAAGGTGAACCCATAAAAACAGAGACCATAATAAGACCCATGGTAAAAGGTAAAGTAGCTACTTCTATTTTAAATGAACATATATATTTCGGTACAGTAACTACCGCAATTGATGGTTTACCTTTACCAGGAGCTTCTATAATTGTAAAAGGAACATCTCGCAGTGCACAAACAGATTTTGATGGTAATTTCACCATAAAAGGAAAAATAGGAGAAATTCTAGAGTTAAGTTACGTAGGTATGGAAACTCAAAACATTCCATTAAACACAAAATACGAATTAAAGGTAGTTTTAGAAAACGATAGTTGCTTTAATGATTATGCTGCAGTAGGATTTGTTTCTTACAATTACCAAAGTAATAACGACTGTAAAAGAAAAAAGCGAAAAGCTAAACGTTTAGCAAA
The DNA here is from genome assembly GCF_045063645.1 of Winogradskyella sp. Asnod2-B02-A. Lineage (NCBI taxonomy): Bacteria > Pseudomonadati > Bacteroidota > Flavobacteriia > Flavobacteriales > Flavobacteriaceae > Winogradskyella > Winogradskyella sp. Asnod2-B02-A. The sequence goes on from NZ_JBEFOG010000026.1 coordinate 536,695, forward strand.
AAGAGAAGCTATAGAAAAAGGAGAACAAGAAAGAACCTCTTTTGGTAAATTCTTTTACGGAATTAAAAGGATCTTTATGAAGAAATAATATCTTTAAGCATCAAAAGACTGACATGAATATATTTGAAAAAACGATAACCGTTTCTAAAGAAGATATTGACGATCTTAACCATGTAAATAACGTTTGTTATGTACAGTGGGTTCAAGATATTGCAAAAGAACATTGGTTAACTTATGCAACCAAATCTATTTTAGATACCTACTCTTGGTTTTTAGTTAATCATTTTATAGAGTATAAAAACCAAGCGCTACTTGGTGACAAATTACTTATAAAAACGTATGTTCCTAAAGTTGAAGGTGTTTCTACCACAAGACATGTAGAAATTATAAATGCTGAAACCAACCAGTTGATTGTAAAATCGAAAGCAAAATGGTGCTTAATAGATAATAAAACTCAGAGACCAACACGTATAACATCTGAAATAGCAACGTTATTTAATTAACATTTTATTAGGTTAAAGTTTTTTTAATGTTGAGGCGATTATAAAATGAAACACTTTTCTTTATCGCATCAATCAACTACAACATGCTTAAAATTACTCTTTTAGTCTTTCTCTTGTGTTTTCCACTTGTTCAATATGCTCAAACCTTAAATGGAAAAGTCTACGATGCTAATGCACCAGTAAAAAATATAAATGTCTTTAACAAAACCCAAAACCGAGTTACCGTAACCAATGAAGATGGTAACTTTAGTATACAAGCTAAAGTAAATGATAGTATTGCTTTTGAGTCCTTATTCTACCATAATAAAACGGTAGTTCTAAAAGATTTTCATTTTAATGGTGTTGCTGTTTTTGAGCTTAAAGAAATACTAACAGAACTTGATGAAGTTGAAGTTAAAACAGAACCTGAGCAACCCGTTTTTAAAGAAGAAACTTATAATATTGAACTACAAAATATACTAAACGAAGACATAAAAAACAATCCTCACTTATACAAACCTGCAGGAGCAACTAGTGGAGTAGATTTTGTATACCTTATTGGTGCAGTTGTAAAACTCTTCTCTAAAGACAAACCTAAAAAACCGAATTACTATCCGATTTCTTACACTCAAATGGATTCTTTGTTTGATAAAAGCCCATTTTTTAATGAGCAATTAATGACAGAAAATCTAAAAATTCCTAGTGATAAAAAATATCTGTTTTATGATTTTTGCGAAGCAAAACAAATCAGTACAGAATTACTTAAAGACGAAAACAAAATACAGTTACTTGAAGAATTGGTTTTAAACAGTCAGCTATTTTTAATTCTTTTAGAACAATATGGAGAAAAACCATTATCAAAGGAATAGCAAACTTCTAGTAATTTATACCCAACTATAATAAATCCTAACTTCAAAAGTTATATTTTTAAGCCTTAATTATATTTATCACTTATGAAGCGATTGCTATCATTTTTACTCTGTTTCGGAATCTTACTATTTTGGAGTTCTTGTCGTAATGATTTTGAATTTACACCAAGTAAAGGACAACTAGAATTTGCTAGAGACACCATTTATTTAGATACCGTGTTTTCTACGATAGGTTCTAGCACTTATAATTTAAAAGTTTATAATCGTAGTGATGAAGATATTGTAATTCCTACTATTCAATTTGAAAATGGTGAAAGTTCACTTTACAGAATGAATGTTGATGGTTCTACCGGTTTAGATAATGATGACCAAATTGGTAAATTCTTTGAAGATGTAGAATTGTTAGCAAATGATAGTTTATTTATTTTTATTGAAACAACTATTGATATTGCTAATCCAGATTTAGGAGCATTAGAAAATCAATTTTTATATACAGATCGCATTCTATTCGATTCTGGTTCTAAGCAACAAGATATCGATGTGATAACCTTAGTAAAAGATGCTGTTTTTATTTATCCTAATAGAACACCTATTGATGATGATGATGATTATATCATTGAAACCCTAACATTTGATGTAGATGGTGATGGCACACCAGATGAAACGACATTACAAGGTCGGTTTTTACTAGATAGCGAGCTCACTTTCACTAACGAAAAACCCTATGTCATCTATGGCTATGCAGGAGTTGGAGAAGGTAAAACACTAACTATGGAAGCTGGTGCACGTGTTCATTTTCATGCAGATTCTGGTATTATAGTTACCGATGGTGGATCTCTTAATATTAATGGTACTCTTAGTCCAGACCAAGAAACACTTGCAAACGAAGTTATTATAGAAGGGGATCGTTTAGAACCTTTTTACTCAGATATTCCTGGACAATGGGGAACAATTTGGTTATTTAACGGAAGTGAAAATAACACCATTAACTACGCTACCATAAAAAATGGAACAATAGGTATTGTGGCAGACGGTAACCAAGATGCTCCAAACGATAAATTAACGATTACAAATTCAAAAATATTTAATTTTAGTAGTTTCGGAATTAGAGGTACTGCAACTTCAATTACAGCGAAAAACCTTGTAATAAATAATTGTGGACAATCATCTTTTGCTGGCACTTATGGTGGTAAATACAACTTTACACATTGTACAATTGCCAATTACTGGGACAGTAGTTTTAGAGAATATCCTGCCCTACTCCTAAATGATTTCATTGTTGACGAAAACAATACAATTTTCACTAATGGTTTAACCGAAGCCAACTTTAACAACTGTATTATTTATGGAAATGATAATCCTGAATTTTTATTAGAAAATGAAGGTGACATTTTTAATTTTAAATTCAGTAATTGTTTATTAAGATTTAATAATAGTAGTCTTTCTGGTACTGGTAATTATGATTTTGATGATACGTTATTTTATAGTAATAATGTATTTAACGAAGATCCAAAATTTAAAAGTCCTTTTGAAAACTTAATGAGAATTGGCGACGATTCTGGAGCTAAAGGCATAGGAAATACTTTTGGAGTCGCAGAAGCACCAAGAGATATTCTTGGTTTTTTGAGATCTAGCTCTATTGATGCTGGTGCCTATAATTTTATAATCTTTGAAGATTAAATTATAAGTTTAACTAAATAAAAAAGCCCTTCAATTTAGTTTGAAGGGCTTTTTTATTTTTATGAATTTAAGATTAACTAAAACAACTTCTGATAGTACTCATCTGCCATTCTCTTGCTTGTAAATTCAGGAATCACATCATCGATACCATTAAATACAATCTCTTGCCATTTTTTAGGCTCATCGTAATAAGTAGGAATCACTTTATCTTCTAAAATTTCATACAGATTATTGGCATCTATATTATCCTGATCCCAAACTGGTAGCGTATGATCTAATGCTGGTAAAACAAAACTATTTTTACCGTCTTTAGCAAACTCAGGAATCCAACCATCATTAGTAGATACATTTACAGAGCCATTCATGGCAGCTGTCATTCCACTAGTTCCTGAAGCTTCTCTAGTAATTCGTGGAGTATTTAACCAAACATCAGATCCACATTTTAATCTTTTAGATAAATCAATTTCATAGCCAATTAATACCGCTAAATTGTTTTCGCTTTTAGAATGGTTAACTAAATGATTAAACACATCAATGGCATAATAATCAAAAGGGTACGGTTTTCCTGCCCAAATGATTTGAACGGGATATTTTTCGTTAGAAATTAATCTTTTAAAGCGTTCTAAATCATGTAAAAGTAAATCTGCTCTTTTATAACCTGCAAATCGTCTTGCCCATACAAAAGTTAATACTTTAGGATCAAACGTTTTACCTGTTTGTTTATAAACCTCTTCAAATAAGTCTTTCTTTAAAGCTGTTTTTCTAGTTTTATAAGCTTTTACCTGCTTTTTAGACCATGCCTTTTTAATACTTGCATCTTGCCAAAACTTCTGATTCTGTGCATTTGTAATTGGAATAATTTCACTAACACCTTTATAGTCTTTCCACATATCAGTGGCTACCTTAGCATGCAATTTTGAAACACCATTTGCTTTTTTAGCCATTCGTAATGCCGAAATTGTATAGTTTATCATACCATCATTAACCATTTCCTTCTGAAGTTCTTGTTCAGAAAGTGATCGTCCAAAAAAGCCACATCTGTTTAAGTGTCTAGCATCGCGCTCTTCATTACCTGCTTTTTCTGGAGTATGTGTGGTAAACACCATCTGACTTTTCTTAACGCCTAAATCTCTTAAATAGTAAAAAGCTGGCAATGCATGACCTTCGTTTAAGTGATACGTATCTGCACCTCCTAATGCTTCTACAACTTTAGCTCCACCGATACCTAAAATAATACTTTGTGAAATTCGTGTTACAGGATTATTATCATATAAATGATTGGTAATGGTTCTAGATAAATGATCATTGCCTTCAACATCTGTACTCAAAAAATACATTGGTACAGTTCCAAAAATTTCAGGTTTTAAAACATATGCCCTAACTTTTACATGTGGATTATCATGCAGCTTCACTTCTACTTCTATTCCTGTATCTTCAAGAAAATCGAAATGTTTTTCATTGAATTCTGTTCTTAAGGTTTGGTCATCATTTCTTGCTTGATCGTAATAACCATATTTCCATAGCATACCAATACCAATCATATTCTGTTTTAACTCAAAAGCAGATCTCATATGTGAGCCTGCTAAAAAACCAAGACCTCCAGAATATATATTGAAAGACTGATCTATACCATACTCCATGCTAAAATATGCAACCTTCTTTTTGTATTTGGTTGCTGGTTTATATGGATGATACCATGTATTATAATTATTTTCCATTTTAGTGTTTTTTATACCTGTAAACTTAGAAAAAAAGACCTATTCCATAATATGATTTATGTCATTAAATAACTTTTTAATGTTAACATTTTAATTATAAGTAAACACAAAAAAAAAGTCCTTCAAATTAATGAAAGACTTTTAAAAAAATTTAAGGTATTGTTTACTAATTAAATAAAGCACGTCCACCCATTAAAGCATTTACTTTTTCGGCAACACCAGCCAAAACAGTTTCGTTATCGTGGTTTGTTAATACTTCATCAATTAAATCTACAACATAAGCCATATCAGTTTCCTTTAGACCTCTTGTTGTAATTGCAGGAGTTCCAACTCTAATACCAGATGTTACAAAAGGAGATTCTGTATCAAAAGGCACCATATTTTTATTCACTGTAATATCTGCTTTTACTAATGCGTTTTCAGCATCTTTACCAGTAATGTTTTTATTTCTTAGGTCAATAAGCATCATGTGGTTATCTGTTCCTCCAGAAATTAAATTATAATCTTTAGCAACAAAAGCCTGAGCCATAGCATCTGCATTCTGTTTTACTTGTAACATATAATGTAAAAACTCATCCGTTAATGCTTCACCAAAAGCAATTGCTTTCGCTGCTATGATATGTTCTAATGGACCACCTTGATTTCCTGGAAAAACACCAGAATCTAAAAGACCAGACATTTTACGAAGCTTACCATTCTTTAACGTAATACCAAATGGATTATCAATATTTTCACCCATCATAATCATTCCACCTCTAGGACCTCTCAATGTTTTATGAGTTGTTGTAGTAACCACGTGGCAATGTGGCATTGGATCGTTTAGAATACCTTTAGCTATTAAACCTGCAGGATGAGAAATATCTGCTAATAACACAGCACCTACACTATCTGCAACTTCTCTAAATTTCGCAAAATCAATATCTCTTGAATATGCTGAAGCACCTGCTATTATTAATTTTGGTTGTTCTTTTTTAGCTTGGTCAGCTAACATATCGTAATCAATACGACCTGTTTCTTTTTTTACTCCATAAAATGTAGGACGATATAATTTACCCGAAAAATTAACAGGAGAACCATGAGTTAAATGTCCACCATGAGATAAATCAAAACCTAAAATGGTGTCACCAGGTTTTAAACAGGCATGAAACACGGCCGTATTTGCCTGACTACCTGAGTGCGGTTGCACGTTTGCATAAGCAGCACCAAATAATGTTTTAGCTCTTTCTATAGCAATGTTCTCCACCTCATCAACTACCTCACAACCACCATAATAACGCTTTCCAGGATAGCCTTCTGCGTATTTGTTGGTTAATACCGAGCCTGCAGCTTCCATAACTTGGTCGCTAACAAAATTCTCTGAGGCAATTAATTCTATACCATCTGTCTGGCGTTCTCTTTCTGCTTGTATAAGTTCAAAAATTTGTTCGTCGCGTTGCATAAATAAAGTGTTTGTTAAATCGATACAAAAATAGTGAATACATTAGTTTAAATATTAAAAAATGTGTAGGTTTGAGTATAATTAATGAACATTTAATCAACAATTACAATATGCCATTATCAGCAAATAATACAGATCGTACCTCATGGCTACATGTCGGTAAAACTTCAGACTTCCCTATTCAAAATATTCCTTTCGGTGTTTTCTTAACTAGAGACGACATTATTACTATAGGAACGCGTATTGGTGATACAGCTATTGATCTAGGTGCTTTACACCAATTAGGTTATTTTGACGGTATTCCGTTAACAGACGATATATTTTTACAAGATACCTTAAATGACTTCATCGCAGATGGAAGAAAAACGTGGCGTTTAGTTAGAAATAGAATCGCTGAGATTTTTGATGTAGAAAATGAAACTTTAAAAAATAACAATCCTCATAAAGAAACCATTTTGTTTCGTTTAGATGAAATTGAAATGCAATTGCCTATTCAAGTTGGCGATTATACAGATTTCTATGCTAGTAAAGAACATGCTACAAATGTTGGTACCATGTTTAGAGATCCAGATAATGCATTAATGCCAAATTGGGTGCATATGCCAGTGGGTTATCATGGACGTAGTTCTTCTATAATACCATCAGGAATTCCGATTCATCGTCCACAAGGACAAACATTACCAGAAGGAGCAGATAAACCTGTTTTTGGACCTTCAAAATTGGTAGATTTCGAATTAGAAATGGCTTTTATTACAACAGACGCTAACGATTTAGGAGAACCTATTCCTATTGAAGAAACTGAAGAATACATCTTTGGTTTAGTTTTATTTAATGATTGGTCTGCTCGAGATATTCAGAAATGGGAATACGTGCCATTAGGACCATTTTTAGGTAAAAACTTTGCATCTTCCATGTCTCCTTGGATAGTAACTCTAGATGCTTTAGAACCATTTAGAACAGAAAGCCCTAAGCAAAATCCTAAGCCTCTAGATTACTTACAAACCAAAGGTAAAAAGAGTTTTGATATTAATTTAGAAGTTGGTATTCAACCAAAAGGCGGAAAAGAAACAACGGTTTCTAAATCTAACTTTAAGTATATGTATTGGAATATGGCACAACAATTAGCTCATCATACGGTTAATGGATGTCCTGTAAATTCTGGAGATGTAATGGGAAGTGGCACCATTTCTGGACCAACACCAGATTCTTATGGCTCAATGTTAGAATTGAGTTGGAAAGGTACAAAACCTTTAAAATTGAAAGATGGTACTGAGCGTAAATTTATCAATGATAATGATGCTGTTATTATGAGAGGTTATTGCCAAAATGATGATATTAGAATTGGTTTCGGACAGGTTAGAACTCAATTATTACCTGTATTTGATTCTAAGAAGAAAAAGAAATAAGCTGTTAGCTGTTAGCTGTTAGCTGTTAGCTGTTAGCTGTTAGCTGAAGGAAAAAATAAAAGAAGATTGAAGTTTAATTACTTTAGTCTTCTTTTTTTTTACTTCAGTTTGAAAAACTTAAAATAACAAATATTACATCCCAACTTCTTATCTAAAAACGAAGCTTTAGGCTTGTGGCATAAAGTCTTAAAACGGAGGTTTGCAACTAAAACTTACCCACTCTTTTTTTGCAGGATGCTCAAAACTCAAAGTTTCAGCATGCAGATGTAATCTATTTGAAACAGTTCCGTATAAATCATCACCAACGATTGGTACATTTAAACCTTTTTTATGGGCAGCATGCACTCGCAATTGGTGTGTTCTTCCTGAAATAGGATAGAAATAAATTCTTGTTATTTTATCCTTAACCTCAACAACTTCATATTTTGTAGTGGCTTTTTTACCGTGTTCATAACAAACTAATTGTCTAGGTCTATTGTTTAAATCTACTCGCAATGGTAAATCAATTGTACCTTCTTCTTTTTCAATAATTCCTTCCAATAAAGCGACATAATGTTTTTTTACTTTACGTTCTATAAATTGTTTTTGAAGCTTTTTGTGTGTTATTTCATTTTTTGCAACCAATAATAAGCCAGACGTTGACATATCTAAACGATGCAATAATAAAGGACCTGTAGCATTTGGTAAATACGTTTGCATTCTGGTTAATACGGAATCTTTAATCGTTTTTCCGGGAACAGAGAGAAACTCATGTGGTTTGTTAAGTACTAACAAAAATTCATCTTCGTATATAATTTCTAATTCACCTTTAAAAACACCAGCTAATTCTATAGGATTGGGTTCTACATTCAAACCTTGCATCATGTGGCCTAAAATAGGTTCACATCTACTGCGACAAGATGGATAGAATTGTCCATGCTTTCTCACTTCTGCTGTTGGCGAAATTCCCCAATAAAACTCTGCCATTGCAATAGGCTTTAGTTTCTTTTGGTAAGCAAATTGAAATAATTTAGGAGCTGCACATTCGCCTGCAGCTGCAGGTGGCTTTCCTAAATCTGTACTTTTAAAAATATCAATTAGGTCTTTAGTCTCTCCTTTAGCATTCAAAAACCGATATTGCTCGTGAATTTGCTTTTGTAAACGTGCCGAAAGTGTTTTTCTTTCTAATTTTAAAGCCTCAATAGGTTTTAATAATGCTGCTAAATTATTTTCGGCTAACTCAACTGCAGCTTCAATATTCAACTTTAAATATTTTAAATCAATATTACTTTGAATACTTTGCTGCTTTAAACTTTCAAAAAATAGCTGTTTTTCTGAGTCACTAAGATTTTGCTCTGCTTCTACTCTACGTTGTTTTCGTTTTTGTTTTTCGGCTTTAGCATTGATTTTAAAATCTTCAAGTTTTTGAATACTGTTTAGCCTTATTTCTTTTAAATTTATTTCTGCTTTTTCTAATTCCGGATTAATTTCTAAAGCTTCAATTTTAGTCGTTAAATTATTTAAATGTGCTTCATTTTGTTTGTAAAAACCATCTTTATTCAACGTATCATAAATTGGAGGTACAAAACCTTTTATATGGTTGCTCTCTGCTAATTTTCCTGAAAATGCGGTAATGTAACCTAATTGCCCTTCCAACGTTTTAACAATCATTACACCAAACATCTTTCCGATTTTTAAGGACGTTTTACTTTTATCCAAACCAAAATTATGTTCAAAATCTGTTTGTGTATTTAAATACGCTTTTACCTCATCTGCAGCCCTAATACAAAGTGGATGTGTTTGGTAATAAAACGGAAATGTAAATTGCTCTGGAAGTATTTCCGAATGCAATTCTAAAGAATGAAAACAACCGTTTTCTGTATGAAACATGAGACTTTTAATTGGTTTACAAAGAAACGAAATAACCTTTAAACAATTCAACTTTTAAATTCTTAAAACAACAAAAAACAACTTTGGCATCATAATTGGATTTACTATTATATAACCAATAAAAACCTAACATTATGAAAAGATTTTTACTTTTAACAGTCCTTGTTTCAGTACTAATATCTTGTAGTGCTAAAAAACAAATTGAAACCGCTATTAGCCAAGGAAATTACGACGAAGCTATTTCTGAAGCCTTAAGAAAACTTGAAAACAACAAAGATAAAAACCGTAAGCAAGATTACATTGTAATGCTTGAAGATGCTTACTATAAAGTTTTGGAAGAAGATTTAAATAATGTTGAGCATCTTAAAAAAGATGGCAATCCTGAGCAATATAAAACCATCTATAATATATATGTAGATTTAGAGGAAAGACAAAATGCAATTAAACGTGTGTTGCCTTTAAAAATAAATGGAAAAGAATTACATCTAGAGTTTAATGATTATAATTCTGAAATTGTAGATTACAGATATAAAACGTCTGATTATTTAATTGGTCAAGGTATTACACTTTTGGATTCTGGAGATAAATTTAATGCTAGAACTGCTTATGGAATATTCAGTTATATTGAACAAATAAATCCAAATTTTGAAGAAAACAGAAGCTTAATAGCAGAGGCACGTGAAGCAGGAATGGATTATGTGCATGTATCTATACAAAACCAAACGCATCAAATAATTCCGCAACAATTGGAAGCTGATTTAATTGATTTTAATACTTATGGATTGAATGAGTTTTGGACAACTTACCACGCTAACGTAAATAACTCTATAGATTATGATTTTGCAATGGAATTGCAATTAAAACAAATAAACATCTCGCCAGAACGTATTAATGAAACTCAGATATTAAGACAAAAGCAAATTGTTGATGGTTGGAAATACCAATTAGATAGAAACGGAAACGTAAGAAAAGACAGTTTAGGTAACGACATTAAAATTGACAAAATTATAACTGTTAAAGCTAGATTTACAGAAGTTTTACAAACGAAATCTGCTATAGTTGTTGCTGATGTTGTTTATACAGATTTAAAACAAAACCAAGTGATTGATGTATTTTCTATTGATAGTGGATTTGTTTTTGAAAATGTTTTTGGAACTTATAAAGGAGATAAAAGGGCCTTAGTAAGAGATGATATTAATCTTTTAAACCAAAGACATGTGCGTTTTCCTAGTGATGAGCAAATGGTATATGATACAGGAGAAGACCTAAAGTTGAAACTAAAAGATATTATTGGATCTTATCACATTAGAAGGAGCTAATTCTATATACTACATATAAAAAGAAAACTCTTACCTTAGGTAGGAGTTTTTTGTTTGTGACTGTCTTATTAATACAATAGATACAAATACTTTATTGAAAATAAACTATTAATTTAACGCAACCCTTTGTACTATTTTACATCTTAAGAATACAAAACCAATCAGTTATGAAAAAAATTACACTTCTTATTCTACTCGCATTCTATTCAATGTATTGTTTTTCTCAAGATCCAACAGTTTATGTTACCAGCAATGGTGGAAATGGTTATACTGTAATTGAGGGCAATACCTACACATTTACAGTTAGTATGTACAGTGCATCTACAACAGATGTTGTTGTAGATGTAGCCACAATTGCAAGTTCAGCAGATGCAAGTGACTATACACCTTTATCTACAACGGTTACAATTCCTGCTGGACAGCTTAGTAGTAATCAACTTACCATTACAACAAGTAATGATTCAACTATAGAACTTAATGAATATTTTACTATTGAAGCTACGGTAACCTCAGGTAATACTTCAAATACAGATATATCTAGAAGCATAACGTTATGGGATAATGATACTACACCAACTGTAAGCGTAAATACTTCTCCTAGTTTAGTTGAAGGTCAGGGATATAATACGTATTGGGTTTATTTAAGTAATTATTACAGTTCAGATGTAACAATAGACATTACTACTTCTGCTGGCACAGCTGATGCTTCAGATTATATTGCAACCACTACTAGTATTACAATTCCAGAAGGTCAAACCAATGCATCATTTCCTATTTATACACAAGATGACAACCTCACCGAAACCGATGAAACTTATACGATTACTGCAACTATTACTTCGGGTAACACTACAAATAGCAACTTAAATATTACAGTAACCATAAGAGATAACGACACAACTCCTACTTTAACTATAAGTTCTTATCAGGCCAATGAAGGTGGTTCGGCTTATGTTTACGCTAGATTAGACAGAGCTTATAACTCAGCCGTTATTATTCAATTAAACACATCAAACGGAACAGCGGACAATTCAGATTACACAAGTCTTTCCCAATCCAAAACTATAGAAGCTGGATATACCTCAACTAATTTTAGAATTTATACAACTGATGACACCTTAGATGAACCAGAAGAATCCGTGAATTATACTGCAACAGTAACTTCTGGTAATACAACAAATACTACTGAAACTGGCACATTTAATATTATAGATAATGATGGCTTACCAGATTTTAGTTTACAAGCTGTGTATGACGATAATAACCCTAACGAACAATTTGGAGATAGTTTAGTTGCTGAAGAAGGTTTCAACCTTAAATTTAGACCAAGATTAACACATCCTAGCCCTATTGATACCGAAATTGAAATTACAACAACTAATGGAACCGCAGATAATTCCGATTATACAACTTCAACCATACTTGTTACAATTCCTGCTGGTCAGTACTCTAATTATTATGAAGAATACAGTTATCCAACTACTTTAGACCAACTAAACGAAGACGATGAAAACATTTTTGTTAATGCACTTGTAACTTCAGGAAACACTTATAATACCAATTATACTTTAGAAGGTTTTATTTTAGATAACTACCATCTAAATGCACAACGCGATGACATCACTTCAGTGCTCGAAGTTGGTGCTACATTTCAAGTTTTAGACAATGATACTTTTGAAGGTTTACCTGTTATTCCTGGAGATTTAAATGTCACATTACTTGATACAAATTTAGTAGGTATTACCTTAAGTTCTGCTGGTGTTTTAACGATTCCTTCTAGTGTACCAATGGGTTATTACTCGATGAATTACCAAATCTGTGAATCGACAAATCCGAGTAATTGTGATACTGCATATATTACAATAAGAGTAGAATCGCCTTTAGAGGTTACGCACACAACTCAATATGTTGATTTTAATGGTGATGGTTTTGTAAGTGTTGGTGATACTATTGAATATGAATTTACAGTAACCAACAACGGAACTGATTCAATTACAGATATTGATGGAGATTATCAAGGTATAAATATTGTTGGTGGTCCATTAACTAGTTTAGGTGCAGGACAAACAGATAATACAACTTTTACAGCATTACATATTATAACTCAGAATAATATTAATTATGGTTATTATGGTGGTGACCTAGAAGGATCAACATTTTATGGTACTTATTATGGTTATGAAGTTAGAGCTTATCTGTATGACCCAAGTCAAATTATAGATTTACAACAATCCGATGGGATAGAACTAAATGCTTTTGTTGATACTAATGGCAACGGAACACAAGAAACTGGCGAAATTAATTTTCCACTAGGTCAGTTTGATTATGAAATAAATAACGATGGAATCATCAACAATTTATATGTATCACCTCATTATTTATATGAATCTAATCCAACAACAACTTATGAACTTTCATATACTGTAGATCCTGATTATGCAGCCAATAATACAACAGCAGTAAGTTATTCTGGCATTACAGTTCCTTTAGGTTCTGGCATCACCACTTACGATTTCCCTATTACAGTAACTGCTTATGACGATTTAGCTACTGAAATTTCAGCGTCTTGGAGACCACCAATGCCAGGTTTTCAATATTGGAATTATATCAGTTATACCAACAATTCTAATGAAACCGTAACATCTGGCACTATAGATTTTACAATGGATAGTGCACTAAGCTTACTGAGTGTTCATGATGTATCTCAATATTGGTACACTTATAATCCAGCCTCAGTGACAACTACTGCTACTGGTTTTAGTTATACATTTAACAATTTACAACCATATCAAACCAAACGTCTTTGGGTAAAAATGTACGTACCAACCTTGACTACAGTTAGTTTAGGACAATTAGTTACAAATACTGTAGATATTGAATTACTCGCTGGAGATATTGTCCCTTTAAACAACACCTCTAGTTTAACTCAAACTATTGTTGGTTCTTACGATCCTAATGATGTTACAGAAAAGCATGGCGAAGAGATTCTCTTCTCGTCATTCTCAACAGACGATTATTTAACGTATACCATTCGTTTTGAAAACACAGGAACTGCAAATGCCATAAACATTAGAGTTGAAGATATTTTAGACGAAAAATTAGATGAATCTACACTGAAAATGGTAGATGCAAGTCATACCTATTCTCTAGAACGTGTTGGCAAAAATTTAGAATGGAATTTCTTTGCCATTGATTTACCTCCTTCTGAAGATGTTGAAGATTCACAAGTTGGCCATGGCTTTATAACTTTTAAAGTTAAGCCGTTTCCCGATTATGCCATTGGAGACGTTATACCAAATACAGCAGAGATTTATTTCGATTTTAATCCTGCTATTATTACAAACACATGGACAACAACATTTGTTCAAACTTTAGGAATTAACGAATCTGATTTTAGCAATTTAACGGTGTATCCAAATCCTGTTAAAGATGTTCTTCAAATTAATAACTCTTCTGTAATTACATCTGTTGAAATTCACTCTATTCTTGGAAAACAATTATTATCAAAATCAGTTGATAGCCTATCTACTGAAATAGATTTAAGTACATTTTCAAGTGGAGTGTATTTTGTTAATATTAAGAGTAATAAAGGCGAAAAAATCATCAAAATTCTTAAAGAATAAAAACAACTTTACGGCTTATATCAAATCTCTTTGAGTTCTACTCAAAGAGATTTTTTTGTTTTTAAACTATATTAAACAAAATTGTTAATCAACTATAAAACAGAGCCAAAAAATCATTTTATGAATTCAAAGAAACAGTATATGAAATCTTATTTTAATATTCTCACAGAATTGACATATTCAATAAATATTTCATTAAAAATTAATAGTTTTTAGATCTTAATTAATAAAATAAGCCAATGCAATGCATCGTAATTGGAAAAGCTATCAAACGACATATAAATAGATAATCATCAACTATTTAGATAAAAGTTTTTATATGCATTTCATCGACTATATTTAACAAATGCTTACTATATCTCTAATTTTGTAATCCCTCTCATATATATTTTTTCAAAATATTTTTTCCTTCACATAAGGAATTCATTATAATACCTATATTTTAAATGAAAAACACTTTTACTAAATTAGTAATTAGCGCATTAACCTTAATATTGTCTAATAGTTTTTATGGACAGAATTCAGGTTTTATTCATAGTTATGTAATACTAGATAATGGTTCTGGAAATACCTCATTGGATTTACATTATCCAAGTGAAGCTAATGATGATCTGTTAATCACGGATTTTACAAACGCTACTTTAGGAACTATAGGAACTACTGCTGGAACTTTACTTTTAAACGGAGGTCAAAATACTGTTTGGAAATGTGCTTCAACAGATTATATTACTTCGGGTTGGCTATATTATACAGTATACCCTACAGGAAATAGACCGGCTATTCCATCATTTTCATCTATCAATTTAGGAACTAATATTTCTTATTCTCCAGGAACTATATGTGGTGTAAGCTCACAAGATGAAGAATGGATAACTGATACTGAAAACATTAATTTATTAAACGGATTAGCTTCTGGAAATCACACATTAGAAGTCTATACTTCTGCGGATTACACAATAAATAGTGTTGCAGCTCTTAATCCTCATTATGTAAATAATAATGGAACAAACTTTACAACTACTTTTACTGCAGACACACCTCCAAGCGCTAACTGCTTTGGAACCTTAACTGTAGAACTTGATGCAACGGGTAATGCAACCATAACAGCATCTGATATTGACAACGGATCTTTCGATGATTTTGACACACCTACTTTAAGCATTGATATTAATACATTTGATTGCTCAGACATTGGAACACCAGTAACAGTTACCTTGACAGCTGAAGATTCTCTTGGACAAAATAGTACTTGTATCACTGTGGTTACAGTTGCAGACAGTATAAACCCGGTTATTGCTGTTGCTCCTGAAAATATCACTGTTGAATGTACAACAGATGTACCTGCAATGATCAATTTAACCTGGACAGATAATTGTGATGCTGGTGGAACAATAACTGGTGTAGATTCTGCTTTAGTTGGTGGTACTTGTGCTGGAACGATTACTAGATCATGGAATATTACAGATAGCCATGGTAACAGTGCAAATACAAGGACTCAAATAATTACAATTGATGACACTATTGCTCCTGTTATTGAGACAGCTCCTGCCAATATCACTGTAAATTGTATCTCAGATGTTCCTTCAATGACGAATTTAGCTTGGACAGATAACTGTGATGCAAGTGGAACAATAACAGGTGTAGATACCGCTTCAGCAGGAATAATTACAAGAACTTGGAATATTGCTGATAATTGTGGTAACAACGCTATTACAAGAACTCAAATTATTACTGTTGATGATACTATAATTCCTATTATTGATCCTGCACCTCCAAATATAACTGTGCAATGTACTACAGGTGTACCTGCAATGATCAACCTTGATTGGACAGATAATTGTGATGCAGGAGGAACAGTTACGGGTTCTGATACTTCTTTGCCTAATGGAACTTGTGGCACAATTACTAGAACTTGGAATATTACAGATGCTAATGGAAATAGCGCTGTCACTAGAACTCAAATTATTACGGTTCAAGATATAATTCCACCTACAGCATCTAATCCATTACCTATAAATGTTGAATGCATAACTACTGTACCCCTTCCAAACGTTAATGTTGTTACTGATGAAGCTGATAATTGTGCTACACCAACGGTTACTTTCATATCAGATGTCTCAAACGGCATGTTCAACCCTGAAATAATTACTAGAACATATTCGGTAACAGATGGTTGTAATAACTCAATTAATGTTACTCAAACAATTACTATTAAAGATATAACGCCTCCATCGGCAATATGTCGAAATTTTTCTGTAACCTTAAATGCATCTGGTAACGCTAGTATTACCGCTTCAGATATTAATAATAGTTCTAGCGATAATTGTTCTACGATTTCACTTTCAGCTTCGCGAACAAATTTTGATTGTAGTCATATTGGTGCAAATAATGTAACTCTGACTGCTACTGATGCCTCAAATAATATAACAACATGTACAGCAGTTGTTACAGTAGTCGATCTTGCAGATAATGCATCAGTAAGTATTACTGTAGATAATAATACTATTTGTGCTGGTAAAGATGTAACATTTACTGCTACTCCAGTAGATGGAGGTACTTCTCCAATTTATGACTGGTTTGTTAACGGCATATCTCAAGGAACAACAGGTAGTCCTACTTTTACTTCATCTACCACTTTAAGTGATAATGATGAAGTTTACGTTCAAATGCATTCAGATTTATCGACTTGTATTTCACCAAAACAAAGTAATTCTATTATAATTAATGTTAATCCATTACCAGTTATTTCAGGACCTACCTCACTGTGTAATGGCAATACTACCAACTTATCTCCCGCAACCACTGGATGGGTTAGTAACACTAGTTTTGCCTCTGTAAATAATTCAGGTGTAGTGACAGCTACTTCTGCAGGTATAGCAACATTTACTTATACAGATAGCAATGGCTGTAGTTCAGGTTTATCAATAACTATTAATAATGCTACAACCGTTTCAGCTCCATCAAGCATATGTGTAAGTGAATCATCCAATTTATCTTCTAATTCTGGAGGTACATGGGTAAGTAATAATGTTAATATAGCTACAGTTACAAGTTCAGGTATAATTACAGGTGTTGCAGCTGGTTTCGTAACATTTACATTTACTAATAACAACGGTTGTACTTCTACTACAAACCAAGTGGAAATTTTAGTAAAACCAATTATAACAACAGTATCGGCTTCAAACGATCAAGTTTGTAGTGGTGTTTCAAGTATTTTAACTGCAAGTGTTCAAGGTGCAGGCACTAATAATAAAGTAATAGTTAATTATAATTTTAATACTGGCACCAATTATGGAGATTTAGATGGACAAAATGTACCAGGTATTGTAAGTGAAGTAAGCCATAGAAACCTGTATTTCAGACAAAGTCCAGGTACAGCTACTCAAGGATCAGCATACGATGCAGAAAGTTTCGGAGGTAACGCAATGAGACAACGCGATAATTCCGGACGAAATGATGAAGGGTTCTGGATCTTCACGGTTAATGGACCAAATATTACGACCTACCAAGACTTTTCATTATATTTTCAAACAAGAAGGGCAACTACTACTGGAGATGACAAATATGTTTATGTCTTTTATAATGTTGTAGGAAATGTTACCTCAGGAAGTGCAATATCATTTAGACAAGTTGATAGAGTGTTACTTAATAACACTGCTGCAGGTCTGCAATGGCAAGAGGTTGTATTATCTATACCAGCTTTAGCAAATAATACTAATGTATTACAGATTATTATAGCTACAACTGATGGATACGAAGGAAATGATACTAGTCTCAATCCTGATATAATTATTGATAATGTGCAAATAAGAGCTTCTAGTGCTCCCGACTCTTTTACTTATTCTTGGGCTGGAAATACAGGTTCTAATGCAGGCTTACCTGTAGGATCAGAAGTACCATCGAGTACTAACAGTTCGATAACTGTAAATCCACAAGAAACTACAGTCTATACAATTACTGCTCACAATTCCAATGGATGTACAGAATCTGAAGACGTGACAATTACTGTTAATCCTTCACCAATTATCAGTATTGCCGCAGAATATTGTCCCGATGATGATCCATTAACAACTAATATCGACGAAAGCAATATGGTTCAATTGGTGGCTAGCTCTACAACACCTGTAAGTTCTTGGGAATGGCAAACCACACCTGTTCAAACAGGTGATACTATCTATGTGGATACTGCCGATTTTTATCAAGTTATTGGTACCTCACCTAATGGTTGTACGGAATCTGGTACGATAAGAGTTGCACAAGAACGAATTTTTAATGGAGACTTCTCTGACCTGGCTCCAAATGTAAATGGGGATTTTGGTCCAGATGTAAATGATAATTTAAATGCTCTCGGTTTTGATTATGATGAAGATTATTCTTCGCCTTTTACAAATGGATATCAATATGTAGTTAATCCAGTATTAAACCAAAATATGATGACGCTTACCACAGATTCTGGTCCATTAAATACTAATTTTAGAAGTGTTAACGACCATACTGATGATACAGAAGCACAGTTTCTTGCTGTTAATAGTGGTAATACATCTTTAGCCGCTTGGAGACAAGAAATAGATGTAGAACCTAATGAATTATATTATTTTTCAGCTTGGGGAATTGATCTTTCAGACTTATCTAATCCTTCTCTCAACCCATGTGATTTACAATTTAGAATTAATGGTATTCCTGTTGGTCCTACACTCGACTTGGTAAAAGGAAATAATTGGGAACGTATCTATGGCACTTGGAATTCTGGAATTACAACTACAGCAATTATTGAAATCATTAATATCAATCCAGCCACACAAGGAAACAATTTTGGTATTGATGATGTCTCTTTTGCTACCCTATCTACATTTATTACTTTAACTTCTGCAATTGATACAGACGACCAAACCATTTGTCAAAATACACCAATCCTAGATATTACTTATGATGTTGGTGGTGGATTAACAGTACCAACAGTTGCCCCTTTACCAGCTGGATTGACGACTAGTTTTGATGGCCTAAAGTTAACAATTAGCGGAACGCCTACTCAATTTGGCACCTTTAATTATACGATAACTACAACTTCTAACTGTGGTAACAAATCAGAATATGGAAGTATAACAGTTGATGAAGCGCCATTAATATCTATTCAACCGGTTGCTTCACCAATTTGTTCAGCAGTAGGTAATATTGCTGTCAGCGCAACCATTTCGGGCAGTGCATCTTCAGGCACATGGAGTACTTCTGGTAACGGTACTTTCAGTCCTTCACCAACTGACACATCTGCAACATATAATTTTGGATTAAATGAGGTTGGCACGACAACTTTAACTTTTACGTCAAATGCGCCTACATCTTCTTGTATTGCTGCTGTCGATTCTATTAATATTGAAATTACGGAAAGTATAGTTGCAAATGCAGGAGCGGATATTGATAATTCGGCTGCTAATTGTTCTAATACTACAGTTACTTTAGCTGCCAACAACGTAACAGGACAATGGACAGTTATTTCTAGCCAACCAGCTAACACATATCATTTTTCAAACTCAAGTGCCTACAATACTACATTTACAGGCGAAAGTGGAGAAACTTACACCTTACAGTGGGAAGCTACCAATTTGGCACCATGCAATAACACCACAGACACTGTAAACATAATTTTTGCAGATTGCGGAACAAACCTTGTCTTTGATGGAGCTGAAGATTATATCAATTTTGGAAATAATTATGGTCTAGTAAATACACCTTTCAGCATTGAAGCTTGGATAAAAGTAGATAATCTTACAGGGACAAAAACTATTATTTCTAAACGAAATAGTAGCAATTTAAATTCTGGATATGACCTATCTCTAATTGGCAATAAAATCCATTTTAGATGGAATAACCAAAATATTATTGTAAATCAACCTTTAAATACTACTAAATGGTATCATATTGCAGTTACATTTAATGGTAGCGATGCCTACAATATATATGTTGACGGTTTCCTTGTTCAACCAAATGTAAGTGGTACTTCCCCATTAACTAATACCAACAGTAGTTTTATTGGAGCAATGGATACTACAAATGGTAATCCTACAAATTATTTTGATGGTGATATTGATGAAGTTCGTATTTGGGATACAGAATTATCGACAAACCAGATTCGTGAAATGATGAATCAAGAAATAGAAAGCAATGGACTGAATGTTAGAGGTCTAGAAGTTCCATTAAATATTACCGAAAACTTACAATGGAACAACCTAATTGGTTATTACCAAATGCGTGTTGGTTCTCAAACTATAGTTTCTAATGGATATCTTGAAGATATTTCAACAATGTCACCTACCCAAGGAAAGTTAAACAACATGACAACGGATCAAACAGAAACTGCACCGATTCCTTATATATCTGACTCAAACAGTGTTTGGGATAATGGAGCTACTTGGTCTGTTGGATCCGTACAGCAAATCCCTAATTCAAGAGTGAACAGTCACAACGGCTTTGAACAAACTTGGAATATTGTAAGAACAAAGACCAACATTTCTGCTACAAGACCAGCTAATATTTTAAATAAAACAACGGTATTAGGCTTATTAGTTGATAGTAATAAGTTAAGTATTCTCAACGACCAACAAATTATAGTAAATAAATATCTTAAAATAGATGGTGTTTTAGACTTAGTGGGAGAATCTCAACTTTTACAACCAGAAGAAAGTAATGTAGATTATTCGGGTTCAGGTTATTTAGAACGCGATCAGCAAGGTACTGCAAATCTTTTTAATTATAATTATTGGTCTTCACCTGTAGGTGATAATGGTAATACTTTTTCTATTGCTAATGTTATGTTTGATGGTACAACAGCTACAAATCCACAACCATTAAATTGGACATCTAATAATAATGCAAATCCATTAACATCACCAATAACAATTAGTAGAAGATGGTTATATCTATATGAAAATTATTTAGACAATTCTTATGCTGATTGGAATGCAATTAATGAGAATTATAACATCCCAATTGGTCTTGGTTACTCTATGAAAGGTAGTGGTAGCTCTAATGCTAACCAGAATTACACTTTTGTAGGTCAGCCAAATAATGGTACCATAACATCACCTGTTTCTGGTAATTTTCAAGCATTGGTTGGAAACCCATACCCTTCTGCTATAGATGCTGTAGCATTTATAAATGATAATAGCAGTGTTTTATTAGATGGTACACTCTATTTCTGGGAGCACGCAGCATCAAACAACTCACATAATTTATCGGCTTACGAAGGTGGCTATGCTGCACGAAATTTAACACATGGAGTGCCTGCGGTATCTTCACCCGAAATTAACGGACAAGGAGATTCTAACAAAATACCTGGTCGCTATGTACCTGTTGCCCAAGGATTCTTTGTAACAGGAAATGGAACTGGCGGAATGGTTACTTTTAACAATAGCCAACGTGTGTTTGCTAAAGAATCTGACTTAAATTCATTTTTCTTAAGAAGTAGTAATACGTCTTCTGAAGCGTCAAACAATCCTCAAAATGAGGATAATAATCAATTTATTAGATTAGATTTTATAACTCCAGATAACGCAACAAGACAATTAGTTATTGGTTTTATGGATAACACCAACGCTACAGATGGTGTTGATTATGGTTATGATGGTTTAAATACAGATTCATTTCCTAATGATATGTCTTTTAACATTGATGGCGAAAAATTTATCATACAAGGAGTTGGACCTTTTGATGAAACAAAATCTTATCCATTAGATATTGATGTAGCTAATGGTGGAAACATAGAGATTGTTCTTAATTCGCTTGAAAATTTCAACGACAATCGTGCTGTCTATATTTATGATGCCTTAGAGCAAAACTACATCAGTATTAATAATCAAAATTTTCAAATACATTTAGAACCTGGCAACCATAGCAATAGATTCTATTTGGTTTTTCAAGAAGATGAAACATTGTCTACAATTAACAATGAGTTTGAAAATGTAAACGTAAAATTCCTTTTAGATACAGATGAGATTTATATAAAGACACCAAGTTCAGTTCAGATTAAGCAACTGTACTTAATTAATGTCGCTGGTCAGTCTATTGCATCATGGAATGCAACTAATTTACAAATGTCTAACATTATAAAAATACCTATTAAAAATATTTCGGAAGGCGCATATATTATAAAAGCTGAAACTGAAACAGGTACTTTTAATAAAAAAATTATTATAAAATACTAAAGCATAAAAAAAGCTGATTGAAAATACATTCAATCAGCTTTTTTGATTTTTAGCGGAATAAAACAAATTAAAATAATTACTCCTCTCCTATTTCAAATTACTTATTTAGCAAATGCTAACTATACATGTTAGGCGTTCATCAGTTGCCTATTTAATTCCCAATTCACTTCAGCATCTGCAATTTCATAATTACTAGGATCATCTTCACCACCAAGCATAAGAGGAATTTTATAAGCTACAACTTCATTAAATTTTAAATCAATATTATCAGTATTCCATTTTTTAAAACCAATAATGTCTAATGTTTCATTTGCATACTCAATTAGGTCAACATTAAAAAATTCAGATAATGGCTGATCTAGCATAAAATCTTCTCCAGTTGCAATATCAAAAAGATATGTGAAATTTTGATTTAAATCTTTAGCATATTGTCTTCCAACCCAATCAAATCCAAATACAATTATCCGGTCTGAATATTTAGGAAATGTTTCACAGACTATTTCAGTCCACTTTATGGAAGTTTCAAAATTATGAATTCTAATAATTCCTTTTTCAAAAGAAAAACCACCGAACTCACTAAATAATTGATTTAAATCATTATTTGAAGTCGTCAATTTTACTGATTCTTGATCAATTAATTTCTTTTGAATTTTATACTTTTTTTTGAATAACTCTAGGTTCATTTAATACAATAGCTTTATAAGGTTATTTTATTCTAATATCTAATTTAATAAATATTTTTCATTGCCTATAATTAGGGATATTTTTTAAATTAGGCCATATATAATGTTACCAGCAAACACTAATTTTTTCATCTATTTGTTGCATTAGAGCCCAAATATAAATGTGGTAGTCTTTAATATGAAAATCTCCGTCTGTAAAGATAATAGGGCTTTCAAAATTTTCTAATTCGTTAAGGCGTTGGTCTGTAGGGTTTGCAATAAAATCTACTGCCAAACCTACTTTTACATTAGATTCTCTTTTAAAACGAGCAGTATACATATCGTCAAAAGCTACAAAATTAGCACCATTACTAAAACTATACTGAATTCCTGGAGTTATATAACGCAATGGGCTACCTTGAATATCAAAAATTAAATTGTCTTGAAAGAACGTATCATTATTTATATTGGTTTTGCGATATACCAATCCACTATTTACTAAAGTCTCGCTATACGATGGGAATGTTACAATCGGTTCTGGAATATTCTTATCATTTTCATAACTTCTCCAGTAATGCACACATCCACACTCACTTGTTGTAGTACAAAGCCCAATGTTTTTCCACCAACCTCCTAAAGTTGAATTATTTAATGCATACACATATCCCATACCTCCTAATGCAGCTGTCACCAATTTTTCTCGCAATTCTGGATTGGTATCAAATAAGTCTCTCACCAACATAGCTAAAAGAAATGAACCTTGGGAATGTCCTGCAAGAATGATTTTGTTACCATTATTATGGTTGTCCAAGTAATTTTGAAAAGATGCTTTTATATCTGAGTAAGTTTCTAATAGAGCTATTGCCCTTTCTTCTTCCGTATGATAAGCACTTAAGAAAGATGCAGGAGTAGCTTGTCTATATTTTGGAGCAAAAAATCGACCATATTTTGCTAACAATGCTCCTTGAGCTAAAATCGTTAGACCTATATAATTGGTATCTTGAGTCTCAATTGATACTGTACTTGGAAATGAAGGCGGATTTTCAAGATGTGTTGGATGCACCCAAAATACATCAATACCAGTATTTGTAGTGGCATTATTATTAATCTCAATATTAGAAGTGATGTTTAAATTTTCATCAACGACAGCAATATCTAAATCGTAAGTCTGTAAAAAATTAAAAGGCTGATTGGGATGAAAATACCAATTAGACATAGTACTATAGTCAATTGTTGAAATAGGAATGTCAATAACATTAGGTTCAGGTTCCTGCTCTTCTTGAATAGATGAACAAGAAATAAACAATAGAAATGTACAGATCCAAGTGTATTTCATTATATGTAATTTGATGTGTTTTGGACTATTATCAACTTAAAAGATTTAATTTATATTTCAAATCATTTTTAAAAATAACAATATGATTTTCATTTACATAAAAAAAATCAGCTCTATCTTAAACGTAATGATGGCTTTAAATATTGCTAAAGTATTTATATATAAATTAGTTACATGATAAAGCAATTATTTATTCACGGTGTTCTACCTATTTTCTTTTATTATTTGAGTTCGTTAAATAATATTTCATCATTAAACTCAACTTTAGATACATGTCTAATGCTATTGTTCCAATCTAATGGTGTCCAATATTTAGGGTATTTTACAACAATAGGATTTCCAATTAATTTTGCTTTCAGATTATTTAATTCTAATCCATTTTCAAGCCCTCTGTTGATGTAAAATCTACGTGGTTTATTTTCTATTATAAAAATAATGTCATTTCCTTGGTTGCTATAAATTTCAGATACGATTCCTTTTTCAGTAATTGCATTATGTTCAGAAACAATCGGAACAGGTCTAAAAATTAATATGGAAATAATTACAATGATGAGACTCAAAACAATCATAAAATATTTAACTATTTTTTTCATATGTGTGTAATTTTTAAATTGGCTACAAAAGTTTGTTGCGTGGCTAAGCAATTAATTATAAACAGTGTTTACAGTAGTTTTTAATTCATTTGTTAAGTTTTCTTTAGTCAACCCATATTCATTTAAACTATCCCATAATTCCTTATCTGAACCCAACAGATTCATTAAGCCTTCTTTTCCATATTTCCTTAAAGTTCTTTCGCATATTAGAGCTCCAATTATATATGGAATTGGGGTTTCATTATCTATATAAAATCTTTCATAAGGTTGTAAGTGATTAGCTATGTTAACCGAAGATTCATTTAAATAAACTTTAAATTTTTCTCTATGCCACTCATAGCTATTTTTTCCACTACCACCTAAGTAAGTGGCTATTCCTTCATTAAGAATAGGCTGAATAGAAGGAAACAATTTTGTGGTGTAAATATGAACAATTTCGTGAGTGTAATATTCCGAATTATTACCAGAGTAAATAATGTTTCCATAATCTACCATTCCGCCAGTTTCACTAAAATACATATTTGGTAAATAGTCAAACCCCTTAATCTCAAAAACTTGTTTTGGTGTGTCACAAGAATAGTAAGTTATATCAATTGCATTTGTGTTGAAAAAATCACAAATAAATTCAATATCTTTTATTTGCATTTTCATTTCAATTTCATTTGGTATTTTTCTTTTCGGCAAGTAATATGTTATACCCTCTTTTTTTATTTGTGTCCATTCTTTTGTTTGGTATTCAATTGCGCGTTTCAACTTCCAATCCGTTTCTACTCTTTTAGCAATAATATTATATATTGCTCTTATCGTTGTTGCTTTTGTTGCCGTATTTGTTCCAACAAATCCAATTTTTAATATTTTTTTATTTTCCGAAATTTTGATGATTTCCATCAAAGTTGGCTTGAAATAGTTTTCATCATTTTTGTTACTCTCAATTTTAAAAATATCTCTGTAAGGATAAATGTATGTTTCAAAATCAGATATAAGCCAATTCTCGTTATAAGTCAATGAATTGTTTTTTGTCTCAAGAAAGTTAGATAAGATTTGAATGATTTTTTGGTTTTCTGTGTTTAACTGTTGGATTGATGGTGAAATTGATAATGTAAAATTATCATCATTTTTAATTTGACTTTCACAGGAAAAAGTCAAAAGAAATAGCCCTATAAATATTAAAACTCTATTTTGCATAATAATCAAATTCATTGTTTTTGGTCTTGCACACAATAGTTTTGTATATGGCTCAAAGCATGTAAATTAGTAATAATTGGAGCTAGTCAAAGTGTTTTAGTCAATCAATTTTAATTTATATCTCACGTAATGTATACTCTTAATCGGTTTTCCATCTTTCAAAGCAGGTTCAAATCTTAATTCTGACATATTTGATTTTACTTGTTCATCTAACCACATATTGTCAGCTACTGCAAATTTGATTTCATCTATGAGTCCTTTTTCATTAACAAATACATAATAGCCATAAAACATAATATGGTCATCTCCATAAGGTTCGAATATTGATGGTTCGGCTTGGAAATTCTTTGTCAATTCTAAATCATTTAAAGGTTTTGGCTCATTTTCGGGTAATTGATACTCCTCATAATCTTCATAACATCCTTTACAAATTCTTGAAACAACAAATGTTTTGACTTTAGGATTTTTAAATTTCCGAAACTTTTTAGTTGAAACAGAATTTCCATTGTCATAAATAGTTTCTTCTTTTAGATTTCCATTATTGTAATAGATTTCCATTTTGCCATGACGTTTTCCATTTTTATAATTTACAAGTCTTTGTAGTGTATCGTTTTTAAGTTCTTTCCAAACTCCGTGAGCTACATAATTCTTGTATTCACGATAATGGAATTCAGGTATATTATCTTTAAAAAATGGTTTGGAATAAAACTCACTATATCCGGTTCCATCTATTAAAGTTTGTTCTCCTATTTCATTCCAATGATTTTTTAGTCTATAATCACCATCTATAAATTCTGCATCAACTTTTTTGTTTCCATTTTCATAATATTCTAACCATTCTCCCTCACGTTCATAATCTGATCTGTATGTTCCTATTTCTGCTAGTTGCCCGTTTTTATACCATTCTTTATATTTTCCAATTCTCTCGTTATTATCTATAAGTTTTGATTCGAGTTTTTTAGGATTTCCATTATCATAATACCATTTATGAATTAGGATGCTTTTTAATGGTTCTTTAGATACTTGATATTTGAGGTTTCCATTATCATAAAATTCTTTCTGCTCACCTGTTTGTTTACCACTTAGATAATGTATAATTTCTTTTTGTTTCCCATTTTCATAAAAAGACTTGAATTCTCCATTTATAACACCTTGTTCAAGCTGAAACTCATCTTTGATTGTTTTGTTGTCATAAAAGGTCTTACAAAGACCTGTAAAGTTCATGTCAAACTCTTTACCATCTTCATCTAGACAAATTTCGTTAGGATTTTTACGAATGTAAGATTCAATTAAGAACATGGTCTTTTCATTTATTTCATAGTAGTCTTCATCAAGTAAAGACATTTCGTCAAGTCTATCGTAAAGGTCGCTATCAAACAAATCACTTTCTTGAGCTTTGTCCATTAGCTTTTTGTTTTTTTGATAGATTTTATGAGCTTTCTTAACCAAATTTGCCATTTCAGAATCTCCAATATGTTCCAAACCTTTAATTATTGTTGGCGCATAAGGACCGTAACCATTGTAGTAGAATTGTACAAATCCACCGTTTGTAACTTGAGCATCTAAATACCACCAATAATAAAGTGCTTTTTGACCATACGACAAAGATTTCCCACGTTCAATTTCGTGTTCTTTGTCTTTTACAAATTTTGATATTGGTTCAAGTACAAACCAGCCAAAATCATAACCGCTTAATTTAAAGAATTCTCCTTTATTTAATTCAGGTCGGAAATGCTCGGTTTCATTATATTCCCAATAAGGGTCGTTTTCGTTTTGGGCTTTACAACCAAATAGATTTAATATATTTATCAAAATGATTAAAATGTTAAGTATCCTTTTCATTAGTGATGTTTATTCAACATTATAGCTAGCGTGTTGGCGTATGTTTAGTTCAGTGGTTAAGCAACTAATTTAGTAAATAAATCACAGAAAGAATATTCCTTAAGAACTTATGTAAGTCGATATTGATCAAGCAATTAA
The DNA here is from genome assembly GCF_045063645.1 of Winogradskyella sp. Asnod2-B02-A. Taxonomy (NCBI): domain Bacteria; kingdom Pseudomonadati; phylum Bacteroidota; class Flavobacteriia; order Flavobacteriales; family Flavobacteriaceae; genus Winogradskyella; species Winogradskyella sp. Asnod2-B02-A. The sequence continues at coordinate 565,053 of NZ_JBEFOG010000026.1, forward strand.
TTATTAGCGGTATTAACCAACGTTATTTTATTTGCTACAGACAAATATTTGTTTTTCAGAACTATCGTTAAATTCCTCTTCTTTAAAATTTCCGAACTTATGAATAATTGTAAAACCATTCCATTCTAAGTATGCGTCTAGTTCTTGAGGAAAATACAATCTCATATCTAAATTTTGAGTTGAATGAAATTCATCATTTATATAGTAATTCCATTCTATCCGATTAATTTGACTTTGATTTTCATAACGCATTGTCTGCTTTATTAAAACATGTCTTCCATCTTTGGTTGTGTATTGAGTAATTTCTTTTTCCTCTTTTTCACTCTCTACAATGTATTGAATATTTGGATTAAAGCAATCTAACAACAATAATCCCTTTTCTTTTAGATGGTTTTTTACAACAGTAAGTGCTTTAAATAAATCTTCGTTTTTATATAAATGATGAATAGAATTAAATGGAATAAAGATTAAATCATATTTCTCACGTAAATCTAAAGTTCTAATATCTGATTGAATAAAATCAATATCTAAACCAGCCTCTGTAGCTTTAATTTTTGCTTGTTCGAGCATTGTAGAAGTGATATCAACTCCACTAATATTATATCCATTCTTTGCTATGGGAATTGTAAGTCTACCTGTTCCGCAACAAAGTTCTAGTATACGAGCACTTTTTTGTTTTGGTAACCAATTTTGGTAAAATTCTAAATCAGTTAAGTCAGTATTCATTCCGTCGTAAACATTCGCATCATAAATTAAATCTCCTACCTTGTATTTACTTTTCATTTTAGTCTTTAATTTTAATGAGATTTTCATTACTCTAATTACCCACAACGTCCTATTAAACGGTTAGTTGCGGATTTATCAGTATCTAATTTTCCTGCGGAAAGTCCTAGCAGACCAACATATAATTGCCTTTGTTTAAGCACTAAACTCCAATTATTTTTATACGATGTTGTAGCTCGTTTTAATTAATTAGTTTGCTGATGTTTTTTAAATCAGAATCTTTAACGTTATAATTTTTTTCTTCTTTTAAATAAATTATTTCACCTGTAATACTATGGATTACAGAAAATATTTTATGATAATTTAATTGAGTATACATAAAGTAATAGAAGTCTTCTCCGTCTAAAATTTTTGAATTTAATTCATTGTTAGAAATGACTTTGTATTCATGTTTATACTTCTCAAAAAGTTCTTCGGAGGGTACATTTTTTTTTAAACGAAAAGAGGTAAAGCTATATTGTTTTAAAATCCAATCTGGTGCATAAAGGGTTTGATTATTCAGATCTTTTAATTTTAATTTATTTTTCACACCATCACTTCTTTTGAAATTCTCACCTTTCACTAATTTATGATTTAGAGTTTGAAAATAATTTTTAATGTAGCCTACATTAAGATTGTAACTGGCTGGTTCATTTATTGGGTTATAATCAGGAATTTCTTTATCGGGATTTTTGTCACGCCACTCATAGTTGTATTCAGTCATGTTACTTAATGTATACTGCCTATAGCTTATACTCGGAGTGAAGTAGATTTCTGCAACAAGCAACGGTCTTATTTTTATATTTTCTTTTTTCTTTTTTTGATGATATAGCATAAGAAATTTAAAATCGATTCTTAATTTTGAGAAATTTGAGTCATAGCTAATTCTTCCACCAGTTAACTTATCGCTTTTTATTAATTTTATAATTGAGTTACCCTCCTTTGTATAAAACTCTTTATCTTTTTCATAATTATCTTGTGAAACAAATGTAATTTTATTTAATGTCCATATGTCTTGAACATTAGTTTTTACTTCGTCCAAATTAAGTTCAATGGGCACAATGAAATAAGTTTGAGAGTTTTTAACCAAGTCAAATTGATCTTTTTTAAGATTAACATAAACTTGAGAATACAATTTTATAATCGATAAAAAGCAAAAGGCAAATAGTACTGTTTTTTTTATTTTTATTTATTTGATTAGTTAATCCTATTGTTTTGAAAAATTACCAACAACGATTTGTTTATGGCTAGTTGCGTGGTTTAGCAACTAAATTAGTAAACTTTAACGAACCCGTGAATATTCCTGTGGAATATACCCAAATAGAGAATAATACAGCAATTAGTGATACAAATTGTTAGCAGCAGTTTTTATTTTTTTTCATAATAGACCTGATTCCCTTTTGTAAAGACAAATTCTTTGCTCAATTCTAATTTAGGAAGTTTGAATATTTTATCATTCACTGAATGCTCTTTTATTTCTTTTAATGTCATAGTGATTGTTGTCATTCCATCCATTCTTTTCACAATTTTAAAGGGTAAAGAATTAGATAATTTTAAATATTCCGACCACATATCGTATTTGTGATTGCTGTATAGTGTATAGTTCATTTTTAAATAATCTGAATTGAAAAAATACTCATAAGTGCCAGTTTCCCATTCCACAATTACTTTAGAGCATTTTATGTTCAGGATTATTTCATCTGTTTGTTCTACTGCTATTTTTGGGCTTTTTTCTTTTAATTCGGTTTCTAAATCTATTTCAGCTTTAATTGCAGGAACTAAATCCAATTTTTTGTCTAATGTTAAAATTTCATTTCTATATGATAAATAAATAACTTTAATTTTTCCTTTATTTGGTTTGCTCAAATAGTTTCCATTTTTATAGGTAGTCAGAGTTTCCTCAAAAAATTGCCCGCTTTCCATCATCTTCTCTTTTGTCATTCCAAACTGTTTTGAGAATTTTTCAGCAATCTCAATGTCATTTTCATACACAAGCGTTCCCTCAAAATTTTGACTAAAACCCAAAATTGGAATTAAAAATAAAAGAAGTAGCATGTTTTTCATATTGTAGGTCTTAATAAAACAATTAATTATACACTGTGTTGCCGATAGTTATTTTATTTTCCGTCCTTTAATTCCGCTTGCACAACCGAAAAAATATTCCACATATTCAACATCGAATTCAGGTCTGTTAAAAATTCGATGTGTGTTTTTTGAGTTTCCAAATTCCTCAGTATAAACGCCTAACATTTTATAAGTTTCTGGACTACCAAGAAATACTTTTCCTAAAATAGGAATAACATTTTTTAAGTAAAACATATAAAATGGTTTTAATATTTTATTTTTTGGAACTGAAACGTCAATTAGCGAGAATTTTCCGTTTGGCTTTAAAATTCTGTTGATTTCATTCGAGAGTTCTCCAAGTTGTTCATCATTAAATGTCTTTAATCCAAAACCAGAAATAACATAATCTGCTGTTTGGTTTTCTATTGAATTTTGAAAAACGTTTTCTTTCAGAACTTCAATTGTTGATTTTTTGAACTTTCTTTTATTTTTCTCTGCACGATTTATCATTTCTGTTGAGAAGTCAAGTCCGATAAGTTTTGAGTTTTTATCTGATTTTTTTAGAATATGTTTCCAACATTCTCCCATTCCAGTCATTAAATCAACAACTATTTTTCCTTTTTCAATTCCAATTTCCTCAACGCATTGTCTTCTCCATCTTTCGCTAAACCCAAATGAAGTTATGTAATTCACTTTTGAATAAGAACTCGACATTTTATCAAACAGTTTTTCGACAAATTTAGGTTCGTAAATATCTTTCATTTGTGATGTTAGCTCTAATTATTGGAAACGGTTTTAGGTATGGCTAGTTCTGTGGTTAAGCAACTAAATTAGCAAAAGTAAACCGAACCAAAGAAAATTCGCGAGAATTTTCGTAAGCAAGCCAGAACTAGCAATAAATTATATACTTTGTTGGGTGTAGTTATTTTATAATTTCATTTTCAATATCCACTAATTTCAATTCTTTATGGTAGCTTTCTATTCTTGAGTGAGCAGTTCCGTCAACTAATAAAATGACTATTAGCATAGCAATTGTTGTAATGCTTATTGCTCTCCAAGTTGGTGTGTTAACAAACAGAATTAATAATGATGCTATGATAATTAATATTGGAATTACTTTAAATACAACTGTATACTCCTTTAAAGTGCTTTCTGAACGTTCAATCTCGGATTGGTAAAAAGCAGATGTATCAGTATTAAAATCCTTTTCAAATTGTTTAACTCTTTGAATGTTTGTGTAGTTAAGACCACTACCAATTATTAAAAGTAATACACCAGCCACAAGCGTTGGAATGATATAAGCCTTAGCTAAATCTGTTTTTCCTAATTGCCAAAATCCAACACTTGCGATTAAAAATCCTATCGCAAATAAGATAAAAAAACGTGTTGAAAATACTTCGGCTTTTGCCCATTCTGTCGCTAATTTTAATAGTTCCATCGTTTAATTTAGTTTATATTTTTCTCTGTATTCAGTTGGACTTATTCCTTCTTTCTTTTTGAATAGTCTCGAAAAATAGGGTGGATATTCAAATCCTAATTCGTAAGCCACTTCTGAAATACTTTTATTTGGTTGTAATAGTATATTTTTCGCCTCATCTATTAAGTGTAAGTGTAAATGTTCGGTTGTAGTTTTACCTGTTTCTTTTTTTAAAGTGTCACTTAAGTAACGTTGTGAAATCGACATTTTATCTGCGATTTGTTCTATACTAGGAATACCTTTTTCTTGTAATTGTCCAGATTCAAAATATTCCGTTAAACGCTTATTGAATTGCTCTAACAAATTATTGGATATTTCTTTTCTATTTAAAAATTGCCTTTCATAGAAACGATTAGCATATTTTAGTAAAGTGCACAATTGCGAAATGATTATTTCTTTGCTAAAAGCATCTTGGTTATTTTGATACTCAATTTCAATATTTTCAACAATAGATTCTATCTGTTTTTCTTCTTTAGGCGAAAGGTGTAAAGCTTCATTTACGGAATATGAGAAGAAACCGTATTTTTTAATTTGTTGCGCCAATTCTGTTCCTTTCAAAAAATCTTCGTGAAAGTTTATTGAAAAGCCTTTTTGTTCAAAAACTACGCTACTATCCCATTGCAAGACTTGTCTTGGTGCAATGAAAATTAAAGCGCCATTTGTGAAATCATATTTTGTTCTTCCGTAGTTTAAATTCCCTTCTACATATTTTTTAAAACTAATGGAATAGCAATCATTAGTAATTGGTGGGGAACTTTCTCTTGGACAGGGTAAATAACCATCTTCTTTCGAGTTGAACACGCTCAACATTGGATGCTCTGGTCTTGGTAGTCCTAAATAGTCTAAATACGATGATAATGTTTTAAAATGTTGCATAATACAAATTTAGATATTCCATTTTATACCTGTCTCTTTTTCTGAAAGCTCCCATAGTCGTTTAGCTACTGCTTTATCTTTAGCGTGTGGTTCTATTTTGTGTGCTCCAACTGGACCTACCCAATTGCTTCTTCCTGTTGGTCCGTAAAAACCGCTTTGGTCTAAATTTGGTTCTGTTGCACACATTAATTGCGGATAAGCACCTTTTTCAGCGGACTGTGTTAATGGGGATAATTTCATCAGATTAAAGATTAATTTCATCATAAAACTACCGCTTGTATTTATCAAGTTGGTTCTTGAAGAACCTGGATGACACGCATAGGCTTTAACATCTGTTTCTCCTGCTTCTTTTAATCTATCTTGTAATTCGTACATTGACATAATCTGTGCAAGTTTACTTTGACTGTAAGCATCGTTAGGTGTATAGTCTTTGTCCCAATTCAAATCATCGAATTTTATGGTTTTAATTCCCATATCATAACCCATACTTCCAACTGTTACAATTCGACCTTTGGATTTTTCAATGAGAGGGAATAGCAATGCTTGCAATGTCCAATTTCCATAGTAATTCGTTCCCATTTGGCTTTCCCAACCATCTTCAGTTAGCTTTTGTTTAGGTACTTGTGCAATGGCTGCATTGCAAATAAGTGCATCAATTTTAGGAACTGTTTTTAATACTTCTTCGGCTGCTTTTTTTACAGATGCTTGTTTGGATAAGTCCATTTGAATGTTTGTTGCATCGATTTTGTTACCCAATTCTTGTTTTAATGTTGCAATGGTGTTTTCTGCTTTTTTGGGGTTTCTATTAAGCATTACCACTCTCGCACCTTTTGATAGCAATATTTTCGCTGCTTCAAATCCTGTTCCGCTTGTAGTTCCTGTTATGACGTATGTTTTACCATATAATTTTTCAATCCTGTCTGGTGTCCAACCTTTTTTACCAAATTGATTTGTATTCATTTTGTCTATTTTTTTAAGATTAAAATTATAATACAAAGTTCGGGTAGTAGTAGTCTTAATTCCTTATACGGATTTTCAAATGTTGGATACTTTTTGGTTTGAGTGGTAATTACGCGCAACGGTTTAGTATAAGATTAGTTGCGTGGTTCAGCAACTAATTTAGCAAACTTTTACGAACCCGTGAATATTCCGCAGGAATATTCGCAAGTAGGCAGAAATAAAGCAATTAATTATTCACGGTGTTGTAAGTAGTTTTTTATTTTATTCCAACTAATGTTTATAATACTCGGTTCGTAAATAACTTGTTTTTTCTGAAATATAATTATTAAAATACTTTCAATCGATGAAATGACTGCTAGATTCAAGCATAGTTTTCCGAATCCGTGTGTTGAATTCAGGATAAGTTCCGATAGATAGAGAAACAAACTTGTTAGCCATAAATATCCTAAGATAGTTTTCGTAACATAAAATCTTTTAAATTTCAAATAGGATAATAAAAGAACAATAGTTTTAATCGTTAAAATCAGAATTATAGGCGACCAGAAATTCAGTCCAACATTTCTTATGTAAATCACACACCCAGAAATCAAAATCCAAGATAAGTAATAGATTAGAACGGATTTGGTGTTTTCATTTCGGCTATACTTTGAAATATCAAAAATTAAAATCGTCAAAAAAATAATAGTTGCAAGAATATCAATACTCATCGAATATTTAAAAGCGATAATCAATAACGCAAATAAAACACTTAATCCTATTCTTAAACCGTCGTTCACTTAGCTGGTTTTAAATTACTTACAATGGTTTAACGTATGATTTCGTTACGTGTTTAAGCACTAAAGTTAGCAAATAAATCACAGATAGAAAGTCCGCGAGGACTTTCGTAAGTAGGCCATAACTCGCAATGAATTATACACATTGTTGTAGCAAGTTTTTTATTCAAATACTATAGCTAAATCAGATTTTAGAATTTTAACTATACAAAAAGGTTGAGTAACCACACCTGTAACATCGCCATCTGGAACTAAATCAATTACATTAACTATTATGTTTTCAGAATTAGACATAATGCTAAATTCAAGAATATGACCTCCATTTCCTTTTATTTCATCAAAAACAGCTATAATTTGAAATTCAGAAAAGTCTATATCAATCTCAGTAAAGTTATCAGAAACGTTATTTTCAGAATTTATTTGGGCTATTAAACTATTCCAATCGCTTTGGTTTGTAATAACCATATTTTGTTGAATGATTCCTTCATTACCATTTCCAAAAAGATTTTCTCTAGCAATTAAGGTAAATTCAACATTTGTCATTTCAGAAGTGTCGTCGTCTGAATTACAACTCAAAGTGAGTGCAAATAGCAAAATAATAAGTACATTATTTTTCATAAAATATAGTTTGTTTTCTATTAGATGCAAAAATGTTGAAATGGTTGCGTCAAAATTTGATACAGCGGTTTTATGTATGGTTAGTTGCGTGGTTAAGCAACTAATTTAGTAAACAAAAACGAACGCGAGAAAATTCCGAAGGAATTTTCCAAATAGGCAACGACCAAAGCAATGAATTATACACGTTGTTGTAACACGTTATTTATTATTTTTTACATATTCCAAAATAGGGTCAATTCCGTTTTTATAATCCTCAAATGTTCTTGTAACTTCGATGTCAGGTTTGATGCTGTTGTCATCTTTATCCCAAAGTTCATAATATTCCGTCGAAAAAGTAATTTTCATATTTGAATAAGGAAGATAAAAATATTTCACGTAACCATAATGGTTAGGTTTCCCACTTGTTTCTTCTCCAATTATTGTTGCATTAGTCCATTTTTTGAAATCAATAGTATTCCAAATTGCCGAAGAATAAGTGCTGTTACCAATTACAACAAATAATCTCTCTTTTGTATTTATGTTTTTGTTTTCAGCTATTTTTTTAATGAGGTTTTGTGCTAAATAAGAACTACCACCTTTATTAAATCTCATGTCAAAAATCAATTTTTGAACTGGCTCTTTTTCTAATGTTTCCAAAACTTTGTTTTCAAATTCTTGAAACGAAGGCCATCTGTATGCTTCATTTTTGTTACCATATTTTAAAACAGATTCTTTACTCATACATTTATTGTATTGAACGTAATATATCTGTTCTTTCGCATAATATTTTTCTTTGAATATTTTTCCTTTACCGTCAATATAATAGGGTCTTACTCCATCAATTTTTGTTTCTATATTATCTCGTCGATTGTTTATTGCTAATGATATTGAGTGTTTTGATTTGTAGCCATTATAATCTTCAACTTCAAATTGGTAAATAGAATCACTTGCTTTTGAAAAATCAAAATAGCTTAATATTGAACTCATGTTTAAAACGTTGGGAATTCTAGCTTTTATAATTGCATTATTGTCTGCTGTAATTAAAGTCTTTAAGCTATCTACAACCTTTTGAATTGGATAATTATTAATTGAGATAATTTTTTTGTCTAATAAGTCATAATTATTTTTTGTGGTTTTTATAATATAATACCCATCTTTAAACCAACTCATTTTAATAGGTAGTCCTTTTTTTCTTTTTGTAAACCTAAATATATTAATTCCTGTGTGTGAATCGCCAATTTTTGAAATCAACTGTTTAAGTTTAATTGCGGTTTGTAAATCCGAGTCAGCATCTAATTCTTTTATTATTGAGTTTAGCTCTTTTTCAAACTGTTCTTTTGAGATTTTGAAGTATAAATTCTTATGTTTTTTTTCTAATTCGGTTTTTAAAAACTCAATATCGGTTATCCAATCTTGAGTTTCGAGTTCTTGACTATAGACATTTGTTGCTAATAGTATTAGTAATAAAAATATCGTTCTTTTCATATAAGTTTCTTGGTTTCGTTTAATGTGTTACAACGTGTTTGTATAAGATTAGTTGCGTGATTTAAGTACTTAAGTTAGCAAATAAAAACCGAATAGAAAATCCGCAAGGATTTTCGTAAGTAGGCTAGAACCAAGCAATAAATTATATACGGTGTTGTAAGCAGTTTTTATAGTTGATTTAAATATCCAATAACTTTGGATTCAGGTTCATAAAATACATATAAATATCCGTGTCCAAAGTGTAAATAAGGGTCGATATATTCTTTATCTAAAATTTCTTGTCCTTTCACAGTTTCACTATCATCAATATCTTCTAACTGAAATAGAAATTCCATTTTATTTCCAGTAATCGGACAAATAAGCCATTCCTTATCGTGAATCCAGTTTGGTAGTATAGTATGTCCTATTTCGCCTGGAACCATATCAAATTCGTGAACACCAGTCTTAATTTTTACTGTTGGTGCATTTTCAATTTTGAAATTCAGCCGTTTATATTCAATGTAAGCATCAGAAGGAATGTCTTCAAATAATTGGTTGAAGTTCGAAGTAACGTTATCTCTGATAAGTTTTGGCTTTTTGGGGTTTGAGTAGTCAAAAAACACAGGTGATTGAAGGTCAATGAATATTGGACAAACTAAATGTAAGTCGAAATCAATTTTCGGAAAATGAGTTTCGTTTTTGGAAATGCATCCAAAATAGACTATTGGACTTGTTTTCAATTCGGGAATATCAATTTCAGAACTTGCTTTTCCACCAATTGAGTTAATTCCTTTTTCGTCCAAAATCAAACTTGCTTTGTTCGTGTTAGATTTTTTCTTAAATATTTTCGATAATATGCTCATTTCTCAAATTGCTTACAACGTGTTTGTGTATGGTTAGTTGCGTGGTTTAGCAACTAAGTTAACAAACAAATCACAGATAGAAAATTCCAGCGGAATTTTCGTAAGTAATCTAGAACCAAGCAATTAATTATACACGGTGTTATCTGTATTTTTTAAATAATCATTCAAGCCCACTAAACTTTCCTTAAATAGAATATAAGGTTCTGCTTTTTGCTTTAATTCTGCGAACTCTTTCCAAATAACAGGGTGCTCAGGAAGAATCAAATTAACGTCTTCATTTTTCAAATAATGTTTTCCCAGTTTATATAATCCTATAGGATAATTGCCAATTAATTTTAAGATAGGATCTTTGAATTCGTGTAACCATTTGTTATTTCTGTAACCCTTCACTATTTGAAAAAGAGATTCATTTAAGACTTCTTCATTCTTATTAATAATTGATCTTAAAAACTCAACGGTGTAGTTTTCAAATTTTGGATTCTTCTTCTTCAAAAAAACATCAGCATCTTTAATTGAAGATGCTGATAACAAGTCATTATCATTAAAAATCGATTGTAGCAGGTTTGTTGCACAAACTAAAAATCTATGACCTTTTTTCGACTTTCCTAGATTCATTTTGAACAAATTCCGAGCGAGACTAATTTCTCCACAAGCCAGATGATCGAGAACATACGGAAATAGAATACAATGGTCGTTTCCTGAACCAATTAGTTTCATTCTTTCGGTATTTAGACGAGCAAAAGTGTAAAGGGCATTATTGTATTCAATTGGATTATTCGTCTTAATTCCATTGTAATAACCTATGTCCATTATATTTGAAAGGTCAGAATAACTACTAACTCTTAAAAATGCAGAATCTTCACTTAATCCTTCCAAGTGAGATGGTCTTGGGTTTCTGTTTAATATCTCTTGAACTTTTTTTCTTCTACTTTCGAATCGAGTAATTAAAGAACTTTTATCCTTGTAAATGACTTTTTTAAATATGTTTTCTAATTCTTCATTCATTGGATTCAATTACAGATAACGTGTTATATCAAAACAAAAATAGGCTTTACACAATGTATTTTTCGGGATAAAAGCTATTTAAGTCCTGATTTACTTATGTGTTAAATTTAACAAATTGAAATTTAGAACTATGTATATTTCAATAAAAATAACAGTAGATGCTATTTTTTATTTCCAACTTTATAAGACTGCTTAAAACGTTTTCTCTTTTTACTTAACGGCTTAGGTTTAAGACCCTCTAACTGTTGTAATTTTTTAAGATCATCTATCAATTGAGATTTCACTAAACGTTCTAAAATCGCTTGCCGTTTTATATAGCTGTATAAACAACCTACAAATAAAGCCATACTCCCAACTATTTCAATAGAACCATTTGAAATTAATGGAAATTGAGTATATAAATTAACACCAATTAAAGGCTTAGTGTACATAAATTGAAATAGACCAAGCACTAAACAAAACAAACCTAAAATGGATAAGACCACACTATTTATATAAATTCTTTTTTTTGTTTTACGCTCTAATTGCAGAATATGAGCATCGCTCAATAAATAATTATTATCCTTTTGCTTTTGGGCTATAAAAACCAGAAAACGATCTGCAAAACCATCTAATGTTTTACCATAAATGCGTTTATTAAGATCTTCTTTTGTAATTCTGTACTTCATTACAAATTAGGCATATGTAAGGAATAAAACCTATTCAAACCGCTCTAAATTCATCTCATTAATACCTCCGTGGCTGGCATGTGCTACCACTACTCCATTCTTAATCACTAAAAGCTGAGGTGACTGATGCATTACTTGAAATTTATAGCCTACTTCATTAGACACATCTCTATAATTCAATAAATCTAAGTAATATAAATCGGCTTTACTTTCTAAATCATATGCAGACACAAACTGTTTCATTACCATACTACTAATACCACAACGCGTAGAATGCTTAAATATAAGTTGCGTTTTGGTTTTAGATCTTTCGGCAATTGTACTTAATTGAGACACATCGCTTAACGGTTGCCAAGGCAATACCTTTTCTACTTTTGGTTCTGAGGAACCGAATAATTTTTTAAACATATTAATTTTTTAAATCGTCTATAGTCAGTTATAGCTGTCCAAATGGCTTGTAACAAAAACCTTAACTGACCTACGTCATTACTTAAGTCGAAACAAATTCGTAATCTTACATAAGACAAAACGTCATTTATAAAAACACTAAATCAGACATTTTGTCGTTTAATTCTTACGTTTTTAAATTGGTAAGATAATTGCCTAAAGATAGTCAAACACAACAATAACACAAGGTTGATTTGATAACAATTAAAGTTTCAAATTAATTATAAAAACAATAAAAGATGAATTTTAATAATTATACCATTAAATCGCAAGAAGCGATACAGCAAGCGCAGCAGCTTGCACAAGGTTTTGGGCATCAGCAAATAGAAAACGAGCACATTTTTAAAGCGCTCTTTAATGTTGATGAAAACGTATTACCATTTCTACTTAAAAAGTTGAATGTTAACGTGCCAATGCTGCAACAAATATTAGACAAAGAACTAGAAAGTTTTCCTAAAGTATCTGGAGGCGATATTATGCTCTCTCGTGATGCTAGTAAAACGTTAAACGAAGCATCAATCATTGCTAAAAAAATGAATGATGATTACGTTTCTATTGAACATTTAGTTCTAGCTATTTTTAAATCTAAAAGTAAAATTGCTCAGATTTTAAAAGATCAAGGTGTTACGGAAAAAGGTTTAAATGCGGCTATTGAAGAATTAAGAAAAGGCGACAGAGTAACGTCTCAAAGTCAAGAAGAAACTTATAATTCACTTAGTAAATATGCTAAAAATTTAAATCAATTAGCACGAGATGGCAAATTAGATCCGGTAATTGGTAGAGATGAAGAAATTAGAAGAATTCTTCAAATTTTATCGCGTAGAACTAAGAACAATCCCATTTTAGTTGGTGAACCAGGAACAGGTAAAACAGCCATTGCAGAAGGTTTAGCACACAGAATTATAGATGGAGACATTCCAGAAAACCTAAAAGACAAGCAAATTTTTGCTTTAGATATGGGTTCTTTAATTGCTGGTGCAAAATATAAAGGTGAATTTGAAGAGCGACTAAAAGCTGTTATCAAAGAAGTGACAGAAAGTGATGGAGACATCGTTTTATTTATCGATGAAATTCATACACTGGTTGGTGCTGGTGGTGGACAAGGTGCCATGGATGCGGCAAACATTTTAAAACCTGCTTTGGCTCGTGGCGAATTGAGAGCTATTGGTGCAACTACTTTAGATGAGTATCAAAAATATTTTGAGCAAGACAAAGCCTTAGAGCGTCGTTTTCAAATGGTAAAAGTTGATGAGCCTGATACCGAAAGTGCAATTTCTATCCTTCGTGGTATTAAAGAAAAGTATGAAGCGCATCACAAAGTTCAGATTAAAGATGAAGCTATTATTGGTGCTGTAGAATTATCTCAACGTTACATTACCAATCGTTTTTTACCAGATAAAGCGATTGATTTAATGGATGAGGCTGCTTCTAAATTACGAATGGAAATCAACTCTAAACCAGAGGAATTAGATGTTTTAGACCGTAAAATAATGCAGCTTGAAATTGAACATGAAGCCATTAAACGTGAAAAAGACGAAACTAAATTAAAAAGCTTAAAAGCTGATTTAGCGAATCTTAAAGAAGAACGAAATGAGCTAAATGCCAAATGGATGTCTGAAAAAGAAGTGGTAGACAACGTTCAAAATATAAAAGAAGAAATTGAAAACTTTAAAATTGAAGCAGAACGTGCAGAACGTGATGGCGATTATGGTAAAGTAGCCGAAATTAGATACGGAAAAATTAAAGAGGCGAATGAGAAACTTGAAAAATTCCAAAAAGAATTAGCAGAGCAACAAGACACATCTTTAATAAAAGAAGAAGTCACTTATGAAGACATTGCAGATGTTGTTGCAAAATGGACCGGAATTCCTGTAACTAAAATGCTTCAAAGTGATCGTGAAAAATTACTAAAATTAGAAGACGAATTACACAAACGTGTTGTCGGACAAGAAGAAGCTATTGAAGCCGTTAGTGATGCTGTACGTCGTTCTAGAGCTGGATTACAAAACCCACAAAAACCAATTGGTACCTTCTTATTTTTAGGAACAACTGGTGTTGGTAAAACGGAATTGGCTAAAGCTTTAGCAGAATATCTGTTTGATGACGAAAATGCATTGACTCGTATAGATATGAGTGAATATCAAGAGCGTCATGCTGTAAGTCGTTTAGTTGGTGCGCCTCCAGGATACGTTGGATATGATGAAGGCGGACAATTAACAGAGGCTGTGCGACGTAAACCTTATTCTGTTGTCTTGTTAGATGAAATTGAAAAAGCGCATCCAGATACTTTTAATATTTTATTACAAGTATTAGATGAAGGACGTTTAACGGATAATAAAGGTAGAGTTGCTGACTTTAAAAATACCATTATTATCATGACTTCAAACATGGGAAGTGATATTATACAAGACCGTTTTGAAGCGACTAAAGATATTCCGTCAGCGATTGAAGCTGCAAGAATAGATGTTTTAGCTTTATTAAAACAAACGGTAAGACCAGAGTTTTTAAACCGAATTGATGACACTATAATGTTTACTCCATTATCTAAACAGAACATTGTTGATATTGTAGGTTTACAACTTAAGAGCATCACTAAAATGATAGCGAAACAAGGTATTACGTTTGATGCGACACCAGAAGCAGTAAGCTATTTGGCAGACAAAGGTTATAATCCAGAATATGGTGCAAGACCTGTAAAACGAGTGATACAAAAAGATGTGTTAAACCAGCTAAGTAAAGAAATACTAGCAGGAAAAGTAACTACAGATAGTATCATTTTACTTGATGAATTTGATGGAGAATTAGTCTTTAGAAATCAAGGTGATTTAGTAGCAGAAGAATTGTAAAAAAGACTGTAACATTTTAGGATACAAACAGTCTATATAATGATTGGTTGGTTAAGAGCAACACAAATTTCAAGCGCTTGGAAGGAGTGTTGCTCTTCCTTTTTATAATTTCAAAGTTATAATTTTAATGCTTTCTTGGATTTTTCAAGCTGAACTTCAAATAATTGTTTGGTTAATTCAGTATTATAAATGGGTAACATTTTATGCAATAATTGCTTTCCTGATTCAGAATTAAGAATCTCAGGAAATGCTTTTTCTAAAACACGCATCATTACATGCGTTGCTGTAGAAGCACCAGGTGAAGCTCCTAAAAGACAAGTAATACTGCCATTTTTACTACTCACTACTTCTGTACCAAATTGAAGTTTTCCTCCTTCATATTCATCCTTTTTTATAATTTGAACACGCTGACCAGCCACTAACAATTCCCAATCTTCACTTTTAGCATTTTTGTAAAACTTTCTCAGTTCATCCATGCGGTCTTCATGACTCATGCTCACCTGCTCTACCAAATATTTGGTTAATGGTAAATTATGCCAAAAAGCACCTAACATAGGTGATAGATTATCGAATTGAATAGACTTTAATAAATCAAAATTAGAACCCTCTTTTAAAAACTTAGGACTAAAACCTGCAAAAGGCCCAAATAACAACTCACGCTTACCATCAATATATCTGGTATCTAAATGTGGTGTAGACATTGGTGGATCGTTTGGTCCTGCTTTGCTATAAACTTTTGCGTTATGCTGTTTAATAATCGTTTCATTTCTACATACTAACCATTCTCCACTTACCGGAAATCCGCCATAACCTTCCTTCTCCTCTATTTCAACTTTTTGAAGCAATAATAAACTCGCTCCTCCTGCGCCAATAAAAACATGTTTAGACTCTATATGATGTTCCTCTTCAGTTTTTAAATCTATTAATTCAACCGTCCAATCAATATCCGGACTTGGATCGACATCTTGCACTTCCATGTTGCAATGAACTGGTGTATTAAATTTGGTTTCGAGAATATAAAACAGTTGTTTTGTAAGATTGCCATAATTGACTTCTGCTCCTCTTTCAATGCGAGATGCTGCCATTTCTTCGTCCTTAGACCTTTCTTCCGCTATTAAAGGAAACCACGTTTTCATTTTATCAATATCTCTAGTGAACTCAATAGAATCAAACAAATAGTGTTCTTTAAACGCTTTAAAACGAGCTTCTAAATAATCTGAATTCTCCTTACCTGTCACCCAACTGTGATGTGGTACGTTTTTAATAAAATCTTCAGGATTATCAATGAGTCCTTCTTCAACTAAAAAGGACCAGAACTGTTTTGAAATTTCAAACTGTTTACATATTTCAATGGCTTTTTTTATTGAAACTGAACCATCTTCTTCTTGTGGACAATAATTTAACTCACACAAGGCTGAATGTCCTGTGCCTGCATTATTCCATGCTGCAGAACTCTCTTGCGCAACCTTATCTAATCGTTCAACAATAAGAACTTTTAATTCTGGTTGTAAAATTTTAGAGATTAATGCTAAAGTGGCACTCATTATTCCGCCTCCAACACAAATGAGGTCGTATTCTATGTTTGTTTCTATCTTTTTAGTCATTCTAGTTCTGTTTGAAGCCTAAATATAGAAAGAGAATTAGAAATATGTATTTTATTCTAACGAAACTGTAACTAATTTTAAAATTTTATGTCTAATGCATTGTAATCAATAAAACATAAGAATGAAAAATTTAATTACTACAGTACTACTTTCAATATTCAGTATTATATCTATAAATGCGCAAAAGCTAGAGAATTCAACACTTTGGAAAGTTGAAGGCAATGGCTTAGAAAAACCATCTTACATTTTTGGAACTATTCATATTACTTGTGATGCCACCTTAGAAGACGATGTAAAGAAAGCATTAGATGAAACATCTCAAGTGGTTTTAGAAATAGATATGGACGATCCATCAATGCAAACCAAGATGATGGGAGGCATGTATATGAAAGATGGTAAAAAAATTAGCGATTTAGTCTCTAAAGAAGATTATGCTATTATAGATTCATTAATCACTAATGAAGTTGGCATGCCTCTAAAAATGGTAGAAAACATTAAGCCTTTTTTCTTAATTGCCATGCTCTATCCAAAAATGCTAGATTGCCCTATGCAATCTTTTGAGCAAGAACTTATGACTGTGGCTACTGAGCAACAAGAAGAGATTAATGGCTTAGAAACTATTGAAGACCAGATGAAAGTTTTTGATGATATTCCTTATGAAGACCAAGTGGCTGACTTATTAAAAACAGCAAAAGATAATTTAAAGAAAGATAGAGAAACGTTTACAGAAATGTTAAGCATTTATAAAGAAGAAAATATTGAAGCTTTGATTGCAATGATGAATGATGACGAGGCTTCTTCTGTAAATAAGCATCAAGACAAATTATTAATAAATAGAAACAAAAATTGGATACCAAGAATTGGTGAGTACGCAAAAGTACAACCAACTTTTTTTGGTGTTGGCGCAGGTCATTTAGCTGGAGAATTTGGAGTAATTAACTTACTTAGAGAAGCTGGCTATAAGGTTAATGCTGTAGTGGAATAATTTAGAGTTTTAATATTTAAAACAAAAAAAATGAGCTCAGATATTGAGCTCATTTTTTTTGATTCAAGTATTGTGTTGTGTTATTAAAACTTCATACCTACACCTAACCCAATCACTAAAGGATCAATGTCTACTTCTACTGGCAATACGCCTTCACCTGTATCTACATCAACATCTGTTGATAAGAACAATTTTTTAATATCAAAGTTTAAGAACCACTTATCAGTTAAGTTATAATCAATACCAGCTTGTAAAGAAAATCCAAAAGTATTTTCATAATCCATACCAGCAACATCACCTTCATCTTCTCCATAAAAGAAAGTATAATTTACACCTGCACCAACATAAGGTTTAAAATCGCCTGCATAAAAATGATATTGTAAATTTAAAGTTGGAGGCAATAACCACACGTGTCCTAAATCTACTCCATTTTCTATTTCAACATCATGTTTTGTAGTTGCTAATATTAGCTCTGCTGCAATATTCTTAGTAAAGAAATACGTAAAGTCCAATTCTGGAACAAAAGCCGTACTAATATCTACATCAGCTCCACTAATATCATCACCTGGCGATGGTATTACAGAAATGATTCTAAAACGAGCTTGCCATTTGCTATAATCTGCTGAAGACGTGTCATCTTGCGCACTACTACTGAAAGTAAAACCAATTAATAAAATAAATAATAATAAATTTTTCATGAGATTTGTTTTTAAATTTCGACAAATCTATAATTCATAAAAAAGTTAAATACTGACAAAAGTCATAGATTAAAACCTAATATTAAATCGTAAAAAACAGAAAAATAATTTTCTGAATTACAATTATTTGCATCCTCAAAAACAATTATTCGATGAAATGCATCATAAAATTTTCAATTTTATATACTTTTTAACGGATAAATCATTAATTTTGTCGAGCTATTTAATTCCAACAAAAACTTAAGGACACGTTTTAACTTGTGAGTAATCCCTCTACTTGTAGAGAATTACAATAATATAATATTGCCTAAAAACCCCTAACAAAAAAAAATGGAACTAAACCGCTACATAGACCATACCCTATTAAGTCCCTCGGCAACCGAAGCCGACATTCTGAAACTTTGCGAAGAAGCTATTAAATATAATTTTTACTCTGTTTGTGTTAACAGTAGTAATGTTTACCTTGCTAAACAAGCTTTAGGAAGATCTAACACAAAAGTCTGTGCCGTAGTTGGCTTTCCTTTAGGAGCCATGTCTACAGAAGCCAAAGTATTTGAAGCTAAAAATGCCATTGATCAAGGTGCTACAGAAATAGATATGGTAATGAATATTGGCCGTCTAAAAAGTAAAAACCACCTTGCTGTATTAAAAGATATTAGCGCTGTGAAACGTGCAATTGGCCTTACCACATTAAAAGTCATTCTAGAGATAAGTGAACTTTCTAAAAACGAAATTGTAAAAGCATGCGAAATCTGCATTGATGCCAAAGCGGATTTTGTAAAAACCTCTACAGGATTCTCTAAAAGTGGAGCTACATTAACTGCTATCAAAATCATGAAAAAAACAGTAAGAAATCAACTAAAAGTAAAAGCTTCTGGTGGTATTAGAGATGTAGAAACAGCTCTTAAATACATAGAAGTTGGTGCAAATAGAATTGGTGCTTCAGCTGGTGTTGCCATGATGAATAATCAATTATCTAATTCTGAGTATTAATAGAATTACATAGAAGTGATTTAACACCTTGTTTTGTTCCTTTAAATTAATCAGTTTTTTATCTTAAAGAAGCTTTTTTAATTTATTTGATATTAAATTTTTCATCTTGATGTAAAGCAAAAACTAAAAATCAAGATTTAAAGTAAAATTTGCAGCACAATAAAAAGTTTGAATCACTTCTTTGTTTAACTTTGCAATATGAGTGTACATATTGAAGCCAAAAAAGGCGAAATTGCAGAAACTATTTTACTACCAGGTGATCCATTAAGAGCAAAATGGATAGCCGAAACATTTTTTGAAAACCCAGTATGCTTCAATAAAGTAAGAGGCATGTTTGGTTATACTGGTACTTACAAAGGCAAGCGCATTTCTACAATGGGAACTGGCATGGGAGTGCCTAGTATCTCTATTTATGCTAATGAACTTATTTCAGAATATGGTGTAAAAAACCTTATTAGAGTTGGTAGTGCTGGCTCTTATCAAGAAAATGTAAAATTAAGAGATGTAGTTTTAGCTATGGCAGCATCTTCGACTTCTGGTGTTAACGAATTAAGATTTGGTGGTGCAGATTATGCTCCTACTGCAAATTTTGAGTTATTTATGAAAGCTGTAGAAGCCGCTAAACAGAAAAATATTCCTATTAAAGCTGGTAACGTTTTATCTTCAGATGAATTTTATGAGGATAATAAAGAAGCCTATAAAAAGTGGTCTAAATTTGGTGTGCTATGTGTAGAAATGGAAGCTGCAGGTTTATATACCATTGCTGCCAAACACAATGTAAACGCTTTGGCGATACTTACAATTTCAGACTCTTTAGTTACAGGAGAAAGTACTACAAGTAAAGATCGTGAAACCACTTTTAAAAGCATGATTGAGGTTGCTTTAGAATTGGCTTAAGATTTTAATCCTTAAATTAAACACATAAAAAAAACGCTGTAATTTTAAAATTACAGCGTTTTTTTATAATATTTAAACTTATTTATGAGTAAATACCTTCTTTTTTGAAGTGTTTTGCTAATAAATAATAAACAACTACTCTATACTTAGTTCTGTTAGATCTACCGTATTTTTCAATAACAGCATCAATTGCTTTATCTAAATCAGGACTATCTGTTAATCCTAATTTCTTAATTAAAAAGTTATTCTTAACTGTAGCCAATTCTTTTGCGTCAGAACCAGATACTGTAGAAGAATCTGCATTATAAATTGAAGGACCTAAACCAATAGTTACTTTAGTTAATAAATCCATGTCTGCAGTAACACCACACTTATCTTTTAGATCTGCCGCGTACTTTACAATTAAATCATCTCTTTTACTCATGTTAATATATGTTTTAAGTTAATAAATTAGTTTTCATAAAGGTAACTATTTTTTAGAAACACAAAAAGCGAAAAAGTCACATATTACCATGATTTTCACATCATTTATTTTATAAACTTGAAATATTCTAAAAGTATCTTATCATTAATTTTTGAAGGAGTAAAAATTTCTAACAAAACGGGTTGTTTAGAAATCTTATAGAATTCATTTAATTGTATTGTAGTTTCACTCTGGTCATTTGCTACTTTATATTCAAAGCCATACATTTCACAGAGCTGCTTTGCAGATAAATGATGCTTGGTTTCAAAAAAAGTATCAAAGTTATTCGTATCCTTATGTCCTGGTAAGATTCTAAAAATACCACCACCTTCATTATTAATAACTATAATTCTAAACGTTTTTGGAATATAATTATTCCAAAGTGCATTACTATCGTAAAAGAAGCTTAAATCGCCTGTAATAAAAGTTGTTCTTTGCTCAGTTGCAAGTGCAGCTCCTATTGCTGTACTAGTACTGCCATCAATACCACTTGTACCTCTATTACAAAAGACAGAAACACTTTTAGGAACATGAAATAATTGTGTGTAACGAATAGCAGAACTGTTACCAACCTGCAATACACTTTGTTTTGGTATACGTTTTAAAATTGAATTAAAAACTGTAAAATCCGAAAACGGAAGCGCATCTAAATACAGGTCGTGCATTTTGCCTCTTTTTTTGCGTACAGCAAGCCAATTTAATTTATAGCTACTCTTTGTATGATGTGTTACCTGAGGTAAAAAAGCAGCCAAAAACGTATTAGGACGTAGTTTTATATGTTTATCTAAACAGAAAAAAGTATCATTGGCTTTAAACAAACCAACATGCCAATGATGTTCTGGTTTATAAGTTCTTAAAAATCCTTTTATTTTTTTTGAAACAATCAAACCTCCAAAAGTCAACAATATATCTGGTTGAAGAGCTTTAAAATCCACTTCATTAAGAGGTGCTATCATTTTATCTATACCTGGAAAAAAATCTTGATGATGTAAGTTAGACGTCGTTTCTGTAAACACAATAATGCTATCATCATCAGCAATTTCTTGCAGCCACTTTGCCTCTATTGAATTAGGTTGTAAAACACCAACCAAAATCATTTTTCGTTTTGCATTTTGCCAAACATCAACTAAACTCTTAATTTCAAAATCGTCAACTTTTTCTTGACGTGTTTCAATTTTGAAAGGCTTTGGGTTTATGACTAATTCATTTACCGTTTCATATAAAGGCTCATCAAATGGAATATTAATATGCACAGGTCCAAATTTCAATTTTGAAATCGTTAATGCATCATGAATTTCAGATTCATTATAAGTCTGTATATCTTTTTGAAGTCCTAAAAAACGTTCAAGCTTATTTTCTATACTTTTAATAATAGGTAATTCTTCTTCAGGTTTTTGATTCTCTGTTTTCCTTAAATCGAGTTTTAAGTTCGCACTGTACAAAATATGCTCACCATAAATATTCTGCTGTTTTATGGTTTGTCCATCTCCCACATCAATTAAATGTTTTGGTCTATCTGCAGATAAAACTACCAAAGGTACGTGACTGTAATAAGCCTCTGCAATGGCAGGATAATAATTTAACAGCGCACTACCAGATGTGCAAACTACAGCTACGGGTTCTTGTATTTGCTGTGCAATACCTAAAGCAAAGAATGCTGCGCAACGTTCGTCTACAACACTGTAACAATTAAAAAAATCATCGTGTGTAAAACCAATAGTTAAGGGTGCATTTCTACTACCTGGAGAAATAACAATATGCTTTATATTATGCGTCTTACATAAGGTCGTTACAGTTTGCGACAAGGGTATTTTTGAGTAGTTCATAAAGCAAAAATAAGAGTTATATTAATGTAATTAAAAAATTATACCTTTATTTGCATCTCATAAACCGTAATACTTTTCTCATGAAAAAAATCTTATTTCCACTTTTAGCAATAGTCTTATTTTTCTCTTGTTCATCAGATGATGATTCTAACGGATCTCAAAATGCTTGTGATTTTGATATTCCTTTTATGGTAGAAGGCAACAAATGGACCATGAATGCTATCCAATTCGGTTTTGATGCTGGTCAAGTAGAAAATGAACTTATAGGTTGTGGAAATTCTGGTATGGAAGTACTGATAACAACACCAAATGGAAATATTTCAAACAACTGGAAACAAGAAGACGGTTATTTATGGACAGATGCAAATGATGCTGCTGATAACGATGGTTACAATAGAGTTTATAAAATAAATGCAGAATTAGGTGATGTTTTCACTTACACAAAAAATGATGGAACGGTTTCCACTACTGAAGTCATAGAAATTGATGCCGTAATTACTGTACCTGCAGGAACATTTGTTTGCGATGTTTACAAGAAAACGTCAACGAGTGTTATTAACGAAACGATACTAATGTGGAATCACGAAGTAGGACAAATTAAAACTGACAGCGGTTTTGTTATTTATGAATTGGACTCTTACAATTTCAATTAAATTACTTTTAACATCGTTTCAGCTTTATTAACGGTTTCTTCCCATTCTTTTTCTGGGTTAGAGTCTTTTGTGATGCCTCCGCCTACATAAATATGTGCTGTAGATGCTTTTAGTTGCATGCATCGTAAATTCACATAGAAATTAGATTGTGTTTTTACAACTGAGTACGCATTGTTCTCTACATTACGCCTGTTTGTATTTCTTGTAGTGTTTTGTTTTAAATTTAATTCACCTAAAAAGCCAGTATAAAATTCGCGATTATAATTTTCTTGCTGAAGGATAAAATCCTTAGCATCAACTTTTGGAAAACCACAAACTGCAGGTGTTGGATGCAAAGCTTCAATTATAGATTTCAATTTGGCATCATCTTTTATCACACTAATAATTCTGGTTTTAAGATGTAATAGGTTTCCTGCTCTTACGGTATCAACATCAGAAACGTTTATCATTTTTGTAAAAGGAGTAATTTCTTTTGTAATATAATCGGTGACAATCTGTTGCTCTTCAACTTCTTTTGTTGTCCAATTTACAGTTTCATTTTCCTTAAAAGCTTGCGTTCCTGCTAATGAAATTGTAGTTAGTCGCTTTCCTTCTACTTTAAATAACAGTTCTGGTGTGGCACCAATCCATAAACCAACTTTTGGGTGAAACCAACAGTAAACCATCGCGTTTTTGTAGGCGTTAAAAAGTCTTTTAAAAATCGTTATTGGATTACTATTTTGAAGGGATTTCGTTACACATCGCGATAAAACTACTTTTTTTAAATCTTTAGTTTTAATCTTGTCTATTCCTTTTGAAACTAATTCTATATGCTGAAGTTTATCATTTTCATTAGGTATATTTTCAGTAGATTCTATAATCTCAATATCTAATGCTTCTCTATTTATTTCTGAATAAGAACAAAATTCTTTAGGCAACAGTATACTTTTTTCTTCGAGATTAAAAGGAGCGAATACAAAACCACTTTCTGTAAACGTTTCTGTTTTATGAAGTTCATCATCTTGTTGTAACCAACATTTAATCACAGAATTAATTGGTCTGCTATACACTACAAAAGGTAGATTTAGTGCATATTGATGCTCTATAGCTTCAAAAAAAGAACTAGAATTCATTTTTATTTCTTTTTTGGAAGTGAAATAGTAGATAATCTACAAATTGAAATCAGGTTATCAGCTTCATCTGTCACTTTAATATCTAACAATTGCGTGGTACGACCTTTGTGTAAAAATGTTGCTTTTGCATAAACAAAACCTTCACTTATACTTTTTACATGATTTGCTGTGATCTCTAAACCACGAATAAAGAATTTTTCGGTATCTATAAAAATATGAGATGCAAAACTACCTACACTTTCTGCTAAAGCAGCTGTTGCTCCACCATGCAAAACACCATCTGGCTGATGTACTTTTGGAGTTACTGGCATTCTTGCCACTAAAAAATCATCACCAAAATCCACAATTTCTATACTTAACGTTTCCATTAATGTATTTTTACTTGCCGAATTAGCTTTTGCTAACATGTCTTCTTTAGATAATTGCATAGAATACTGTATTTTTAATCTTGAAAACAAAGATAAAGAAACCACAAAGAATAATGAATTCACAAGAGAAAGAAATTACTTATAAAACCAGCAACTCCTACTCTACTTTAAACACACTTACTAACCAAACAAAAACGGTTTGGTTGGTTTGCCACGGAATGGGTTATATGAGTCGTTATTTTTTGAGATATTTTAAACAATTAAATACCAAAGAGAATTACATTATTGCACCACAAGCACCAAGTAAATATTACATACAACCCAGAATGCATGTAGGTGCCAATTGGTTAACTAGAGACAATACTGCAGCTGGAACAGAAAATATTATCAATTATATTGATGCGGTTTTAGAAGCTGAATATATTCCTAAAGAAATCAATCTTATCGTTTTTGGATATTCACAAGGAGTTAGTGTCGCTTTGCGTTATTTAGCCAAACGACAATTGCAATGCAATGAAATTGTAATTCATTCTGGTGGTATACCAAAAGAATTAACAACCAAAGATTTTGAGTATTTATCTAAAGACGTCAAAGTAACATTGATTTATGGTACAGAAGATGAGTATTTAGACGAAAACAGAATGCAATTAGAGTCCCAAAGAGCTAAGGATTTGTTCGGAGATAAAATTTCTATTACATCTTTTAATGGAAAACATGTAGTTAACGTAGACTTTATTAATAGTTTAGTTTGATAAAACTATTATGCATGCATAACAAAATTCATTATATTTGTAGTTGAAAACCAAAAATACTATGACTACCAAACTCACCGAATTACTTCACATTAAATATCCAATAATACAGGCTCCAATGTTTTTAGTATCTAATGTTGCGATGGTTACAGAAGCGATGAAGGCGGGAATTGCGGGTTGTATTCCTGCATTAAACTATAGAACATTAGACGAATTAAGAGCTGCCATAAAAGAACTAAAAGCTAATAAAGTAGAAGGAGGTTCTTTTGGATTCAATTTAATTGTGAATAAATCTAACGTTAAATATAAAGCACAATTAGAAGTGATTTGCCAAGAAGGCTGTGATTTTATTATCACCTCTTTAGGAAGTCCAGAAGAAACAATTTTTCAAGCACATGCTGTTGGTATCAAGGTTTTTTGTGATGTAACGGATTTAAGATTTGCGAAAAAGGTTGAGCAATTAGGTGCAGATGCTGCAATTGCTGTAAACAACGAAGCTGGTGGACATAGAGGAAATTTATCTCCTGAAGCTTTAACCAACCAATTAAGCGAAGCACTAACCATACCTGTAATATCTGCAGGAGGTGTTGGCTGCAAAGCAGATATCGATAAAATGTTGAGCTACGGAGCGGAAGGTGTTTCTGTTGGAAGTCCTTTTATTGCGTCAATTGAAGCAGGTGTTACAGACGAATATAAACAAGCGTGTGTAGATTATGGTGAAAAAGATATCATAATGACTGAGCGCATTTCAGGTACTCCTTGTACTGTCATCAATACACCTTATGTTCAAAAAATAGGCACAAAGGCGACATGGATTGAAAATCTATTGAATAAGAATAAAAGCTTGAAAAAATGGGTTAAAATGATTCGATTTTCAATCGGTATGAGAGCCACCGAAAATGCTGCTAAAAAAGCCACTTACAAAACGGTTTGGGTTGCTGGTCCAAGTATAGAGCATACTAAAGAAATTCTACCTATAAAAAGTATTGTAGATAAATTGGTTAATTAATGGCTGTAACTTCAAAAGCCATTAAATACATAATACTTACTATCGTAATCTTAGGCTTTCTATTTATTGGTACAATATTGCTTTTTATTTTATATGAGTCTAAAAAAGATATTTCTAAAGAAGAACCTTATATATCGTTTTTAAATAAACCACAGAAATTAAAAACAGTTAGTACATTACGTTGGCATAAAGACAACTTACGTTTTAGTCATTATAGTTTAGAGCTTAACGATGATTCTTACCATAATACTGAGGATGTAAAATCTGTAAAACAATACCAACCAGGTGATGTTATTACGTTTTATGCCGCTAAATCGTATTTCAGTAATCATGTTGGCGAAAGCTATTATCTTATAGCTCAAGATACATTAGATACAGGTGAAGTTATAGAATTTCAATATTATTACACACCTACTTCTCTACCTTTTGATTAATCATATTCTACTTTAAAAAAAAGTCTCTATATTTATTTCGAAATTTTTTTCAATAATTGTCCTCTTTTGTCTTTTGGTAAACGTCATAAGGATATAACTATTAAATTTTAAAAATTATGAAAGATTTTATGATGATTTTTGTTGGTAAAGAGTATGTTGATTTAGGCATGTCACCAGAAGCGTTGCAAGGACGAATGGAAAAATGGTTTGCTTGGGGAGCAAAAATGGAAAAAGCAGGCATTTTAAAAGGAGGCGAAGCATTAACACCTCAAATTAGGCGTGTTACAGGTAAAGACAGAACCGTTACCGATTTAACCTCTGCGGAAGTTAAAGAAATTGTTGGTGGATTTTATTTAATAAAAGCCAAGGACTTTGATGCTGTACAAGAAATTGCTAAAGATTTTCCGGATTATGATTTAGGAAATACAGTAGAAATTCGTGAAATTATGGTGTTTGACCAATAATTAGTAATGGAACCAAAACTCATAGACCATCTTTTTCGCCATCATAGTGGAAAGATGGTCTCTGTTTTAACACGAATATTTGGACTGCAACATCTCGATATTATAGAAGATGCCGTACAAGACACCTTTATAAAAGCGAGCTTATCATGGAGAAAAGAGCTACCAGAATTCCCAGAAGCATGGTTAACTAAAGCCGCTAAAAATAGAGTTCTAGACATTTTTAGAACTTTAAAAGCTCAAAAGAATAATAGTCTTCATATTACTCAAGGCACTGATGCCATTGCTATTAATGAATTGTTTTTAGATTCTGAAATAGAAGATGCACAACTCAGAATGATATTTACAGCTTGCCATCCTCAACTAGATCCTCGCGATCGCATTTCATTTGCATTAAAAACCGTTTCCGGATTTAGTATTAAAGAAATTGCTTCTGCATTACTCACTAAAGAAGAAACCATTAAAAAACGTTTATTACGTGCTCGCAAAGCGATTAAATCAGCCAATTTACAATTCAATATTCCACAAGGCAAAGACTTACAAGAACGGCTAAATAGTGCATTAGAAGTGTTGTATCTTATTTTTAATGAAGGTTTTCACTCTAACAGCAAAAACCAATTAATTAGAGAAGATTTATGTGGAGAAGCCCTACGTTTATGTCAATTATTGCTCAACCATAAAGAAACTCAACTGCCAGAGTGTTATGCGCTTTTTTCGTTACTATGTTTTCATTCGGCAAGATTAGAAGCCAAAACAAACGTCAATAATGAAGTACTAGATTTAAAACAACAAGATAGAGCCTTATGGCATGTGCCGTTAATTCAACTTGGCAATTCTATGATGTATAAAGCTATTGAAACAGACGAATTTTCTTGTTACCATTACGAAGCTGCCATTGCTGCCGAACATTTAAAAGCTAAAACTTTTGAAGACACCAATTGGAACAAAATTTTACAATGGTACCAAGCATTATATAGGTTACAACCAATGGCATCGCACTTGTTAACTATGGCTGTAATTTCCATGCAAACTAAAGATTACAAAATAGCAAATGCGTATTTGAAGCAATTAAAACCAGAAGATTTAGAGCAACGCGCTTATTTATTATACGCAGCAAAAGCAGATTATTATGCAGAAACTTATAATTTTGAAGAAGCTTTGTTACAAATTGATTTGGCATTAAATACGGTAACTAATACTTTAGAGAAGGCGTATTTATTGAAGAAAAAATCGATTTGGTTAAGTTGTACCAATTAATAAAAAAATAAAATTGATTAAATGACCTATAATGACATTATAGAATGCTTATATGACTTACAAGACAAAGATAAAGTGGCATTTAAAGAGAAGAAATTTGGGATTATCTCAAATAACGCTTTAGGCATTTACCATAAAGATTTAAAAGTAATAGCCAAGGAAATCGGTACAGATAATGAACTCGCTTTACAGCTTTTTGATAGTGGTATTTACGAAGCACGTTTATTGTGTAGCAAATTATTTAAACCCAAAGACGTTACAGAAACTCTCATGGAAAAATGGGTAAAGACTTTTGAAAATTGGGAAATTTGCGACAGCTTTTGTATGGGTTTGTTTTCAAAAAGCAACTTTGCACTAGCCAAAATATTAGAATGGTCAGAAAGAGCACCAGAATTTGAAAAAAGAGCCGCATTTGCCACTTCAGCATCATATTGTATGGCAGACAAGACTTCGGATAACGAATGGTTTGAGCAATTTTTTACCATCATAAAACGTGAGGCAAATGATGACAGATTGTACGTAAAAAAAGCCGTAAATTGGGCTTTAAGAAACATTGGCAAACGCAACATTGACCTCAATAGTAAAGCCATAGAAGTTGCCAACGACATTTTAAAATTTGAAAGTAAATCAGCCCAATGGATTGCAAAAAATGCTTTAGCTGAATTACAAAAAGAAGGTATTAGAATGTCTGATTATCCAAGAGCTGTTTATAGAATTCCTGTTGTTAAGACACATAAATTTTAACTACTACCTATTAATCACAATTAAGATATATGAAACTAAAGCCAAAATCGATAAGACCATTTATAGGAGCTAAAGATTACAATCTTTCAAGACAATTCTATCAAGATTTAGGCTTTGAAGAATTTGTTATTTCTCATAATATGTCGGTATTTAAAACAGGAGAATTCGCCTTTTATTTACAAGACTATTATACTAAAGATTGGATAGATAACACTATGGTATTTCTTGAGGTAGATAATGTCAAAAATCATTTAGACAAATTAAAACAAAGTGGTTTGGTTGAACAATACAAAAATGTAAGATGTTCTGAAATTGTTTATAATGATTGGGGAAATGAATTCTTCCTACATGACCCTTCTGGCATACTTTGGCATTTTGGTGAATTTAATACTGAAGTCAAATAATCTACAAAAAAGACTAAAGTTTTAGGTCTTTATTATCACTCTAAACACTTGGCATTAAATTTGTTTGTAACAAAACAGTATGTTTCACGACATATAAATAAACACGTTTAATTAAAAGAAAAAAAGTTATGATAAATAAAGGAGCCGTAGTATTAGGAGTATTGTTAGGAGCAGCAGCAGGTGTTTTGTTAGCACCAGAAAAAGGAAGTGATACTAGAGATAAACTTAAAAAAGAAGGTAGAGATATCAAAGATCAATTATCTAGCGACTTAACAGAAGTAAAAGATGATTTATCTAAAGCCGTCGCTTCTGGTAAGGAAAAATTTAAAAAGGATATGGAAGATTTCACTTCTAAATCTAGCTACAAAACAGAACAAGCCATTACATTTATAGAAAAGCAATTAGCAATTCTTAAAGAAAAGAATAAGACGCTACAGAAAACGAGTTAATACGTTAGGAATAGTAAATTCCAATATTAAATAAAGTGAATTGGTATAGAGAAATTATTACATCGTAATACGTTTCAATACCAATTCTTTTTTTGTTTACAATTACTTATAATAGTTCACTTTTAAAATGTTATTCTAAAAAACGATAATAGCCACATTTTAGGTAAGCACCTTCTGCAAATGCAATAGGATGATCACTATCGTGTTTGGTTTTAAGCTCAGTTTCAAAAAGTCGAGATTGTGCGTTTAAAACACGTTCATTTAAATCAAAGAAATCTTCTGCTAATACTCTCGATGAGCAAGATGCTAAAACTAAAAGTCCATTTTTTGAAGTAAGCTTCTCACCTAGCTCAGCTAATTGTGCATATTTCTTTTTCGCTAAATCAATTTCAGATTGTTGCTTTGCAAAACTTGGCGGATCAATAACCACAACATCGTAGGTTTTTCCTTTCTTTATGAGGCCTTTCATTTCTTCAAAAGCATCACCAGAGATGGTTTTGTGCTTTCCAGAATATGCATTAAGCTTCCCATTTTCGCGAGCCATATCTAAGGCTTGCTTGCTAATATCTAAACTAGTAACTTCGGTTGCACCATTAGCCAATGCGTGTACAGAAAATCCTCCAGCATAAGAAAACACATCTAATACAGATTTACCCTTACTTAATATACCAACGCGTCTTCTATTAGCTCTATGATCCAAAAAATAACCAGTTTTATGACCTTTAATCACATTTGCAGAAAATTTCACATCATGCTCTACAAACTCAACAACTTGATTTTCAAGAGTCCCAAAGATAACTTCACCATCTTTAAAATTATGATTTTTACTATTTTGTAAATTCCGGCTTAGACGCATTACAACCGTTTTAGCTTCCGAAATTTGCTGTAAACTCTCTAAAATAGGTTCTAAATATGGTAACCAAATTTCCGAATATAATTTTACGACCAATACATTATCATAAACATCTGCTATTAATCCTGGGAAACCATCATTCTCTCCAAATAATAAACGATAACTGTTGGTATTGGTTTGAAGTAATTCTAACCGCTTTTCTAGAGCAACTTCTATTTTATGATGAAAGAATGCTGCATTAATCTCAACTTTTGTTTCCGCATTATGAATGATCTTAATTCGAATTGGAGACTCTGCATCATAAAGTCCTAATCCAACCACTTTATTCTTATTCTTACTAAAAACAATAGCCAAATCACCTGTATTGGCATTGTCATTTATTTTTACAATGCTGTTAGAAAACACCCAAGGATGTCCTTTTACAACAAATTGTTCGCCTTTTGCGTTGAGCTTTACAGCTAATCGTTTTGGTGTATAAATTGTAGGCTTATGATATGAAAAAGACATGCTTATATATTAGACCTCGAAAGTACGAAACTTCTATAAATAATATTGAAAATTGACACTATCAGTTAAACTTATCACTTAAGATAATTGCAATGAACCTCAACACAAAAAGACATATTTTTATCTGAAATTAAAATTAAAAAAACGCAATCACTTAATTAATTACCGAGTAATTACGTTGATTTCACAAACCAAATTATTGGACTTGTATTCTAGTTTATATCTAGTCTTAAACCAATTGAGAGTGTATTTATGTCTTCTGGATTATTCTTAAACACAGGATTTACATCATATTTAGCATAAATACTCACGTCTCTGTAACCAAAATAAACACTTGGTCCAAAATTAAAATTGTTCATGTTAAAATGGTAAATTTCTGTCTGCTTTATATCTTTACCATCCGCTTTATATTTAATAAATTGAGATGTATGAGTTCTTACTGAGAAAAAACCACCGAGACCTAATCTAAAGCCACGTTGAGAACGCAAATACGTTTGCTCTGTTTTTTTATGGTATTGTGGTTTTGAAAAGTCTAATTCTAAATGTATAGGAATCGCAAATGATAAATTATTAAGCCTCGATTTTTTCAAGTCAAAACCAATATCTTCAAGCGTGGTTTGGTTACCATTAGTCACCAAAATATCATTATCTTCTTTTGGTCTTATGTCATCTGTCATCATTGATAATCCAAATTTCAGATTCCAAAGATTGGTATGTTCTTTAAGTCTGTATTTAAAAGTAAACCCTAATTCTCCATAACCTAGAGGGTTCACTTTAAAACCGTCTCCATAATAATCACCACCATTTAAAATGGTGTTCATCCCTAAAGCAAACACAAATTGGGTAGTAAAACGTTTTTCTACTTCTAAACCGCTAATGGAATCTTTATAAAAATTTTCCTCTTCAAAAACGGTTATCAATGGTCTATTTCGTTCGTTTTCTTCATCATAAATCTCTAATTTACCACTAACTTTATTTTTAATTAAAGCTTGTAGCTGTTGTTCTTCAATAAAAACAGCATCATTAATGCGTTTTGCATGGTAACTTGCTAGTTTCCTTTTTTCTATTTCAGCTGCTTCTGAAGTTATCTCATTTTTTTCTACCTTCTTATCAATCTTCTTTAGCTCTTTTTTTAATGTACTTTTTTCTGAGGTAGTGATAGAATCAATTCTCGAGGCAATAATTGCTGCTTTCTTTTCAAAAGTATTAGTCTGCGCCATTAAATATGACGTACAACATAACATGGCAAGTAATAAAATTGTCTGCTTCATAATAAAATAGTTTAAAGTGATTAATTGTTGTGTTCGTAATTTCTGTTGGCAACAGCTTCATTTAGTTGCTTAAGCTGCTTACCTGCTTTCTTAAAAATGCTTTTGTTTTTTTCGTCGAATAATTCCTTTTCCATTTCAAGTAAAAGTTGATCTGAATCTAAATAAGAATCTGATAACTGTTTTTTATTCTGAATTAAAATTAAACTGCTATCCTTTCCTGCTGACTCCAAAAGTTGCTCTGCTGTAATGTATTGAAATTGATTTAGCGACTGTACTTCTGCAATACCTTCAGTTTCTTTTACTTTTACAAGCTCTTTTTCAATAATAACTGTAGGATTTTCTAATGGTAATTCATCTTCTTCATTAGTTTGAAGGTTTTGTTCTGCTACTTTATTTTTAGACTTTAGCTCTTTTGAATTAGAAACCATTTTAGACCGTTTTTTAATTTCAGTTTCTTGATTAGAATCTTGCTGACCTTCTAATGCTAATGCGTTATTTTGCTTTATAAGGTTTGGTGTAATTTCATTTTGAGTGTCTTTTGGTAATTCTTTCTCAAAACTGATTTCAACAGGTTGTTCTACTACTCCGTCTTTAAATAATAATTTACTACCAACAAATAATAATCCTAAAACTAACGATGCAGCTACGGCATAATTTATCCAAAGTTTTTTCTTCTTTTTTGGTTCAGTGTTTAGAGCCACAATTAAGCGTTCTCTAGCTTGTGAAGATGGTTCTATACTTCTATCTTTAAAGTTATCTTGAATTAACTTTTCTATATTATCGGGTTCCATTCTCTTTATTATTTAAATTAGCAAGACTACTTTTTAAAAGCTTTTTAGCATGCGCTAATTGCGATTTTGAAGTACCTATACTTACATTTAATAGTTCTGATATTTCTCTATGTTTATAACCTTCAATCACATAAAGATTAAAGATGGTTTTACAACCAATAGGAAGTTGGTCTACTGCATTCTGTATGATATCTGAAGTAGAATTATCCGTTGTTGAAGCTGGTTGTGTGAAATAGTAATCTCCAATTTCAACTACATTAAATTTATTCTTCTGAATGCGTAAATACGAAATACATTCACGTACCATAATACGTCTTAACCAACCTTCAAAACTACCATAAGGCTCATATTTATTAATATTTTGAAATGCTTTATGAAATGACGTAATCATTACATCTTCTGCAAATTGCAAATCTTTAATGTATTGTCTACAAACTCCAAGCATCTTCCCAGAAAACGTATCATAAAGTGCTAACTGTGCTTTTTGGTTGGATTTTTGCGCTAATCCGACCAGCTCACTAACATTTTGATTTATAGATACTAGTTTTGACATTGTTTGTTGCTGGTTCTTTATATAATGACTTGTTTCTTCTAATTCTTAATGTAGCAAACCGATTTGCCTATAGCTAACACTTTAATTATCTTTAGTTTTAAATTCTATATCTAAATATTATACCTGCATTTAGTATACCTCCTGGCGAAAAACTACTGAAAGTAGAAACAAGTCTTAATCCATAATTAAATCTACTTTTTAAGTTGAAAGTAGTTTGAACTCCTAAATCCATACCTAGTCCGTTGTTATCGTCTTCAAGAATTTTTTTATCAAAATTAATATATGAAAATCCAAATATGGATTCTAGTTTAGTACTCTCAGACTTCATAAAATCATAAGTAACCTGAATTCCATATTTATCTAATTTATAGTTTTTATCCAATGCTTTACTTCTCATAGTTGCATTTGCAGCTGACAAATATATGCTCATGTCATTACTGATAGCATAACCCAAAGACACTTCAAAGTTTTCTCCAGAATCTTTACCTACCAATTGTTCACTTAAAGCAAATCCGAAAGTAAATTTTGAGGTATTCGCATTCTCGTCTTGAGCAATAACTAAATTGACACTGAAAATTAAGACTAAAATAATAATGTAGTTTACTTTTTTCATAATACGTGGTGTTTAAATGATTATTAATTTTGTTTAAAGCACACTTAAGTTTTCGCTTCTATTAATAAAAACGCTTTTAAAACAAAAAGGGTTGGATGAGAATGAAAAAAAATAAAAAATGCAAATAAAAAAAACGCAACCAAATTAATGATTGCGTTTTTACTTATTAGTTAGTCTTCAGTTTTTTCAAACTTCCAACTTAAAGGTTATGTTATTTAACCTCCTCAAAATCTACATCTTCAACATCGCTAGACTCATCAGCTGGTTGCTCTGCTCCTGCTTCAGGACCTGCAGCACCACCTTCTGCTTGTGCTTTGTACATTTCTTCACTCGCTACTTTCCAAGCTTCATTGATTTTCTCTAAAGCTGGCGTAATAACTGCGATATCTTTTGATTCGAATGCTGCTTTCAATTCTTCAAGTGCTGACTCAATTGGTGCTTTCTTATCATCAGATAATTTTTCACCAAATTCTTTCAGTTGACTTTCAGTTTGGAAAATCATAGCATCTGCCTCATTCAATTTATCAGCCGTTTCTTTTGCTTTAGCATCTGATTCTGCATTTGCTTCAGCTTCAGCTTTCATCTTTTTGATTTCCTCTTCTGTTAATCCAGATGATGCTTCAATTCTAATATCTTGTTTCTTACCTGAAGCTTTATCTTCTGCAGATACTTTAATGATACCATTGGCATCAATATCAAACGTTACTTCAATCTGAGGTGTTCCTCGTCTTGCTGGTGGAATTCCGTCTAAGTGGAAACGACCAATCGTTTTGTTATCTGCTGCCATTGGACGTTCACCTTGTAATACGTGAATCTCTACCGATGGCTGATTATCTGCTGCTGTAGAAAATACTTGAGATTTCTTAGTAGGAATCGTTGTATTTGCTTCAATTAAATTAGTTTTAACATTACCCATAGTTTCAATACCAAGAGATAATGGAGTAACGTCTAATAAAAGAACGTCTTTTACATCACCTGTTAATACACCACCTTGGATACCTGCTCCTAAAGAAACAACTTCATCAGGATTTACACCTTTACTTGGTGCTTTTCCGAAAAATTTCTCTACTGCTTCTTGTACTGCTGGGATTCTTGTAGAACCACCTACTAAAATTACTTCGTCAATATCACTCTTAGATAAACCTGCTGCTTTTAAAGCTGTTTGACATGGCTCAATTGTACGTTTAATTAAATCGTCTATTAACTGCTCAAATTTAGAACGTGTTAATGTACGTACCAAGTGTTTTGGTCCACTAGCTGTAGCTGTAACGTATGGTAAGTTAATTTCTGTTTGTGCAGAAGATGATAATTCAATCTTTGCTTTTTCAGCTGCTTCTTTTAAACGCTGTAAAGCCATTGGATCTTGACGTAAGTCCATATTTTCATCTGCCTTAAACTCTTCAGCTAACCAATCAATAATACGTTGATCAACATCATCACCACCTAAGTGCGTATCACCATCTGTAGATAATACTTCAAAAACACCATCACCTAATTCAAGGATAGACACATCATGCGTTCCACCACCAAAATCAAATACTACGATTTTTTGATCAGTACCTTTTTTATCCATACCGTAAGCTAATGCTGCTGCTGTTGGTTCGTTGATAATTCTACGAACTTTTAAACCTGCAATCTCACCAGCTTCTTTGGTAGCTTGTCTTTGTGCATCATTAAAATATGCTGGTACTGTAATTACAGCTTCAGACACATCTTGTCCTAAATAATCTTCAGCAGTTTTCTTCATTTTTTGAAGAATCATTGCTGATAATTCTTGAGGTGTATATAAACGACCATCGATATCTACTCTTGGCGTATCGTTGTCACCTTTTACCACTTTATATGGTACACGCTCAGCTTCTTTCTTAGACTCAGAATACTTGTTACCCATAAAACGCTTAATAGAATAAACCGTTTTTGTTGGGTTAGTAACTGCTTGTCTTTTTGCTGGATCTCCAACTTTAATTTCACCACCTTCTACGAAAGCGATAACTGAAGGTGTTGTTCTCTTACCTTCAGCGTTTGGGATTACAACTGGCTCATTACCTTCCATTACAGAAACGCAAGAGTTTGTTGTTCCTAAATCAATTCCAATAATCTTACTCATAATTATATTTGTTATTTGTTTTCCGCTTCCACGGAAAGTATCGTGTTATTATTTATTTTTTAAACTCGATTAGTAATAGTCAATGATTATGCCATGACAAAAAATATGACATGATGTCACTTTAATAAATTGTTATGAGATTTGTACACTTCACAACATTAGGTAAACCCACACTTAACATTCTTAAAAGTTTCTTCATCCTTTTATAATATTGAGTACACTATTAAGAAACCTTTGGTTGATAATTTCACAAGAACTAAAACAACCAAAAATTATGAAACATTTTTTACAATTATTCTTTATGCTTTTTACTTGTATTTGCAGTGCTCAGCTGAATACTGGAGATATGGCCTTCATCGCTTTTAATGCAGATGGAGATGATGACTTTGCCATGGTAACTTTTGTAGACATTCCTGCAAACACAACTATTTATTTTTCTGACAAGGAATGGACAGGAACTGAATTTAATTCTGGAGAAGCTAATTACCAATGGCAGTCTGGAGCAACTGTAATTTCGGCTGGAAGCATTATTACATTCTATACCATTAGTGCAACTCCAAGCATCTCTCATGGCGCTATAGTTGGTTCTCCGGGTGGACTTTCTGCTTCAGCGGAAGCTATATTCGCTTACCATGGAACTGATATTGATACACCAACTACATTTATTGCTGCCGTAGCAAATGCATCTTCTGCTTATGACGATGGTGCAGGAACGGGATTAACTGGTACAGGACTTACTGAAGGTACTACTGCGATTACTTATCCAAGTGGAACTGATATTGCTGCCTATAAAGGAGTAAGAACTGGTTTTACTCCTAATGGCTATTTAGTTGCTTTAAATGACATGACTAATTATGACATTCAAGATGAAAGTGGAGATCAAAGTATCGATACTATAGCGCCTGATGTTCCATTTGACACTACAGCTTTTTCTATTTCTACAACAGATACAAATCCACCAAGTGTTGCTAATACAATTGCAACAAATCAAAACTCAGTAGAAGTTACTTTTACTGAAACCATAACTCAAGCAAGTGCAGAAACTTTAAGCAATTATGTTTTTAGTTCGGCTTTAACAGTGAGTTCTGTTATTTATGATAATAACACTTTAACAGCTACCATTACACATTCGGGTTTTATAGAAGGAACAGCTTATACACTTACTGTTAATAATCTAGAAGATTCTTCTAATAATATCCAAACTGTTGCTTACGTGAGTGACAATCTATTTTACAATGCTTTAACCACAGGATTAATCATTACTGAAATAATGTATAATGCACCTTCAGATGATTCTGATGCTTTAGAATTTCTAGAAATCTATAATAAAAGTGCAAATTCAATTAATTTAGGAGGTATAACCGTTAATGATGAAGGAAACTTTAGTTTTATATTTCCTGAAATGACATTAGCTTCAGAAGTCATTGTTTTGTTAGCTACTGACAAAGCTTCTGCCGATGCCTTTTATGGAGTGTCATTTTTAGATATGCCTCAAGCTATTTCTAACGCTTTAGGTAATGGTGGTGAGTTATTAGAAATTAAAAATTCTGAAGGTATTGTTATTTCACAAGTTGAATATAGTGATGATGCACCTTGGCCAACAACTGCTGATGGTGATGGTCCTTCTTTAGAATTATTAAATCCTGATGGAGATTTTAACGAAGGAACCAATTGGACACCTGCAACAAACTTGGTAGGTCCATCTATTGGCGAAAATGTTTTTGCTTCTCCAGGAAGTTATTCACCTATAACTAACGTTACACCACAAATTAGCTTTTCTGAATGTACTTTTGTTATAAGCGAAGACGGAACTAACATAGAAATTTCTATAGAATTATCTGCAGCAACAACTAACATCGTTTCAATTGATGTAATTTTAGTTACAGAATTATTAACAG
This sequence comes from Winogradskyella sp. Asnod2-B02-A, assembly GCF_045063645.1. Classification (NCBI taxonomy): domain Bacteria; kingdom Pseudomonadati; phylum Bacteroidota; class Flavobacteriia; order Flavobacteriales; family Flavobacteriaceae; genus Winogradskyella; species Winogradskyella sp. Asnod2-B02-A. Next base: position 603,557 of record NZ_JBEFOG010000026.1, read on the forward strand.
CCACAGAAACTGATGATTTCATTTTTACAAACCAAACTATAGACTTTCCTACTAATTCTACAGAAGCTATTACAATTACGATTCCTATTGTAGATGATGCTGTTGTAGAAATGGATGAACTTTTCATATTAAGTCTTTCAAATCCTGTCAACGGAACTTTAGGTACTTATGAAACTACAGGCGTTTATATTATAGATAATGATATAGCAACACCTTTGGCAACTGATGTTTTAGACATAACCTATCTATCTAGTTATTTAGTTGATGGAGCTGGTTCTGCAGAAATTGTAGCTCATGATCCTGTTTCAGAACGTTTATTTGTTTTAAATTCAACTGGCCAAAAATTAGAGATAATAGATTTTTCTGATATCAATGCCATTTCTACAATTAGTGCAATCGATTTATCTACTTATGGTGATCCAACGAGTGTGGCTTATATGAATAATATAGTGGCTCTTGGCATTTCTAAAGGACCACTTGAAGATGGCGTTGTTGTCTTTTGCGATATTGATGGCACTATTTTATCTACAGTAACTGCTGGAAACCTTCCTGATATGGTAGGCTTCACACCTGATGGTACAAAACTTTTGGTCGCTAACGAAGGACAACCAAATGATGATTATTCTGTAGATCCTGAAGGTAGTATTTCAGTCATCGATATTACTGGTGGATTAGGTAATATTTCTCAAACGAATGTTACAAGTATTAACTTTAATAGTTTTGATAGTCAATTAGCGTCATTACAAGCTACAGGTGTTAGAGTTTTTGGCCCAAATGCTTCCGTGTCTCAAGACTTAGAACCAGAATACATTTCATTTTCAAGTGATTCTCAAACAGCATACGTAACACTTCAAGAAAACAATGCTATTGGTGTTATTGATTTAACAACAAATACAATTACCTCTATTTTACCTTTAGGTTTAAAAGATCATGCTTTAGCTGGAAACACATTGGATGCTTCTGATGATACCGACTTTATTTTCTTAGCGAATTGGCCAATAAAAGGAATGTATATGCCAGATGCTATGGCGTCTTACGAAGTTGGCGGAGTTACGTATTTAGTCACTGCCAATGAAGGTGATGCTAGAGAATATGATACATTTGAAGAAGAAGAGCGTGTAAGCGATTTAAACCTAGATCCAACGGTTTTTCCTAACGCAGAATTTTTAAAACTAGATAGCAACCTAGGTCGCTTAACAGTAACTAATGCAACAGGAGATATTGACAATGATGGTGATTTTGATGAAATACACGTTTTAGGATCACGTTCTTTTAGTATTTGGAATGCCACAACAGGAGCATTAGTTTTTGACAGTGGAGATGATTTTGAGCATATTACAGCAAACGAATCCACTTATAGCGGTTTATTTAATGCAAGTAACAGCAATAACAATTTTAAAAACAGAAGTGACAATAAAGGTCCAGAACCAGAAGGTGTTACTGTTACAGAAATTGATGGTCAAGTATATGCGTTTATCACTTTAGAACGTGTTGGTGGGTTTATGACATATAACATTACTGATCCAAACAATGCTGTTTTTGAAAAATACATTAACAATAGAGATTTAGGTGACGATGAAGGTGGTGATTTAGGGCCAGAAGGCATAATCTATGTTACACCAGAAAACAGTCCAAATGACACAGGTTTAGTGATTATGGCAAACGAAGTAAGTTCTACATTAAGTTTCTATGCGCTTAATGCTACAACCTTAAGCACAGAAGAATTCAATTTACAATCTAAAGGCTTAAAAATGTATCCTAATCCTTCAAAATCTAATCAAACCGTATATTTTAACCAAATGGTTTCAGTATCATTATTTGATCTTCAAGGTCGTGAAATAGTATCTAAAGAAAACATAATGAATTTTCAATTACCAAGTTTAACTGCTGGTACTTATATCTTGAAAACAAAAAATGGAGAAAGCTTTAAGCTTTTAATTAAATAAGAAGCTCAGAACTATATTTTAAAACTAAACACCTTCAAAATGAAGGTGTTTTTTTATTAATTAAATCCATTTTTAGTTAAAAAACATTCCTAATGATACTGAGTAATTATATTTTAGTATTTTTCATAAAAAATAAAATACTATGAAAAAAATAACCTATTTTTTATTCGCACTTACCATATTATTAACCAGTTGTGAAGGAGATCAAGGACCTCGAGGTTTTGATGGAAATGATGGAGAAACTGCGCCAGCTTTTGAAGTTACAAGAAGTTTCAATGCTCCAAATTATGATGCCAATGTTGTTTTCGGTTTCGACGTCTACCCTGACGAAGTTGTCTTAGTTTACATTTTGTGGGATACGTTAGATGATGGTACAAAAATTTGGAGACAAATGCCTCAAACCGTAATTTTTGAAGATGGTAATGATTTGGTTTACAATTTTGATTTTACACAATTTGATGTTCAATTATTTTTAGACGGATCTAATTTAGAAATTTTAGATTCTGTTTGGACTCAAAATCAAATATTCAGAATTATTGTTATCCCTACAACAAATTATAATCGAGTAGATTACTCAGATATAGAAGCAGTTATGAGCACCTATGGAATTGAAGAGTTTCAGCAACGATAATTTTAATTATATAACAAAACTACTGACAGCTTTGATTTTTAATCAAGGCTGTTTTTTTTTTAAGTGCTTCATTCAAACAAACTGTATATTTGTACCTCTTAAAATTGTTTAGTTAAATGGAATGTATCTCAGTATTTGATATGCTTAAAATTGGTGTAGGACCTTCGAGTTCTCACACTTTAGGACCTTGGCGAGCTGCTGAACGTTGGATAAAAGAATTAAAAGATAAAAAACGTTTTGATAAGGTTGAAAAAATAACCGTAGATCTTTATGGTTCTCTCTCTTTAACAGGAAAAGGCCATGCCACAGACTTTGCTGTAATTTTGGGCCTAACAGGTGCAGATCCAGAGCGCATGCCTATTGAAGACATCAACTCAATTATTGATGATGTTAAAACGACTAATGTTTTAATGTTTAATAATGAACGTGCGATTCCTTTCGATTTCAAATCCAACATTGTTTTTAACAGAAAAGCACTTCCTTTTCATTCTAACGGAATGATTTTTACCGCGCTAATCAATGGTCGTAATTACAAATACACCTACTACTCTATTGGTGGCGGATTTGTGGTGCAAGAAGAACGAAAAGTCTCTAAAGCCAATAAGATTATTTTCTATTGCACATTCCCTTATCCTATTGCATATGGCGAAGAACTGCTTAAGTTTTGCGACCAGTTGCAATTACCAATATCTGGTGTGGTATTGGAGAATGAAAAATCTATACGAGACGAAGATTCTATAGATTTTGAATTAAAACGTATTTGGAATACCATGCTAGAATGCATGTACACAGGTTGCCATACTGAAGGTAATTTACCTGGAGGACTCAATGTGAGACGTCGTGCTTTTGATATGCACAAAAATATTATTGGTGATAAAACTTATGAAAATCCTCAAGAATGGCTTGAAACCATTAGAAAAACAGAGGTTAAATTCCGTCAGATTTTAAAATGGGTAAGTTGTTTTGCTTTGGCAGTTAACGAAGTTAATGCCTCTTTAGGTCGTGTAGTTACGGCACCAACAAATGGAAGTGCAGGTGTTATTCCATCAGTATTGATGTACTATTTGGTGATTGAAAATCATAATGCGGATTTTGAACACATTAAAAAATTCCTTTTAGTCGCTAGTGAAATTGGTAGTATTTTTAAAAAGAATGCGACCATTAGTGCTGCAATGGGAGGCTGTCAGGCCGAAATTGGAGTGTCCTCTGCAATGGCAGCTGCTGCGTTAACCGAATTATTAGGTGGTACACCAGAACAAGTTTTAGTTGCTGCAGAAATAGCCATGGAGCATCACTTAGGTTTAACTTGTGACCCTATTGGTGGATTAGTTCAAATTCCTTGTATAGAACGTAATTCTATGGGAGCAATTAAAGCCATTAACGCTGCAGAATTAGCTTTAGAAACCGATCCAAAAAATGTAAAAGTTCCTTTAGACAAAGTAGTTAAAACCATGTGGGAAACCGCAAAAGACATGAGTTCTAAATACAAAGAAACCTCTGAAGGTGGTCTGGCAGTTGGTGTAAACTTAACAGATTGCTAATCTCGTAACCCATAAATAAAACATAGCTCTAATCATTATTAAACTAAATTGTTTTAATTTTTAGTTATACCAAAAAATGAGTGCTATTATCTTATAATTCCTTCTTGGATTAATCAATAATTTAACAAATCTCTTTACTTTTACAAACAACTAATAAAAACAAGATGTCAACAGCAAAAAAAGAATATAAAAGAATCACAGTTAAGACTTTAGTGGACATGAAGTCTAAAGGTGAAAAAATATCGATGTTAACAGCCTATGATTATACCATGGCAAAAATTGTAGACGGAGCAGGTATCGATGTTATTTTAGTTGGTGATTCTGCCAGTAATGTTATGGCCGGCCACGAAACTACGTTACCAATTACCTTAGACCAAATGATTTATCATGCGTCTTCTGTGGTTAGAGCTATAGATCGATCTTTAGTTGTAGTAGACTTACCCTTTGGAAGTTATCAAAGTGACCCTAAAGAAGCTTTACGTTCTGCTATTAGAATAATGAAAGAATCTGGAGGCCATGCTGTAAAAATGGAAGGCGGAAAAGAAGTAAAAGAATCTATAAAACGTATTTTACATGCTGGAATCCCAGTAATGGGACATTTAGGATTAACTCCGCAATCTATATACAAATTTGGAACTTATACCGTTAGGGCAAAAGAAGAACAAGAAGCCGAACAATTAAAGTCTGATGCTTTAATGCTTGAAAAAGCAGGTTGTTTTGCAATTGTTGTAGAAAAAATACCAGCTGCTTTAGCCAAAGAAGTAGCAAAAAGTGTTTCTATTCCTGTTATTGGAATTGGTGCAGGAAACGGTGTTGACGGACAAGTATTAGTTCTGCATGATATGTTGGGCATGACGTATGAGTTTAATCCTCGTTTTTTACGTCGTTATATGAATCTTTATGAAGATATGACAAAAGCAATTTCTCATTATGTAGACGACGTGAAGTCTGAAGATTTCCCAAATGCCGATGAGCAGTATTAATAAGAAAATAATTACTTAATTCGTGGCTAATAGATCTGAAAAAATTCTTTCTAACAAAAATAATCTTCAAGTTTTACATGAAGATAATCACATCATCATAGTCAATAAACGCGCTGGAGACATTGTACAAGGAGATAAAACTGGCGACAAGCCTCTGAGCGAAGTGGTTAAATCTTATTTAAAAGATAAATACAATAAGGAAGGGAATGTATATTTAGGTGTTGTACATCGCTTAGATAGACCAACCACAGGCATTGTAATGTTTGCTAAAACAAGTAAAGCGTTACCAAGACTAAATAAATTATTTGCAGAAAAAACAGCAAAGAAAACGTATTGGGCTTTAGTTAAAAATCAGCCACCAAAAACAGAAGACAAACTTGTACATTGGTTAAAAAAGAATTCTAAAAACAATAAATCTACAGCTTATGCAAAAGAAGTTGATGGCAGTAAAAAGGCCATTCTTCATTATCAATTAAAACAAACTTTAGATAATTTTTATCTTTTAGAAATTGATTTAGAAACTGGTAGACATCATCAAATTAGAGTGCAATTAGCATCTATTGGTTGCCCTATTAAAGGCGATTTAAAGTATGGATTTGATAGAAGTAATAAAGATGCAAGTATTAGTCTGCATGCAAGAACATTACGTTTTATCCATCCTGTAAAGAAAGAAGAAGTAATAATTACGGCTCCATTACCAAATGATTCACTCTGGAAAGCATGTAATGTTTAAACTGTTCTAAACGGATATTCTAAAGTAAGAATTGTACCATTTTCTGGCTGGGATTTTAATTGAAACATTGCATTCAATAACTCTGCTCTTTTTTCCATATTTATTAAGCCCGAACTTCTGTCTGCGGTTTCAAGGTTAAAACCAACACCATCATCTTCTACTTTAATATTTAAAAATTGTTCTTTATAACTTAAAGTAACATTTATGTGTTCAGCTTCAGCGTATTTTAACGTATTTGAAAAAAACTCTTGAAGAATTCTAAATAAAATAATTTCGTCTTTTTTGTTTTCAAAATCTACCTTCTCTCCTATTATTGATAAACTAGCTTCAATAAGACCAGATTTATTTAAATGTGATATTTCATTTTCTAGAGTGGCAACAAAACCTATATTAAAAATAACATCGCTATTTAAAGATTTTGACAAGGATCTCACTTCATCTAATGTACTTTTTAAAGTTTCTGCTGCATTATTAACTTTAATTTTTACATCATCAGTAACAACTTTTGAAGCTGCATTCATTTGCATCGTAGACATTACAAGCATTTGACCAATATTATCATGTAATTCTCTACCAATATGTTTTAAGGTTTCTTCTTGTATCTCTTGCTGGGTTTTAATCAATTCTTCATCAAATCTTCGTTGTTGCTCTACATTTTTTAATAAAAGCTCATTTTTACGCTTTTGGTAAAAGACAAAAAAGAGAATGACTAATGAGCATATAATGATTAATACAGTAATCATATATATAATCAAATTCCGTTCAGCCTTAGTACTAATTAATGACCCTTCGGTCTGCAAAATAGTAATGCAGCTGATAACGTCATATAAAGAAAAATGTTTAATGATAAGTGAATTTTCCATTTTAAAAGTACATAATCCCAATCGTCTTCTATAAAATATAATTCAAAAAATTCTAACGGGATAATTAATAGAATCCAAATAAAAAAAGTCGCATTAAAATAAAAATAAACGGACTTATAGAATAAAACTATCGTTTCTGATGCTATGGTCTCAAAAAAGTAAATAGCGATAGATAGAAACACCATCCATAAGCTAGCAATACTTATAAATTGATCGTAATAAAATATATTATCGAACTTAAAAATAATATACAATATAACTTGTAATAGGTATACATAAAATCCATATTTCAAAATTTGTTTTAACCGAGCAGTTTTAACAACATTGTAATTCACAAAAAACATTATGAACGCTAAGCCAATCCACCAAAATAAAGTATACCACCAATAATTCTTTTCAATTAAAGTACCTTCAATTAAATAGAAATAACCTAAATTCCTTAAGTAACTTGGATAACCTCCTATTGTATCTACAAAAAATGCGTATAATAAAAAGTAAATGATATACTTAACTGGTGTAAATTTATATGCTTTTAAAGTAATTACACCAACAACTGCTGCAAATAACTCAACTAAAGTTGTAATTAAACCATAATTTTCTTTAAGAAAATCATCCATAAAAAAACTATTGAGGATAATTTGCTCCTGGTGGCATGCCTTCCTTACCTAAATTTAAACCATCGGAATCATCTAGGTCATTGCTTCTACCTTGCATAGAAAAGAAACTACCTTCAGACGTATTCTTGTAACCCGTTGGTACAAATAATAATGTGGTTAATCCAGGTTCTTCTGCACTAACATCTGGATAAGCACCTAAGTACAAACGCAAACCATCCATTGTATATTTATTTTCGCTTGCTTGATGTTTTGCATATTTTATATAATCTTCAATGACTTCTAATTTATACCAAGACGATCTATTATCTTTTGTTTTAGACTTTTTAAATAAAGAATCACTTATAATTTTATGCCTTTGGTTATATGCCTGTGTTAGTGAATCTATTTTAGCAGGTGAAATAATACCGTAAGGTGCAGCAACAGCTACTGGTCCTTCTGTCTTATCTGCATCTTTAGAACAATAAAAATACATTGCAAGTGCACCTAGAAGGATACCTAGGATGAGTGATCCAAAATTTTTCATGATTAATCGAATTTAGTTAATAGCTGTTGTAAAGTATCGATTTTATTTAACATATGAGAAGTTTAATCAAACGTTTTCTTACAACTTTAATCTTTTAGACTGATTTTTAAGCTATTACCTGTAGTTTTTTGACTTAGAATATTAATCGAATTTTCCGTTAATTGAAGAATTCTAGGATATCCACCTGTAGCTTGGCAATCTCTCATTAAAACAATCAGTTGTCCAGATGGTGTAAGTTGAACGGTTCCTGGCAATACAGGAGCTGTTAAAAAAGACTCTAAATTATTCTGAAATAAGGGCAAAAGCTGATAAGCCATGCGATTATTGAACTTTGAAACTTTAAACTCTTGGAGAAACAAGACATTTTGCTGCGTTTTTGATAGTTTATGAAACTCTGGACCTTTCATTACTTCTAAATTAGTCTCTGATAAAATTTTAAGCTTAAAGTTTAACTTAGCGTTTTTTGAATTTTCTAAACCTGAATAATCAGTAATTGCAATAGTATCACCTCTTTCAATTCGTTCAGCCTTAGTAATACCTTTTTGCATACTTCTACTCCCTAAAACAGTTTCTGTTAATAAACCACCTTTTACAGCGAGATATGTTCTAAAACCAATTAATAAACTTCCAAAAGATAGGACATCATTTGTTTTTACTAATACAGCTTTAAACATTGCAATTGGCTGATTATTTAATTTTGGATGCATTTCAGCTCCTGTAATTGAAATTATTGTTGGTTTTAAAAATTGCAATTCTGCACCTGTCATCGTCATTTCCAAAACTGCATCATGCTTATGGTTTCCTAGCAATGCATTAGCGAATTCATAAGAATATAAATCCATAGCACCAGAAGCAGGAACACCATAACTCCGCTGTCCAAAACGACCTTGATCTTGAATAGTGCTATAAAAACCTGGCTTTAATACTTTAATCATTTATTAAAAGGGCATTTAAATCGAAATTTGAATTTTTAATATCAATTTGAAGCTTTACATATTCTGATTTTGAAATGGATTGAAATTTCACCTTATCACCTGCTTTAATAAAACATGGTGGATGGTGTTTAGGATTGAACAACTCAATTGGTGAGTTACCAATAATATGCCAACCTCCAGGACTGTCTTGTGGATAGATTCCGGTTTGTTCTCCTCCTATAGCAATTGAACCTTTTTTTACATTGAGATTCGGAGTTGTTTTTCGGTTTAAATGTAGCCTAGAATCTAATCCTCCTAAATATAAAAAACCGGGTAAAAAACCAATAAAATATACTGTATAAATAGCTTGAGAATGAAGACGAATAATCTCAGGTTTTGACAAGTTTTTTTCTATTGAAAACGCATCTAAATCTATACCAAAACCCACATCATAACACACAGGTATTTGAAATGTTTTAGATTCAATGAGGTAAGTACTATCCTCAATTTCATACAATGCTTTTAAGTCTAAAAAAGCATCATTTACAAAATCAATAGTATAATTATAAACAATTAATATTGAGCTATATGCAGACACTAACTCAACCTCTTGTTTAATATATTTATTTTGAATTAAATTTTTAAACCTGAGTATATCCTTTAATATATTTTCATCAATTACAGATGGCCATTCCACTAAAATAGAACGCTCTGAATATTGTGAATATTTAAGTTGATATGCCACTAATTTACTTCTGAATTAATATATGGTTTTTAGGCAATTCTTGGTTCAAATATTTTAAGATCTCTAAAGCATTTTTAGAGTCACCATGCACGCAAAAAGTTGATGCTTTTATAGACACTTCTACTCCACTAATTGTTTTCACTTTTCCATGCTTTATAATGTGTAAAACATGCTGCAAAACGCTGTCTTTTTTAAGCAACATTGCATCGTCATTTTTCCGTGATACTAAGGATAGATTCTCATTATAATTTCTATCCGCAAAAGCCTCAAAAGCGACTTGTATATTTTCATCAATTGCTAATTCTGCAATCACAGACTTATAAGGTGCATATAGTTTTATTGGCATTGCAATACTTTTAATAACAGCTATAATAACTTTTGCTGTTTTACGATCTTTAGCCGCTAAATTATACAAAGCTCCATGTGGCTTAATATGATGTAATTGTGCACCTTCTAAACGAAGTACATTTTGCAACGCGCTGATTTGATATTTAAGACTACTATACAAGTCTTCTGCTGATATTTTCATATCTAGTCGTCCAAAGTTTACTTTATCAGGAAATGAAGGATGCGCACCAATTTTCACATCATTTTTCATTGCTAAATTTATAACTTTAGCCATAGTCTCAGCGTCACCTGCATGTCCACCACAAGCAATATTACAGGAAGACAGAAATGACATCAATTTCTCTTCGTTTCCTATACCTTCTCCAACGTCTGCATTTATATCAATGTGATAGATTTTATCCATTTATATCACTTTAAAAACACTTAAAATTCCTTTAACTCCCAAAAAGATAGTGACAATTAGAATACCAAACCCTAAAATATTCTGAAGTTTAGAATTTCTATAACCTCCTAAAATGCTCGCTTTATTCATTACCCAAAGCAACAAACCAGCAATAACAGGTAGCAATAAACCATTTGCAACTTGAGCAAATTTTATTATTTCAATAGATTTAAAACCAATTGAAGAAAACAAAACACCCAAGCCCAAAATAATCATCCAAACCATTCTAAATTTAATTGATTTTAAATCGCTCGTCCACCCTAAACAACCACTAGCTACAAAAGCTGCCGCTAATGGAGCTGTAATAGCACTTGTAATTCCTGCAGCAAATAAGCCAATAGCTAAAAAGTATTTTGCGAAGCTCCCAAAAAGCGGCTCTAGGCCTTTGGCTAAATCTGAAGCATTTAAAACATCTTGTGCAGGAATTGCAGATGCCGAAATTATAATACACATAGAAACAAGACCACCAACCACAACAGCAATAATAGTATCTTTTCTTGCATAGCCTAAATCGCTTTGCCCTTTCCATTTGGTTTTAGCTAAAGACACATGCAAAAACAAATTATAAGGAACAACTGTGGTTCCAATAAGACCAATAATGGTTAAAATACTTTTCTCAGGAAACCTAGGAACAAACATACCTTTAAAAACAGCCATCAAATTAGGTTTGGTAATAATTGCAGTAAACAAAAAAGCCAAACTCATTAAAATCACCAGAAATACTAATGCTTTTTCAAGCACTTTATAATTTCCTATGTAAAGCAAAATAAAAGCCACTAAGCCAATAACTATAGCGGTTAAATTGAGCTTAAGACTTGCAACTGCAAAAACCTGATTCCCAAATAACGTTTGCACACCTAGAGCTCCACCACTTATGTTTCCTGCTTCATAAGCTGCATTTCCGATGACAATAGCGCTTAAAATAAGAACAATTATAAATCCTCTTAAGATGGGATTCTTAATTTCTTGTCTAATAATTTCAGACAATCCTTTTTGCGAAATCACACCAAGCCTAGCTGCCATTTCTTGTAGCACAACCGTTGCCACAATAGACAATACCATTGCCCACAACAAAGCATAACCAAAATTAACACCAGCAATAGTACACACGGTTACTGTTCCTGGTCCAATAAATGCTGCTGCAATTAAGGGTCCTGGCCCAATATTTTTAAATAGCTTTTTTATCATTCTTGAATAGAATTCAAAGCATAAATAGCAAAACTACCTAACCAATGACCTCCTTCGTAACTATCACCAACAATACTTGGCAATGAATAATTGATATGTTTATTTGCTATATTTTTTAAATGATTATATTCTACTATGTCTTTTGCAATGAAATTGAGACTCCAAGCTCTTGAAAAATTAACACCATCGAGATGTACTAATTTTCCATCCGTTCTGTCTGAAACCTCACCAACTGAAATCTCAAAGGCCTCATCATTTAATTCTGGCAAAAAATCATTAATCCATATCTTAAAATCTTCAATTGGCAAAACACGCTTCATCAAAGCCGCTTCCTCAAGACAAGGTGACAAAAAATCGAAACCACTTGGCTCCCATTCTAATAGACAATCTTTATCGTCATTATAAAAATCTTTTGCTCTATTCTCTATTAAGGTTGCCAATTCTGAATGCTCAACCGCAATTGCATAATCGTACGCAAAGCTCAACCCAAAAGCTGTATTTGGATGCTCACCTACTCTAATTGGGTAATTTAACTTAGGAAGAAATTCTAAATATTTATTAATGATTAAATCCGTTAGAGGCTGAAGGTTAGCTTCTAACTCTCTGGCAACTTTATCATCCCAAGTATGCAATTCTTCAGCAAGTTTCAACAACCAAGCCCAACCATAAGTACGCTCAAAAGACTTATTATACGAACCGTCAAAATACATGAGTTCTTTTTCTATGTTTTCTTTTGAAATATTCTGAAGTAATTTTTGTTCTATTTCAGCTTTATTTTCTATATCTGGAAATTGCTTTAAAAGCGACACCAAACTCCAATGGCCATGAACCGCAGAATGCCAATCGAAACAACCATAAAACGCTGGATGCAATTCTTTTGGTGTTTTTAAATCTGAAGCACTACCAATAGTTTGATTGAGCTTGTTTGGATACTCTGTATCCATACAATGCAAAGGCAATTGTGCTAGTCTGTTGGCTTGCACTAGGTTTAGAGTTGGCTTTTCTACAATTTCAACCTTTATATTGTCATTAGTTGAATTTTTTATCTTTTCAGAATTATTACAACCCAATAAGACAACGAATAAAATAAAAATAAAATAGTATTTAGTCATAAAAGTATGTTTACGTATCTAGTAAAAATACAATTTAATTACACTTCAACAGAACTTTTTAATACATCACCATACAATTCCAACTAATTTATAACCGCTAACATTAACTCACACAAAGCGATGAAATAAAATTTTAAAACTTATATCGCAACCCAAACAACACTCTTAATTGGGTGTTTTCAAACGTCTGATTGTTATTATCTATTGGTTTTTCAAAATAATTATAACTTGGTTCTAAAAACAGAATCGTCTTTTTTGCTAAATTATATGAAATACTAGAATTCATTGTCGCTCCAAAAACTGTAGTATTAGCACCCAAATTCTCTCCTATATCCTCATTATCAAGAAAAGCTCTATTATTGGTTAAAAAGTTTACATTCCCTCCTATACCTAGTGATAAATCAAATTTTTGAGCTCTTAAAACATTATATGAAAACTCTAATGGCACCTGAATATAATCGAACTGTTGCTGCAAAACACCCTCATTAGTATACTCATCAAACGAAGACACATCATTAATAGATTCCTCTGATACTAAAAACAGTATATCTGGATGGCTTACAATATTTTGAGAATCACCAGCAGAAAGCGACGTATCTACACCTGTATATTTGATATTGTTGATTTCTTGACCTAATACATTTTTGCCAATACCTGATTTTACAACAAATCTATCTGATATTGCATAACCAACTTTTAAAGTATACACAAAATCGTTTTGAGACGTTGTATTTACAGCTGTATTTTGAATTGATGACTCGGATGCCGTATTCGCCAATCCTCCCAAAACTTCTACTGACCATTTTAAACCAGCTACTTTAGTTGTAATTATACTATCATTTTCATTTTCAGCTACAAGTTCTTCAGACAAATCTAATAGTACATCATCACTAACCTTAGCAATAGAATCAACACTTACAACTAACTTTTCCTTACTAGAATTAGTTACACTTTTATTTTTTCTAATAAAATCAGAAACCTCTTTCATATTCGCGTTGCCTTCTTGTTTATCAGTAATACTTTCTTTTAAAACAGTTTGAACATAGTTATCTGCATTAGAAGCTTCACTTTCGTGGTTTCCATTTTTATCGTAAAGACCATTTTTTCGCTCTTCTTTTTGCTCTAATTTTGTGTTATTATTTACGACATCATTTTGGTATTCATTAGTATTTAAACTTTTACTTCTATCTTTAGACTCCTCTTGATTAGATAAATGATTCAACGATTCTTTTACAACTTTTCCTTCTTCCATAAACGCGTCTTCATTGACGGCTTTTACTCCATTAACCACCTTGTTAGCGCTTTCATCTAATCTCTCAATAACACTATCGTTTTTAGGCTGTTCTATATCCGAAACTTCAATTGCAGGCTTACCATTATGCTCTAACGAATTTGTAAATACGTAACCAATAAACATTACCAATATCGCAGCAGCAGAACCCCAAATAAAAAACACTCTTCTTTTCTTTTTTTTAGGATGAAGCCTAGCCTCTATATTGTCCCATAATTCTTCAGGTGGTGCTTTAGAAAAGGCTTCTAATTCGCTATATCTATTTTCAATATCATCCTTCTTCATGACACTTTTTCGTTTAATTCTTCATTAATTTTTGTCCTCAATACACTTTTAGCTCTGCTTAATAATGATTTTGACGTTCCGGCTGCTATTTTCAACCTATCTGCTATAGCTTTATGACTGTAACCTTCAAAAACATAAAGATTAAAAACCATTCTATAGTTATCAGGTAGTTGCTGTATATGCTTTAATAACTTACTATGAGAGACAACAGGATCAGGCTCATTGTTTTCATCTTCAATACGACTGTTTAGATTAGAACTTTCCATTGCCACGTTTAAGCGACGTTGTTTTTTTCGTAAAACCTCTAAGGCTTCATTTACAAAAATGCGCTTTGCCCAACCTTCAAAACTGCCTTCGAATTTATATTGACCAATCTTTTGAAACAGAATTATAAAAGCATCTTGAAACACATCATCTGCCTCAGTTTTATGCTTCATATACTTTAAACAAATACCATACAATACAGGAGAAAGCAGCGTGTATAATTCACGCTGCCCTTTCCTATCATTCTCTACACATTTTTGTATGAGTATTCGTAGTTCTTTATCCAAATTAAGACTAATCTATAGGTTTCTGTTAATCATTGAATTTATTATTACTCGCACTTAAAACCAATCGCTAACATTTAAACTCACAAAGGATACGGTTTAAACCTTGTGTTTCTAGCTGTTTAAAATTGAAGCGTGCTTATAAGTTCCAATCCAAAATTATCTGTATAATTATATTGGTGAATTACATTGTCTCCAACAGCAATTAAATGAGAAGATAACGGAATAACATCTTTTGAAGTCGTCTCAATAGTGTTTTGCAACATGATTTCATTAGGGTTTTGAGCATCAAAGACATTTATGCCATTATCATTACAGACATATAATATGTGGTTTTTAATTCCTAAACCGTATGGATTAGATAAAAAGTAAGTAGAATGTTCTATCGGAGTGTTAATATCTGTTATATCAATTACATTGACTTGGTCCTCAATGGCTCCACAAGAATTACCACCTCTTACAGTTATATATGCAGTATTTCCTTCTACTACAACGGGATCACAACCTGTAGAATGTGTAAATGACGATGTATAAATAGGATTAAACTCATCTTGCAAACCAACAATATGCATACCATTAGTTGCACCAATGAACATATAATCTTTAAGAATAAAAGTAGTTTCAAGTTCACCACCAAACCAACCACCAAGCCATGTCTCCGACACTTTAGAAATGGAATTATAATCTGTAATATTAAATGTGTTTAACTTATAATCATCTATAGTGTATAATGCATTGTTATAAATCTGAAACTTAGCATAAGATCCACCAGTACCTATATTAATGCCAGCATCAAATGCTAAAATATCACTTTCAAAGATTGAAAAAGAATTCCAAAACATCTCTGGATTGTTCTCCACTTCGGTTCTTTCCATATAAATTGTGGTGTATTCTGCAACAAATTCATCTTCATTTGAAGTATAAATATTAGACTGATAATACAAAGAATCCTCTGGGAATGTTGCATAATACAATAACATATCCTCTTCTACATTAACTAATTGAATATCTAAAACATTACTAATATCAAATACCACTAAATCCATAAAATTATCAGCATACAGAATATCATTTTTTACAGAAATATCATGTACACCTTCTAATTGTATGAATATTATATTTTGAGGGTTTTCTGGATTTTGATTATTGAATATATGTATTCCTGAATTTTGAGCTATATAAAACAGCAAATCGTTATAAACATATATTTTACCATCCGAATTCGTTGGCTGAGCGGCCTTAACTTGAATTGAATTTCTAATTGCAGATTTAGACTTTATTACAGGAACCGTAACTGCAACAGGATCGAGGAGTTCATTACTAACGTCATCAGTATTACAATTTGTGAGTTGCAAACACATTATTGCAACTAGTACTAAGGGTAAAATTTTGCTTTTCATGATTATTGTTTATTAATAAGATGAAAAAAATGCAAAAGGTTGCAGTGTTTTCTAAAAAAATTACCCTAACCAACCTTCTCTGTCTAAACTACGATACTGAATAGCTTCGCTTATATGAGCTCCCAAAACATCAGTAGCCCCTTCTAAATCAGCTATTGTTCTTGAAACTTTTAGAATGCGATCATAAGCTCTAGCAGATAAATTTAAACGTTCCATAGCGGACTTTAAAAGCAACATTGACGCCTCATCCAATTTACAATACTTACGAATTTGCTTAGTATTCATCTGTGCATTGTAATGAATATTCTCTAAATCCTTAAAACGTTCGGTTTGGTTCTCTCTAGCTTTAGTGACGCGTTTTCTTATATCGACTGAAGATTCTCCGTTACGCTCATCTGCTAATTTTTCAAAAGGCACAGGAGTGACTTCAATATGAATATCGATGCGATCTAATAAAGGTCCTGATATTTTCCCCATATAACGTTGCATTTCTGCTGGTGATGATGTTATTGGTGAGTCCGGATCGTTAAAATAACCACTCGGACTTGGATTCATACTTGCCACTAACATAAATGACGAAGGATAAGTTACCGTAAATTTCGCTCTAGAAATGGTCACTTCCCTATCTTCTAAAGGCTGGCGCATTACTTCTAAAACTTCACGTTTAAACTCTGGCAATTCGTCTAAAAATAAAACACCATTATGTGATAAAGATATTTCGCCTGGTTGCGGATAACTTCCGCCTCCGACAAGCGCAACATTGCTTATTGTATGATGTGGACTTCTAAAAGGACGTTGTGCCATAAGACCTGCGTGTGCTTTTACGCGTCCAACAACCGAATGTATTTTTGTGGTTTCTAGAGCTTCATGCAAGGTCATTGGCGGCAAAATACTTGGTAGTCGCTTTGCCAACATCGTTTTTCCAGAACCTGGTGGACCAATTAATATAATGTTATGTCCTCCTGCTGCTGCAATTTCCATACAACGTTTTATGGATTCTTGACCTTTAACATCTGCAAAATCAAATTCTGGGAAATCGAGATTTTTATAAAACTCCTCTCTTGTATTTATAATCGTTTGCTCTAAAGGTTCCCCTTTATCAAAATGATTAATGACTTGCATAATATTTTCAACTCCAAACACTTTTAAGTCATCTACGATAGCTGCTTCTTTTGCATTTTGAATAGGCAATATAAAACCTTTAAAACCTTCCTCTCTAGCTTTTACAGCAATAGGTAATGCACCTTTAAATGGCTGTAAGCTTCCATCTAAGGATAATTCTCCCATAATGAGATAATCCTCTAAGTTTTCTGCTTTAATTTGATTAGATGCTGCTAAAATGCCAATTGCTAAAGTTAAATCGTAAGCCGAACCTTCCTTTCGTAAATCAGCCGGAGCCATATTTATGGTGATTTTTTTACCCGGAATTCGGTAACCATTATTTTGAAGTGCAGCAGCAATACGGTAATTACTTTCTTTAATAGCATTATCTGGAAGACCAACTAAATGATAACCAACGCCTTTGTCTACATTAACTTCAACGGTAATAGTTGAAGCCTCAACACCAAAAACGGCACTTGCGAAAACTTTTTTGAGCATGGAATTATATTTAACTAAATTTAAACTTTTCTTGTAAGAATTAGGAAAAATGTCAACATTATATTTTTCTAAAGTATTTTATGATTTTATATCTCATGAGAAAAGAGAAAAATTAACGTACTAAAGCAAAGTGACCTGCATGCGTTTCACCATTTTGGCGTTGTAATAAAAACCAATAATCATCACTTGGCATTTTAGCTCCATTAAAAGTACCATCCCAACCTCTACTCATAGGATCTAACTGCACTAAGAGTTTTCCATATCTATCAAAAACTAAAAGAATATTCGCAGGCTCTTGACTAGAATTATATAATTGCCAATAATCATTTTTAGTATCTTGATTAGGTGTGAAAAATCTCGGATATCGTAATAAAAATAATTCTTGCGTGGCAACACCACAGCCATTCTTGTCTCTAATATAAATTGTATAATTACTTTCATTTAAATCGTAAAACATATTGGAATCTTGATAATTAACTCCATCAATAGAATACTCATAATCACCTGTGCCTTCCGGTAGAATTTCTATATTATTGGTTGTTAATGAACCATCAGTTACAACAACTTCTATTTGATTTGCTAAACTAGATTCATAAACATTAAATGACTTAGAAATCTCGCAAGACAAATCAGTGTATTCTCTTATTGCTGTTATGGTATATTGCCCAGGTTCGGAAATAGTAATACTGCTTGTTGTTGCGCCTGTAGACCAAAAATAATAATCTAAACCATCACCAGCAGAAACTACTAAATGATCATCACCTTTACATAAATAATATTCATCCTTGATATCATTAAAATTAGGTACGGATTTTACTACTAAATTGAATTCTCCAATATCATAACAGTCTAAATAATTTCCAAAAGACAACCTTGCGTATATAGTCTGAGAATTAACAATATTTGTATAAGGATTAGATAGTGCGTTACTATTTTCAACAGCATCATCGTAAGATAAATGGTAGGAAACCACATAAGCACTTGAAGACAATCCGTTTAAAACCTCAACATTTTTGATTTCTAAATTAAAAGCTTCAAAACCATCGTTACTCTCATCATCACAAATGACCATATCATTTATATTACCTACTGTTGGAACAACTGACGTATATATACTAAACTCACTTTCTGTATAACAATCAGGAAAATCCAAATTCTCAATTCTGTAACTTATGATAGCTGATCCAGATTCAAAATCAGCATTAATGATATCATCTAAAAGCACGTCATTATTAAAAGCACTAATTTGTGCATCTTCTAACATACTATCTGCTAAAGCATTATCTAAATAAGCACTTAAATCAAAAACTTGAGCTTCACCTTCTTCAAAGCATAAAAAAACATCCTCTACTGCCCAGAAAAGAGGTTTTGGAGTTACGATAAAATTTATATCCAATTCTGTTGAGCACATAGGATCAATAACGTTAGAAATAACAGCCGTAATAATGGCACTTTCTGTCAATGTATATTCATCAGGAAATGGGCTTTCTAAAAGATTTCCGCCCTCGTCAAAAAATGACACATTAATATCACTTTGTCCGTTTACAATTGCATCTTCTAAGTCACTCGTATCAAACGTATGACTCAAAGATTCAAGAGTGTCTAAACAGGCAAAGTACTGTGGAATCTCGCCTATATTAAAACCTGAATTAATTACTAATGCGATATTTGTTGTTACTTCACATCCACCTATGGGATTATTTTCCTCTTCACCAATAAGAGTAACGTTTATATTAGTTATTGGTTGAGACGTAATATATGGGTCTGGTAATGGACTAGGCAATGCGTTTCCTTCTTCGTCATAGTAAAGAAAACTGACATCAAAGGGTTGTCCTTCAGACAGTATTTGTTCAATAGAAGATGTTGAAAAAGCTTCAGTGCCATCATTATCCTCATCACATTGTTCTATAATTATAGGTCCTGTAACTAAAGGAACTTCTAGAATATGCAGAGTGATATAATGACCTAAACCAACGCATTCATTGTTCAATGAATTTTCGACTCTTATATAAATATCTTGTGTGTTTGGCGTTGTGTTGGAGTAATTTGATATATCTAATATTGTATTTGTTTCCGCCAATGCATCTGTTAAGCTTTCATAATAAGAAATTTCTAACATTTGTCCTGCAGGAAATAATGCCTGCACTTCCCCATTTACACTACTAAAATCGAAAACTGAAATACCATCTTGTTGATCCATAACAGCATCACATTCATAAAAATCTCTAAAAAATGTATTTGGAATTTGTGACGAAGAAATATTTAAATTGATTTGAGAAGTTGCAAAACAACCATTTGCATTCTCTACTCTTGCCCAAATCGCATCTGTATTAATCGTTTCATTAGCATATATATCAGGTTCCGTTATTGGATTGGTATTTGTTTCAGCTTCTAATTGAGATTCGTAAAATGTAATTGTTTCATTTAAAAAATTTGTAGATATTTCAGCATTCACTTCTGTTAAATTAAATGAACTAAATCCATCTGAATCATCATCGCATTGGTTAATTTCTACTAAAGGAGTAACAGTTGGCAATTCAATAACTTCTATGGTGTAAGACGTTTGTAATGAATTATTTTGAGTTGCTAAAAATTCTACATTTATATAAATGTTTTCTACAGAACTCGAATTTTCATAATTTTCCGGATTACTTATTTGATTGATTAACCCAGCATCTGTATAATATGTAATTAGATAATCTGATGCTGATTGCGAATTAATAATATTTTCTTCATGCAGAAGTAAATTAAACGATACTAGACCATCAGAGTTAGAACCCACACTAGTATCGTCGCAAACTATTAAATCTTGTATATTTTGATTAATTGCGTTATATGTGACTATACCACATTCTTCAGTAAACTTAGTGATAGTACCATCAATACCATCAAAGTTTGACGCCTCTATGGTATGACTAAAGTTTTCATACGTTTGAGGTCCGAAAAGTAAAAAGTTAATATTTCGACTTAAAAAATAGTTGTTATCATCATCCTTAAAAAAACCACTAATACGCCCTCTAGAAAATGACCTAGGTGTGTTAATTCCATTGGTGATTACACGTTTTAAATTTCCTTCCGCATCATAAACCGTTAAAAAAAAGTCACCGGGATAAAATGACATTTGTAAATTGCTCCCATTAGTGCTTAAAAATTCTACAGATGTTAAAGGATTACTACTATTATTATTACTTACAGAACCAATAGCTATAATCTCATCTTCTGATTTAATTATTTTAGAACCGCCACCATACAACACATTTGCAGCTCCTCTAATCCATTCACAAATCCCATTTGTATTTATCTTAGCAATAAAAAAACCTGAAACACCTTCACTAGTGAGAGTGCCATCAGTATTTTCAAAAACCTGATTAAAACTACTATTGTAGTTGCTATTAGATCCTGTAATATAACTATTACCAGCACCATCAGTGATTATAGAACGTGGAATTGCTCCTTCTCCATAATCAGGATTATCAACATAACTTTTTGTTTTCCAAACTATTTGTCCATTTTCCTCAAATTTAATTAGAAACAATTTTGGGCTGTTTCCAGTAAAAGGAATAACAATTGGCGCAGTACTATTTGCAGAATAAATATCTACCGAAAAACTACAATACCCAGTTAGATATAAGTTATTATTACCGTCGTGCCCTATATCTTCTAAAAATTCACTATTTGGACCAGTAGTTTTAACACCTGTATACCATTGTAAATCACCTGATGAGTCTATTTTTAAAAAGAAACGATTTACATCAATGACATTAAAATTAGTTAAAACGTCAGTTTGTACATCATTTAAAAACAAAACCTTTCCCGCACTAACCCCAGAAATATCACCAGAAATTAATAAGTTATTATTATCATCCAAATGCAATCGCTTCGCAAAAATATGATTGCTCTTTAAATGCCAAATAATTTTACCGCTTGAATTCAATTTAATAATAAAACCTCCTGTTCCGATATCACTTAAATTGATTGAATCCCCAAAATTATCATAAAAAACACCTCTAGAATGACCACTAACATAAATATCACCATTTGTATCTTCAACAGTAGAATACATTACATCTCTATCTGAAGTACTATTTTTTTCAGTATAAACGATCCATTTTAATAATCCATCTTTATTATGTTTGGTTAAGTAGCTTCCATTTTTATTCTGTAAACCACTATAATTAACACCATATTTAGAATCGAAAATTTGCTCGTTATAATGCCCACATGTGATAAATCCATCTTGGACT
Source organism: Winogradskyella sp. Asnod2-B02-A (assembly GCF_045063645.1). NCBI lineage: Bacteria > Pseudomonadati > Bacteroidota > Flavobacteriia > Flavobacteriales > Flavobacteriaceae > Winogradskyella > Winogradskyella sp. Asnod2-B02-A. Next base: position 625,510 of record NZ_JBEFOG010000026.1, read on the forward strand.
TCAGTTAAGTCCATTATTTCTGGATCATGATATCCAGGAAACTGCGCGTAAGTATACTGACCATTATATATATCGATTCCTTTATTAATTAGCGTCCAACAATCTTCTATGTTTTGGGTTGAACTAACGATATTTGGTCCTGAAAGCATAACCTCATCAGTACATCCATCATTCGAAAAAGTTGACAGATTTACTGTTGTAGCTCCATTTTGATTAAAAGAAACTTGAGGGTTTTCTTCTGAACTAGTTGCTGAAGATGCGTTTGGCAAGAAATTCCAATTAAAATTATTTGCATTAGTACAAGTCTCAGAAAAAGTAACAATTTCATTTTGATCTGCATTAATTAACGATGAAACAAAATTAGCTTCACAAGATAAAACACCTTCCACATTTAAATTAATATTTTTGGTTGATTGACAATAACAAATAATAAAATTAAGTTGTAATAAATAAACGGCAAGAGATTTGAGCTTCATTATTAGTATGATATCTTTTTATTTTATGAATAAGTTGGTTTTTTTCTTTTTTTACCAAGCTTACTTACTATTTAAGATTTATTCCAATTAGTTTGTTCTATTTAGTAAAAATAAAGTTATTTTTTATTAGACTTCAAAAACGGCACTAGCAAAAACCTTTTTAAGCATGAATGATTAGTTTTCTTAAAAGTAAGAAAACCAATGCAATAAAAAAACCTTTCAAAATATAATCTTAAAAGGCTTACTTTATGATAATTGACAAATGAATTATTTTTTTATAAATTTTAAGGTCTGTTTACTATTTTCATAATTAATATTTAAAATATAAATACCATCTCTCAAGTGACTTACATCTAGTTTGTATTCCGAATTTAATTTTGTTGGTTTTTCGAGTTCTAAAAGCCTTCCATTAACATCATTAACACTCACAAAAGCAATATTTTTATCACTTTTAAATGTTATTTGATCTTTTACTGGATTTGGGTAAATTAAAAAAGAATTATCTTCAGAAAATTCATCAATAGACAAGTTTTCGCTTACAAACATTCTTGCAAATCTAAAACTATCGCCTCCAGATGTGTCAGTGCCACCTACAACTAGTTTCTGGTCATTATCAAATGCAATTGAATTAACAATATTTATGTAAGAATACAAATATGCAATTCCATTATCAGCAAAAGCTGTATCTAAGTTACCATCAGGATTAAATCTTGCTACATAGCCTTTTCGTGATTCATAACTATAAGTTGTTCCATATTGCCCTCCAATATATAAACTATTATCAGGAGCTAATAATATACTACTAGTGAATTCATCTAAAGCATCTGATTCATTTATTATTGAATCTAAAAAAACACCGTTGTTTCCAAAGGCAGTATCAACTTCTCCACTAGGATCTAACTTTAATACTGTGACACGAGCGGTTGACCCAGAAGAATATTCTAACTTTGAACTTCCAGATATCACAATAGAACCATCTGGTAAAAGTGCCATATCACTTAAATCATCTTCATTATCAATATCCATAATAAGCAATCCATTAGAACCAAAAGTACTATCTAGAGAACCATCTGCATTCATTCTAACAACAAAAATATCGCTATCATTATAAGTCTCATCAGGATCATCAGTTTGCCCACCAATAAGAAACTTACCATTTGACTGAATTAAAAGAACCTTAGCAAATTCCGTAAATGAACTTGAAACGTCTAACTCCAATATTCCATCATTATCAAAAGTTGAATCTAGACTTCCATTAAGGTTAATTCTTAATAAAATAACTTTAGGATTTCCAAAACTAGTTAATGTATATCCCATTACTACTATCTTACCATCAGTCTGTAATTTTACTGATTTAGCTACCACAGCACCATTATTTATATTAACAAATAATTTCCCTGTCTCATTAAAAGATGTATCAAGATTACCATTAGTATCATATCTAGCAATAGCAAATTTTACAACACCTAAACCATATTGTCCAGAATAACCAACAGCTACAACTTTACCATCACTTTGTAGTATTGCATTAGTTGATTTACCATCTACTATATTTGTATATGATTGCAATCCATCAATAGCAAAAGTTGAATCTAAAGTTCCATCCGTATTTATTCTACATAATCCAAAATCGAATCCATTGCCAGGGCCTTCATATACAGATCCAACACCGACTATTTTATTATCGTTTTGGATTACCATAGAAGTTAAAAAATTATCGAATTCATTAAAAGAAGCTGTAACAAATCCATCACTACTAAATGAAGCGTCTAATTCTCCTGGTGTTTGAGCAAATAAGCAACTTCCAAAAAATAATAAGTAAAAATATTTCATCGTTTAATTTTATTTTCAACAAAATTAAAACAAAAAAAAATTGAAATGCTGATTTAAATTCATTTACCTCTTAAATCACCACCGTAATCACCGTATTCACAATAGATTTAATAATTTTATTCTTTAAATGACCTAATCGTAATTTTGAAACGCCTGCTTGATGCAAGGCATTAAGAATTAATAAATCTTTTTGACTCACCAAAAGCCATTCGTAATCTTCAACAGTTAATTCTCCGGACTGTAATAAGTTAGTCCATCTCTCTAATTTCACTTTAGATAAAGTTAAAAACGCTTCAACATCTGCCTTGGTTTCCTTTTTATACTCACCATAACTCTCTCCTAAAACTACGAGTAGTTCTTCTTTTAATAGTTTTATTAGTTCTTCAATATCCATAGTTAATTAGTGCTTAAAAAGTTAAGAATATTTGTTTCATTGGTTTTATTTTTATTTGCTTCATATTTGATAATCAAATCTAAAGCCTCACTTACTTGACCTTTTGCTTCATTTATAAAAACTTCAGATAATTGATTCTTTTCTTTCCATCGTTCTAAAAATCCTGATAAAAGATTACGCTCTTTATCTGTAACAACTTGCCACATGGCGAAGCTAACTTCGTTGTCTGGCTTGTTCTTTTCATACTCAACCATTTTCTGAAGATCTAACAACAATGTTTGCACTTCTGTTTCGTGATCTTCGTACACGTCAACGGCATCGTCCATTAAATTCAGGCTTTCCACTTTAATTGAAATCGCCTCTTGATAAGCATACTGATCAAAAACAGCTGTTTTTAAACTTTGGCAAGACACTAAAAATAAAGTTAATACTGCAATGTATAAAGAGGACCTCATCAATGAGGTTCTTTTAATCTTTAAAATTTGAAATGATTTGAAGCGTTTTATCATAGTATTAGGTTTAAGAAATAACTGTATCTATTATAGTTTCTAAATTTTGATGCGGCTGAATACCATTGATCCAAGAAGCTGTTGAATTGTGACCTAGAAACGCATTCAAAGCCTCATTAACTTGATGTTTATCATTAACAGGTAGTTGATTAATAACGGTTTCTAGATTTTCTAGCAACTGTAATGGGTTTTGTTGTTCTTCGCTTAATTTAAATGCTATTTTACCTGTAACATCTAGAAATTTAAGATAATTTTTCTTTGTTGTAATTGGTGTATCAATTTTTAAACGACTAAAGACTTCTTTTGTAAACCCTCTTGTTTGTGGTCCTGATATACCATCAACAATCACAGGTTTTTGATAAATATCTTTTAACACCATTTGCAGGTAAAAGGTTTCGGACTTTGAAGATTCATTGTAATCTACAGAAACACTAGAATCTACATGCCAATGATCTGCATGATTAGGATAATAGTAATTAAGAACTAAACCAAAGTGCTTTCGCAAAAAAGATTCAATTCCCAAATACAATTCCTTTTGATGAATATAATTATTGGTAATAAGTTGATGGTCTTTCCAGAATATCGCATCAAGATCAAAAGCTTTTCCTGTAGCATGTTCTCCAGCTTTTCCAACCAACGTGCCAGCACTTGTTATAATATCAGGTTTACCCAATGGACACTGTTTAAAAACGTCTTTTAATGCTGTTTCTAACTGTTTGAAAAAGGCATCTTCAATATAAAAATCATAAGGTTTACCTGAGGTACCATATGGATATTGAGGTAATCTCGCATAATGTAATGCGATGTTATTAATAGCGTTGACTTTCTTCATATTTGTTTTATTTTAAAATCTATTCGCTATTAGCTAGGACTTTAAGGATTCTTAAAATTAAGAAAAGATTTCATGGTTTGAAAGTTTTATTGCATTACTAAGATTGGTATTAAATAAAAAAAGCCTTTTGCGATAAGGCAAAAGGCATAGAAATTTTAAAATTTATTGTAGTTAGTTTTTTATAAACTTTTTTGTGGAGCTAGAGTTCCCTGAGTAGATTTCCATAAAATAAACCCCTTTAGCCAAACTTGAAACATCCATATTATAATTTAACTTAGATACACTAATGGCTTTTAACTTTCTACCATTAATATCAATAACAGTTAACCTATCAATAATTTGGTTAGATACAATCTCTAATTTATCTTTTGCAGGATTTGGAAACAGCTGAATGGATTGCGCATTAAACTCATTAACACCTAGAGGTTCAACAATTTCTGTAGTTGCCGTATTCGTTATTATTGGCGGATTAAAATCGAAATAAATTTCTGCTACTGCACTAAACACATCTCCTATTTCAACATCTGATTTTGGTTTTATTTTATAAGCAATATGTCCATGAGAAGCTGACTCATTTGAATTACTGTCTGGTAAATGAATATCATCGAAAATAAAATTAACCATTGAACCATTTATAATCTCTACACGTCCAGGATGACTTAAATCTTCTAATCGCATAGTTTCCCAATCTAACTTCTCGTCGAGCTCATGTTCTACATTAATATTTATAGCACTCGCAGAACCTGTATTTTGGAAACGAATAATATAATGTAAATAATCATCTGCATCCTCAATAAAAATTTCCTCACCTTCCATAACTCGTATATCATTAGGATCATAAGAATTAACAACAAACTGTTTAATGCCATGCGTATTATTAACAGGTGTTAGATCATCATTTCCTCCATCAACTGTTGCGAAGAATTCTAAAAGATCTCCTCCATTTACAGTTGGTGGAGGTGAAATTGTGAATGTGATGTCAATAAATCGAGATTCTAATGGATCTAAATCTTGGAAATTAAAAACTACTTCTTCTACTGTTAAACTTTGAACCGTTTCTGTGGCATTATCGTATGTCATCATGGATCCGTAATATTCAAAAATAATCGTTCCACTTTCTCTTACAGCACCTCTATTAGTATAAACAACTCTATATTGACTTTGAAAGCCTGGTCTTGGATCTTGGGTAATAGGAAAAATTGATATTTCCAAATCATGAAATTCTCCTAATTGTGAAATACAAAAATCTAAGGATTCTGAAATGCCTAAATCATTTAAATCAGAACTATAAGATTCCGGATTCATATTAAAATATTCGGGTAGATTAGTCGAAAATGAGGTTGTATAATCACCTGGTTCTTCAATAAGCATCTGATACAAACCATTAAACCCAGTAAATGTTCCATATTGATTTGTTCCACTTTCAGCAACAATCATTGCGTTAGCAAATGGAGAATCCTCATTATCGCAACCGTCGTTGTTATAGTCTAGAGTAACACTACCTTGGATTTCATTTCTTGGTAAACCAAGATTCCTAAGCCACATTAACTGATTATCGCCTGATGCTGTTATTAGATCTAAAGAACCATTATCATCTATATCTGCGGCATCAACATGATTTAAACCTCCTACTCCATTGGCAATTTCAATTGCTGGTCCAAAATTAAGGTCTCCAAAATTCTCGAACCAAACAATTTGGTTACTATCAGTATTTATAGACTTAGAGGACACAATATCTAAATCACGATCGTTATCCATATCCAGCATATAAATTGAAGATAGCGCACTACCAGAAGAGACTGCAACCACTTTAGCACTAAAAGCACCTAAACCATCTAAACTAAGCATATATGCTATTTCACTAGAATCATTATCTATAAACAGAATATCCTTGTATCCATCTTTATTAATATCCTGGATGTAAATTGATTCTGGGCTAGCAGCCGCACCTTCAATAATCTGACCCAAAACAAAGTTACCAAGTCCATCTGAATTTGAATACCATGAAAAGTCACCATTAATATGACTTACAATTAAATCATTGTCACCATCATTATCAATATCCTCAAATTTTAAGTCTATAATACTTGAAGTTAAATTACTCACAATAATTTCGTCATCTTCAAAAGTACCGTCTCCATTATTTTTTATTCTGTAAAGGTTTACAGCATCCTTAACACCTATAATATCAGCATCGTAATCGGCATCTATATCACCTACAACACTAGATCCCAACTCGCCAAAATGAGTCATCATTAGCTGTTCTGTAAAATTTGTACTTCCATCATTTATATATTGGTAAATCCTACTTTCTGTAGCATAAATATCCATAAACCCCTTGACAATAATATCTAAATCTCCATCATTTTCAATATCAGTTATATAGACATCGTCTGGTATCTCAAGTGAATTTTTAATAATGATTTGTTTCTCAGAAAAATCTCCTAAACCATCCGTATTTTTATACCATGCAATTTTACCGTCTAACTTTGAAACTGATACCAAATCTAAATCTCCATCATGATCTAAGTCTCCTTTAGCAAAACTAGACAAGCCATGTGCATATGAAGACACTAGTTTTTCTTCTCCAAAATCTCCAAAGCCATCGGTATTACTATACCAACTTACTTGAGAATCGTTTAATGCTGAAACTGCGACATCTATTGTATTATCATTATTAATATCAGCCGCATAAATTGAATTTACAACTTGAGCAGTTGAAGTTATGATTTGCTCCGAACCAAAGACTGCCATACCCAAATTCTTAAACCAAGACACTGTATCTGTACGAATATGAGAAAATAAAATATCGAGAAGCCCGTCTTGATCTAAATCTACGAGAGAAATGTCGTTCTTATTATTATTGTTCGCTGTTGCCATATTTGGTAAATCAGCTAAAGTTACCTTAGCATCAAAGCTTCCTTCTTCTCTATTATTTTGAAACCATTCTATTTTACTATTGGCTCCATCTATCAAAACACTTATCACATCGTCATCGCCATCATTATCTATATCACCTGAAAATATGTATATTCCCAAAGCATTAGTATCTAAGGTTTGAGTATATATGTAAGCGCCACTTTCATTCTGTTTATAATACTTAATTTCAGAGTCGAAATCTACAATCATATCTTTAAGACCATCACCATCTATATCTGTAATTTGATAATCTCTATAAGGAAAAGACGGATTATAATTTAAACTTAATATTAAATGATCCTCAAAATTCCCCTGGCCATCAGTATTCTCAAACCAAGAAATACCATCAATATCAGAATATGATATATCCATATCATTATCTCCATCCATATCGACAAGCTTAACATTCAGAACAAAAGTACTTGCTGTAGTTGTAATTGCTTTAATAGTTTGAGCGGAGCTAAAATTACCCATACCATCTAAATTCTCTGCCCAAACTAATGGCGAATTATTTGTACCTCTAAAATAGACGAGATCATCATCTCCATCACCATCCATATCACCAACATCAATATTATCAAACCAATTGCCTGTAGTATTAAACTCATCTACAAGATTAACTTTTCCAAAATTACCTAAGCCATCTAAATTTTTATACCAAACCACATCATTGGCTAAAGAGATAACATCCTTAAAACCGTCACCATCTAAATCTGCAACCAAAACCTTACGAGGACTGGGTCTTCCATAGGTCTCATCTATAACTATATTTTGTGTGAAATCGAATTGAGCATTTGCAATACTTATTAAAGATAAACAGCAGCAAAGAAACAGGTAGTTCTTTCTCATAATGAATGAATATTATTTTGAATTCTAAGGTATTACAAAACTATGGGTTTATTGTTCCTGAGCAAATTTAATAGTTGTATTTCATTAGATTAAATAATCCGTTTATCGAGAAATCCTACATATTCTATAGATTCTGATGTGATTAACAAGACATCTAGAATACACGTTTTTAAAGCTTACAAAAAAAACCTTTCAAAATATAATCTTGAAAGGCTTCCTTATTGATTATTAGATTCTTCGCTTTGCTCTGAATGACATATTATTTCTTTATAAACTTTTTAGTCGTTTTTAACTCTCCAGATTTAATTTCTAAGAAATAAACGCCTTTAGTTAAACTTGAAACATCTAAACTGTATTCCAAATTAGTGAGTTTAATTTCTTTCAAAACTCTACCATTAATATCTACGATTGTAAGATAATCAATGACTTGGCTAGACGTAATTTCTAATTTATCTTTTGCAGGATTTGGAAACAGTTGAATTGATTGTGACTTAAACTCTCCAACACTTAATGGTGCAACGATTTCTGTATTCACTGTGTTCGTTGTAATTGGTGGATTAAAATCGAAAAATATATCTGCTGTTCCGCTTATGATATCTCCAACTTCTACGTCACTTTTTGGTTTTATTTTGTAAGCAATATAACCATGAGATTCAGGTTCATTAGAGGTACTATCCGGTAATTGAATATTATTGAAGACAAAATTAACCATAGATCCATCAATAATTTCTACGCGACCTGGATGACTAAGACCTTCTAATTGCATCGATTGCCAATCTAACTTTTCATCTAATTGATGTTCTACATTAATATTTATAGCACTTGCAGAACCTGTATTCTGAAAACGAATAATATAATGTAAATTCTTATCTGCATCTTCAATAAAAATCTCAGGACCTTCCACAACACTTATGTCATTGGGATCAAATGAATTAACTATAGTTTGTTTAATACCATGACTATTATTAAAAGGTGTGATGTCTAGATTTCCGGAATCGACAATTGCGAAAAAGTCTAAGAGGTCACCAGTATTAACTGAAGGTGGTGGTAATACATAAAACACCAAGTCAATAAATTGTGCCTCGAGTACATCTAAATCTTCAAAATTAAAGTATAAAATATTTGTCCCTACACTAACCACAGTTTCCGAAGCACTTACAAAATCTAATACCATATCATCGTATTCAAAAGATACAGTTCCACTCAGTTCTGGCAATGTCCCTTTATTAGTGTAAACGATTCTGTAAGATGTTTCGAAACCTGGTCTTGGATCAAATAATGGATAAATAGATGTTTCAATATCATTAACAACACTAGTTGCTTCAAGACAAAAATCAGCTATATCTATGTTTCCAAGAGAATTAAAGCTAGATAAATTTTCGATTGGACTTGAAGCAAAGTGAACTGGCAAACGCTCCGCTTTAGTACTATAATCCCCTTCACCTACTGGTAAAATATAATGACCTATTTGATCTGTAAAAGTTGATAGTGATTCACCAGTGGATGAAACACTAATCAATAAATTGCTTCCATAAACACTATTAGTATTAGCTAGACAAGTGGTATTATCTGTATTTACGATTACAGTTCCTTGAATAAGGTTTCCTTCTTGTTCAAGAATATTTTCGTACCAGGTTACTTTGTCACTCCATAAACCTGCTGACATTAAATCCATATCAGTATCACCATCTAAATCGGCAAAATTAATATCTACTATAGGACCAGAATCATTATAATCCGCAATTACAGTTTCAGGTCCAAAATTACCAAATCCACCAAGGTTTTTTCTCCAGATTAGAGATTCAAACCCACTACTATTATAAACCAAGTCTTTCAAACTATCACTATCAAGATCCACGACTACGAGATCCTCTAAGGACTGCACATTGTCACCTATTACAATCGCATCTCCATAATTTGCCACTCCTCCATTATTTTCATATATCACAATATCTGCAGAGCTAGATCCATTAGAAGTACAAACAATATCATTGTCACCATCATTATCAATATCTTCAAGACGCAAAAGGTTTGCTCCACTTAAAATCGCTATATAATTGAGGTTCGTAGAACTAAAATTATTAATATTCTCGAACCATACAATACGGCCTAATTCTGAAGTAGCCATTATATCCACATCTCCATCTGCATCCATATCCTCTAATGCTAGGTTTCTAAATTCGAAAGATGAATCATCAAAAAGTTCAAAATAAGTAAAAATTCCACCGTTGACATGCTCTAGCAAGCCAATGCTGTTATCGTCGCAAACAATAATATCAGTATCTAAATCTGCATCAATATCAATAGGTAGTGCAAAATTAGAATTACCTGAGAGAGTTTCCCTCAGAAGAAAATCACCAGCTCCATCACTATTTTCTAACCACAAAAAAGATAAACTCGATTTTATGGCAATATCTAAATCACCATCATTGTCTAAATCTGATGCAAAACCCCATTGTGGTCCTGAAATATCACTAATAATATATTGTGTAGTATAATCTTCATTTTCTAAATTACTAGGGTACCAAGCCAATTTGCTATCGGAATTAGATGTACTAATAAGATCTACTAAACCATCACCATTCAAATCTCCAGAGAAAACAGAAGTAGCTCGTCGCGTACTTTTTGAAACGGCTATTGGTAAACTAAATTCACCAAGTCCATTTGTATTTTTGTGCCATTCTATTTTAGAATCTCCAAAAGACGCAGAAATTATATCTATGTCATTATCTGAGTCGATATCTGAAGCAAAAACGGTAAGCGTTTCAATAGATTTATTAGTAATTATATTTTGACTTCCAAATACTCCTAAACCATCTAAATTTTCGTACCAAGCTATTTTATTATCGTTTTCTGAAGCCGATACAACATCCATATCACCATCGTTGTCAAAATCAGCCGCATAAACTGAAGAAGCTTGTGATGCTTGATCTGTGATTTCTTGCGTATCACCAAATGTACCTAGACCATCTGTATTTTCTGCCCAAGCAATTCTGCTGCTATAAGAAAATACGAGATCGAAATCTAAATCACCATCTATATCAATAGGGAAGACCGACGTATAGCCATCAAAATTATAACTTGATATAATTATTTCTGTACCAAAATTACCCAGCCCGTCAAGGTTTTCTAACCAAGAAACTTTACCAAAATTTGAATCTTTAGTGAAGACTATATCTTTATCATTATCACCATCTAAATCTGCCAAAATCACATGCTTGGCTGATGCCACAGAAACAACAACAATCTGGTCTGAAAAATTACCATTACCGTCTAAGTTTCTATACCAAGCCACTTTACCATCTACAAGTGATGCAGAAATGACATCTGTATCTCCATCACCATCGATATCATCTGCAAAAACTGATCTAGGACTAGAAACATTTATTGAGATGATTTGCTTTGGCCCAAAGGTGCCATTCCCATCTAAATTTTCGAACCAAACTACACTATCTATATCACTATTTGAAATCTGGTCATTCACTGCAACGACATCCATATCACCATCACCATCTATATCACTAGGAAAAGCATAGCTAGGTTTTTCAAAAGGAACTGTATTGATCAGAAGTTGTTGAAAGCCAAAATTACCCAGGCCATCTTCATTTCTATACCACACAATATTGTCATCATCATACAAGGCCGAAAGGATATCTAAATCTCCATCATTATCTAAGTCAACAGAAAAAACTGAAACGGGACCATCAGTTGTTTTCTTCTCATTAGTCACCACATGACTTTGAAAACCAAATTGGGCATAAACAGATAAAGAAATGATTAAAGTAATAAACGTGAGTAATATTCTTTTCATATGTTGTCATTAAAGTTCATTATTATTTCAATAAAATCAAGGCTAAATCAAAGATATTAAAATTATCTAAACTGATTTAGTAAACTCCAAAGCACGCCTTTCATTATAATACACATTCCCTTTACCAATAAACCCAACATGCCCTCCATATTTCGGCATTTCTAAATAGAGATTTTGAATGTTGTGTACCTGCTCTAGAGAAAAGTAATACAAAAAAAACCTTTCAAAATTTAATTTTGAAAGGTTTTAGTTTAAAATATATGATTCTTCGCTTTGATCTGAATTAAAAAAATCAATTCTTTATAAACTTCTTAGTAGATTTTGATTCTCCAGATTTTATTTCTAAGAAATACACGCCTTTAGTTAAACTTGAAACATCTAAACTGTATTCTAAATTAGATAGCTTAATAGCTTTTAATAATCTACCATTAATATCAATGACCGTTAGTTTATCGACAACTTGACTTGATGTAATTTCTAATTTATTTTTCACAGGATTAGGATACACCTGAATTGATTGTGCATTAAACTCCCCAACACTTAAAGGTGCAACAATTTCTGTATTAACTGTGTTGGTTGTAATTGGTGGATTAAAATCGAAGAATATATCTGCTGTTCCGCTTATAATGTCTCCTACTACCACATCACTTTTTGGTTTTATTTTATAGGCTATATACCCATGAGAATTAGGCTCATCATAGGTGCTGTTTGCTAAGTTGATATTATTGAATACAAAACTCACATCAGTTTCGTTTGTAATTTCTACTCTACCTGTATGACTTAGACTTTCTAATTGCATGGTGGTCCAATCTAATTTACTATCCAATATATGTTCTACTCTTACATTAATTGCACTTGCGGTTCCTGTATTTTGAAAACGGATTAAATAGTGTAAATATTTGTCTGCTTCTTCTATAGAGATTTCTTCTCCTTCTAAAACTGTGATGTCGTTGGGATCGTAAGAACCAATTACCGTTTGCTCTAAAGTGAATATATTATCTTCTTCTGTTTCATCACCAGAAACTGGGTTTATGGTTGCAGTAGAAATTAAAATATCATCAATATTTGTAGTTGGTGGTGCAAATACGTTGAACTCTATATCTATTGTTCTTGTTTCAAATGGGTTTAATTCTGTGAAATCAAAGATTAAGATGTTCGCTGTTTGAGATGTTACCGTTTCACTTGCGTTTAAGAAATTTAGTTTTGACTCGTTGAACTCAAAAGAAACTGAACCGCTTAGTTGGGTTGTGCCGATGTTGTTATACACTATTTGATAGGTGGTATTGAAGCCTGGTCTTGGGTCATCTATCGTAGGGTGAACGGCAATATTTAAATCGTTTACTGCCCCTATTGCTTCTATACAAAAATTCACATTATCTGTATTCCCTACGTCAATAAAACTAGACAAATGACTTTCGGGGTTTGAATAATAATAGTTAGGAATATTTGATTGAATTTGAGTTGTATGATTTCCTTCCCCAACAATTAACTGAAAAAAACCATTAAGGTTGGTAAACGTTGAATACTCGTTATTTGATGAATCTTGGCTTGTAACTAGAATATGTGATGAATTTGGATCATTAACATCACATCCGTACAGGTCTAAATCAAACGTAATAGTACCATTTATCTCATTATTTGTAATACCGAGGTTTTTATTCCAAAAAATAATACTTTCGCTATTATCGTTTGATATTGAAACCAAATCAAGATTCATATCATTATTTAAATCAATAACAAAAGAATCTACGCAATGAATATCATTGATAAAAAGGTTGGAACCAAAATTCCCTTGTCCATCCAAATTTTCAAACCAAATACTTCCTTCCTGAATTGATGTTAGTATAATATCTCCATCACCATCATTATCTAAGTCACCTATGTTAAGGGAAAATGGCGATTGATAATTATCTGTCACAACATGATGTGAATCAAAGTTTCCTTGCCCATCTGTATTTTCAAACCAGATAACATTATCACTCAAATTACCGGCACAAACGATATCTAAATCAGAGTCATTGTCTATATCGTAAATTTTAATATCTGAAGGAGAAATTAAATTATCAGAAATAATCAAAACTTCAGAAAATTCTCCTAAACCATTCGTGTTTTTGTACCAAACTACTTCATTTGCGAGTTGAGATATTGCAACAACATCAGCGTCCCCGTCAGAGTCTATGTCTTCAACGACAAATCCGAATGCGTTGCCAAAACTATCATCTATAATCTGACTATTACCATAATTCCCTAAACCATCTAAATTCTCATACCAATATATAGAGTTCGTACTAAAAGAAGAAGATATTATATCTAAGTCACCATCACCATCCAAATCACCCACTTCTGTAAACGCATACTCTTCAGGATTATCCGACACTACATGCTCTAGCCAATTCTGTAAAGTGTTATTATTATTTTCAAACCAAGACACTTTGTTATCCTCAAGTAAAGCAGTTAAAATATCCATATCACCATCACCATCAATGTCTGCCGATACAATTGATTCAGTAAACTTAATTTGTGAAGCAACATTAATTGGGTCATCAAATGTACCAGTTCCATTTAAATTTTTATACCAAGCTATTCGATCATCTGTAGAAGACGCAATAATCAAATCAGAAAAACCATCTTGGTTTATATCAGATGCTATAATTCTTCTTAAATCTAATTGGCGTTGAGACGCTATTTGTTGAGGCCCAAAATCACCTTGTCCGTCAAGATTTTCATACCAAGATACTTTATGATCTTCTGAAGTTGATATAACGTCATTGTCTCCGTCACCATCAATATCTGAAACATGAACACTTGAGGCGTTTACGGCATTTGTCGTAATAATTTGCTTAGAAGAAAAATTACCAAACCCATCAAGGTTTTTATACCAAGCAATCGTATTGTCATTTCTTGAAGCGGATAAAACATCCTGAAGTCCATCGTTATCTATATCCGCTGCAAATACTGATTTAGCAGTATCTAAAGTCCCTATAATTACGCTTCCAGAATTAAATTCACCTAAACCGTTTGTGTTTTCATACCATGTTATTCCACTAAACCCACTATTATAATCACTATGAGCAGCAATAACATCCATATCGTTATCATTATCAATATCTATAGAATAAACACTGTTTGTTCCTGGTTGAGTTGAAATTAAGTGTTCTCCGCTAAATGTGCCTTGTCCGTCTAGATTCTCATACCATGCTAATTTATCAGTAAAATTATATTTGTTAGATGATGAGAGGATATCAATATCTCCATCTCCATCAATATCTGTTGTATAGACAGTGTTAGCACCGAATGCAATATTAGAAATAACTTGTTCCGAACTAAAATCTCCATCACCATTCAAGTTTTCATACCAAGCTATTTTATTGTCTTGTGATGAAGCAGATACTACATCCATATCTCCATCACCATCAATGTCAGATGCAACAACACTCAAAGCCTGAGATGCGTTTATAGTAATAATTTTTTCGTCAGAAAAAAGACCGATTCCATTAATATTTTCATACCAAGCTATTTTATTGTCTTGTGATGAAGCGGATAAAACATCTATATCGCCATCACCATCTATATCAGCGGCATAAACAGCAGTAGCATATTGAGCATTTGAAGAAATAATATTTAAATGACTAGCAAATGTGCCTGCCCCATCTATGTTTTCATGCCAAGCTATTTGGTTATTAGACTTAGAGGCCGAAATTAAATCTAAATCTCCATCATTATCTATATCAGCTGAAAAAGCGTCAGAAGCAAGAGGTGTATAATACCCTTCATCTACGATAAAATTCTCTTCAAACCCAATCTGCCCAAAACAAAATTGCAAACAAAAGACCAAAATAAGCGTAACGTAAAACTGTTTCATATATATATATAGATTAATAATCAGCAAATTAACATTTATTAACATTATTAACAAACTCCAAAGCACGCCTTTCATTATAATACACATTCCCTTTACCAATAAACCCAACATGCCCTCCATATTTAGGCATTTCTAAAAACAGATTAGGATTATGCTTCGCTTCTTTTACAGGATAACATTCAGCAGACAAAAAGGAATCATTAAGCGCATTAATTATTAAGGATGGTACTTTAATATTTGGAAGAAATTGTAGACAACTGGCTTGCTCATAATAATCAAAAGCATCCTTAAAACCATGCGCTTTTGAAGTATACACATCATCAAAATCTATTAAAGTTTTAATTGAATCAAAATCCGTAATAGATATTCTATCAGTAAATTGACTTAACTTAGGCTTCAACTTATCTTTTAAATGCGCTAAAAATCGAATAGCATAATGTTTGTTTTTTAAACTTAGCAATTCTCCACAAGACCCTTTTAAATCACAAGGTGTAGACACGGCAATAACAGACTTTAATTCCACTGGAAGCTCCCTTACTTCACCCACATATTTCAAAACCATATTAGCACCTAAACTTATGCCTTTAATATAGATCTCATCATAAATTCCTTTTGATAATACATGCTGCACCACAGCATCTAAATCTTCAGTTGCACCAGAATGATAACTACGAAATAAAAGATTAGGTTCTCCACTACAGCCTCTAAAATTAACACCAACGGCATCAATGCCATTGTTGTTAAACAACTTTGCAGAACCCGTTATATAGGGACGTTGCGCACTACCTTCTAATCCATGTAAGAGAATAATGATCTTATTCGATTTTTCTTCAGCGTAGCTCCAATCTAAATCTAGGAAATCGGTATCTGGTAATGTAATGCGTTCTCTGGTTTGATCTACTCCATCAACTTTTCGTGCTAGTCCAGAAAAAACAGTGGACACAAAGCTTTTTTTAGCCCAAAATGGTGGTTTGTAGGTGGATTCTATTACTGGCATTCTTCGTTGTTATCAGTATTTAAATGTATTCAATTAACCTATCTCTCCGTCAGTTCGAGTGCCATTGCTATTCACAATTTTGTATCGAGAATATTTCTAAACAAAAGCTTCTCGATACAATTTTTTCGTTCCTCAAAAATCACTCGAAATGACGAATGTAATAAATTATGTATTATTTAATTACAGTAAACTCAATAGATGAATCATTGTATACCTTATGGGTTTGCTTTTGAAAATCACTTTCCTTAGCTTCAAAAATATTATCGACATACGTCTGTGGATTCGCATCAATATAAGGAAAAAATGTACTCTGTACTTGTACTTGAATCTTATGTCCCTTTTTAAAGGTATGAAACACGTCTTGCAACTTTAAATTCACTTTTGTTTTCTCATTCGGCACAAAAGGTTCTGGCTTAGACATGCCATTTCTAAAACGCCCTCTTAAGACTTCACTTCGCACCATCATGTGATAGTTACTCAGTTTTAAATGATCTTGAACATCCTCTGTATTTTTTGTATCTGCAGGAAACACATCAATAACTTTTACAATCCAATCTGCTGCTGTACCTGTCGTTGATACATATAGCTTTGTTAGAATATCACCAGCCAAAGTAACGTCATCTTCTAAGATTTCTGTTTCAAATGTTAATACATCTGGTCGTCTTGATGCAAAACGCTGATCGTCTGTCATAAATTTACGAGGTGTAAAACCGACTTTAATATCTTCCGTGTATGGCACAGGTTTTTTAGGATCGCTTATAAATTCTGATGCGCCATACATTTTATTAGGCTGTTGCGTTAAGTGCTCATATGGCTGCATGTAATAACTTTCTGTAGTTGTATTTTTAGGTGGCCAAGCTTCAAACGACTCCCAAGACTTAGTGCCAGTATTAAACATGTGTGCTTCCGGTAAGGCTGTCTGACCATTGCCTTCTCCTTTTAAGAAATGATTAAAAAATTTAGTTTCTACATTTTTCTGAAAATCATCCGAAATACTATCGCCAAAATAGATATTCCCAACCACTTGTCTAGCTTTATTCCTAGCCCAATCACCATGACTCCAAGGTCCAAAAACCACGGTATTGTAATTATCACTATTGTTTTCTATACTTTTATAGGTATTAAAAGGACCATATAAATCTTCGGCATCAAATAAACCACCAACAATCATAGTGGCTGGCTTAATGTCTTTTAAATGCTGAATAATACCTCTACTCTGCCAAAACTCATCGTAAGTAACATGTGTTTTTAGTTGCTCCATAAACACATTGGTGCTATCGTAGAATTTATTCAGTTTACTTAATGGCATGTGATCTAAGAAAAATTGATGCTGATCTTCAGTGCCAATATCAGGAAATGTGTACCAAGATTCTGTTGTTGGTTGATCTTTCATATAACCAAAAACCGAAGTCGCTCTCCAATAACTCAATAAAAACGCACCATTATGAATAAAATCATCAAAAAAGAAATCTCCTATACAAGCTTGTGGCGACACTGCTTTTAGTGCAGGATGAGAATCCAATAAAGAATACGTGGCGTAAAATCCTGGATATGAAATGCCGTAAGTTCCAACCTTGCCATTATTGTTTTCAACATTATTAACTAACCATTCAATAGTATCGTAAGTATCACTAGCTTCATCGATTTGTGTCCCAGTTTTATTTGGAATATAAGGACGCATATTATCATAAACTCCTTCACTATTCCAACGTCCACGCACATCTTGATACACCATAATGTTACCTTCTTCCATAAGATATTTGTTTGGTCCTATTTTAGACCTGAATTGATTTTCTCCATAAGGCCTGCAACTGTATGGCGTGCGCATCATTAACATTGGGTACGTTTTAGATGTATCCTTTGGCGAATAAATTGTGGTGTGAAGTTTAATTCCGTCACGCATCTCTACCATCACCTCTTTTTTTGTGTAATGTTCTTGTGGACTGTAAATTGACTCTACTTCAACTTGAATTACCTCTGCAACAGCAGGTGTTTCAGTGGGCTTACAGCCTAAAAGTGTTATAAAAAGGAATAGAAATAGCGTAATTCTTTGGAATATCATATGGGTTGAATTTTTATGGTTCAATGGTTGTTAATTTTAAATATCAAACTTATCAGGTTTTAGAAACCTTGCAAGATAGCATTAGATTTTAAGCGACTTCAACTGACGTAAATTCAAACTTTCCACCATTAAAAAGTCCTTTATCACTTAATTTTAAAGCAGGAATCACTAATAAAGCCATAAACGATAAACTCATATATGGAGCATGAAGCTTGCTTCCTAATTCTTTTGCCATTTTGTCCAATTCAGAATACTGTTTCCCTATAACATCAGCGCTTTTATCGCTCATAATACCTGCAACAGGAAGTGCTACTACTTTTTCTTCTGAATCTGAAACTGCACAAATTCCTCCTTCATTTTCTATTAACAAGTTCACAGCTTTACAGATGGCTTCGTCGGAAACTCCCAAAGCAATTATATTGTGTGAATCGTGACCAACAGAACTCGCAATTGCACCTTCTTTTAGTCCATAGTTTTTAATAAAGGCAATAGCTGGTTGGTCATTTTGATAACGATTAACAACCACCATTTTTAAAATATCGGTTTCCGTATTAGATACTAGATTTCCATCCTCAATTGTAGAATCTTCAATAATTTCATTAGTTACCAATTCACCATCCAAACATTCTATAACTCTAATTTGTTTTGAATTTGATTCAAATCTAAAATCTGAAACTTGCTTTTCATCGGTGTTGAAATTGTTTAGATTTTCAAACTCTACATGTTGTATTTTAGAAATGCCTTTATCTGAAACTAATTCGCCATTGATATAGGTTTGAAGCGTTTTAAAATCTTTTAAATCTTCTACAATGATACAATCTGCATCGTCTCCGACATTTAGCAATCCAACATCTAAATTATAGTGTTTTACAGGATTCACACAAGCCGACTGCAACACTTTAAAAACGTCGATTCCTTTTGCTACAGCTCTTGCACATACTTGATTAATATGACCTAACAACAAATCATCAGGATGCTTATCATCACTACAAAACATCATATTTTCGTAATGTTCATCTAACAAACCTATTAAAGCTTCAAAATTTTTGGCTGCACTACCCTCTCTAATGATGACTTTCATACCTTTTTGAAGCTTCTCTAAACCTTCATCATAAGAAAAACACTCATGGTCTGTAGAAATACCAGCAGAAATGTATTTGGTTAAATCGTCACCTCGTAATCCTGGCGCATGTCCATCAACTGGTTTATTGTAATGTTTTGCCCATTCAATTTTCTTTAACACTTCGGCATCATCATAGATGACTCCTGGATAATTCATCATTTCAGCCAAATACTTAATATCTGGATTTTCCATCAACCTTTTTATATCCTCAGAATCAATCACTGCTCCTGCCGACTCAAAACTAGTTGCTGGCACACAAGAAGGTGCTCCGAAATTGAATTTAAAAGGTGTTTTCTTTCCGTTTTCAATCATAAATTCCACACCTTTTACTCCAAGTACATTGGCAATTTCGTGTGGATCAGAAACTGTAGAAACAGTTCCGTGATTTACAGCAATTTTAGCAAATTCACTTGGAACTAACATGGAACTTTCTATATGAATATGTGCATCAACAAAACCAGGTAAGATGAAATGATTATCATCACAATCCTTTTCTTCAATGGATTTTATTTTACCGTTTTCTATGGTAATTTCACCTTTGAAAATTCTGCGATTAGAAATATCGACTATTTGACCACTTAAAACCATTTCTATTGTTTTATTATGTTTTTAATTTCAATACCTTTTGATGTTTCAATTTTTATAATATAAAATCCGCTTGACAACTGGTTCGTTCTTGCAATAGCATGGAAATCTAAAGGCTCTTCTTCAAATACTATTTGACCATTACTATTAAAAATTGTAAGATGATTAATCTGATGTTCTGATTGTAAATTTAATTCATCTTTTAATGGTATTGGAAACACTTTAGTTTTAGACACTATAGCGTAATCATTGATACTCAAACTACAATCGTCACTAACTATGGTTTCAGTATAACCCAAAGCATCCAATTCTGCTTGAACTGCAGAAACTTCAAAATCATTTGCACAAATAAATTCTAAATTAGGGTTTCCAAAAAAACCAGAATAATCCGTAAATGGAATGCCATTTTTAATGTTAGCGTATATTAAATCGTTGTTTTGCACATTTAATTCAAATACATTGGGATTGTTACTCACATCTATTTCAGATAGCAAATTATTAGATAGTGATATAACTATTAAATTAAGATTTTCGCTTAAATCAATTGCTGTTAAATTGTTATGATCTGCACTCAAAAATTCTAATAGCACATTATTTGATAGGTCTAAAACCGAAAAATTTGTATGAGACGTTGTTAAGGATTTTAATTGTATATTATTTGAAACATCTAGTGTTGACAGTGGGTTTACAGAACTATTTAAAGTCTCTAAATTGGTGTTTAAAGAAATATCAATATCAGATAATTGGTTGAGAAAAAATTCAAGATTTATGAGGTTTGTATTGAGTGTTACGTCCAATGCTGTCAATAGATTTTCAGTACAATACAACTGCTCTAAGTTTACATTACTACTCACATTTAGTTCTATTAATTCATTCGAATCACATAGTAATGACCTGAGGTTTGTAAGTGCCGAAATATCCATAGTTTGAAGATCATTAAACTGAACATTCAAATAGGTTAAATCCACAAAATTCTCAATACCCTCAAGAGAAGTAATGTTTTGATTTACGACACTCAATCCTTGAATACCTAAAATTTCTGAAAGTTGTATTTCATCATCATTATTAAGGTCGACTTGACTTGTAAAGTTTCCATCACCATTAAAATCTGCACAATTTGTATTCAGTAGTGCATTTTTAAAATTGACATCTGGTATGTCTATAATTTGCGACCAGCCAACACCATATATAAAAGATATAATGATTAGTACGATTAGTGTTTTTTGTTTATTCATATTAATTCAATTATTAAAATCTGTTTTGTGTTTTTTGTAATCTTAAAGCGTTCATCAGCTCTTTTTCCTAGGACCCAAATAATTTTATCTTCCGAAGTTAGAATCCAAGTATTTTCTTTTTCAACTAAAGACAATTTTTCATCTTTAAGGTACTTACTCAGTTTCTTTTTGCCTGTCATTCCTATAGGTTGAAATGTATCACCTTCCTTCCATATTCTCATTTCTAATGGAAATTCTAACACATCCTTATCAACAAAAATGGTATGTTTTGATGTATCGGAAATACCTTCGACATTTGTAAAAGTTAGCTTTCCAATTGGTGTTTCTATTTCGTTAACATCTTCATTTATAACAAGCGTTTTTTCGCTTTGCTCTAAATCACCTAAATCTGTTAAAATTAAATACTCGCGATGCTTTATTAAACGATGCGTATTCGATTTTACCAACTTACCAGATTGTGCGTCTAATAAATCGACAATATCATTCCATTCTGTAAATCCGTAATGCTTAAAAATTTCGAATAAATAGGCTTTAGGGTTGGCTGTGTTTTTAAATTCCGATACTTTATAAGTTATTCCAAAACTATCTTTAGAAACAATAGCACGTTCAGCAAAAGCTTTTAAACTATTCTCTACAATAAAGGCGGTATCGTTAAGGTTGTGGATTGTATTTTGAAAACTGTCTAATAATTGTGGATTGATTTCCTTTAAAATAGGCACCACTTCATGTCGTAATTTATTTCTTAAATACTTTCGAGAGGCATTACTGGCATCTTCTCTCCAAGAAATCTGATGCTCTTTTACATACGCTTCAATCTGAGCTCTAGAAAACGGCAATAATGGCCTAACGATATTATCATTAACCATAGGAATTCCGGTTAAACCGTTCAATCCTGTGCCTCTTGTGAAGTTGATAAGAAAGGTTTCTAAATTATCATCAGCGTGATGTGCTGTTAAGATATAGTCATATTTTAACTGTTCTGCCAGTTCTTTAAACCAATCGTATCGTAATTCGCGCGCAGCCATTTGTATAGACCTTTTATGCGCTTTCGCATAGGCTTCTGTATCAAAATTCTGAATAAACACTTCAACATCTAAATCTTCAGCCAATTCTTCAACAAATGCTTCGTCCTTATTACTTTCTTCTGCTCTTAAGTTAAAATTACAATGCGCTAGCGAAAAATTAAGATTCGATTTTTGACATAAATGTGCCAAAGCCACACTATCTATTCCACCTGAAATAGCAATGAGTAGCTTACTCTCTTTTAAAATAGAAAGGTTTTTATCTATGTGAATATTAAAGTCTTTTTGCACATCTCAAAGGTATAGAATTTATTTATTCCTTTAGAAGCTCATATAATCAAAGTTTTAGGGTTTCTAGACTATTTTCTCTGATGTTAAAGTGATATTTATCATATTGATGTGTTTTCTTTTTAATTAACTTTAAAAAGAATTTAAAATTATTAGGTCATGAGTGTATCAGAAAAATTAACATCAGAAACGACACGAAATGCCTTTGAAAAAAAGGTGCTTTCTGCCATACCACATTTACATCCTTACGTAAAACATAGAATCTATATCGCTGAATCTACTGGTATTTTACCAAAAAATATGTTTTCATCTAACGGAATTATTGACGAGAGTATTATTTTACTTTATGATAAAGATTTTGACGTTGAAGCAGAGCCATTAGCTATAAAACTCGAGTTGTTTAAAATAGTAGATAATTACATGAATTTGCTATTTAAAAACGAAGCATACCACAAAGAAACCATTAGCACAGACGCTATGCTTAAAAAAGAATTATCTAAGCTTAGTGAAGACTATACTGTTGATGGTGACTTTGATTTCATCTTAAACACAGAGCTTAACGATATTTCTTATCACCAACATGATAATGAAAGTTTACAATTATATGCCGACAAGGAAACATCGATTTTAAGTGCTTTTGAAGTTGAAGATTTATCAACAAAACAATCACCAAAAGCATTCGAAAAACTATATAATTGGTTACCATTTAATGTATCTAACATAATGGATTTATACATTTTTGGGAAACTAGATTTTGAATCTATCGCTAAGATTAAAAAGATTGAACAGAAACGTGTTGAAGCTATTTTTGATAAAGTGAAGCGTACTTTTAGACGACATATTGCGTAACAGTTTTATCGCAAAGAGAAAAACTAAGTAATGGTATGTATATATATTTCCCTTTTAGATAAATTAGATTGACTTTTTAATTTTCTAATGCTTCACGCATGGCTTTCGCCTTAACTAAGCATTCCTCATATTCCTTAAGAGGCTCACTTTTTGCTGTGATGGCTCCACCTACAGAATAAGAAATATACTTTTTGGTTGCGTTGTAGAGAATACTTCTAATGATTACATTAAAATCAAAATCGCCATTTGGTGTAAAATAACCAACGGAACCAGAATACAAGCCTCGTTTTGTTTCTTCAAGATTTTCAATAATATTCATAGCAGATATTTTTGGAACACCTGTCATGCTTCCCATAGGAAATGTTGATTTTATAATATCCACAGGATTTGTTTCTGCTTCCACCTGAGATTGAACCGTTGAAATCATTTGGTGGACTTGTAAAAACGAATACACTTTACACAATTCCTTCACCTCTACACTTCCTTTTGTGGCTGTGTGTGACAAATCATTACGGACCAAATCCACAATCATTATGTTTTCGCTACGTTCTTTTGGGTCTTTTAATAAATCTTCAATGAGTTTTAAATCTTCCGTTTTATTTTTAGAACGCTTGGCTGTGCCTTTTATAGGCTGAGAAATTACAGTGGTTCCATTTTTTTTAATGTAACGTTCTGGTGACGCAGACATCATGTACTTGTCTTCAAACTTTAAGAAACTGGCAAAAGGTGGTTTCGAAATTTTATTGAGTTTTTTAAACGTTTCAATCGGGTTTATTTCACTGTTTTCAGCATAGAATTCTTGACAAAAATTAGCCTCGTAAATATCACCTCTGTGGATATGAGTTAACATTTTGGTGACTTTTTCAAAGTAGTCGTCCTTGTGGATTCTTAGTTTTATTTTAATAGGATTTTCATCATGAGACTTATCGACTGTGCTCGGAATAACATGGCTTATAGATTCTAAATCATCCTCAATCTCATCATCAACCATTTTTAAATACTGAATTTCAACTTGATTGTCTTTAAACAAAAAAAGCTTTTTAGGTTGAAAGAAATATAAATCAGGGAACTCTAAACCATCAAAATTTTCAGATTTTAAGCGTTCTGTAGTATTTTTTAAATCGTAAGTTAAATAGCCAAAAATCCAGTCTTTTGTAGCGTTTTGATATTCTTTTAAACGTTCAAAAGCATCAAAAAAATCTGTACGTATGGTTGTGAAGGCATCCACAGCTAAAACGGCATCGTAATTACTGTATTGGTCTTTATGATTGTTAGAATCCAACCATATAACATCATCAAATTGCTGAGACCAAAGCAATAGGTTTTGCTTAAAGTTCTCAATGATTTTAGGCTGATGATTTTGTGTTGTTCTCAATAGAAAAATAATTGCTGCAATTTACCAAACTTTAGGTAAGATACCTACAAGGTTTTTAAATCCTTGCAGGATAAATATTAATTTTACTAGCGAAGAAATGTCAAGAATTGTATATTTCAAAAAAAAATAATTAAGCATGTATACTTTACATAACGACCTATTAAAAATCAATATAAAGCCTAAAGGTGCAGAATTGTGTAATATTCTTTCGGTAAAAAACAAAACAGAATTTATGTGGCAAGCAGACCCAAAATTTTGGGGAAGCCATGCACCAAATTTGTTTCCTATTATTGGTTGTATGAAAGACGACAGTTACATTTACAACACTAAAACGTATCATATGCCAAAACATGGTTTTGCAAGGCATAATGATAATTTTGTTATTAAAAAACAATCGGATTCTAGCATAACGTTTAGTTTAACTTCAAATGAAGCACTCTATAAATTATATCCTTTTTTGTTTGAATTAGAAATTACCTATACCCTTTCAAAAAACATATTAACTATTAATCATACGGTTACAAATTCAGATGAAAAAACACTTTATTTCTCTTTAGGTGGACATCCTGCTTTTAACTGTCCACTTTCAAAAGATGAAGATTATACCGATTATTATTTAGATTTTGAAAAAGACGAAAACAGCCAAAGCTATTTGTTAAATATGGACAATGGCTTGTTAACTAGCGAAACAAAACCTGTTTTTTCCGATGGTAATAAAATTAACCTTCGACCAGATTTGTTTAACGAAGACGCTTTAATATTTAAAGATTTAAAATCGAGAGTAGTAAGTTTAACGCATAAAACCAAAGGCAAAGTCTTAACATTAAACTTTAAAGATTTTAAAGAGCTAGGCATTTGGGCAAAACCAAATGCACCTTACGTTTGTATTGAACCTTGGCTTGGTATTGCTGACAATGAAACTACAGACCAGAACATTGAAAATAAAGAAGGAATTTTAAGCCTTAAAGCAGGTGCTATTTTTAATGCTTCTTATAGTATTGAAATAGAACAAAGCCATTTAGTGTAAGTTGAGCAATAAAATAGTAGCTTTGCACCAAAACTTTGCAACGTGACTTTTCAAGATCTTAATTTAAATACACCTTTATATAACGCCCTAGACGATTTAGGTTTTACAACACCTACGCCTATCCAAGAAGAATCATTTAATGTGGTTGCTTCTGGTAAAGATGTGGTTGGTATTGCACAAACAGGTACAGGTAAAACTCTAGCCTACATGCTGCCTATATTAAGAAACCTTAAATATTCGCAACAAGATAATCCTAGAGTACTCGTATTAGTACCAACTAGAGAATTGGTAGTACAAGTGGTTAGTGAAATTGAAAAATTCTCTAAATACATCAACAACCGTGTATTAGGTGTTTATGGTGGTACCAATATTAACACGCAAAAACAAGCTGTTGCACAAGGCCAAGATATTATTGTAGCGACACCAGGTCGTTTGTATGATTTAGCCGTAAGTAGAGTTTTACAATTAAAATCTATTCAGAAATTAGTGATTGATGAAGTTGATGTGATGTTAGATTTAGGTTTTAGACATCAATTGATGAATATTTTTGATATTTTACCACCACGTCGCCAAAACATAATGTTTTCTGCGACCATGACTTTAGATGTCGATGAATTAATTACTGATTTCTTTACAAGTCCTGCAAAAATATCTATTGCAGTTTCTGGTACTCCATTAGAAAATATTAAGCAAGAACGTTACGATGTTCCTAATTTTTACACTAAAGTAAATTTATTAGAACATTTACTTAGAAATACAGATGAATTTTCAAAAGTCCTAATTTTCGTAGCTTATAAGCGGATGGCTGATCGACTTTTTGATCAATTGGAAGAGATATTCCCAAATGAATCTTGCGTTATACACTCTAATAAAACTCAAAATTACAGACTACGCAGTATTGAACAGTTTAGAGAAGGTGAAAACCGTTTATTGATTGCCACGGATGTAATGGCAAGAGGTTTAGATATTGAAGGTGTATCGCATGTTATTAATTTTGACACACCAGATTATCCCGAGAATTATATGCACAGAATTGGTAGAACTGGCCGTGCGGAACAAGAAGGTCATTCTATTTTAATGTCTACTGAAAAAGAAAAAGAAGGGCTAGAACGCATTGAGGAATTAATGCAAATGAAAATTGAGACACTAACTATTCCTGAAAGCGTTAAGATTTCTACAGAATTAATAGAAGAAGAACGTCCGCAAATAAGAGAACGTAACAACCCAATAAAAAAGCGTGATCAAGATGCGCCTGGACCAGCTTTTCATGAAAAATCTGAAAAGAACTCTAAAGAAAATTTAGGTGGATCTTATAAATTTAAGATTGCTGCAAAATATAAAAAGCCAAAAACACGAGGAGATAAGAATTATAATCGTCGCAATAAAAAATAAAAAGAATTGCTTAATTGCTATTTAATAATTGAAATGAACAAAAAGAGACGAGTAAATCACTCATTTTAAAAAAGATACATCATTAACTTAAATGCTAGTTTATGATTTATTTTTCTATCTTTAAAAAAATTCAATCAAGATAATATCACAATTAATAATAAAAAAACCCTTTTCAAATCAATGAAAAGGGCTCTGTAGTCAAGTACTTGCAGGATTACACCTTATGATAACATAAAATCTATAACCCTAACCTTATAGTTAATCCTGCATTTGTACTTGATTTTCTACTATATCTTTAATAGGAACAATAAGTTTTCCTTTTGAATTTTTTAGTATTACTGAAATACTTTGTACAGCTTCTACTGTATATGTTTCATCATTAAAAACAATCTTTTGTCCTACTTCATAAATCTTACGTGCATAGAATGTATTCAATAATTTACCTACTACTTCCCTTGCTCCTAACCCAAACGCGATAGCGAATGCAAGTAAAAAAGCAGCAATAATCATATTAATATTATTAGTAATGATCTCTGTATCTATGCCTGCTTGATTTAAAGCTGTAACAGAAATAAATGTTAGCAATAAGAAAAACACGACTTGGCTGATGGCTTTACCACCAGACATATCCATGGATTCAAATAATGACTTTAAACCATTTTTTACAAAATTTGCAAAAAGCAAACCAAAAACAAATACTAATACAGCAGAAATTAACTTTGGTGCATAAGAAATTAAATCACTAATTTGATTTGATATGATCTCTAAGCCTAATGTCTCAGAAGCTATCATTATTAAAAGAACATATAAAATGTATTTAATAAAGGTTGAAATAATTTTAATTGAATCGATTTTCAATTTTTTACCTTCTATTATTTCTATGTCGTTTAGCTTAGCGTCTAACTTATAAATTTTAGCTAAATTTAAAAGCTTTATAATTATTTTAACGATCACTTTGATAAGATATAACGCTACTATTATACCAATAAAACCAAACACAATTTTTAATAAAACTGGCCAAGATGATGACATAATATCTGTTATAAATTCTTTAGAATCTTCCATTTATAATAAGGTTTATTTTAGGGTTTTATAAATATTGGTTTACTTTTTTCTTTTACTACTTACACTTTCAATTATATAACTTAGATTATACGAAAACAGCTCAGCTAACTCCATAAATAACTTAGCCATAGCAATATCATGCATAACTCTGCTCTTCAGTTCCGCTGGAACTTCCTTTAAAGGCTGGTCTATTTGTTTAAATGGATTTTCCATCTTTCGTATAATTAGTGTACTTCTGTACAAGTTTTTCTTTTGCTCTTTTTAATCGCATTTTAACTGCGCTTTCTCCTATATCTAAAGCTTCAGCTAATTCTTTAATTGATAAATTATCTTGATATTTTAATAATAAAATCATTTTTTCGTCTGGTGAAATCAACTCCATCACTTTCTTCAACTGCTCTACTCTCATGCTTTCAAACTCAACAGTAGAATCAATATCTTCACCTATATTCTCAATGTCAAAATTTTCAGAACTTACAGATTTTTTCTCAAGTTTCTTCGCTGTATTTCTAGTGACATAATTTACACAATGATTATAAGTAAATGCATATAACCATGTAGAAAATTTTGATTTCCCTTTAAAACTAGCCAATTTAACAAATACTCTTAAAAAAACATCTTGAGTTAAATCTTTAGCTTCATCCACACCATTGGCAAACCCATAACATTTGTTATAGACCATACTCGCATATCTGTCGTACAGCACCTCGAACAACATAGTGTCGTTGGTTTTTACGATAGCTTCTACAAGCGCTTCATCGGTTAGGTTATGAATAGCGTCCTTAGTCAAGGTAATTTTTTAATCTATTATTAATTGGTTATTGGTCTTAAGACACTCCTTTTTTTAAGAGGTCACATTATTTTTAAATAAAATTCCTACTTTTTTAAATGATCTTCAATATCACCTAAATGATGCTGTAATGCTTTTGCTGATATTTGTATTTCCCATATTAAGAATAACAATGAAACAATCAGTAAAATAAGCCCAAATCCAAAAGCCCAAACAGCAATTATATTTAATTTTATATAAATTAAAAACATAGTTAACACGCAAAACAGCAAACTACTAATACCCGCAATTTGCATGTATCTTGTTAACTTTACTCTCAATTTAAGGTTATTGATTTGCCTTAAAATGGACGCGTCCTGATGTTGTATATATTTTTCACTTAGATTCCTAATTATAGCTGCATAAGCTAAAAATCGGTTAGTGTAAGCTAGCATTATTAACGAAATTGCTGAGAATAAAAGTGCTGGTGTTGTTAGCGTTAATTCTTCCATAAATCAATTTTTACAAAATTACAGAATAAAAACACTACAAATAAAAAAAGCGAACTTTATTAAGTTCGCTTTTTACAAATAATTATGAGTAGAAGATTAGTCTTTCACTTTGTCTTTTAAATTCCATCGTAATATTAAAATACCAATTCTAGCAATAACAAAAGAAAACAAACCAAATGTTGCTGTTAATAAAGATACTTTTAATCCTCCTGCAAAAATTGCTGGATCAGGATTTCCCATAGCCTCAACAGAATCAAAAGCGGTTATTAAACCAATAACGGAACCTAAAAATCCCAAGACTAAACCTAACAAACTTGAGTCTACAGTTAATTTCAGCATTTTTTCGGATTGTTCTTTGTGCTTTTTTAAATTAATAAAACCTTTTATCAAAAGAAAAACAGACAACAAAAGACAGATTAAAATTAGAGACATAAAGAAAGGGCCTCCTTCGTTAAATCGATCTACAAATGGATTCGATAATATTAAATAATTTGAAACTAACAGTTCGTTCATGATTGATGATATTAAATTAAACATAGGTCAAACTTAAATTATAAAAGCACTCAATAATTACAATTGCGACGAATAACCGTTTTAACGCGCTATTAAACCTATGGCTAAATCCATAACTAAATCCGTCATTCGTCTATAAACGCTTTATACAGTACAAAAATGCAGTATTATTGTATTAAGATTATTGCAAATGCTTAAAAAGGAATTCATATTAAAAAAAATTGGTCAAGGATTACTCCATGTTTTATTTTGGTGTGCTGTACTCCTATTTTACACCTATTTTTTTGGTGTTGGCAGCAATAACTTTAACGATACGCTTATATTCTCATTGTTTTTAATGCCTATTACTATAGCCACAACTTATGTTTCTATTTATAAATTAATACCAGATTATCTCATTACAAAACGGTATTGGCTATTTGTTCTTTATAGTCTCTATACACTAATTATTTCGGCCTATTTGGTGATGGTTTCTATCTTTTTTAGTTTGATTTATATTTCTAATTTCGACTACAATGAGATGAATCCATTGACTAGAAATATTCTATTTGTAATGACAGGCATTTATCTTGTAACCTTTATTGTAAGTGCTTTTAAGCTTATGAAGCTAAACATAGAAGCATCTAAAAAAACCAAAAACCTTGAAACTAAAATTCTTGAAACACAACTCAAATTAAAAGAACAAGAACTCAAATATTTAAAAATGCAAATCCATCCGCATTTTTTATTCAACACACTAAATACCATGTACGGCTTTGCTTTAAAAAAAGCAGATGAAACACCAGAAATGATATTAAAACTATCTAATTTATTAGACTACCTTTTATATCAAGTAGATAAACCTTTGGTAAGTTTAAATGATGAAATAAATCATATAGAAGATTATATTAGTCTAGAGCAAATGCGATTTAATGATACTTTAAATGTGCAATTCTCAAAGAATATACGTTCAGAAACTATTGAAATTGCACCAATGCTGTTAATTCCCTTTGTTGAAAACAGCTTTAAACATGGCAAAATTAAGAATGGTAGTTTAAATATTGCTATTAGTATAGAAGCGAATACTGATAACATGACATTCATCATTAAAAATAGTTACACTAAAGCGTCAAGCTCTGGCGATGGTATTGGTTTAGAGAACATTAAAAAACGTTTAGAATTATTATACCCAAATCAGCACCAACTAAATATTAATCTACATGAAAATGATTTTGTTGTGTCATTGACATTAAACCCAAAATTAAAACGAGATGATGCCTAAATCTATTACGTCCATAATTGTTGATGACGAAATTATAGCAAGAGAGATTATTGCTTCTCATTTGTCTAAAATTGAAAACATAGAAGTTATTGCACAATGCAAAAATGCTATTGAAGCTTTTAATTTTATCAGTAATAATAAGGTAGACTTAATATTTTTAGATATTAATATGCCTGAGATTTCAGGAATAGCTTTCGCAAAATCTATAAACAAAGACATTAAAATCATTTTCACCACAGCTTATAGAGATTATGCGGTTGAGGGTTTTGATTTGCAAGCCGTAGATTATCTTTTAAAACCAATTGCTTTTGACCGTTTATTACAAGCCGTAAATCGTTTTTTTGAAGTCGCGTCCGCATCCATTGATAATGCGTTAACCATTACAGAATCTAACGACTTTATATTCATTCGCTCAGACAGACGCATGATAAAGGTAGACTTTGATGCTATCTTATATGTTGAAAGTTATAGTGATTATATAAAAATCCATTTACAAGATGACACGATAATTACAAGAGAAACCATAACCTCTATAGAAGCAAAATTACCTAAAACGCAATTTTTAAGAATTCATAGATCTTATATTATTTGTATTGCTAAAATTCAATCGTTTACTAACGAACATCTTACAGTTAATCGAAAAGCGCTTTCCATTAGTCGAAGTTATAAGAAAGAAGTTTTGAAACGTCTAGAAAATTTTTAACTTTAAACCTGAGTTCGATATAAGAGTTAATTTCCAGAACCCTAAAAAACGGTGAGATTTGAAGTATAAAATTTAAAGTAATATCGAGATATTTCAATAATTTTATACGAATAGATTGCATTTTTTTAGGTTTTCCACAGGATTTGATGAATTGTTCCCTATTCTTGATATGATTTTTTTAAATTAACAAGTTAGTCCTTCAAAAATATATCTGCGAATTGAATAAAAATTCAATCAAACTGAAACAAATATTATATCAAACTCAGGTTTAAGAAAATAAACACCCAAATCTTAACGTTGTATAGCAAATGCTATTCTATTGAAAACCTGCTAAATGAATGATTATCTACACAGAACTATTCCAAATTTAAAACCTTTTAGTTACGAGCATCATCACGATTCGCATTTAATAAATCAGCGATGGGTTTTGGTAAATGGTATTTCTAAGAAAAAATCTATTTACATTTTTAAAAAAGATAATATCCTCGAAATATCTAGAAAAGACAATGTTATTGAAACCTCGTGGAATATTAATATTCAGAATAACTTTTCTATTGAAACTGAAGACGGATTAATTACCGTAGAAGCTTATTTTAAGGATGATGATATCTTGGTACTTAACAACAAAGAGAAAGAAGAATTTGCGCTCTATATAAACACCACAAATTACGAAGACGAATTAAACTCTATAGAGGATATTAATACATTTTTAAAGGAAAAGTATAAAAAGAAAGTCAGCAACATTATTTACGATCACAAATTCTATTACATTGAACAATCTAAAGAATATGGTCCGTTTAAAGTTGAAGAATTAGCCGAAAAAGTTAAATCTGGCGAAATAAGTGCATATTGCTTTGTTAAGGATGTTAATGAACATGATTATAGTAAACGCATGCGAATTGAAGATTTAATCAAGGAACTATAAATTAGCAGTTATAAAAGACAAAGCGAAAACCTAATTAGATTTTCGCTTTATAAAATAACTTATTTACAAACAGTTAATTACTCCTGTAATCCAGGAATAGCAACCATTTCATTAACATCTTTGTTGTAATCAACTCCTTCTACATCGAAACCAAAAAGGTTAAAGAAATCTTTTTTGTAACCTTCTAAATCACCAATGTTTGGTAACGTTTCAGTGGTGGCTTCTTTCCAAAGTTCTAAAACTTTAGCTTGAATATCATCACGCATTTCCCAATCGTCAACTCTAATACGTCCTTGCGCATCTAATTGTAAATCTTCTGCGTATAAACGCTCATTAAATAAACGTTCTATTTGCTCAATACAACCTTCATGAATACCTTCTTCCTTCATTACTTTATATAATAATGAAATGTATAAAGGAATTACCGGAATTGCAGAACTTGCTTGTGTAACCAAGGCTTTATTTACAGAAACATAACCTTTTCCGTTAATATCTTTTAAACTATCTGTAATCTTAAAAGCAGTAGCTTCTAAATGGTCTTTTGCACGACCAATAGTGCCTTTTCTATAAACCGCTTCAGTTAATGAAGGGCCAATATAAGAATAGGCAACGGTTTTAAAATCTTCTGATAGCACGTTTTCTGACTTTAAAAGATCAATCCACATTTGCCAATCTTCACCTCCCATTACAGCTATGGTATTATCAATATCATCTCCAGAACTTGGTTCTATTGAAATCTCTTTAACAACACCTGTATGAAAATCTACAGTGTTATTTGTAAACGTATCACCAATGGGTTTAAGTACAGATTTAAAACGTTCGCCTGTATCTGGATGCGTTCTTACTGGTGAAGCTAAGCTGTAAATTAACATGTCAATTTTACCTAGATCTTCTTTTATTAATTTTAAAGTTTGTGCTTTAATTTCATGAGAAAAGGCATCACCATTAATACTCTTAGCATATAAACCATCTTTGTGAGCTTGCGTTTCAAAAGCAGCACTATTATACCAACCTGGTGACGCTGGACGACCTTCTGTTGGTGGTTTTTCAAAAAACACTCCAATAGTAGATGCCTTAGATCCGTAAGCACTTGTAATTCTTGATGCTAAACCAAAACCTGTAGATGCACCAATAACAAGTACATTTTTAGGACCATTTTTGGTTGGTTTAGATTTAATATATTCAATCTGATTTAATACATTCTGCTCACAACCAATTGGGTGTGATGTTAAACATATAAATCCTCTAGTTTTTGGTTCTATTATCATATTGTAATGGTCTAAACGTGTAATGCTCTATCGTCTGTTGCTGCTAAAGCGGCTTCTTTTACTGCTTCTGCAAAGGTTGGGTGTGCATGAGACATACGAGAAATATCTTCTGCAGAGGCTCTAAATTCCATAGCGGTTACGGCTTCTGCAATTAAATCTGCACAACGTGCACCAATCATATGAACACCTAATACTTCGTCTGTTGTTTTATCAGCTAAGATTTTTACAAAACCATCAATATCACCACTGGCTCTAGCTCTACCTAATGCTCTAAAAGGAAACTGACCCACTTTATATTCTACATTATCAGCCTTTAATTGGTCTTCTGTTTTACCAACAGCAGCAACTTCTGGCCATGTGTAAACCACACCTGGAATTAGGTTATAATCGATATGTGGTTTTTGTCCTGCCATAGTTTCGGCAACAAAAACACCTTCTTCTTCAGCTTTATGCGCTAACATCGCTCCTTTAATGACATCACCAATCGCATAAATATTAGGCACATTTGTTTGTAAATGCTCATTCACTTCTACCTGTCCTCTATCGTTTAACTTTACACCTGCAGCTTCTGCATTTAAGCCAGCAGTATAAGGTTTACGACCAACAGACACTAAACAATAATCACCTTTAAACTCTACAACTTCGCCTTTTTTGTTTTCAGCTTTTACAATAACTTCATCTCCTTTGCGCTCTACAGACTGCACTTTGTGAGATAACATCATTTTGCATTTGGATTTCTTAAATACTTTATTTAATTCTTTAGACAAACCAGCATCCATAGTTGGTAAGATTCTGTCCATATATTCAATAACAGTCACCTCTGCACCTAAACGACGGTATACTTGCCCAAGTTCTAAACCTATAACTCCACCACCAATGATAATTAAGTGTTTTGGAATTTCTTTTAATTTTAAAGCTTCGGTTGATGTTATGACGCGTTCTTTATCTAAAGTAATAAATGGTAATGTTGAAGGTTTAGATCCTGTGGCGATAATGATCTTTTTTGCTTCAATCTCTTGTGCATCTTTACCTTCAATTGTAATATGAGTGGCATCTTTAAAAGACCCTAAGCCTTCAAAAACATCAATCTTATTTTTCTTCATTAAGAAATCAATTCCACCTGTAGTTTGATCTACAACAGCTTGCTTACGACCAATCATCTTTTCTAAATTCACTTTGATCTCACCCGGAATCTCAATACCATGCTCTTCAAAATGTTTTGTGGCTTCTTCGTAATGGTGAGAAGAACTTAATAATGCTTTACTTGGAATACAACCAACGTTTAAACACGTTCCTCCTAGAGTAGAATATTTTTCAATAATTGCAGTTTTCATGCCTAATTGTGCGCAACGTATTGCTGCTACATATCCACCAGGTCCAGAACCTATTACTGCTACATCGTATGATTTCATAAAGATATTTTTTATCTAATTAGATTTAATACAAACAAAAGTACAATTTAGATTACTGATTTGCCAATTTTAAAACCTCTTATTAATGAACTTACTATTTAGTGTTTTCCTTCTATATCTTCTAAAACCCAATTCAATTCTGGATCAATATTATGCAATCTATCCTTATAAGTTGGTATAATTTCTATATCTGGTTTTACACCAAAACCATCTGGACTTACTTTAAATGGAGCATCGAGATGTGCAAGTCCTATTCTCGCACGTACTTTTGTGTTTGGCAATTCGTATATTTTATAATAGCCTGCAACGGTACCGTTATAAGCTCCTCCTGTTTCTTCACCAACAAAAGTAGCTCGTTGGTTCCCTTTTAATTGTGTTGATAATACAGACGATGCCGAAAATGAGTTTCCATTAATTAACACATAAATTTTACCTTTAAAATTTAGAGGCTTAGGTTCTTGCGCTTTAGACGATTTAAATTTATAGTATAATTGACCGTCTTCTTTACTTGATTTTAAAACATCTAAAGTTGCAAATACAGGTACAACCAAACTACCAAGAATCTTAACTCCAGTTGGTGTTGTGTTGCTCATAAAACTTTTTATCATTGGAAACCTCGTATTCACCTCACTAGGATTTATCATATTGAAATTTTTATCTGTTAGGTAACCGTACAAATAGGCAATTTCGTTTAATCGTCCACCAAAATTATTTCGTAAATCTATAATCAATGCTTCAGATTGAAGTGAATCAATAATCTTAAAACTGTCATCATAAAAATCTTCATAATCATATCTAGAAAACCCTCTAATTTTTAATAAAGCGACTGAACTGTCTTTTCCTACGAAATTAAGATTCCGAGTGTACTCTTCTCTATCAGCTATAAAACCATATTTTTCATTGTGTTTAGTTTTGGCCTTACGCTCTAACTTTTTAGCCTTGCGTTCTGCTTTTGTGAGTTTTATGTGTTTCTTATCCTTTAGTTTAAGTGAGTCAGACTTTAAAGAATCTTGTTTTAAACTCGGTAAATCCTTTTTTAAAATGCGCTTGTATTGTTTTACAAATGTAGAATCTGTATTTCTAAAAGTTAAACTTATACTATCAAAACGGCCTTTATCAGCAGCATAATAACTCATAAAACGGTTACCTGCTATTCTTTGATGAAATGTAGTATTATAACCGTCTGAAGCTATCAAGCCTTTGTATTTTTCAAATAAATCTTGGGTGTCTTCATCTTCTACTTTTAAGACTTCAGCATGAATTAAAACAGAATCTTTTCCTCTTGCATTTGCTATAAATAGCTTCCCTTCTAAATATTCAAAATCTAAATTATTAATATCGAATTTTGCTCCTCTTAAAGCTTTTCTTTCTTTTCTATTAAAACGTATACTTGGCGGAGACACAGACATGTGACCTTGACCAACATACTTGGTAACTGCTGCCAATTGCTTGTAAAATGTACGACTATCCATAGGCGCATTAATGGCTGTTTTTAAACTATCAAACTTAAAATCTAACACGTCCTTTGATGTAAACTGATACAAATGAGGATGATGACGCTGTAATTGCTCATAAACCTTATCTATATCTTCATGCAAATCTGCTACAGCATGCCGTTTTGAAATTTGTTCATTATGTTTTTCTACACTAGCACAAGATGTTATTAAAAGTAAGAGACAAAATAGGGATAGTAGTTTATGATTCATATTAGCTTAATTTTTAAAGTTCTAAAAACGGATTAGTAATTAATTTATACTCTATATATAGTATAGACGCAAAAACATTAAGAATGGTTGCCTTAATATTTTTTTTGAAGATAATTTTAACAATTACTTAAAACAAAAAAAAATAGTCCAAACTTTTAAATTATTTAAATAATCTATAAGAATGGACATATTTTACCCTAAGATGCTGATAGCACTTCAAAAATGCATATTAATTTGTTAGTCGACAATACTCAATTTGAGTATGCCATTAATTTTTACAGCCAATGTTGATTCAATTTTAACATCCCAACAAGTTCTCCCGTTGAAGAAATCTTAAACTTTTTTAATATATTTCGTCTATGCGTATCTACGGTATGAGGGCTTATTTCTAGTTTTTCTGAAATTTCTTTACTAGTTCGGTTTAACAAAAGTAACCTGATGACATCGCGCTCTCTATTGCTAATACCATCATGTAATAATTTTTGAGAAAAGTTATTAAAATAGATGGTTTCGTATTCGTTTTTAGAATTAAGCAGTTTTGCAGAGGCTGTAATATCCATTTTAATATTGGGATCTAAAACCGTGTAATGTGCTAAACCAATTATAGGTTTGTTTTCCGAATCAAAAACCAACGGAGTGGTATTCTGAATAATATTCACATAAACACCATCCCCATTTTTTATTCTAAAATTCCATGTGTAATTAGCATCTTTTCGTTTATCCTTTGGAATTTCATTCAAGGTAAACTCCATTAAATTATTAAGTGCTCCTAACCAAGCATCAATATCATCTGGATGAATTCTGCGCCAAAAATACCGCATACCATGCACCTTTAACTCATTAGGATCAAGCCCTAAACAGGTGGTATAATTTTTACTTACAAATTCAAACGTTAAATCTTGAGTATTGGTCACACAGAAAAATGTTGAGCTATAAGGTAGATATTCATCTAACTCCATAAATTTCTCTATGTGTTCTCTTAAAAACGGCTTGTCGTAAGATTGAAATATAAATTTATATAAATCTTTAATTTCAGTATACTTCATATTATAAAATTAAAAATTTATTCTAAACAAAAAAAAATTATTTAAACGAGATAACCGTAGTATGCTTCACTTCATTAATCATAAACATACTGTGTGTACTACCAATATGGTCTATTTTAGTTAGTTTTTCAACCATAAATTCACGAAAAGCCTTCATGTCTTTTACTAAAACTTTAACTAAATAATCATAGTCACCACTAAGATGGTAACATTCTAAAACCTCATTGAGTTGTTTTACCTCACGCTCAAACTTTACCACATACTCTTGCGTATGCTGTACCAGTTTGATATGGCAAAACGCCACAAAATCCTTTTGCACCTTCTCCTTGTCTACTAGTGCAACATATTGTTTTACGATACCCGTTTTTTCTAGTTTTCTAATACGTTCATAAACCGCTGTCACCGATAAGTTTAATTGAAGAGATAAGGCTTTGTTAGTTTGCTTACTATCCGTTTGTAATAAGTGAAGTAATTTACGGTCTATGGCGTCAAAAATCATAATGGTTATTTTTTCTGAAATAATTGCACAATATTCAAATGTAACGATAATAAAACTACTAAAATTAATAATCATAGAATATTACTCTATATATAAACACAACTATTGATTAATCATCTAAAATTATCGAAATTTGAATTAACTAATCAAAAAAATAATCAATTCTATTATGGCTTTTAAACCTGCAAACAATATACAAGACTTACAATACTTTGGTGAATTCGGTGGTGTTAATCCATCCATCTCTGATTCTTCAACCTATACCTTCTTATCTGCAAAAACCATGTTCGATACCTTTGAAGGTAATGCAGACGGTTGTTATTTATACTCACGTCACTCCTCTCCGTCTAACTTATATTTAGGTGAAGCGTTAGCGGCTATGGAAGGTACAGAAACCGCTACGGTTACAGCTTCTGGTATGGGAGCCATTACACCTGTATTATTACAACTTTGTGATGCTGGCGAACATGTAGTAAGTAGCAGAACTATTTATGGAGGAACGTATGCCTTCTTAAAAAACTTTACTCCACGTTTAGGTATTAACACCACGTTTGTAGACATCACTAAACTAGATACAGTAGAAGCTGCCATTACACCAAAAACAAAAGTATTGTTTTGTGAAACAGTAAGTAACCCTTTATTAGAAGTTGCTGACATTAAAAGTTTAGCACAATTAGCAAAGAAGCACAACATTAAATTAGTGGTAGATAACACCTTTTCTCCATTATCTATTTCACCAATAAAATTAGGTGCAGATGTTGTGGTACATAGTTTAACCAAATTTATCAATGGATCTTCAGATACTGTTGGTGGTGTGGTTTGTGGGACACAAGAATTAATAGACGACTTAAGAAACGTAAACAGTGGAGCTGCCATGTTATTAGGTTCTACAATGGACAGCATGCGTTCGGCTTCTGTATTAAAAAATCTGAGAACCTTGCACATTAGAATGATGCAACACAGTTATAATGCCAC
This sequence comes from Winogradskyella sp. Asnod2-B02-A, assembly GCF_045063645.1. Lineage (NCBI taxonomy): Bacteria > Pseudomonadati > Bacteroidota > Flavobacteriia > Flavobacteriales > Flavobacteriaceae > Winogradskyella > Winogradskyella sp. Asnod2-B02-A. The sequence goes on from NZ_JBEFOG010000026.1 coordinate 665,604, forward strand.
TTATTTAGCAGAAAAAATTGAAAACGACGGTCTAAAAACGGTATATCCAGGTCTAGCCTCTCACCCATCTCACGACCTTTTTAAATCTATGATGAATGAGAAATACGGCTATGGAGGTATGATGACAGTAGACGTGGGTTCGTTAGATAAAGCCAATGCCTTAATGGAATTAATGCAAGAGCGTAACTTAGGGTATTTAGCAGTAAGTTTAGGCTTTTACAAAACCTTATTTAGTGCTCCAGGAAGTTCTACATCTTCTGAAATTCCTGAAGACGAACAAGAAGCGATGGGCTTAAGCGATGGTTTAATTCGTTTTTCTATTGGTTTAGATGCAGATATTGAACGTACTTATGACATGATGAAATCTTGCATGAAAGAATTAGATATTCTTTAAGCAAAAAATCTCTTAAATATTTAACGGTTAGATGCTTATGTTACTATAAGGGTTTAACCGTTTTTTTTGTGTCATATTCTATGATTCGTATTCAATTTGCAAATGGCTTAACAAAATCGTAACATTACAGAACTAAACTGACTAAAATGCAAGAAAACGACGACCTAAGTGAGATTAAAATAGAAGATCAAGTAATTATAGACAATAAAGAACTTAGTTTTTTTGAAGCACTTATTCCTGTTGTTATTCTAATGGCAATGTTAGCTTATAACATTTTTTTTGTTGAAGATCAAGAATGGTTTGGAGGCTACACCAATCAAATTATTTTACTATTAGGTGGTGCTATTGCTGCCGTTGTTGGCTTGTTTAATAAAGTAAAAGTCAATAGCATGCTCAAAGAGATTTGGGAAAACCTCAGAAGTGTTTTTGTGCCTATTATGATTCTATTCTTAGTAGGTGCCTTAGCTGGTTCTTGGTTAGTGAGTGGAGTGATTCCTGCCATGGTCTATTACGGTTTACAAGTCTTAAGTCCCGAAATATTCTTACCAGCTTCCGTAGTCATTGCGGCTGTAATTTCTATTGCCACAGGGAGTTCATGGACCACCTCTGCAACCGTTGGTATTGCTTTAGTGGGTATTGGTACAGCCTTAGGCATTAATCCTGGTATGATTGCCGGAGCCGTTATTTCTGGAGCCTATTTTGGTGATAAAATGTCGCCATTAAGTGATACCACCAACTTAGCGCCTGCTATGGCTGGTACAGATTTATTTACGCATATTAAATATATGAGCATTACAACGGTGCCTACAATTATCATTACTTTAATTGTATTCGGAATAATAAGTTTTAATATAGATACAACAGGAAATGCTGATGTGAGTAACCTTCTCACTTCTATAGATAACACCTTTAATATCTCTCCATGGTTGTTTTTAGTACCTGTTGCTGTAGTGGCATTAATACTATTAAAAACAAAACCTTTAGTAGCCTTAGCGTCTGGGATTGTTTTAGCGATTATTTTCGCTTTCGTTTTTCAAGCTCCTATTTTAGAAGGGTTAGCCGATTCTAAATTTACGGCCATTATAAATTCAATTTTCACAGAAACGGCTATTGTTACTGACAACGAAAAATTAAATGATCTCTTTTCAGCAGGTGGTATGGAAGGCATGCTTTGGACCATCTACTTAATTATGTGTGCCATGATTTTTGGAGGCATCATGGATGGCATCGGAGCACTAGCGCGAATTACAAAAGCCTTATTATCTATAGCTACATCTATTTTCGGATTGTTTGCAAGTACAGTGTTAAGTTGTATAGGGCTTAATGTGGTGGCTTCAGATCAATATTTGGCGATTGTTATCCCAGGAAAAATGTTTAAACAAGCCTATGAAGATAAAGGCTTAGCACCAGAAAACTTAAGTCGTACACTCGAAGATTCTGGTACGGTAACCTCTGTACTAATTCCTTGGAACACTTGTGGTGCTTACCAAAGTGGTGTTTTAGGAGTTGGCGTGGGTGAATACATTGGGTATGCCATTTTTAACTGGCTGAGTCCTTTTACTACCTTATTATTTGCTGCTTTAAATCTTAAAATTAAGATGCTAAAAGCTAAATAGTTTTTATTTATTAAAAACAAAATTCATCATAGCAAAAATCTATCGCTTTATAAAAAATTAAAATTTGCTTAACGTAAAAATTAAGTAATGCTAAGTATCTTTGTGGTCGAAAATTAATAATCAATTTTAAAACTATAATACACATGGCATTAGTAGGAAGACAATTTCCAGATTTAAACGTAAACGCAATGAACGATATGGGCGACACTTTTAAAGTGAACGTTCTAGAAGAAGCGAAAAACAATAACAAAAAAGTAGTATTATTCTGGTACCCAAAAGATTTCACTTTTGTATGTCCAACAGAATTACATGCGTTTCAAGCGGCTTTAGGTGAATTCAAAAAAAGAAACACTATTGTAATTGGTGCGTCTTGTGATACTGCAGAAGTACACTTTGCTTGGTTAAGCACATCTAAAGATAATGGTGGCATTGAAGGTGTAACTTACCCAATTTTAGCAGATTCTAACCGTAACTTAGCTTCAGCTTTAGGGATCTTAGATACCTTTAATGAGCAATTTGATGAAGAAACTGGTTTAGTAACCGTTGAAGGTGATAATGTAACTTACAGAGCAACATACATCATTGACGAAGAAGGAACCATCCAACACGAAAGTGTTAACAACATGCCTTTAGGTAGAAACGTTAACGAATACTTGAGAATTATCGATGCCTTAACGCACGTACAAGAAAAAGGTGAAGTTTGTCCTGCAAACTGGGAAGAAGGAAAAGAAGCAATGCAAGCCAATGCTAAAGGGACTGCTGAATACTTAGCATCTCACTAAAACCTTACGTCATTGCGAGCAAATTGCGGCAATCTCATTATAACAAGCAGAAGGCTTCATAATGCTCGCAATGACTTATAAAATTCAAGAATTATGATACAAGAATTAGAACAAGATAATCTGCAAGAAATCATTAATGGTAACGGTACTGTTATTGTACAGTATTCAGCAACATGGTGTGGAAACTGTCGTATAATGAAACCTAAATTCAAGAAATTATCAACTGAAAATGAAGGGGCAACCTTTGTGATCGCTGATGCTGAAAAATTTCCTGAAAGTAGAAAATTAGCAACCGTAGATAATTTACCAACCTTTGCAACCTTCAAAAACGGTGAATTTAAAAGCCAGGTACAAACGAATAAGTTCGATGTGTTAAAAGAATTGGTGGACGACGCCGTATAACACACCATTGTTAAGTATAGCACAATCAAACCATAGAGTGTCCGGTTGAGCATTAACGAGAACAAAATATATGTTGAGCGAAGATAGCTTACAACGTAAGTCGAAACCTCAAACAATACCCAATTGCCTTTAACAACACAAAACACCATTAGCAATGAAATTACCTGTAATAAAACACCTAACGCAATTCATTGAAGACAATGATGAAGATTACATCATTGAAACGATTGAAACTTTAGAAGCCTTAACAGAAGTCCCTTCGCTTAAAGATGAAGAACTAGACGTTATTGGAGAATTAATCTCTAACATGTATGGTGCTATTGAAGTGAATAAAATGATTAAAGAAGGTACACCTAAAAAAGAAGCCGTTAACGGATTTATGAAACGCGTTTTAGGATCTATTGATAAATAAGAGAAAAAGAAAAATGAGTACAGTTTAAAACCACGTTGCGAAAGCAAGGTGGTTTTTGCTTTAAACGAGGTTTCACATGGTAAAATTTTCAACTATCTTCGTATAACAGATATATGAATTCTTACCCTATGACAGCTGCAACAGCATCATACCTATTTAAAACACACCCATGAAAAACTTACACCACTATATCCAATCACGATGTAACATATCCCAAACCGATAGCAGTCTAGTGGAAACCTATTTCACCTCCCAAAATGTACCAGCCAACACCCTACTCTTAGAAGCCGGAAAAACAGAACGCTATGTGTATTTTCTAAGTGAAGGCATTGTAAAGGGCTATCAAAATGTAGATGGTAAAATTGTAGTGCAACATTTAGTCGCCGAGCACGATTTCTTCACCTCCCTAGAAAGTTTTATGAGTGAAACTCCTGCTTCGGACTATTACGAAACCATTACCGACTGTAAACTACTTAAAATCTCTAAACCAGATTTCGAGCTCATCCAAGCGCAATCCACCTTTTGGAGCGACTTTATAAAAACAGTCACCAACGAGCACCTCAATTGCAAAATAGAACGCGTCAAAGATTTCCAAGTATTAACAGCAAAAGAACGCTATCTAAAGTTTATAACACAACAGCCTAACCTAGCCCTAAACGTCTCTGTAGACAATATCGCCTCCTTCTTAGGTATGGAACCGCAATCCTTAAGCCGAATTAGAAAACAGATCACTATCTAACATTTGTTATTTTGCAACGCGGCATTACGGCAGACCTTTACACAAACAAAAAAACAATAGTGATGAGTAAAGACTTAGCCTTAGTAACCGGTGGCAATGGCCATTTAGCAAACAATCTAATCCGTTTGTTGCTATCCAAAAACCAAAACGTAAGAACAACCGTTAGAGATTTAAATAACACCGCACCGTTTAAAGGTTTAAATTGTGAGGTGGTACAAGCAGATCTTCTAGACAAAGCAGCCCTAAGAAAAGCATGTAAAGACGTTACGCACATCTATGCCGTGGCCGCCAACTTTAGCATGTGGGCAAAAGATCCAAAAAAGGAGATTTACGACAACAACCTAAAAGGCACGCAAAATCTGTTCGATAGCGCCAAAGCATGTGGCATTACAAACATCGTCTATGTCAGTTCTGTAGCCGCTTTAGACTTTAACACCTTACCGGCCAACGTAGATAATGGGTATAACACAGACCGAAGAAACTGGTATTACAATTCTAAAAACGATTCTGATAAACTGGCTTTAACCTTAGGTGAAACATACAACATCAGAACCGTTCTCATTTTACCATCGGCAATGATTGGCTGCCAGGCTCACAAACTCAGTTATTCCAACAACTTAGTCTATCAAATTTTAAAAGGCGAAATCCCTGTAGACACCAACGTCACCTTAAACTGGGTCGATGTAAAAGACGTGGCTTTTGGCGCTTACCAAGCCATGCTAAAAGGCAAAGACCAAGAACGCTATATCCTCTCTAATCCAATACACACCACCTTACAAGACAGTGTAAACATAGCGGCAAAGCTATACCCAGAATTAAAACTAAAAACACCTAAAAAAGTCCCCAAATACCTATTGTATGCTGTTGCAGGCCTCATGGAATTGAGTAGTAAACTCACAGGAAAAGAACCCTTATTGCAACGCCATTATTTAGATATGTTTTATGGACTTAAACAAGATTATGATATTAGTAAATCTAAAAAAGAACTCAACTTTAATCCTAAACCATCAAAACAAGCTTTAGAAGAGACACTGACCTACTTAAAAACGGACTGGAAAGCGCAGTAGATTTAATTCATAGTTATGATATGAATATAAAACCACTTGGCGAAAGCAAGGTGGTTTTTGCGTTTTATAGGGTTTTGATGTTTATAGTTTATGGCTACGGTTTACCGTAATGGATCTAAATTAGAAGGTTGTAGCTTCGCTGTTGTATTAGAAAAACATACGTAGTTCTACGTATTGATTTACTTACAAATAACAATTATTTTTGCTAAATCTCTTTAATTTATAAATGTTAGGATTAACGTGCTATATTTAGGGATATGAATGATAAAAGTTATTATATAACGAGTTGTAAGCAATATCCACAAACCGATGAACGAGAATTTAACAGCAACATTAAAGTTGAACAGAAATGACTCTTTAATTACTCTAAATCAGAAATTAAGCGAATGTACAAACGCTGTTTTTTTTGGCATAAATTCTCTCGATAAAACAGATGAATTACCAGAATCATTGAGAGATGATGAAAATTCAATTTTCACTCATCAGCCACTTATGAAAATGGACTTTGAAAAAAGTCAAGAAAATTTTAAAATTTGGATTTTAAAGAAAGGTTTTGAAGATTTAATTTCTGCACTCAACGAATTAATGTTTAGTTTCAGTTATATCATAAATCTGAATGAAAAGATTAAAAAAAATCCAAAACAGACAATAGAGGAATTTAAAAAATTAATATTAGAAAGAGACAAAAAATTAACGAAACTTAGTTTTCCTGACTTAATAACCAAAATTGAGAAATCTTTAAAAAGTCCTCTCAAATATAAATCGGAAATGTTATCGTTGAATAAAACTCGGAATTGTTTAGTGCATAGAAATGGAATCGTGCATCCAAATGATTTTAATGTGGAAAACGGAATCGAATTAAATTGGTGGTATTATAACGTTGAAATAAAAAATGAAAATGAAACCAAAGAACTTGAACGACTTGATATAATTGACCTTGTTGAAGACAATTTACAAATGACTTCTATTAAAAAAACAAAATTTTTTAATGACAGAGAAAGAATAGTAATAAGTTTTCAAGAGTTTTTTGAATTAGCACATTTTTGTCAGACTGTAGGTTTTGATATGTTAGACAAATTTACATTAGCGAAATAAAATACTGCTTACAACACCGTATAATCCATTGCTAGTTCTAGCCTACTTACGAATATTCCTGCGGAATATTCTATTCAGTTTTTATTTGCTAAATTAGTTGCTTATACACGCAACGTATCATATACAAAACCGTTAGGCATATTTTAAAGAAACTAAGATTAACATCAAACAAATTAATAAATGTTAAAAAAAACAGACATAATAAAAAAAATAGGTTACCTCTTTTTGTTCTTAGGGTTAGCCCTTGTTTTTTTTCATAAATATCCGGACACTTGGCCATTTTCATTTTTGATAAAAAACTTTTACGCGAATTTTAGTGCAGAATTCATTAGTATATCGATAACCATACTATTAATAAATTATCTATATGAATCTAAGGAAGAGAAAAGCTTAAAACTTCGTTTGATTAGAGAGTTGGGGAGTGAGGAAAAAGGATTAAGTTCAAGAGCTGTTAAGGAATTGCGAGAAAAAGGGTGGCTTCAAGACGGTACTCTTATTAATGCTGATTTGAACAACGCTAATTTATCTAATCTAAATTTGAGTGGTTCAAATTTAAACGGAGTAAACTTAGAAAATGCAGATTTAAGTAATGCCAATTTTAGTAACTGCAAAATGAATGACACCAATTTGAGCAGTACAAAAGCATTACAGATAAATCTTGAAAATACAGAATTAAATAACGCTAAACTACACAGTTCAAATTTGTATTCTGCTATATTAAATAAAACTAAAATAAATAATTCAGATTTCATGAATTCTAATCTTGAACTAGCTGAAATAATAGATTCAGAATTTTCTAAATGCCAGTTTGAAGATGTTAATTTTCGAGTCTCCAATTTATCAAGAACAAAATTTATTGAGTGTATTCTTCTGAGAGCTGATGTTCATTCGTCCAATATAAAAGGTTCTAAATTTGAAAGATGCGATATAAACAATATTAAAAACTGGAGAGAATTAATTGAGAAAACTGATGATAGTTTTCTTGCTCCAAGAAATATTCCTGATGAATTCTTAGACTGTAATGATAATAACTCTCAAAATTCAGAACAATGATAGATTATACATTAAATAAATTAATCGAATCAGCATTTTCTGGTATTATGGATGCCTCCAAGAAAAAGAAATTAGCTAATGATATTGGGTCACATCTTGCAAATTTATATGAACGATTCCGTCTAACAAAGAACTTGCTGTTTAGAAACGAACCTATTGATTTTTATTCTAATTATTTACCTCTAACATTAAAAAGTGAAAATAATTTTCTAAGAATTAATAATCCCTTAGAGCTAATAGAAAATTATAGTAAAACTGTTATATTAGGAAGTGCTGGAAGCGGCAAAACAACCTTATTAAAATTCATTCTTTTAAAATCTATTGAGCATAGCAACAGCATTCCTATCTACTTAGAATTAAGAAACTTCATATCTGAAAAACACAGTTTTGAGGATTTTGTTTGTGATGCTCTAAGTCTTAATTACAATCAAGAAGTTAAAGAGCTTTTCGAGAGCGGTAATTTCATATTCTTATTTGATGGCTTTGACGAAATTAATTTTAGTCAAGGAAGGGATGTCATTGAGCAAATTCAAAAGTTTATTAACAAATACAACAAAAATAAATTTGTAATAACTTCTCGACCAGGAACTAATATAGAAAGTCTTTCACAATTCCATATTGTTGAAATAGCTCCATTAAATGTAAATGATATTTCGCTTTATATCGAAAGATTAGAGTTATCTAATCATAAAAAAGACATGTTTTACGATTCGATTAGGGAAGATTCAAATTTCCAACAATATCTAACAACGCCCTTATTTTTATCGATTTATATAAATTATATAATTGGCCAAAACGAATTAAATATTCCAAAAAGTAAGTCTATATTTTTTAGAAATATAATTGACACTTTATTTTCGAAACATGATTCAGTAAGCAAACTTGGTTATGTTAGAAACAAGCTCTCTGGCCTAAATAAAGATGAGTTAGAATATGTTTCAATTATCTTGGCATTTAGAGCTCTGATAACATCCAAATATATGTTTACCAAAGATAATTTAATTTCGGAATTAGAATTAATCAAACGAAATCAAGGAATAGAATTTGAAAATGAAAAACTTATTTATGACTTAACCATTACGGTTAATATTTTAATACATAATGTAGATTATTACTCATTTCCACATATATTACTACTAGAATATTTAGCATCACTTTTTATTTCAAGACTTTCTCTGAATACAAAAGTAGCATTTTATGAAAAGATATTAATGGGTAAACAAATTCAACTAAGTTCTAGTTTGTTAAATTTCCTTTACGAATTGGATACACAAATTTTTCTTAAAACTTTTTTGATACCTGTAATTGATGATTTCAATTTAAGATATTCAAATGAGAATTTAGAAATAGTTGTAAATGAATTCATCGAATTGAACTTTCGTAATTCAAATCGTAATTCTTTATTAAATCAATTACGAAATATGGTTAAAATAGATGATGATAATGAACTTGGCGAATTGTTCTCAATGTAAAAACTATGCCTAACAATGTATATAAAAAATAGGCGAAACAGCAATAAATTCAATGGCTTTGGCTCTTATCAGACTTTGTGCTTAACTGAAAGTTTCGTGCTTCGTAATCGGCTACTTTTCATATACTAACCGTTGTACAACATTATGGGAATACTCTCAAGCATTTTCGGAAATAACAAAAAATCACCTTTCAAAAAGACTGTTAGTTTTGAAAGAAAAGAATCTGAATTTGAAATTAATATTGGAGATGAAGTAAAAATTTGGAACAAACCGAATACAAAGCAACTTAATTTATATGCAAAAGGTTCTGCTGGAGGAAATGGACTTGTTGGAACTAAATTAGATTCTACTATAAGTTATCACCTGAACAACACAGAAAATCTATTCATAGAAAATAAAATTGTTGGATTGACAAAAAACTCGATTGACTTATTTGTCAAAATGTACGCTGATAAAAAAGCAGTTCAAGAAACTCAACAGAATTATAAAACTGAATGGATTGAAAAACTGAACAAAAAATATAATCCAAAATCAAGTTGGGAACTTCGCTTTTTCTCTGAAAATAAAATAGGAAAAAATGATTTTCTAATTCAAACTATCGATAAAAGTCAAATTGAAGAATATTATCAAAAAGACGACCAAACAATTTGGCTGACTGATAAAAATGGAAATAAAATTTCAGCGGAAAACAGGGTTCGTTCTGGTGGAACTGAAAAGGCTTTAAGAGCAGTTTTCTCTGGACACGAACTCGAAGTTTTCGAATTTAAAAAAGACCATTTTTGGTATTATATTGAAATCGGAATAAAAAAATAATGTTGTACAACAATGTGTATAATTCATTGCTAGTTATAGCCTACTTACGAAAGTCCTCGCAGACTTTCTATCTGTGATTTATTTGCTAACTTTAGTGCTTAAAGCACATAACTAACTATAGATAAATACGTTGGTAAACATTATTCCGAGTTCAATTACTTAAAGCAACACATAAAATTATGGAGGCAGAAAAATATGATTTAATACTCAAGCATATGTTGCCTAGTCATGGTACTAATAAGACTTTTACACAAAATAAATTTAAAAGAGATTTGTTCAAAGATTTGACTACGATAGAAATTATTTCTTTAATTCGTGAAATGGAATTGGCGAACCCAAATGTCTGTAATTTCAGATGGCGTGGAAAAAATGAACCTATTTTATTTGCTAATGAATTTACTAAAGTATTTTTAGAGCAAGGTGGATTTTCAAAGATAGATAATGATTTGAAAAAAGTCGAAAAAAAAGCCATTTACAAAGAGGATTTAGAATTGAGGAAACTAAAAGCTGATTTAGAACTAGTTAACAATAAATTAGAAGATTATGGCACAACCAAAGCTATTGCATACATTAGTGGAATTATAGGATTAGTTCTAACATTTCTAAAAATAATGGAATTGACAAAATCTTAAATATAAATATGTCTTGCAAGTTTTTACAGATTCATTAATACTATTTTTTTGATTTTTAATATGCGTTTTATTCCTGCAATCTAAATATCTTGCCATCGAAAATAGTTGTTAGCCAAAATCCGTAGTAGTCAACACCGTATAAAATTAATGGCTAGTCCTCGCCTACTTTCAAGCATTCCTGCGAAATATTCTATCTTTGATTTATTTAATAAATTAAGTGCTTTACCACGCAACAACCAAGCGCAGCGAACAGACAAAGCAAACCACATACAACAATGTTACATACAAGCTGATGACAGAAATATTTACAACAAAAAAACTAGAAAATTTAATAAAAAAAAGAATTGAAAATAGAACTCTGAATGTTGAAAATATTTTTGGCAAATGGAATGCTTCTGTATTATATATTGCAAGAAAAAAATGTTTGATTTTTGTTAATTCTAAAAGTTTCTATTCTGTTATAATTCCAAGGTTTTCAACGACTGAACTAGATAAAATTCATTTATTGTTCCTTGAAAATTTTTACGCACAATTAGATTTTGAAAAAATTAAGACTGATGCAGAATTTCTTGTTGATAATGTTGGAGAGTTGAAATTCTACTCAACTGATAACGATAAAAAAATGACAGGAATCATCAATTATAATATTTCAAAGATAGACTACCTTAAATATGACTATGATGTTTTTAATGCTTCTGTGATTAGAGAATTAACAGAGAAATTGAATTTGACACCTTTTAAACAGTTGAATTGGCACCTACCGAAACAAGTAATGAGTGAAATAATAGAAAAAGCTAGTGTGTAACACGGTATATAATTTATTGCTAGTTCTAGCCTACTTAGGCATGTCCACACAGATGTTCTATTCGGTTTTTATTTGCTAAATTTAATACTTAAAACAAGCATCACCGAAGTTCAGTGAACAAGCCTGCAATACATCATAGTTCAAATTAGACCAAAGCATAAAACTTATAGTATTAAAAAATAGATTTATTGACTTATGTCAAATAATCTTATTTTAGACAACATTAGTTTTGCCTGTGGAATAATAAAAACCAAAATAATACTTACAAAACTAGATACATTGAAATCACATAATTGTAGCCTCTTATATCAATATATCACATGAAACATTAAGCAGAATCAAATCTAAAATTTGACAATAAAATAAAAAACACAATACATCTAAAAGTTATAACATATGAAATACGCAGTATTACTCGGATTATTCTTATTACAATTCACTGGTTATTCACAATCGCTTGATGAAAAATCGAGTTCTGAAAATGCTAATGACAAGTTGTTACTAACCATCTTTCTTAAACATGATCAAAGTATGACTTTGAATGAGATTGAAAAGATAAGAACGGATCAAGGTTTTTACGAAAACCTCCCTCCAGAAAGTGTGTCTGTAGTGAATTGGTTTGTGGTTATGGGACTTGGTCAAGTGGTGGTGTTAGAACTTCCTGCTTCAAAATTATCTGCTGTAAATTTAGCCATTGAGAGAACCGCATGGAAGGCTTTTACAACAGAAATGTATGCAACTTACAATTTGTATCCTATCATAGAACACAAATTGAAAAATAAGTCAAAAGTGACGCTAGATGCAAAACCCAGTTCTGAAAAAGAGGATGACAAGTTGTTATTAACCGTCGTTCTTAAACATGATCAAAGTATGACTTTAAATGAGATTGAAAAAATAAGAACAGATCAAGGCTTTTATGAAAATCTCCCTCCAGAAGGGACTTCTGTAGTCAATTGGTTTGTGGTTATGGGACTTGGTCAAGTGGTGGTGTTAGAACTTCCTGCTTCAAAATTATCTGCTGTAAATTTGGCGATTGAGAGAACGGCATGGAAGGCTTTTACAACAGAAATTTATCCAACGTACAACCTATACCCTATCATAGAAAATAAATTAAAGAATAAGTCAAAGGTAGAATACTAGAATTTTAGTGACCATTAACGATCAAAAAAATAAAATCATTGAATAAACAACAACACGCCATAAATGAAATCGAGAAAACCATCAATAATTTGCTCGCAACCGTTGGTGCCTTTGAGACAGCGTTAAAGAACAGTAGCTATTCACGTAAATTAGGATTGGGAACAACTCAAATATTGAAACACTTCTAACTAGAACAATGAAACCATCACATCAGCATTATGCCATTGAAGACACAACGCGTTCACCACAAGAGCATTGGTTATCGCACTTACTTAATGGTTCCTATAAATTACCAGGATTAGAAGGCAAAAAAGGGGTTTTGTTTTCAAATACCACTTTAGAAAAATACATTCAAGAGGAAGAAAAACACGATAATTTTGAGTTAACATCAGGAAAAAACAGAAGCCTTAGAACATTATCTACTGGTGAGCAGAAGAAAGCATTACTGGCTTATTTACTGCAACAAAAACCAGATTTTATAGTCTTAAATAATCCTTATGAAACCTTAGACAAATCGTCTGTGTCTGCATTAAAACAACAATTAATAGCGTTGTCTAATGACATGCCTATCGTGTTTATTTTTAACAGACAAGATGATGTATTACCTGTAATGACGCATGCCATTACATTTGAAAAAGCGGAGCTTAAAGCTGTGGTACCCATTGCAGACTATCATTTTAAAAAAAGGGAGTTTGTTTTTAATAAAGACATTCCGCCTGCAATCACAACCTACTCTAATATTCCAGAAGTGCTTGTAGAACTTAAGAATATACAGGTAAGCTATGAGGACCGTTCCATTCTAAAAGGTATCAACTGGACCATCAAAAAAAAGGAATTCTGGCATTTAATAGGTCCTAATGGCTCTGGTAAAACCACATTGCTTTCTATGATTTATGGAAACAATAGCAAGGGTTATGGCCAAGAAATATATCTCTTTGGTAATAAAAAAGGCAGTGGTGAGAGTGTTTGGGATATCAAACAAAAGATTGGGTTTATTAGTCCTGCAATGTTAGAATTATTTAAACGAAACTATACCGTAGAGCAAATGATTATTTCAGGCTTTTTTGATAGTATTGGACTTTACCAAACACCATCTACGGCACAAAAACATACGGCAGCACAGTGGATGGACGTCTTAAATCTAAGTCAAGAAAAAAACACCGCTTTTCTTAAATTATCACCAGCTGCTCAACGCTTAATATTAATAGCAAGAGCGATGATTAAGCATCCACCTTTATTAATCTTAGATGAACCCTTAATTAATGTCAATGATGAAGGTACAGCGCTTATTTCTGCATTAATCAATAAAATCGCAAAAGAAAGTGAGACCAGTATTTTGTTTGTTTCGCATCGTGATGAGCCTAATATCCATCCAGATTTCACCTATGCCCTTCACCCATCGCCTAAGGGTTCTGTAGGCATACGGAAATAGCAGATAGCACGCTTTTGAATTGCTAGTTGGTTATGCTTGGATGAATTCGGTTTTTATTTGCTAAATTAGGTGTTTAACCAAGCACTTTGCAACACATGAGAAATGAACGACTACTTAAAAATTAGAACACAAGACGGATTAGTATATTTTGATAAGTTTGAGAAAAAAAAGCTCACCTATTTTAAAAATGAGCATGGCAATATTGTATTAAACATTTATCTCTCAGCTGATTCTGAAGAGCGCACTGAAAGTGAATATAAGGCACTAGAGAAATCATTAAATGAAACATTACATCCTGAAGTAGATGAATGTTGGCTAGAACTTAGGCTTTTCTACACCGATTTAAAGGCATTAGAAGAATTAAATAACACTATTATTACTATTGAAAAAGGCTACGAGATTAACATAGAAAAAGATTCTGCAGCACATTACGGCATTTGGAGGCCTCGTGAACTTTACAATAATGACATTAGGTTTGAAATAAAAGAAGGTCAGTTTAAGCTCATGTGGAAAGCCACTTCGGATGATGTTAACTATTACAACGCCATGGCAAAGGATTGCAATATGGAATTAGAATGTGATTTAGATATCTTAGGATTTAACACCGAAGCTGAATATTGGCAATATGAAAGAGAGCAACTCTAAATAGCGTTTTAAACGCGTTTAGAATGATACAGTAAAACGCGACCAACAATTACACATAATTTAAAGAAACATGGTGATAAAGAATTTAGAAGACTTACATCGGTTCATTTTTAACGAATGGAAACTACCTTTTTGTAAATTGGATAGTATTGATGCCATCTCTAAATCGCATCCTATAGTATTGAATTACGCAAAGACATTTGGTTCTTCAATTCCTAAAACAAACCGCCAAGACCATTTAGAAATAACAAAAAACGCAACCAATCCTGAATTAACTAATGTCATTGCAGAAAACTCTGGCAATTGGAATATTGCGGTGCATAATAAAACTGGTGATCTATATACCAATGAACAATGGATATATACGGAAAGTGATATCTCTGATTACAGAAAGTTAAACTTTGGAATCGAGGAATGTTTAATAAGTTTTAGTTTACAAGAAATCTATTTCGCATTTTGTGAACATAATATAAAAGTAGAATCCGAATTAAATCTCAAACCCATTTGGATAGGCAAAAGATTTAGCACCAATGAAAAGACACACAGTTTTTTATATGATGTAAAACTTAAAGCTCTAAAATTTCAACATAGCGAAAACAATTTTGAGAACATCGCTTTCATTAAATAAATAGGTTTTTATTTACTAAATTAGGAGTTTAACCTCTCAACAAAAAAAACAAGACCATTGTGAACCATATAAAACAAACGACATTCTTACTTTTTACTTTATTATTAATCGGACTTACTACGAGTGCCCAGGAATTGACTTGTAAGGATTTTAAAATTGGTACGTTTTACATCCCAGCAAGTGACGAAATGCAGAAATATACCATGACGTCAAAAGACAGTGTAAGTGTAATAACTACAGAAAGAGATCTTAATATTAATCGATATGTTGTAATTAGAGAAAACAATAATCAAATAGAATGGAAGAATGGAATTGGTAATGGAGAGCCTACTTATGCAATTATTGAATGGATTGATGATTGTACTTACAGATTAACCCACGACGCTTCTAAAGGTGAATTAGACGAAAATATTAAATGGATTAATGAAAATAATGGTATTGTGATATCAAAAACCAAAATTGAAGGAAAATGTATGTCTTATAAAGCTACGATGACAACAAATGATGGACAACAAATAGCACAAGACGGCATAATTTGTTTAGAATAAATAGTATCTATTACACAATATTTAAAGTATTACTATGGATCCCGAAATTGAGCTGAAACGAATTTGTAATAAAAACAATGGTGATTTTGAGAGTAAGGATTTCAAGGTTGCCGGAGAAGCAGGTTCATTTGTACACATTTCTAAATATAAGTTGCAAATGGTGTATAAAAATTTCATCATTTCAATAATATATGATTTTGGAAATTCAGATACAGCTAAATTCCAAATGCAATCCATAAGTAAGGACAATAGCCCTGAATTTAAAATAGATACAATTGACCACTTTACTAAACTTGTACTGTTTAAGAAACGTAATTGGAAGGTTACAGCTTCAGATCATAAATTGAAGCAAAACATTGATATTTTAATGCGTAGATTCAAATTAAACAACCTTATTGAAAACACCGCTTTTCAAATTAAAACGGTTGGTAAGCAAAACAAAGACAACTATACCATTGACACTGTATTCTCATTAAAATATGAACAGCATACTGAAAGTGCAGAATCCATTATAAATTTTCATAAAAGTATAATTGACCTTATAGTAAAATAAGATTGTAACTAAAACTACACATTAAGTTTTTACTTAAATCTAAAATATTTATGCAATCTCTTGTTTTTCAAAAACAACTGCTTTAAGTCAATTCACTTAAAGAATTAAATAATCATCATTTTTAAACAAAAAGTATCCATTTTGAAATAATCGGAAAGTCAAGGTTTTCGCGATAATAAGCAATTAATTAGTTATGATACAATGGTATTTGACGCCTCAAAATTTCAAATAGAATTAATGAAATAAACACAACCAATTGAACCTAAAAAAACTGAGTGTAAAAAAAGCCTTAACAAGCTAATTTTAAACTCAGTTCTTAATTTTAGTATTGTGTTCTACTAGCTTAAAAGTGCAATAAGCTCAGTAAACTGCTTGTCTTTTGCATAGTCTAAAGCCGTTTTACCGTTATTATCTTTAATGCTTGTATCTGCTTTATAGTCTAAAAGCAATTTTACAATATCAATTTTATTGTATTGCGTAGCAAACGTTAATGCCGTTATGCCACTATTATTTACGGCATTAAGATCTGCGCCTTTTTCTAATAACGTTGTTGCAATGGCCACACTGCCTTTATAGCTTACACCAATTAAAGCCGTATTACCTGAAGCATCTTTGGCATTGATATCTGCATTATGATCTATAAGTAATTGCGTTGCCACTTCATTATCAAAATAGGTTGCTAAAATGAGTGGAGTAAATCCACGAGCATCTTTTTCGCTTATTAATTTAGGATTTATATTTATTAAGGCTTCTAGTCTGTCTTTATCACCAGAACGAATGGCCTCGAAAAACACATCGATATCTTTCATCTTCTTTATTTTTTTAAAAGAAAGAGGAATGAGTTTTTAATCCCACTCCTCCTTATGTTTCTTCTTAATTCATTTAATTATTTTAAATCAAAACGATCTAACTGCATTACTTTAGTCCAAGCAGCAACAAAGTCTCTAACAAATTTTTCTTTATTATCATCTTGTGCATAAAACTCAGCATATGCTCTAAGTATAGAGTTAGAACCAAATACTAAATCTATTCTTGTTGCTGTCCATTTTACAGCTCCTGTTTTACGATCGCAAATGTTGTAAATACCATTAGATGGTTTCCATGTATTTGCCATATCCGTTAAGTTTACAAAAAAGTCATTTGTTAAAGCTCCTACTCGGTCTGTAAATACACCATGTGCTGTATCTGCATAGTTAGTACCAATAACACGCATACCACCAACTAAAGCCGTCATTTCTGGTGCTGTTAAGCCCATTAATTGCGTACGATCTAGCATTATTTCTTCTGGACTAACGATATAATCTTTTTTCAACCAGTTACGGTAACCATCTGCTAAAGGTTCTAGGTACTCAAACGATTCTACATCTGTCATCTCTAAAGTAGCATCTCCACGTCCTGGTGCAAATGGTACTTCAATATCTAAACCTGCATTTTCAATGGCTTTTTCAATACCTACATTACCAGCTAATACAATGGTATCTGCAATACTTACACCAAATTCTTTAGCAATAGGTTCTAAAACAGACAATACTTTAGATAAACGTTCTGGCTCATTACCTTGCCAATCTTTTTGTGGTGCTAAACGAATACGTGCTCCGTTGGCTCCTCCTCTATAATCAGATCCTCTAAAGGTTCTGGCACTATCCCAAGCTGTAGCAACTAGTTCTGAGATGCTTAATCCTGAATTTGCTATCTTGTCTTTTACACTAGCAACATCATAATCTTTAGTACCTTGTGGCACTGGATCTTGCCAAATCAATTCTTCTTGTGGTGCATCTGGTCCATAATAACGGTCTTTAGGTCCCATGTCACGGTGTGTTAACTTAAACCAAGCTCTTGCAAAAGCATCAGAGAAACCATCAAAATCGTTCATAAATTTTAATGAAATTTCTTTGTAGATTGGATCAACTTTCATCGCCATATCTGCATCAGTCATCATAGGATTATGCTTTGTTGTTAAATCCTCAACATCAACTGGCATATCTTCTTCCTTAATACTTACAGGTTCCCATTGCCAAGCTCCAGCCGGACTTTGACGTGGTTCCCACTCATGATTAAATAACATTTCAAAGAAACCATTATCCCATTTTGTAGGGTGTGTTGTCCAAGCACCTTCTAAACCACTTGTTACTGTATAACGTCCTTTGCCTGATTTGGTAGGATTACTCCAACCTAAACCTTGTTCTTCTACAGGTGCAGCTTCTGGTTCTGGACCTAAGATTTCAGCATTTCCGTTTCCGTGTGTTTTCCCAACAGTATGTCCACCTGCAGTTAAAGCCACAGTTTCTTCATCATTCATAGCCATACGCTTAAACGTTTCGCGTACTTGAGCAGCTGTTTTCATTGGATCTTGCTTACCGTTTACTCCTTCTGGATTCACGTAAATTAATCCCATTTGTACGGCAGCCAATGGATTTTCCATGGTTGCAGGATTGGCAACATCATCATAACGTTCGTCACTTGGTGCTAGCCATTCTTTTTCTGCTCCCCAATATGTATCCTTTTCTGGTCCCCAAATATCTTCACGTCCAAAAGCAAAACCAAAAGTTTTTAAGCCCATACTTTCATAAGCAATAGTACCAGCTAAAATGATTAAATCTGCCCAACTCACTTTGCTACCATATTTTTTCTTTACAGGCCATAGTAAACGTCTCGCTTTATCTAAGCTTACGTTATCTGGCCATGAATTTAATGGTGCAAAACGTTGGTTTCCGGTACCACCTCCACCTCTACCATCAGCAATTCTATAAGAACCAGCAGCATGCCAAGCCATACGGATCATTAAACCTCCATAATGCCCCCAATCCGCAGGCCACCATTCTTGACTATCGGTCATTAACTTATTCAAATCGGCTTTTAAAGCGGCTACATCTAACTTTTTTAATTCCTCTTTATAATCAAAACGCTCACCTAGTGGGTTTGTTTTAACATCCTGTTGGTGTAAAATATCAAGATTTAATGCATTTGGCCACCAGTCCATAACTGATTTATCTGAAGCTGTATTAGCTCCATGCATAAATGGACATTTACCAATATTTGAATCATTAACATCTGATAAAGCGGCTCCATCAGATCCGTGTGGGTTTTTGCTGTGTTCCATTATTATATATTTTTAGGATTTTATTTTTTATAAATTTATTAAATATTGAGCTGTCAGTGAGACGATTTAATCTTTTTAACTTATGTTTTAATAGCCAAAAACTATGAGTAATTAAAAAAGCATAGGTTAAGTATATTGTTTTGTTTTGTTTATAAATAGGATTTATCGTTAATATTTCGTAACTTTTCTAAGACAATTAATACATATAGTTATGAGCACTACAGAATATACAAAAGTTTATTACGGTAACTTTATATTAGTTACACGAGTTAAAGAAGAATTGGAACATGTTGGAATTATTCCTATTATTAAAGATGAAGGAGAATCGCAACGTTTAGCTGGTTATGCATCAATGAATCAAGGATTTCAAGAACTTTATGTGCATAATGATGAATTAGATAAAGCTATGGTTATTATAAATAGAGTGAAAGCTGAGATGGATGCTGCTTCATAATAGCGCGCTAACTGATTTATAAAATGGTAGATACTAACCGTCAATAAGTGTTATTTTTTAAAAACAAAAGAAGTTAGGAAAATGGTACCTGTGCATTATTATCCTTTAAAAAAGAGTCGAATAATTATTATCTTTTGACTTAAATATCATTTTGTACTCTAAAAACTAACTATTATAAAGTTTTAAACTATTTTAGAATAACTCTTATTAAAAAAAGAAACAGCATCGTAATGATGCTGTTTGTAATATATATTCTACCTAAGTAGTAATAATTTATCTCGAATAATTTGGTGCTTCCTTAGTAATAGTAACATCATGTGGGTGACTTTCGTTAATACCAGAACTCGTAATTTTCACAAAACGTCCTGTTTCTTTTAAAGTCTCGATATTCTTAGCACCACAATAACCCATACCTGCTCTTAGACCACCAATAAATTGGTGAATACTTTCTTCTAATTCTCCTTTATAAGGTACACGACCTACAATTCCTTCTGGCACTAATTTTTTAATATCATCTTCAACATCTTGAAAATAGCGATCTTTACTACCTTGTTTCATAGCTTCTACAGAACCCATTCCACGGTAAGATTTAAATTTTCTTCCTTCATAGATTATGGTTTCTCCAGGACTTTCTTTTGTACCTGCTAAAAGAGATCCTAACATTACAGTGTCTGCTCCAGCTGCAATTGCTTTTGGAATATCACCTGTATAACGAATACCTCCATCTGCAATTACCGGAACTCCAGTACCTTTAATAGCCGCAGCAACTTCTAATACTGCAGAAAATTGAGGAAAACCAACTCCTGCTACTACTCTAGTTGTACAAATTGAACCTGGACCAATACCTACTTTAACCGCATCTGCTCCAGCTTCTACTAAATATTTTGCGGCTTCACCAGTAGCGATGTTACCAACAATGACCTCTAATTTTGGAAATTTCTTTTTAATCTCTTTTAAAACTAAAACCACACCTTTAGTATGACCATGAGCAGTATCTATAATCACCGCATCAACACCAGCTTTTACTAAAGCCGAAGCGCGTTCTACAGCATCTCCTGTGACTCCAATAGCCGCTGCTACACGTAAACGACCGAAAGAATCTTTATTGGCATTTGGCTTTTGTGTCACCTTAGTGATATCTCTAAACGTAATAAGACCTTTTAGTTTATAACTATCATCAACGATTAATAATTTTTCAATTTTATTTTGTTGAAGAATTTTTTCAGCATCTTTTAAAGACGTCCCAACAGCTGCAGTGACTAAATTTTCTTTAGTCATTACCTCAATAATTGGCTTTTTGCTTTCGTGCTCAAAACGTAAATCTCTATTGGTAACGATGCCTTTTAAAATTCCATTATCATCAACAATTGGAATACCACCAATACTGTGTTCTGCCATATTTGACTTCGCATCAAAAACAGTAGCTGTTAATGGTAACGTCACAGGATCGATAATCATACCGCTTTCAGCACGCTTTACACGTCGCACTTTATCTGCTTGCTGCTCAATCGTCATGTTTTTATGCAACACGCCAATGCCACCTTCTTGGGCCATAGCAATCGCCATTTTACTTTCGGTAACCGTATCCATTGCTGCGGAAATCACAGGAATGTTAATGGTAATGTTTCTTGTAAATTTTGTTTGAATATTAACTTCGCGAGGAAGAACTTCAGAGAATGCTGGAACTAAGAGTACGTCATCGTAAGTAAGACCTTCTCCAACAATTTTATTTTCGTGTGCTGTCATGGCAATTAAGATATAATTGCGCACAAAGGTAAGGATTTAATATCAACCAAGAAGTCTTATATGAGGTTTTGAAGATTAATTTATTGTTAAATACAAATATTCGTATAGTTAGCTCCAAAATTATATCAAAAATTGAAATATTATTAGTTAAGAATTAGAGTATAGTCTAAATCTTCTAATGAAATATAATTTTCAAAAACACAACCTCTATTACAAAAAAGCGCTTTAAGTTCTAAAATTTCTTGTTTATTAAACATTAAAACCAAATTCTCTTGAATAGAAGGAATAGGAATTTTTCGTTTCACTCTAGCATCTGCATAGAATTCCTCCCAATAATCTTCTTCTATCTCCATTAAATAATTTTTAAAGCGATGGTATTGGTGCTTCGTAAATTCGAAATAAATATTGTTAAACTCCAAATGATAAATATGACATTCTTTACATAATGATAATTCACCATGACTAACTTTTGATAAAACTTTTATATTATGACACATATGTTCTGTTTATTAATAACAATCCATTCTTATTTGTTCGTTATTTTTAAACGTACTTAATGGTTTGTTAAGTTGTTCTGTGGTAATTTTATTTAAGATTTCCAAAACGCGATTTTGCATGGCCACAGAACCACAAATCATCACGACTCCATTAGAATTTAAAACACGAGTTATCAACTCTTGATGTTCTGTAATTAAATCTTGAACGTAAATTTTAGTTTTCTGCTCTTGTGAATACGCAACATGAAAACAAGACAAGGTCTTCTTACTAAATGCAGAATCTATAATATTCTCGTAAATACCTAAGGAATCTTGCGTACGTCCTCCCCAAAATAAGTGGGTTTTAATTATATTATGGTTCTCATTAATCATTCCCAAAAACGGTGCAATACCTGTTCCGTTAGCTATCATCACCACTTCTTTTGCATCTGTTGGAAAATGAAAATCTAAATTTCGTGTGATTTTTGCCTTTACAATCTCGTTGATTTTTAAGTTGTTAAAATAATTAGAGCAGACGCCAAATTTGTGCTTTTTAATGCTCAATATGATATCGTTATCAATTTTACCAATGGAATATTGGCGCTCAATAAAATCGGCTTCTGGGTATAACGACAATAAATCACCAGATTTAAATTTGATCTTTTTATGTGATCGCAATTGGACTAAAAACGAATCATCCGAATTAGGTTCCGTTTTATTAATGACTTTAAATTCATTTATTTTTTTTAAATTGATTTGAGGTTTTTGAAATTTAATTTTTAAATCGTGATTAGTAAGATCATTCCATAGCTTAATCCAAGTTTTATAAGCCTCAAACGATTGGTTATTAATTTTGAAAAGCGGAAGATGTTCTACAAAATGGTCTTGCTTTTTCAATAACTCATCTACTTCTATGGCATATTTACAATAATCCGCATACATTAATGACCCAAAACCAATAACAGAATACTGAATGTTTTGATTTTGCGTCACTTTTTGAAGTAACTTTTCAAAATTTGAAGCACTTGTTGGCGCTTCACCTTCTCCATAAGTAGATGTAAATATTGTTAAATACTTGGCTTTTTTATATGTTGAATACTCATTTAAAGCCGCAATAAAAACAGAATGTCCTGAAACCACTAAAGCCTCATAAAATTGCTTGGCAGAATTGAAAGTGTTTCCTGTTTCTGAACCAACTAATATGATATATTCAGCATTGTCTTTTTTAAATTTGTTCTTAATTTTTGTTGTTTCTTTTCTTCGTTTTAAAGTCATAGAAAAACCAGAATACATAAAAAATAAAATAGCTAAACTCGCTAGCAACAATACTACCGACCATATAATAGTCCCTTGACCTGTATGCAGAATTAAGCTCCAATTAGAAGCTAATGCTACAAGTGATGTGTTTTGATCACTGACAATATCTCCTGTATATTGATTGACTAGAATTTCTTTATCAATTAATTTAATGGTGAAATAATCTTCAATATCATCAGAAAATGGAAATTCCACATACTTTACATCTGCAAGTGGTATATTTTGGAATGTTTGAAAATCTATAATGTTTAATTTGTTTTCAACCTCAGCTTGCTCAGGATAGTTGTGTGAGATTTTAGAATCTGGAAGTGCATCAAATTTTTCAAGCGATAGAAACACACCTGAAAGTGTAATAATTACAATAGGAATCAACATATATCGCCCAATATCGACATGGTAATACTGATCAAAATTTTCCCTAACCACTTTAGAAAAGAAACGTTTGATACCACCTTGACGCTTCAGTATTAATTTAATTCCTGTTATTGAAATCAGAAATAATAAAAAGGATACCACACCAGTTAAAACACGACCTGTTGTTTTTAAGAAAAGCGAACGATGAAGGTTAGTTGCAAATTCATAAATTGGTGCTTTCTTAATAATATCACCTAATTTTTCACCTGTAATGGGATTGATATAAATGGTTTCACTCTTTCCTTCTTTGGTAATGACTGACGCAATTACAAAATCATTAGTATCAAGTTCTAATGTAAAGACCTCATCATACTCTTGTTGTAAAACACTTAAGGTTTTGGCAAGAGAAGTGGCGTTTGCTCCAGAAACAGCATACGGTTGCAACTGATTTGTAATAGGTTCAATCGCCAAAATAGCACCTGTTACAGATGCTATTAAAATGAACAAAGAAGACATAACAGCCAAGACTAAATGACTGTATCTCCATATGGAAATGGTCATAGTGTCTGTTTTATTGAGGCATCATACGGATGTAACGGATAAAACCTATGCCTTCAACCTTAGATTTTATGGTTTCTGAAGTCAATTCAAATTCCACATCACTTTCAAAATAATCTTGATCTTCAACAGCAGTTTCAAATCTTAACTTATAACCTTTATCTAATATGTTGTTATCAATTTCAATGACATTAATTGTGCGCGCTCCTCCACTCACTGTGGCTCCTGTAATGGCATCAATATCGTTACGTCTTTTGCCGTAAAAATCCCACCAAGACTCTATTGTATTGTACCATTCATCATCGTCACCAATAACGTTTAAGGTTTCTACGTAGTCGCCTTCTGGATTCAATAATGAAACAACAATATAGGCTCCTTCACCTGTATAATTAGTCATTTGAATCATGCATTTGTACTTTGTAGATTCCACAGGATTAGTAAATGATACTAAACTAAAAATTGCAACACATAATAATGCTATTGTACGTATGTTCTTCATATTCAAAATTATATTATTTTAAAAATTCAATTGAAATATTATTCTTTTTTAGCAACTCATTTTCTTGTGCTAAATCATAAGCAGATTCTTCAAAATCAGTAACCAATTCTTTCTTTGCTCCATGTTCTATAAGAAACTTAAGAATAGCATCGTCTGTCGCTTTTAAGGCTGCTAAATGCAATGCTGTATTTCCTTCGCTGTTTTTTGTATTAATATCTTGATGCATCTCTAATGCTAATTTTAATAAATCAATACTATTTTTTTCTACCGCTAAATGAAACCATGTATTTCCATTTTTTTGAAGCTTAGTGAGATCTACTTTATTAGTTTTAAGTAATTCCATCTTTTGAGAAAAGGCTTCTTTACGTCTCGTTGAATAAGAATCAATTAAATAATAAACTAAATTGTTCCCTTCATTATCTATTATATCAGTTTTAGAACCTTTATCGATGAAGAATTCTACAACATCTGACGAATTTCCGCCCACTGCGAGCGTCAATGCTGACTGGCCATTATTGTTAGTTTCCTCATAATTTTTTAAATTATCAGCCAAAAGCTTAACAGTTTCTATACTATTGTTTGAAGCCGCATACATTAACGCATTATTTCCTTTAAGATCTTTGGCACTCACTTTTAAACCTTTATCTAGTAAGAATTTAATTACATCTAAATCTTTGCTTTTAGCTGCTAAAATATGAAGTGGTGAAACTCCTTCTTCATTAGTTACATTAGGATTTAAACCCACACTTTCTAAATAGTTATAGACTTCAATACCATTTGTTGTACCTCTTGCACCATTTGCTGCAAATATAAACACCTCATCTGTTCCTTTAATTCCTCTTTTTAGTAAAGCATTTAAAGATTCTATTTGTCCTTTTTTAGCCACATAATTAAAGATTCCGTTACCCTGATTATCTACACTATTAATATCTAATCCTTTAGACTGAAAGTATGTGACCAGTTTAAAATCTGGATCATTTGGAGCAGCTAACAATAGAGCGTTGGCGCCATCTGGATTTAGGTCTTTCTGTAAGTCTAATCCGTATTTAATAACAAGATCATATACTTTGGTGTTTTGCTGACCAGAACCTGCAGCAAAATTAATTATAGAATTCCCTTTATCATCTGTTATATTTGTTTTAGCACCATTCTCTAAAAGGTATTGCACCAATTCATCATTACCCTTATAAGCTGCCCAAAACGCGTAAGTTCTGCCATCATGCGTTAATTTATTGACATCGTTTCCTTTTTGAGAAATAAGATAGATTATGGTTTCTATTGGAATTTCTTGCAATATTGCATACACTACTCCATCAAAATTATTGCCATTGGCTTCTGCAGGATTATTGCCTTCTTTTATTTTAGTTTCTACAATTTTTACCGTTGGTTTAGTATTCCAAAACTCACGGTTTAAGAATACATTGTGCTGCGCAAATCCTTGTAAAGACAACGCAACACTAATAATAACTAAAAATGATTTTAAATTTTGCATATTACTTTTTTACAAATGATTCAATGGTAGTATTAATCTCTTTTTGCTTTACAACGGCATCATCAAATAAAAATTTATAAAGCGGCTTATTATCTACTTTAGTTTCTAACAATAAATCTTTATCTCTACCGTAAACCTTATCCCATTTATTTCTTACTAAAGCCCATTTATCTTGGTTTGCTTTCCACCAATCAATAGTTGCTTGGCATCTGCTATCTTCTACTTTTACATACGTATTGTAACCTTTTTCTTTGGCTAACACCACATCTTCTTTTCCTGCTTCTCTAATAATCTTAGCGTTGTCTTGGTCGTGTAACCAACCATATTTTGTAATCTCTTGACGGTTACCTCTAAGCGTTACATTGTAATCGCTACGCTTTGTATATTCTCGTCGTGGTAATGGTGCTGTTGTTGTATTCTCCCAATAGTTTTTTCCATCTACGTGTATCCAAGTTCCAGATCCTTCATAACGTGGACTATCATCTACTTGATATACTTTTTGTGTCCATTGTCCTTCTACATCTTCTTTAGATTTGTTTTCAAAAAGCCATTCGTTATCTCCATTATACATGTAAAAATCAGTATTTTCAAATAACCAATCTTGTCTCCAATGCTTCACAATCATCGGTTGATCTGGTCTCCCTACCTGCAATAAATGTTGAATTGAAATTTTATCATCTTCATCTACAATGGCAACCGCGTATTCTAAACCTTTATCGACTTTAGTTTCTGAAGGTCTATAAAGTGAATCATTGCTATAGTTAAACGTCTCACTAAAATTGAACGTTACTTCAAAGCAACCACACATCTTTTTAATAGCTTCTTGGTCTTTTGACTTCTTATTTTGTGCATTACTGTGTAAAGTAAAGGCTAATACAATGACTAAAATTGGCACTACTCTTTTCATTTTTAAATGTTTGCTATTTGATTAGAAAAAAAAATTAAAAAACCTTATTCTTATTTAGAATGAATTAAAATAAGATTATATATTTGCGACAAATTTATATAGAATGAGTCTAAATAAAAATAAAAAAGTCATTTATTTTTTTCTTTTTTTCTTATCATGGTCCTTTGCTCAAAAAAGCGAAACAGCAGTTGATAGTACTAAGACTGAATCCTTAGATGAAGTTGTTATAACTGGCCAATACAATCCAAGATCCATTAAAAAATCTGTTCATAACGTCATAGTAATTAATAGAAAACAGATAGAACAAGTAGCAGCTAATAACCTTGCAGATTTATTAAATTTTAACCTAAACTTAAATATTATTCCAAATGCGCAAACAGGACGCTCTACAATATCTTTCTTTGGATTAGACTCACAATACTTCAATATTTTAACAGATAATATCCCTTTAGTGAGTGATAATGGTTTGGGTAACAACATAGATTTAACTCAAATAAACCTCGATGATATAGAACGTATTGAAATCGTTGAAGGCGCTATGGGAGTTGAATATGGTGCCAACGCAGTTTCGGGAGTAATAAACATTATCACTAAAAAATCTATTGATAACCAATGGCGCATACAAGCCTATTTACAAGAAGAAACAGTGAGCGATGAATATGCCTGGTTTGATGAAGGAAGACACATACAATCCATAAGTGTAGCTCATAACATCAATGAGAAATGGATGGGAAGAATTGGATTTAACAGAAATGATTTTGCCGGATTTTTTAATAATCGTCAAGGTGAAGATTATTATCAAAATGATGGTTTAAGAGGTTATGAATGGCTTCCTAAACAACAACTAAACACTAATGCATTAGTCAATTATAAAGGGAATAATTTTAGACTACTCTATAAGTTTGAATATTTTAATGAAGTACTAAATTATTATGATGCTTCAGTTAGACCGAATATAGACACTGAAAATCAAACGAGTAATCCTTCTGCAACGGATAGAATTTTCACAACAAATCGTTTTGTAAATAATTTGAATATTGATGGAAATTTAAAGTCTGGTGCTAACTATAACTTTGCGCTTTCTTATCAGCAACAAGAGCGCGATTTAAATGAGTTTAATTATTTTATTTTAAGCCAAGACCGTAGCAATGAAACAGACGAAACATATCAATCTAGTAAAGCCTTATTCTCTAAAGGTACTATTGGTAATTTAGTACAAAATGATTTCTATAACTTTCAATTAGGTTACGAAGCACGTAATATAGAAGGTTTCGATACACAAGCTACAGGAAATATTACCCAACAAGACAAAACAAATACACAAACCAACGTGGCTTTTTTTGGTTCCTCTGAATTTAATTTTACTAATAAATTCTCTCTAAGACCTGGAATTAGATACGAATACAATTCTCTTTTTAAATCAAAAGCAATGGCTTCATTAAGTTCTCGTTATTTAATGAATAATGGTTTTGAACTAAGAGCAAATATTGGCACGTCTTACCGAGTTCCAAATTTTGAAGAATTATATTACTATTTTGTAGATTCTAACCACGATGTTCAAGGTAATGAAAACCTTAAACCAGAAAATGGGTTTTCAGCCTTTGTTAATCTAAAAAAGAGAAATTCATTTAATGGACTTTCAATGGTTAATAATTTAAAATTAACCTATGTCGATGTCTCTGATAGAATAGATCTCGCTATCATTAATACTTCTCCATTACAGTATCAATTTATAAATATCGATAAGTTTAAACTATGGAGTTTATCTTTAGAAAACACATTTAAGACTGATAATTTATCCTTTAATTTAGGAGCAACTCTACAGGGTATATCTAGAATTAACAGTAATGAAGTTAATGGTAATGATGATTTTCTTTACAACTTTCAAGTAAACACAAGTGCTTCGTATTATGTAGCACCATTAAAAACATCTGTAACGCTTTTATTAAAATATAATGGAGCTTTAGAAGACTATACCATCTCTGGGTCAGACACCAACGGTAATTATACATTTTCAAAATCAAAAACTGATGCTTATAGTTGGTTAGATGCTTCTATTAGAAAGTCGTTTTTAGACAAAAAAATAGACGTAACACTTGGTGGAAGAAACCTGTTAGACATCACTAATGTTAATGTAAGTAATGGGAATAATGGTGGCACACATTCTGTAGATAACAGTTCCCTCTTACTTGGATACGGAAGATCTTTTTATTTAAAATTATTATATAACCTAAATTTTTAAACACTAAATATTATGACAAATAAATTTTTAAAATTAGCCTTATGTTTATTCGCAGTAGCGTTTTCAAACTGTAGTAGCGACGATGATGTATCTGGTCCTATTACAATAATAATTGAAGGTGCTGCTATTGCGCCTGAAGTTGGAGGTCCAAATCAACAAAATCAAGTATATATTGATTTAAGTACAAATACAACTACAGGTGTTCAGCGCGATTCGTGGGACTTAGGGTTTTACTCTGGTTCAGACTTTAGAGTAGCCATCAACGGTTCCATAGAAATGGCAGCTGCAGAATTATCAGTAACGGATATTGATGCTGTAAATTCAACAACCCAAGAAGTAATTGACTTACAACCTATCGCTAAAGTTGGTATTTTTAATACTGCAAATTTAGCTTTTGTTGATGCTTTTGATGGTAACATTAGTGGTACTGCCATTAGTGAAATATCAATTACTGATTCTGAGAATAAAGTATATTTAATTAATCTTGGTAGCGAAGTAGGAACCGAAACACCTGCAACTGGTTCTGTTGATTTAAAAGGTGAAGAAAGAGGTTGGAAAAAAATCCGAGTATTAAGAAACGGTAATGATTACACCATTCAATATGCCGACTTGGACGCCACTACACACGAAGAAATCACAATCTCTAAAGAAAGCAATTATAACTTTACATTCTTTAGCTTTAATACAGAGAGCATTGTTAACGTTGAGCCAGCATCTTCAAGTTGGGATTTAAACTTTACAACCTTTACCGATGAAGTTTTCGCCGGACCTGATAGTTACGGTGCGTATTTCTATGGAGATTTTGTAGCTTCAAATAACTTAGCTAACGTAGATGTTTATATGATAGATACTGAAGAAAACACGGAACTATCTTATGACAATTTCACGATAAATAATGTTGCTGTGTCTAATTTTTCTAATGATCAAAGAAGTGTAGGAAGCAGTTGGAGAAATGGTGGTGGACCAGGTTCATTACCTTCTCTTAAAGATAACGTCTTTTATATAATTAATGATACAGATGGTAATCTTTACAAATTGAAATTCTTAGCCTTAACAAATGCGGAAGGAGAACGTGGTCATCCTGAATTTGTATATAGTTTATTACAGTAAACTTTTAAAATAGATAAAAAAAGCCTTCATTTTTCAATGAAGGCTTTTTTATATTATCATGTAAAAATCTAAATGATTACCCTGATAATTAATTCTATAATTGTTTATAATGTGCTGGTGATTTTACTAATTGTTTCAGAATTATAAAAACAGCAAGTGTATAAGACAATGTCATTAATAAACCAGAAAACATAACTACATACTTTACCCAAAGCATGCCTTTCCACAAAAGAAAAAGTCCGCCAAAGGTTAAAATTACAGAAATAAAAGGTTCTACTAATAAGAAGGTTTTTAACTTAGAATTAAGTCTTGTTGTCACCAAAATTAAACCCATTAGAAAGAAAATAATTGACATAGATAAAATATGTCCATGGACTAAAGTGAGCATTTCTTGTTCACTTTTTTTAAACCTCATTACATCAGCTTCTTCATCATCTTCGTTTCCTAAGTATTGTTCTTCTATTCCATTAGGATTTGCTGAAGATGTTTCACCTACAAACAAAAGTCCGGTGTAAAAACCAACACTTAATACAATGACAAAAGCTGCAATAAGCAGCTTTAATTCCTTCGGAAATGTTTCAATGAGGCCATTTACTATCATTATATGAGATCTTTATCACTTAATATTTTTAAGGATTGCATTAAGTCATCCATAGCATTTGTCATAGATCTTACTGAAATAGTTGCTCCAGAAATGGCATCGATATTATCACCATATCTAAACGCATCATCCTTAGTTTTACCAATAAACTGTTTTAACCAACGTTTGCTTCCTATTTCTCCACCGTAATCTTCGCGATAAATTAAAACTTTGGTTTTAACAATGATTAAATTAGGATCTAATAGCACCAAATAATCAAACTGATCTGTTTTACTTGGTGCTTTAGACACGTATGCATAACCTAAAAATTTAGTATCTTTTTTAATTTCGAAAAAATTATCAGCACCAAACTTTGAAGGTAATTCTTTTGCAACATTTGATTCTATTATTTTAGCATCGAAAGAATATGATTCTACTGAATACGTTTTCTTTATTTCAGAATCTACTTTCTTTTGAATGTTTTTAGGTAACCCAAAAGCAAGAATAGATATTACTAAAATGATAATGCTACTTAATTTCATATTGCAATAGTATTAAATTGTTTTTATTAGAACCAAACTCCTAAGCCAATATTTAATTGGTTAGGACTATCATCACCAGTTGCATCACTAAAAAATTGATAATCTGCTTTTACAACAGCTCCTGGTGCAATTTTATAGCTTAAACCAAATGTCCATTCATCTCTGTCGTAAGCATCATTTTTTACTAACGCACCTTCAACAGAAGCATGTGTATCGTAATCTGAATAACGTGCAAATGCAAATAATTGTTGTGATTTACTTTGTGGTAATAAATTATATGCACCTTCAACATACCAACCTTGTAATGCACTACCTAAATCAGCACTATTAAGTGTATTATAATCTTCGGTATCTGAAATACTAGCATGTATATATTGACCTCTTGCCGTAAAACGTTTGTAAGCATAACGTGCATCTAAGCCAATCATAGAAATACCAACACTAGTACCATCAATATCTTCAATTTCATCTTCGGCTTGTGTTCTTCCAAAATATCCAGACAATCCCAATCGTAAACCTGGTAAACCATAATAATCTAATTTACCTGCGAAATTTGGTGAGTCTACTGTAGATTGAATTCCTTTTTGTCTTCCATTTCTCAAACCATTTGCTCCTCCTAAAACCTTAGTACCATTTACAGATTTAAAGCCGTTAAAAACATAAGCTTGATAACGCAATGATACATCATCTAAACGACCTGCAACACCAAAACCAATTTCTCTCCAAGTGGTTGGCACTATACTTTTGTCTATGCTTGGTCTTTCAACTCCGTTAAAAGTTGTTGGCTCGTGGTATTCATTAGTAATTCCCATAGGCACTAACATTAAACCACCTCTAAGGTTTACATTATCAGTTAAACTATATTGCACAAAAGCTTGCTCTACAAAAATTTCTTCTACATGCTCTAATTCAATTTCTGTAACAAACTGCACACGGTCGTTAAACTTATAACCAAAAAGTAATACTAAACGTTGTACATCTAATTCACCATTATCAGCTTCTGGTTGATTATATGTTATCTCTCCATAACCACCAACTGTAACACCTGTATTTATATTTCCTGATAAAATACGCTGTGCGGCATTTTGTTGCGTTTGTGGATTAGTAGACAACGAATCTGGAACAGTTTGCGCGTATGTAAATGATGCAATTAAAAGGATAAGACTAAGGGTAATTTTCTTCATTAGTATTCTTATTTAGACTTGATATGAATTATTTTTCATTTTAAGCTGCAAATTTAAAACAGAATAGTAATTACACAAAGTTTATTTAGATTAATTTTAAATAAACCACGAACAGTTAATGATAACTTCAATAATAGGATTTGAACGCTTTACTTATTAAATATGTTTAGTTATTGATATTGAATTCGGAAAGAAACAATTACAACTTTGAATCTACTACTAATGATACTTAGTAAAAATCTTAGTCGCTTCATTATAAGAACTCTCAAAACACATGGCATTAAGATTATGTGCTTTTTTCTGTGTAAAATAAGATAACATTTTTTCGGTTGGCATATTACCTGTTAACTCATCTTTCGCCATAGGGCAACCACCAAAACCTTGTATAGCTCCATCAAAACGTCGGCAACCAGCAGAGTAAGCAGCGTCTATTTTCTCAAACCATGTAGTTGGTGTGGTATGTAAATGTGCTCCAAATTCGATATTTGAATATGCTGGAATTAAATTAGAAAATAAGTAATCAATATTTTCCGGATCAGAACTTCCAATAGTATCACTCAATGATAAAATGCCAACTCCCATATTAGACAAACGCTCTGTCCACTCACCAACAATATCAACATTCCATGGATCTCCATAAGGATTTCCAAATCCCATAGAAATATAGACTACTACTTTTTTATTATTCTTATCTGCAATTTCTAATATTTCAGATAATGTAATTACAGACTGTGCTATGGTTTTATGCGTATTACGCATTTGAAAGTTTTCGGAAATTGAAAACGGAAAACCTAAATAATCAATTTCAGAATGTTTAGAAGCATCAGTGGCTCCTCTAGTATTAGCAATAATAGCTAATAGTTTACTTTCTGTTTTACTTAAATCTAGTTGTGCTAAAACTTCAGCAGTGTCTACCATTTGCGGAATCGCTTTTGGTGATACAAAACTACCAAAATCAATAGTATCAAAACCAACACGAAGCAAAGATTGAATGTATTGTACCTTCTTTTCTGTAGGTATAAATTCCTTAATGCCTTGCATAGCATCTCTTGGACATTCTATTATTTTAACGGCTTTGTTCATTGGTTCAAATATACGGTTTAGTCTTTCGATTTAAAACATTAAAGTAATATGAAAATTGCAATCCCAATAAAAACAACAATCTGAAGCCATTTTAAAACCAATCCAGAGTTTTTATGATTTAAGGTATAAGTTTTAATATTTCCTGCAAGTAATGCTATACTAGAAAAAATAATAAAAGACACTAACATAAAAACACCTCCTAAAATATAAAACTGTTTTATTGTACTCATGGTGTCACTAAATAGAAATCCTGGAAAAAATGCCAAAAAGAAAATCATCACTTTTGGGTTGAGCACATTCATAAAAAAACCTTGAATAAATAATTGCTTCAAACTTTTCTTAGGAAGAACATCTGAATTTAAACTAATAGTAGCATCAGATTTATATACTTTATATGCAAGAAAGAGAAGATAAAAAGCTCCTAAAAGTTTAATACCAAAGAATAAATTTTCATTAGCACTTATAATTGCCGAAACACCAAAAGCTAGCAATGTGGTATGCACAATGCAACCCGTAATTAATCCACAAACGGTTGCTAAGCCATAAGATTTACCATTGCTAATACTTTGTACTAAAACATAAATATTATCTGGTCCTGGCGAAATGGCCAAAACTGATGTTGCTAATGCAAATGATATGAGAAGGTCGTAATTCAAATTAATTTATATGAGTTTTCAAATTACGTAAAAGCAGGTTATTTTACTTCAACAATGCTTTATTAATTTGTTTTATAAGAGAAGGTCCTTCATATATAAAACCAGTATAGACTTGCACTAAATCTGCGCCAGCTTCAATTTTCTCTAAAGCATCTTCTGCAGAATGAATACCTCCCACTCCAATGATTGGAAATGCTTTGTTGCTCTTATCCGCTAAATACTGAATCACTTTGGTCGATTTCTCCTTAATTGGTTGTCCGCTTAAACCTCCATTACCAATTTCAGTAAGTTGTTCTTCGCTAGCTTTTAAACCAGATCTATCAATAGATGTGTTACTTGCAATAACGCCATCGAGATTAGTCTCAGCAATAAGTTCTATAATTTCATCTAATTGCACATCGTTTAAGTCTGGTGCAATTTTTAGTAGAATTGGTTTTTGTTTCTCAAATGTTGTATTCGCTTTTTGTACACTAGATATCAGCTCTAACAAATAATCCTTATCGTTTAATTTAGCATGGCTACCAACATTTGGGCAACTTACATTCAGCACAAAATAATCTACGTAAGGATGCAATGCATTAAAACATTCTAGGTAATCCTTTGTATAATCTTCTGGTAGTGTTTGTGTGTTTTTACCTATGTTTCCACCAATAATTAATTGGCCTTTATTCTTTTTAAGTTGTGCAATGGCAGCTTCTAAACCTTCATTATTAAAACCCATTCGGTTTATGATGCCTTTATCTGATTTTAACCTAAATAAACGTTGTTTTGGGTTACCTTCTTGTGCTTTAGGAGTTACTGTTCCTATTTCAATAAAACCAAAACCAAAATTTGCTAAGTCATTATATAACACCGCATTTTTATCGAATCCAGCAGCCAATCCAACTGGGTTTTTAAATTTTAATCCAAACAACTCTCGTTCTAATCTTTTATCATTTATAACATAAAGAGATTTAAAGAGACTCTTAACTCCTGGTATAACTGATAAATTCCGAATTAAAGAAAAGGTGAAGTAATGCACTTTTTCTGGATCGAAGAGAAATAAAATTGGTCTAATGATAGCTTTATACATGGTACTGATTTAGCAATGCAAAAATACACATCTCTTCTCTATTAAGGAAGTATTAATTTTATCAGAAACTGTCCATTATCATTTTTAATGCTTTGTAATTTGATTAACTTTGAAGTCTTAACCAAAAACAAATTATTATGAAAAAAATTATAATTCCTGTCGATTTTTCACAACACTCTGAGTATGCACTAGAAACTGCAGCAGATTTAGCTAAGTTACACAATGCTGAATTAATTGTAATGCACATGTTAGAGTTGTCTGAATCTATATATACAACATCTAGCTCTCAAAAAAGTGAAGAAACTGCATTTATGCTAATGGTAGCTAATAAAAAGTTTGAAAGCTTTTTAGATCAACCTTATTTAGAAGGTATTGATGTAACTCCAGTAATTAAACATCATAAAGTATTAAAAGAAGTATCTAAAGCGGCAAAAGAAGTAGATGCAGACCTTATTGTTATTGGTTCTCGTGGCCATAGCGAACATGATGGTATTTTTACAGGATCTAACACAGAAAAAGTTGTGAGATATAGTGAAACTCCTGTTTTAGTTGTAAAATCTAAACCAGATACTGTAGACTTTGAAAATGTAGTTTTAGCCACCGATTTTACAGAAGAGAGTATTCCTGCTGTAAGAAATGCATTAGAAACTTTACAAAAATTAAGTAAAAAAGTGACTTTATTGCATATCAACCTTCCAAACTTAGGCTTTTTAAGTACCGATGAGATTGATGAAAAAATTGAAACGTTTTTAGAATTATCACGTTTAAAACAAACTGAAATTAACATTGCTCGTATTGCAGACCACAGTGTAGAAGATGGTGTTTTAAGTTATGCTATAAAGCAAAAAGCTAACGCTGTCGCTATGATTACACATGGAAGAAAAGGATTAAGTCATTTCTTTGGCGGAAGTCTTTCTGAAGATATTGTTAACCATAGTAAATTGCCTGTTATTACCTTTAAACTATAATAATTTACTAAACACAATTTCATGCAAAATATTATTGAGCGCTTTATTGGCTATGTAACGATTGATACGGAATCTGACCCAAATTCTGAAACCACTCCCAGCACAAAAAAGCAATGGGATTTAGCGAATAAATTAGTTGACGAATTAAAGGCAATTGGCTTAAGTGATGTTACCATTGATGAGAATGCCTACATTATGGCAACTTTACCAAGTAACGTAGATCATAAAGTGCCAACTATTGGTTTTGTTTCTCACTTTGATACGTCTCCAGATTTTACAGGTGCTAATGTTAAACCACAAATTGTAGAAGATTATGATGGCAAAGACATTGTACTTAATGCAAGTGAAAATATTATTTTATCTCCAGATTATTTTGAAGATTTATTAATGTACAAAGGGCAAACTTTAATTACAACAGATGGTACTACCCTTTTAGGCGCAGACGACAAAGCTGGTATTACAGAAATTGTAACTGCTATGGAATATCTTATTAACCATCCTGAAATTAAACATGGAACAATAAGAATTGGTTTTACGCCTGATGAAGAAATTGGTAGAGGTGCACATAAATTTGATGTTGAAAAATTTGGTGCAGACTGGGCTTATACTATGGATGGCAGCCAAGTTGGAGAATTAGAATATGAAAACTTTAATGCTGCAGGAGCAAAAATTACCGTAAAAGGAAAAATTGTACATCCTGGTTATGCTAAAGGAAAAATGATAAATTCTATGTATTACGCTTCAGAGTTTATTAATGTTTTACCAAGATTAGAAACTCCAGAACATACTGAAGGCTACGAAGGTTTTTTCCATTTACATAATATAGAAGGTGTAGTAGATGAAACTGTACTTCAATATATAATTAGAGACCATGACAAAGACAAGTTTGAAGCTCGAAAAGCGCTGATGCAAAAAATTGTTGAGGATTTAAACACAAAATACGAAAGTGAAGTTTTTAAGCTTGAGTTAAAGGATCAATATTTCAACATGAAAGAAAAGGTAGAACCTGTAATGCATATTGTAGATATTGCAGAAGAAGCCATGAAAGCTGTTGGTGTAACTCCATTAATTAAGGCTATTAGAGGAGGAACAGATGGTTCTCAACTTTCTTATATGGGTTTACCGTGTCCTAATATTTTTGCTGGAGGTCATAATTTTCATGGTCGTTACGAATATGTACCTGTAGAAAGTATGCAAAAAGCAGTAGAAGTCATTTGTAAAATTGCTGAATTAACCGCTTTAAAGAAATAAACCCTATCTCAGTTTACAATCTTAATAAGCAATAAGCTAAAAATGATTTAGTTTATTGCTTATTTTTTTATGCTTAAATTTATAAAGCATTAATTCTCAATTGTAAAAATAAAAGCTATGAGTACAACAACACCAGAACACGACGAGCGTGTAGCAAAACTAACATTTGCTGGAGTATATCCTCATTACATTTCAAAAATTGAAAAAAAAGGCAGAACAAAATCAGAATTACACCAAGTTATTACATGGTTAACTGGTTTTGATGAAAGCAAGTTGCTAGAACTTATTGAAGATAAAGTCACCTTTAAAACTTTCTTTGAAAAAGCAAAATTAAACCCAAATGCGCATTTTATTTCCGGAGTCATTTGCGGCTATAGGATTGAAAACATAGACACAAAATTAACACGGGAAGTACGATATTTAGATAAATTAGTAGATGAATTATCTAAAGGCCGAAAAATGGAAAAGATACTCCGAACACCATAAAATAATTGTTGACTACACTTAAGATATAACTTGTTTTAGGTTCATTATTTTTTTCTTAAGACATTGACTACAATATTTAATTACGCGCCTTATTATATTATATTTGTTAAAACAAAACTATTCTGTCTCTAACCACGTGT
Organism: Winogradskyella sp. Asnod2-B02-A; assembly: GCF_045063645.1. Lineage (NCBI taxonomy): Bacteria > Pseudomonadati > Bacteroidota > Flavobacteriia > Flavobacteriales > Flavobacteriaceae > Winogradskyella > Winogradskyella sp. Asnod2-B02-A. The sequence continues at coordinate 704,049 of NZ_JBEFOG010000026.1, forward strand.
AGTGATGATACTTTATCTACTCTATTAATAAAAGAACAACATGAAAAACAACACTAAATTAACTGGAAAAAACATTCTTATAACTGCTGGAGCTCAAGGAATCGGAGAATCTATAACCAAACATTTTATTGATAGCGGTGCCAATGTTGCTATACATTATTTTTCTAGTGCTGATACAGCAAACGAATTAACAGCCTATGCCATTAGTAAAGGACAAAAAGCAGTTGCTATTAGTGGTGATTTAACCAAAGAAGCAGATGCAAATGCCTTAGTTGAAAAAACTATAGAAGCATTTGGTAGTCTAGATATCTTAATAAATAATGCAGGTTCTCTTGTTGCACGCAGAATGTTGAGCGAAATGGAAGCTGAATTTTGGCATAAGGTAATGGACATCAATCTTACATCTATGATGTTTTTAACGCGAGCAGCAGCTCCTTATTTAAGCAAAAATGATAGCAGTAGTATTGTAAATTTGGCATCGTTAGCAGGACGTAAAGGTGGACATCCAGGATCTTTAGCATATTCTACAAGTAAAGGAGCTATTTTAACATTTACTAGAGCTCTATCCTCAGAATTAGGTCCTCAAGGTACACGAGTTAATGCTGTGGCGCCTGGTCTTATTCTTGGGACTTCTTTTCACAATACACACACTACAAAAGAATCAGCAGCTGCAACAACGGCTGGCATTCCTATACAACGCGCAGGTAATGCCGATGATGTAGCAAGAGCAGTATTATATTTAGCATCAGAATACGATGGCTTTATTACTGGTGCCACATTAGACATCAATGGTGGTGTTTATAATATGTAGTTTCTATTTAATTAGCATAAAATTGAATACAATAGATATGCTAATAATTATTAAACCTAAAGCACTAGACACTTTTTAGTGTCTGGTGTTTTATTTAAAACACAAATTTATGCTAAAGACTTCAGTAATACATCCAACAATTATGGAAGCGCTTGCGCGTTCTGGTCATTTTGCACAAGTTGTTATTGCAGATGGTAATTTACCTGTTGGTGCCATGACAGGTCCTAACTCTACAACAGTACACCTCAATTTTCGTCCAGGACTTTTAGATGCGTTAACTGTGCTCGAAGGTCTTTTAGAAGTTTGCCCTTTTCAAGGAGCCATTGTTATGGAAAAGCCTGCCGAAGCAAATGCAGAAATTCATGATGCATATAAAAACTTGTTAGGGGAAGTAACATGGGAAGAAATGGAACGTTGGGCATTCTACGATAAAATTAGAGAACCTTCTACCACTTTAATTATTCAAACAGGTGAACAACGTAGATTCGCTAATTTAATCTTAACTGTTGGTGTTGTAAAAATGGCAGAAGAAAGTAATTTTTAACAACTTTATAATTTTTGAAATAGTTGTTATAATATAAGGTTTAAAGCAAAACCCTTTAAAAATGCTTTATTTAAGTAAGGCTTATTCCTAGCTAATACTTGGTATGTTTATACCAAATACTTTATACACATTCTCTTTTAGTTTTAAATATTTTCTGCTTATTCATTTTCCTTTATTAACTTAGTCTTAAACCAAATGCTTCTCTAAATGCAAAAAATCACTTCAGTTGAAGAATACATAGAAATCAATTCACACTTCTCTAGTGAAATTAGTTTACTACGAAATATTATAAATAGTACAGCGCTAGAAGAAACCATAAAATGGAGCATGCCAACGTATTGTTTAAATGGAAAAAATGTTTTAGGCATTGGAGCTTTTAAACATCATTTTTGCATTTGGTTTCATCAAGGTGTCTTTTTAAAAGATGAACATCATTTACTTTATAATGCTCAAGAAGAAAAAACCAAAGCCATGCGACAAATGCGTTTTGAATCGAAAAATGCTATAAATGAAGTAGCAGTTTTAACTTATGTAAAAGAAGCCATAGAAAATCAACGATTAGGAAGAGTTTTAATGCCACAACGAAAAACAAAACCATTAATTATTGAAACAGAGTTGAAAGCGGCACTAAATGAAAATGCCGAATTAAAAAAAATGTTTAAGACACTTTCTATATCAAAACAACGCGAGTACAATGATTATATTGGAGATGCTAAACGAGAAGACACAAAATTAAGACGATTAGATAAAATTGTACCGCAAATAATAAACGGTAAGGCATTACACGACAAGTATAAAAATTGCTAAAACATATAAAAATTAGTTATTAGAAGCTGTTTCTGCTTTAGCTTCTTCGATAGATTTTTCTTTTATTACTGTCTTTTCATTATTAAAAACAATAATCGCTTTTACACCTGTTAGAAGATTCCACTCTTTAGAAGAAATGACATTGCCTTTATCATCATAAACCACAAATTCTGCGGTATTTGGACCAGATTCTCCTTGATTTAAGGCTAAAATATCTATTGTGTTTCTACCATCTATTAAGTTCACTTCTACCCTTCTATAACTATTAGTCAGTGTTAAGCTATTTCTTACTATAACTCCATTCAGTAAAATTTGAACACGATCACCATCTGGATATTGGTGATCTCTACAAACAATATTTACAAATTTAGTATCTACATTATGTTCGCCTAAAAACTGATCAGACATGGTTCTTAAATAACCACCTTTTACAGCTTCTTTCTTCCAACGTTTTTCAAAAATTTCACCTGGACTTTTTAAACCGTCATTTTCTGTCATAGAAAAAGGTTTTTCGGTTTCTCTAATTACAAATTTTTCCTCTTCTTTAGATTTACCACCTGTCTTTTCTTCTTCCTTTTTTAAAATGGGAGCCACTTTTGCTTTAATTAATATAGAATCTTTTTCTTTCTTAGATTCTACCGCAGGAATACGAATAGATTTATTCTCCTTATCCTTAACTTGGGCAAAAACCATAGTGCTGCTAATAATGCAAAATATAAAAGCTATGTATTTAATGGTTTTCACTTTAATTAATTATAAGTTAGATAATACTCAAGTTACAAAAACTATTCCTAATTCAAATTAAACGTATAAAAATAGAAATCATTACAAAAAAAAGTTAAAACTTACCATTAAAGCTAATTCTTAACCGTCGGTTATATTCTTCAAAAAGCCAATCTTTATAATTTTGAGTACTATTCATAATACAATAACAATATTGTTTTACTCTGTAGGCTATTTCATCTTGAAGATCTTTAATTAACTCTCTAGCTTCATAAACATCTTCGCTATTCTCTACACAAATTTGAGAGTGTTGTTCAATGGAACGTTCAATAACTGTAAAAGATTTTTTACCAGCATTAATCACCTCTTTATATTCTGCTTTTACATCAAAATTTAATTTGAAAGATTTTTTGAATTTCCCTTTCAATGAATCTGGCATGGTATACGTAAAATCTCGTTCTAACAGCTCATCATCTACAATATTCTCCAAATAATAGTCTGGATGCTTAAAAATATGTTGCCAATCTACGGGTTGATCCCAAGGTCCAAATCTTGCTTCATTATTACCTAAATCTATAACCTGAAATGACTTTCGATCTTTATAAATTCGACTACCACGACCAATCATTTGAAAATATAAAGTTAGAGAACGTGTGGCTCTATTTAAAATGATAGATTCTACAGAAGGCTCATCAAATCCTGTAGTTAAAATACTTACTGAAGACAGCACCGCATCTGGTGTGTGTTTAAACCATTTTAAAATGTCTTTTCGGTCTTGCTTACTTGCTGTATTATCTAAATGTTGAACATTATAACCTGCTTTTTTAAAGGTATAATAGACTTCTTTAGAGGTGTAAATTCCGTTATTAAAAATAAGTGTTTTTTTGCCTTTTGACATTTCCTCATATGCAATTAACAACTTAGATTGCATAAGAGAGTTGGTGTATAAAGCTTCTGAAGATTTTACAGTATAATCTCCATTAATACCAATTTTTAAAGAGGTTAAGCCCACATCATAATTTGAAACTTCTGCCTGAGCAAGAAATCCATTTTTAATTAGAGTAGAAATATCATCACCAACTATAAGCTTATTGTAATTATCTTTCATTGGCAGTTTAATATTACTACTCAATGGTGTTGCTGTGACTCCTAAAATAAAACAGTTTTCAAAAAACTTAAATAACTTTCTAAAAGAATTATAATGAGCTTCATCAATAATTACTAAACCAATATTTTTAAGCTCAAAATCATTATCAGATAATCGATTATTTAACGTTTCGACCATAGCAACAAAACACTGAAAATCATCTTGATCTGGAAGTGTTTTCACTTTACTATTAATCACTTTATTCTTAACGTTAAAGCCAGATAACACATTAGATGTTTGTTTACAAAGCTCAATTCTGTGTGTAAGAATGACTACCTTTTTACGGTGTTGCTCAACATAGCGTCTTACTATTTCAGAAAAAATAACTGTTTTACCTCCTCCTGTTGGTAATTGGTATAAGAGGTTAAAATCATCAGCCTCATCTCGCATCACATCAAAAATGCGATTAAGGTCTTTGATTTGGTAATCATAGAGACTTTTCTCGGTTGCATTTTGTTGTATAGTTTCAGATTCTGATGACATAATTGAAATTTAGAGCTTGTTTAATTTCGCAAAAATAGCACATTGTAAAGGTTTATGGAATGAATTGTTAACAAGATTTAAAAACATTGGTATTGTTATTGTGAATGTTAAAACATTAACATTTAAATATATATTATTATGAAATCATTTAGAAGACACGCTGCATCGGTCAATGCAGGATCTATGGCAGACATTGCTTTTTTGTTACTTATTTTCTTTTTAGTAACAACCACAATCTCTGCAGACAAAGGAATTTTAAGACAATTACCTGCTATTTGTGATACAGAAGATTGTATTGCAGATATTACCGAACGAAATTTATTACGCATTTCAATGAATGCACAACAACAAATTATGATTGAAAATGACATTGTTAAACTCACAGAAGTACAAACTTTGGTTGAGGCATTTATAGACAATAACGGCAATAATGTTTGTACATATTGTGAAGGTGCACAATCTTCAGAATTATCAGATCATCCAAAAAAAGCTGTAATTTCTCTAAGTCATGATGCCATGACAAAATATGATTTCTTCATTTCTGTACAAGATGAAATTACGCAAGCCTATTATAATTTAAGAATGCGTTATGCGAAACAAGTATTTAATAAAACACCTCAAGCCTTAACAAAAGAAGAATTAAATGAAGTAAAAAAGGCGTTTCCATTTATTGTTTCAGAGATAATGGTAAAACGGACTAATTAGATAAAGAATCTTTTGGTTGAAGGCAGTATTCAATCTTAACTTTCTTTTTGCCCCATTTTTTTGCTTTTTTAACATCGTCACCCATATAAATATCGATACGCTTTCTCCAACGACTATGCATTTTATCTTTCACTGTAAATAAACTATCAAAACCATGTATTTTTATTTTAGTGTTATGTACTAATCCAGAATCTAATAAATCGCGAGAAACCGCTACGTATCTCAATCCCGAATATAAACTATCTCCAAAAGCTGTAATATTTGGGTTAGAATTGGTTTGATATGCTAACGAATTATATGCCGTAGCAATGACTTTTAAAGTCTTAGGCTCACAATCTTGTTCTACTCTAGTATTGCAATTATACAGACTTAACACAGTAAACAAAATTAAATATCGTTTAGTTATCATAAATATAAAGGTATGAATAATTGTTAAAATATGTTAAATAAGTAATATGTTATACATAGTACTGTAACAAAATAAAAGTTTCATCGTCTTATTGGTATAACCATTTAAAAAACACAATTATGAGAACTTTAAACAACAATCAGTTAACTAGTACATCAACAGAAACTAAAAGTTATAGTTGGAACAGTAAAAGACGCTATAGATCATAACGTTACTAAAAAAAAATCATCAATCAAATCAATCAAAAAAAATTATGAGAGTTTTATCTAAAATTGTCAATACATCTAATAGCTTAGATGATGACTTAAAAACAATTAGAGTGCAACATTGAAGTTATTCACCTTCAGTAAATAGTCTAAAAAAAAGTCAGTTTCCTATAAAGAAACTGACTTTTTTTAGTTTAAAATCTTCTGACTTATTTTTTAATAAGCTTCTCAGTCATTGTATGTGTACTTGTAGATAATTTTACAAAATAGATACCACTTTGGTATGAAGACATTTGCAAAGTATGTGTGCTATTAGCGGCTAAATTGCCTTTTGACATTATTTGACCTAACGTGTTAAAAATCTCATAATCCACATTTTCATTTACATTATTTAATGCAATAGTCAAATTATCCTTAGTAGGATTTGGATATATACTAATTAAACTTTCTAACCCAAAATCTACAACACTTAAAGGCTGCTCTACACTAAACAAAACGGTATCTTCAGTATCATATTCACCACCAGTTTTAATTACACTACCATTTTCATCTTCTAAACTATAAGAGCCATTACCTGTAAAATTACTACAACATATACCATCTCCATAAGTGTCAGTGATTGTAAATGTATAACAATCATTAATATTTGGTAATGTAATGATAGCCTCATATTCAGTAGCAGCTTGAGTATATGTTCCTGCTGCTGCACTATCTACTATTATATCAGAACTATTTAATAATTCCCACCCAATTTCTTCAGGATAGTTATCCGTTAAAAGATTTAATGTTATTGTAGAAGTGGTGTAAGACGGTGACACTTCAAAATTAAAAACAAAAATATCGTTTGCTACATTCTCATCTGTAACACCATTAGGGTTAGCAACATTAATAGTAAAAGAATGACTACCAGAACTTAAATTAGAATATGTTGGTGTAGCCACAACCACACTTTCTCCGTTCGCTAAATTACCAATCCAATTAGTAGAAGTACTAGACTCACCATCTATATAATATGAAATATCGGCTGACGTTAAAGGTAATTCTCCTGAATTAATAAGAGTTACTTGAGGCATAAAATCTTCACCACAAATCTCAGCACTATTACCTGTACCTGCACTTGCTCTTGCATCATTATCATAAGTTTGTAATGGTGGATACTGATCTAAAATATCAACCCCAGAATCCGAAGGATCTAACCATTCTTTCAATCGAGATGAAGTAGAACTTCCAAAATCCCATGCCACATCAAAACGACCATAATAATCTTGCAATCCATTGTTTGATGTTCCATTACATGCTGCTTGTCCTCCAGACAATATTCCAATTAAATGACCTGTTTCATTAAATAATCCAGAACCAGAAGATCCTGGCTCAGTAACTCCAAGTTCCCATTCATCAATGTACCACATTTTTGTATCAGCGTTACCATTAAAATTTACATTTGCTCTGTAAGCTCCATCGTCTTCTCTACATACTTTTTGAATATCTCCACTTGGATGGTGAATTCCAAAATTTACAACAGGCACTTGCGTAGTAGATTTGTTCCAACCAGCCCAAACTAAATCAGAATTATTAGTAAAAAAACTAGTATCTGTAATTTCTACTAATTCCATATCAGATTCCGCACTACTAGCTCTTAAAACAGATCCACTCACGGTTTGATTATATGAACCATCTGTACTAGCTGCTGTAGTAGAACAAGATGGGTTAGGGCTTCTCCAATTAAACCTAAATGCCCAATTGACTTCACCTCCACCGCAATGATTAGCGGTCATAAAATAAGCTTTACCATCATTATTTGTATTATTTACTAAGGTACCTGAACACCAATCAGTACCACCATTTAAAACTAACGCTGCAGAACCTTTTACATTATCTTTTACAGCATCTAAACCGTAAGGATCTGTAGCTGGCGTAATATCACAATCTACATCTTGGTTACAATTCCCAGATTCTCCTAAAGTTTTTTCATAAGATTTTGTAGTACGATAACCATGAACAACTGAGCCTACAGTAATTTTAGCCTCTCCAACAACATTTGCTGGCTGATAATATTCAATATAAGCCGTATTACCTTCTACCAACCATGTTCCTAAAACTTCTTCTATATTATTATTGTAATGTGTAAAAGGTCTTAATAAATCTGTTTTTTCTGCATTATATACATAAAGTTTAGCACCAACGGGAATTTTAAACACATCGAATAAAAAGTTTATGGAATAAGCACCTTTAGAAGCATATGCCATTCTCCAAATACGATCTCCATTTTCTAAGGTCGTCCACTCACCTACTTCATTAAAGTTATGATCAACATAGATATCGTGTCCAAATCTCCATGGAATGGATTTATCTTGATCGTTAATTTCATCCTCATCTTTTAATTTTTCTAAATCGAAAGATGGTAGTTTAAACGGCACCAAATCAGTCAAATCATCTTGATTCCAACTTGGAGGTTTAATGTCTTCAGGAATTTGTTGTGCAAAGGATAATGAAAACGCAAATAAGAGCGTAAAAAGTAATTTCAATTTCATGTGTTATTTTTTAAGGGTTGCTAAAATTACTAATTTAAATAGTATTTTCTACATATTTAACTAATCGCTAATCTCAATTAATTAATTAAAGTGTGAATTAAAAATTTAAACAATTTCAGAGCTTTAGTATCTAAGCCTTAATCAAATAAACAAATGAAAAAGAAATATTAAAAATATATTAGACTTAATAGAATAATGTGTCTACAAATTAGAGGATTTCATCTACCAAACTTTAATAAGCTAATACCTGCTTCAAAGCATCCTCAAACGCTCCTTTAGCCATATATTGCTCTTCTAGCTGACCAATAAAAGGTATAGGTGTTTCCATACTTGCCACACGTTTTACAGGTGCGTCTAAATACTCAAAGCATTCTTCCATAAGCATCGCTGAAAGATCACTAGCAATACCACCGAAGAGAGAATCTTCTTGAAGAATAATGGCTCGTCCTGTTTTTTTAACTGAATCTAAAATAGCGTCTTTATCTAAAGGTTGTAACGTTCTTAAATCTATTAAATCTGCTGAAATATCAGTGTTATTATCTAAGGTTTCTAAAGCCCAATGCACTCCTGCACCATAAGTAATTATAGTCACAGCATTCCCTTCTTTTAAAAAGGCGGCTTTACCAAATGGAATAGTATAATAATCAGTTGGTACATCTTGCCTTATACTTCTATACAAAGCTTTATGCTCAAAAAATAGTACTGGATTTGGATCATTAATTGCTGTAGCTAACAAGCCTTTAGCATCATATGGAAATGCTGGATACACCACTTTTAAACCTGGTGTTTTTGTAAACCAAGCTTCATTAGTTTGAGAATGAAAAGGACCTGCCGCAACACCTCCTCCACAAGGCATTCTAACCACAACATCCGCTTCTTGTTGCCATCTATAATGCGATTTTGCTAAATAGTTGACTACAGGATTAAAACCAGAGGTAACAAAATCTGCAAACTGCATTTCTACCACTGATTTAATACCAGAAATAGATAATCCCATGGCAGCTTCTACAATTGCCGATTCACAAATGGGTGTATTTCTAACGCGATCTTTACCAAAAACTTCTAAAAAACCATCTGTAATTTTAAAAACACCACCATATTCAGCAATATCCTGTCCCATAATTACTAAATCTTTATGCTTTTGCATGGACTGCTTTAGCCCTTCAGAAATGGCATCTATGAAACGTAATTCTTTTGTGTTATTACTATGCGTAAACTCCTCATAATTATACGATTTGTATACGTCTTTTAATTCGGTTGTTTTACTTGGTACTATTTCTGGTTCACCATAAGCAGAATCTAAAGCAGCATCAATTTCTGTCTTTATTTCTTCCACATAAGCCTCATCTATTGATGCATTCAGAATTTTTTTACTAAATAAATAACTTTTAAAATTTTCAATAGGATCTTTAGCTTCCCACTCGTCCATTAATTCTTGAGGTACATATTTTGTTCCACTTGCTTCTTCGTGTCCTCTTCGTCTAAAAGTTTTAAACTCTATTAAAATAGGACGTGGTCTTTTTCTAATACTTTCTGCTAGTTTCTGAACTTTGGTATAGGTTTCAATAATGTTATTTCCATCTAAAATAAATGACTCAATACCATAACCTTTTCCTCTATCTGCTATATGCTTACAATGATACTGCTCACTTGTTGGTGTAGAAAGTCCGTAACCATTATTTTCAATACAGAAAATCACAGGTAGTTGCCAAACCGAAGCCACGTTCAAAGCCTCATGAAAATCACCTTCACTGGTTCCTCCTTCACCAGAAAAAACAGCAGTAACATTTCCATTCTTCTTTAATAAATTTGCAAGCGCTATACCATCTGCTACTCCAAGTTGTGGTCCCAAATGAGATATCATACCAACAATATTATACTCCTGCGTTCCAAAGTGAAATGAGCGATCTCTACCTTTAGTAAATCCACTCATTTTACCTTGCCATTGGCAAAACAAACGATGTAACGGAATCTCGCGTGTTGTAAATACTCCCAAATTTCTATGCATTGGCAGTATGTATTCACTAGATTTTAAAGCCATAGTAACACCTACAGAAATAGCTTCTTGCCCTATTCCAGAAAACCATTTAGACACTTTACCCTGACGTAATAGAATAAGCATTTTCTCTTCTATCAACCTTGGCTTTAACATGTTGTAATAAAGCTTCAATAACTCTTTATCACTTAAATTTCTTTTGTCGTAGGCTATGTTACTTTTTGTGATTGTTGGCATAAATTGTGGTTTCTGTAATGAATCAAAAGTAATTAAAATTGCTACAATAAACCATTATAGACTTCAAATTGTCAATAAATTCGACCTAATTTTTAACACTATTATTGTTAACTTTGTATATTCACAAAAATTTAAACAACAATCCAATGGATAGAATACCTAGCGTAGATTTAAAGGATTTCATTTCTGAAGATCCAAAACGTAAACAAAAATTTATAGACGAAATAGGAAAAGCTTATGAAGACATAGGTTTTGTAGCATTAAAAGGCCATTTTTTAGATGATACTCTAGTCGATAATTTATATGGTGAAGTCAAGAACTTTTTTAATCTACCTTTAGAAGTAAAGGAAAGCTATGAGGTTCCTGGTATTGGTGGCCAACGTGGTTATGTGTCTTTTGGTAAAGAAAGTGCTAAAGGAAAAAAAGAAGGTGATTTAAAAGAATTTTGGCATTTTGGACAATACGTTGAAGATGATGAAGAAAGACGTAAAGAATACCCAGAAAACGTAACTGTAAACGAATTAGCACAGTTTAATGAGGTAGGAAAACAAACCTATCAAATGCTAGAAAAAACAGCTAAATATGTTTTACGAGCTTTAGCACTTTACCTAGACTTAGAAGAAACATATTTTGATAATTACATTCATAATGGTAACTCTATTTTAAGACCAATTCACTATCCTCCAATTACCCAAGAACCTAAAAATGCTGTAAGAGCAGCTGCTCATGGAGATATTAACTTAATTACGCTTTTAATGGGTGCGCAAGGTCGTGGACTACAAGTACAGCGTAATGATGGAGAATGGATTGATGCTATTGCAGAACCAGACGAATTAATGATAAATGTTGGAGATATGTTATCAAGACATTCTAACAACAAACTAAAATCTACAATTCACCGTGTTATAAATCCGCCTAGAGAACTTTGGGGAACATCGCGCTACTCTATGCCATTTTTTATGCATCCTGTGAGTGAAATGAAATTAGATGTTTTAGAAAGCTGTATTGATAAAGATAACCCAAAACAATTTGAGGATATTACTGCTGGTGAATTTTTAAACGAACGTTTAATTGAACTTGGACTTATAAAGAAATAGTAATCAGTGTACAATCGCAGTTACTTAACGTAAATGTTTGACTGCGACTTATAACTGAGACTGTAAAATGAACATATGGATTTACAAGATCAATTAAAAAATCTATTCCCAGACCATACACCAGATCCAGAAGAGAACACTAAAGATTCTAAGCAGAATCTTTGGTTACAAGACGACCCTATACTTTGTAAATACGAAAAACGAAAAGGAAAACCAATAACAATATTAGAAGGTTATACTGGTGCAACCGAAGATTTTAAAAAATTAGCTAAAGAATTAAAAACTAAACTTAGTGTTGGTGGAAGCTTTAAGGATGATAAAATTATTATTCAAGGAGATTATCGCGATAAAATTATGTCTATGCTAAAAGATAAAGGATTTAATGTAAAACGCGTTGGAGGTTAAATATTATGACTAAAAATTGTTTACATATTACTAATGGTAATGCTCTTACGGATTATTTAAGAGAGTTAGATTTTACTGAAGACATACTTACTTGGCAAGAAATGCTTTGTGAAGGACCAACAATTCCGAAAATAGACTCTGACGAATTTTTTAAGCTAAGAGCTGATTTTCTCAATACAACTTATGATATTGATGTAGATCATAAAGAGCTTCAAAAAGAGTTATCTATTCTTGATAATACGGACAATTATACAGAAATCAACTTGTGGTTTGAGTATGACTTGTTTTGTCATATTAATTTAATAGGAGTTATAAATTTACTCCATCAGAAGGAAATTAATAAACCATTGTATCTTATATGTAGTGGACGTATAAAAGGCGAAAAAAATCTTAAAGCATTAAGTGAACTGAGTTCAGAACAACTAAAATCTCATTACAATAATAAAATCCTTCTTACTAAAGAAGATTTAGATATGGTAATAGCCATATGGAGAACTTATTGCGGAAAAGATCACAATATTTTGAAACCTTATATTGTTCAAAATTCTAGTTTTAAATATTTAAGCAGTTGTTTAAAAGCGCATTTAAAGCGTTTTCCGCATAACTTAAGTGGTTTAGGAACACTAGAAGCCCATATATTAAATCTTGTAAAACAAAACGATGTAAAATCTGAAGGTCATCTGTTAGGTTATTGTTTAAATTATCAAGGTTATTATGGCTATGGAGACATGCAACTTAAACGTAAGATAAAAGAATTAGATTTCTTTTTCAACAAAACAGAAGAAGGTATTGAGCTTAATAGAAAAGGACACGAAGCCTTATTAAAGCAACATAATTTTGCTAAAGAAGTCAATAACAATATGACTTACGGAGGCGTAAATCGTTTAGATTATCAATTTAACGAGGAACAAAACAAACTTATTAAAACCGTTACACATGGCAATTAAAGATTCAGAACTCATATTAAATCCTGATGGTAGTGTTTATCATTTGAATTTAAAGCCCGAAAACATATCTGACACCATCATTTTTGTTGGTGATCAAGATCGCGTTGAGAAAATCACCAAGCATTTTGACAGTATAGAATTTAGTACTCAAAAACGTGAATTTAAAACACAAACTGGTTATTATCAAGATAAAAGATTAACCGTTATATCTACAGGAATTGGTCCTGATAATATTGATATTGTTTTAAACGAATTAGACGCTCTGGTTAATATCGATTTAAAAACTAGAAAACCAAAATCAGAATTATCTAGTTTAAATATTATTAGAATTGGGACTTCTGGTTCTTTACAAAATGATATTCCTGTTGATGCCTTTTTAATTAGCACACATGGCTTAGACATCAATGGTATGTTACATTTTTATCAAATTGATGGTATTTGTAATCCTGAAATTGAAGATGAATTTATTAAACATACCAATTGGGACAAAAATAAGGCTAGACCAATTATTATAGAAAACAGTAAATTTCTAGAAAAGTATTTTGAAGGAGATAAAATCTTTAAAGGAATGACAGGTACTGCTGGCGGATTTTATGGACCACAAGGTAGAGTATTACGATTACCATTGCAAGATCCTGACTTAAATGCAAAGTTAGATAACTTTGATTATAAAGACTTTAGAATTACAAATTTTGAAATGGAAACCTCTGTAATTTATGGACTTTCAAAATTATTAGGTCATGAAGCTCTTTCATTAAACGCTATTATTGCCAATAGAGCAAATGGAGATTTTAGTAAAGACCCTAAAAAAACAGTAGAAAAACTAATTAAATATGCATTAGAGCGTATTGTGAATATTTAAAAAATTGTGCTTTCAGGAATAATAGATTCTGAAACATCTAGTCATATTATGAAAAAAGTAAATATAGGAGGCGTACCAGAACACTTTAATTTAGCATGGTATTTAACATTAAAAAATGGAGAATATAAAGCCGAAGACATTAATCTAAGGTGGCACGATTACCATGGAGGAACAGGCGCAATGAACAAAGCATTGCGCTCTGGAGAAATTGATATGGCTGTGATATTAACTGAAGGTGTTATTAAAGACATAATTGATGGTAATCCATCTAAAATTGTACAAACTTTTGTTGAAACTCCATTAATTTGGGGAATTCATGTGGCTGCAGATTCAAAATTTAATTCCGTTGATGATATTAAAGGTACTAGAGCAGCTATCAGTAGATATGGATCTGGTTCTCACCTTATGGCTTATATAAATGCAAAAAATCACCATTGGGATCTTGAAAATGATCTCAATTTTGAAGTTATAAAAAATTTAGATGGAGCAATTAGAGGCTTAACAGAAGGTAAAGCTGACTATTTTATGTGGGAAAAATTCACTACCAAACCTATTGTAGATGATGGCATTTTTAGACGTATTGATAATTGCCCTTCTCCTTGGCCTTGTTTTGTAATTGCCGTACGCGAGGATTTCATTGCTAATGATGAAGAAGCGCTGAAAACAATTCTTGAGATTATTAATCAAACCACTGCCGAATTCAAATCCATACCAAGTATAGATAAAACGATAGCCAACCGTTACGAACAAGAATTAACAGATGTCGAAGAATGGTTATCACTAACAGAATGGTCGCAAAGCGTTATGGACGAAACAACAATTAATAAGGTACAAGACCAACTTTACGATTTAAATATTATTCCAAAAAAAGTAGAATACTCAAAATTAATTCATAAATTATAGTCGCATTCCTAAATCCACTGTAAATAGTATTATATATCGAAAAAACACAATTGTTTTGTGCCCTAATTATTTAGAATGAAACTGATTATCTTGATAACTTTCAGAATTTCAAAAATTTAATTACATTTGGTTAACAATAATACTACAATTAACAAGAGACTAATATGATTTTAACCATTACTCTTATTTTATCTTTCTTAGTTGCTTTAAATTTTTTGTTATTATTTTTTAGTTGCAACAAAACCTCTAAAAAACTTGATAATAGATTGCCTCCTGAATACAAAACGGAAGTAGTCGCTAAAGAAAAAACGCCTAAACTAGTCTCCAATCAATTGAAGTCTCGCCAACTTGCTCCAACAGGAAGTTAGTTTTACTAAAACACTTATTACCAAACCAATAACCTCTATTAGCACTTAATGGAGAAGGATGTCCACTTTCTAAAACAATATGTTTAGTGGTATCAATTAATTTTTTTTTCTTTTTAGCAAATCCTCCCCAAAGTAAAAAAACAATATTGTTTTTTTCTGTACTTAAAGTTTTAATTACTGCATCTGTAAATTGCTCCCAACCTTGCTTTTGATGACTACCTGCGTTATGCGCTCTAACCGTTAAAGTTGCATTTAATAATAGAATGCCTTGGTCTGCCCATGGCGTTAAATTGCCGCTTGTAGGATACGGAATGCCTAAATCTTGTTCTATTTCTTTAAAAATATTGACTAAAGATGGAGGATGTTTAATACCATCATTAACCGAAAAACACAAACCATTTGCTTGGCCAACATCATGATAAGGATCTTGTCCTATAATTACAACCTTAACATCATTAAAAGCGCAATGATTAAAAGCATTAAAGATTTCTGATTGTTTAGGAAAACATTGAAAATTCTTATACTCACCTTCTACAAAAGTCATTAATTCTTTAAAATAAGGCTTTTCAAATTCTGAATTAAGATAAGTTTTCCAGCTTTGATTTATATTTACATTCATACTTTAAAACAAATTATATCTTGTTAAGACTTAAATTCACGAATAAATAACTCAGAATGAAAAATTTAAAATTCCCTTCTGCACAAACCATATTATTTATAATTGCAGGTTTAGTCACACTTTTAACGTGGTTTGTTCCTGCAGGAAAATATGATACTTTAAGTTATAACTCGGCAACAGACAAATTTACACGTTTAAGTCTAGATGAAGAAATAAGCTTAGCAGCAACTCAAACTTCTCTAGATAATTTAAATATTAAAATTCCTGTAGAAAAATTTACTAATGGCGATATTTACAAACCCATTAATATTCCTGGAACATACAATAAACTAGACGCTAAACCACAAAGTTTTTTTGATTTTGTAAAATCACCAATCAAAGGTATTATTGAAGCTTCAGATATTATTTTCCTTGTATTAATTATTGGTGGCTTAATAGGTGTGTTAAATAAATCAGGTGCTTTTGATGCTGCTATTGCTCAATTAGCTATTGTTTTAAATGGGAGAGAATCTTTGCTCATTATATTTGTTACAACTTTGGTCGCTTTAGGAGGAACAACATTTGGTTTTGCAGAAGAAACCATTGCCTTCTTCCCTATTTTAATACCTGTATTTTTAGCTGCCAAATATGATGCTCTTGTTGGTGTCGCTTGCATATTTCTTGGTTCTGCAATCGGAACCATGTGTTCTACGATAAATCCTTTTTCTACAATCATAGCTAGCGATGCCGCTGGTATAAACTGGACAACAGGTTTATACGGACGTATTTTTATGCTTTTATTGTGTTTAACTATTACCATAATCTACATATTACGCTACGCTAAACGTGTAAAAAACGACCCAAGTAAATCTCTTATCTATAATCAAAGAGAACAAATTGCTCAATTGTTTACTTTAAAAGATGCGTCTCATATTAATTTTAATTGGAGATTAAAACTGGCTTTGCTTGTTTTTACATGTAGTTTTATTCTCATGATTATAGGTGTTTCAATGTTAGATTGGTGGTTTGTAGAAATGACAACTGTCTTCTTAATTAGCGCCATTCTTATCGGATTTATTATTCAAATCAGTGAGACAGATTTTATAGACACCTTTGTAAAAGGAGCTGGTGATCTATTAGGTGTTGCGCTCATTATCGGAATCGCAAGAGGTGTCACAGTTATAATGACCGACGGTTTAATAAGCGATACGTTATTGTATTATGCTAGCGATATTACTACAGGAATGAATAAAGGGGTTTTTGCAGGTGTTATGACCATCATTTATTCTGGATTATCATTCTTTATCCCAAGTTCTTCAGGAATGGCTGTTTTAACCATGCCAATCATGGCTCCTTTGGCAGATACGGTTGGTGTAGGCAGAGAAGTTGTTGTAAATACATATCAATACGGATTAGGCCTTTTCTATCTTGTAAACCCTACAGGATTAATTTTAGCTTCACTTGCTGTTGCTAAAATTAACTTTAGTAAATGGTTAAAATTTATAATGCCACTGTTTGTAGTATTAATTATTGTTACCTTAATCGTATTAGCCGTAACTTCATACTTATAATATTACATAATGTCCTAAATTTGCAATTCTAAAAATGCACAGTATTCCATGATAAATATTCATGAAAAAACCTTAAAAGATCTTGAGTTTTCTACGGTTTTAGATCAAATTCGCGAACATGCACTCACTGCTTTAGGTAAAGAAGCAGTTTCGGCTATTCTCCCTTTTAAAGAGGAAGAACAATTAATGCGCGAACTTCTTTACGTTAATGAGTATTTATCCTCTTTTGAAAATGATAACCGAATACCAAATCATGGTTTTGAAACGATTGCTAAAGAATTAAAACTACTTAAAATAGAAAACACCTATCTAGAAGTTTCTAGCTTACAGAAATTAGTAAGTATCTCATTGACTGTAAATGCTATTTTAAAATTCTTAGAAAAATTTAAAGAATATTACCCAAAGCTTCAACAATTTAGTCAACACATACCAGTATCTACATCTATTATTGAGCAAGTAGATGCAGTAGTAGATCGTTTTGGAGATATAAAAGACAATGCCTCACCTCTACTTTCTAGTTTACGAAAAACGATAAATCAACTCAAAGGAAAAATTAATAGTAGTTTTTCTTCAGCATTAAATACCTATTACAATTTAGATTATCTAGATGATATTAGAGAATCTGTGGTAGACAATAAGCGTGTGCTTGCTGTAAAAGCGATGTATCGCAGAAAAGTAAGAGGTGCGATTATGGGAGGTAGTAAAACAGGAAGTATTGTTTATATTGAACCAGAAACCACACTTCAACACACTAGAGAACTCAATAATTTAGAATACGAAGAAAAGGAAGAGGTTATAAAAATCCTTAAAGAACTTACAAATTATGTTCGCGAATTCTTGCCACTGCTCAAAGATTATCAAGAATTTTTAACCAATATAGATGTCATTTCTGCTAAAGCAAAATATGCACAAAGCATGAATGCCATTTTGCCAGAATTCTCAAAAGATCGGAGTATGCATTTACGAGATGCTTATCATCCGTTGTTATTTTTGAATAATAAAGAAAAAGGTGAACATACATTTCCGCAGACTATAGGTTTAGAAAAAGACAGCCGAATTATTGTTATTTCTGGGCCAAATGCTGGTGGAAAGAGTATTACGTTAAAAACGGTAGGGCTACTTCAGGTAATGATACAGAGTGGTATGCTGATCCCTGTGCATGAGCGAAGTTACGTATGTTTATTCGATAGAATTTTGAGTGATATTGGTGATAACCAATCCATTGAAAATCACTTGAGTACTTATAGTTATCGCCTAAAACAGATGAATTATTTTTTAAGAAAGTGTAATAACAAAACACTATTTTTAATAGATGAATTTGGTACTGGAAGTGATCCAGAGTTAGGAGGTGCATTAGCGGAAACCTTTTTAGAAGTTTTTTATGAGCGTGAAGCGTTTGGGATAATTACAACGCATTATTCTAATTTAAAACTATTAGCTAATGAATTACCATACATGGAAAATGCTAATATGCTTTTTAATGAGCGTACCTTAGAACCAATGTATAAATTGGTCGTTGGGCAAGCAGGTAGCTCATTTACCTTTGAAGTGGCTCAAAAAAATGGCATTCCGTATAGTTTAATCAACAAATCAAAAAAGAAGATTGAACGTGGCAAAGTTCGTTTTGACGCTACCATTGCTAAACTTCAAAAAGAACGAAGTAAATTAGAGCGCACAGAACGATCGCTTAAAGAAAACGAAAAGAAAAAATTATCGGAAGCAGATAAACTTGAAGAAGTTAATGCGAAGGTTCAGAAAAAACTGGAGAGTTTTCAAGAATTATACGACAGCAATCAACGTTTAATTTACTTAGGTCAAAAAGTCAATGATATTTCAGAAAAATATTTTGAAGATAAGAAGAAACGTGAGTTAATGGCTGAGCTGTTTCGACTAGTACAAATAGAAAATTCTAAACGTAAAAAAGTCTCTGCGAAACAAAAACGTGCAGAAAAGCATAAAGAAACTCAGGTAAAAAAAGAGGCGGAAAAGAAAGTTGAAATTATCCGCAAAAAGAAAAAAGAAGCTAAAAAGAAAGCCATACCAGTAGAAAAACCTAAACCAATATTAAAAATTGGTGACAGAGTTAGAATGCAAGATGGTAGAGCTATTGGAAGCATTGATACTATTGAAAAAAATAAAGCAATAGTTAACTATGGTATGTTTACAACTAATGTAAGTTTAGATCAATTAGAATTGGTTGAGGTTAAGAAAAAATAATTAGCCCTAAATGGTTTAAATTAAAGTTACTGCTGGTTATATTTATGATAAGGAATGCATTTAAATTCCTTTTAAAAAAATCAATCTTCTACAATACAGTAACAAAAAAGAGGATTTAACGCAATTTTTAAATACGCTATAAGTATAAGACTTATCTTTGTATTGTGATATCTGAAGTACCAAAAAACAAACAACTTATCCTATTCGATGGCGTCTGCAATCTCTGTAATAGCAGTGTATTGTATGTTATAAAAAGAGATAAAAACGAAAAATTTTTATTTGCTCCATTAGAAAGTGATATTGGAAAAAAAATAATTCAAAAATTCAATATAGACACAAAAGAAACAGACTCTATATTACTTTATAATCCTCTAAACGATAGCCTAACTTATAAGTCTACAGCTGCATTACTAATCGCTAAACAATTGGGGTTCCCTACAAATATCTTAACTCTATTTCTTATTGTGCCTAAAGTTATTAGAAATTGGGTATATAATTATATCGCAAAAAACAGATATAAATGGTATGGTAAAAAAGAATCTTGCATGATTCCTACTCCTGAGTTAAAAGCAAAATTTATTGATTAAAATACGTTAAGATATAATCAAAAAAAAAAAGGCCCTTTCACAACCAATGAAAAGGGCCTTATTAATTAACAACTTATTAAAACTTATATTAATATAAAAACAAAAATTGTAATTTCAATTCATTTATAATGAGGGAATATAAAGAATTGTATCATAGCACAATTTTGTTACTATAAAGGTATTATAGTCTTCCTGTATTTAAAAAAAAACTCGTTATAAGCCTTTATATAATTGATAACTATGTAAAATATGTCAATTATATCCATTAACTACACTTTTGTAACATCTAGTACACTAAACAAAATACCCACTTCACTAAGCAAATGTTTCACTTTACTCATTTGTACTTTATAGAATAGCTACTCCATAATATTTTTGGGTAATAACCAAATATAGACATTATGAAAACCCAACTAAATTCCTTTAAAGTTATTTTAGTACTCCTCGTATTAGCAGGAACTCAAATAATACATGCTTATCAACAACCTAGTAAAATAACAGCAGTTACTGTATATTTAGATGGAGCAGAAATTAACCGCGAATCTTTAGTGAAGCTAAATTCAGGGAAATCGGAAATTACATTTAAAGATTTATCACCTCAGATTGACGAAAGTAGCATTCAAATTTCTGGATTAAAAGACGCCTCCATTCTATCTATTAATTATGGTATAAATTATTTGTCTGTGAAAAAGCAAAGTGATTCCATTTTAGCTTTACAAAATGAACTTAAACATCTCAATACTAAAATTCAATATCAATACGATTTAATTACTGGCTACAACGAAGAAGTAAGCCTCATACAGAGTAATAAACACTTAGGTAATGAAACTACTGTTGTCAGTTTAGAAAAACTAAAAACCTTTGCTACTTATTACAGAACTAGAATAACAGATTTAAAAGTAGCAATTAATAAATCGAATTCTGAAATTGAAAAACACCAAATCACACAAGCTAACATAAAGCAACAATTAGCAGAATTTAATATTGAAGAAAAAATAAAAACTGGAGAAATTAAACTCAAACTAAACAGTGATAACATAACATCTTTACAATTAAAAATTAAGTACAATATTAAAAATGCAGGATGGTTTCCTATTTATGATTTAAAAGCAGATAAAATAAATAGTCCAATAAATTTAGAATATAAAGCACATGTGTTTCAAAATTCTGGTTGTGATTGGACAGATGTTAATTTGGTACTTTCTACAAGCGACCCTAACACCAATAACGAAAAACCAACAGTAAACCCAAAATATTTAAACTTTATAAGTCCTTATAGTAATTACCAATCGCAACGCGCGACTAAGAGTTATAATTACAAATACAATCCATTAGTAAAAACTGTAACAGGTGTTATTACAAGTTCTGATGATGGTTTGCCTTTACCAGGAGTTAGCGTTATTGAACAAGGGACAACCAATGGAGTTCGGACTGATTTTGATGGTAGATATACTTTAAAAACGACAACGGGTAACATGCTTAATTATTCTTATGTTGGTATGAGATCTGAAGTTTTACCCATTCATTCTAGTATTATGAATGTGGTATTGGAAAGCGATAACCAATTAGACGAAGTTATTATTGTTGGGTATGGCACAAAAAAAACAAGTACAAGCTCCATAAAAGCCGAAAGTATCCAAAACATGATAGATGAAGATTTTGACGATGAGCCTTATATTAAACCAGAAAATTATACTGCTAATGGTAATATTATTGAAGAAGGCATCACCAACACTAGCTTTAAACTTACTAAAAAATACAGTATTCCTTCAGATGGAGATATTACGGTTATAGAAATTGATAAATTTAGTGTGCCTGCAACCTACAACTATTTTGCAGCTCCAGTTTTAAATGAAAATGTATTCATAACAGCTAAAATTGGAAATTGGGAACAATACAATTTATTGCCTGCGGAAGCCAATGTGTATTTTGAAGGTAGCTATTCTGGCAAAACAAATATTAACCCAAGTGCAACAACAGATAGCTTAACCGTTTCACTTGGTGTAGATCCGAATATTGTTGTTAAACGCACACAACTTAACGATTTTAAAAAGACTACTTTTATAGGAAATAACAAAGTGATACATAAGGCTTTTGAAATTGAAATTAAGAACAACAAACAAGCAGATATTCAATTGACCGTTTTAGACCGAATTCCGAAGAGTCAGAATAAAACCATTAAAATTGACGATGTAGATACAGGCAATTCTATCTATAATGAAGATAAAGGCATAATGACATGGAAATTAAACCTAAAACCAAACGCCACAGAAAATGTTAAACATTCTTATGTTGTGAAATTTCCTAAAGGAAAACGCGTTAATCTATAAATAAATTATAATCTCAAAACGAAGCAGCTTCAATAAAACCCTAGCTTCTGTTAGTTAGGAATGAGTTTTATTCCTATAAGAAGAGTTGTCTATCCTTCTTATAAGTATCTTTAATTTTGATAGAAATACTGTTCTCGTTTTGAGTTATATTTATGAGAGCCCTTTTCAGGGCTTACTTTTTAGAAGAAAAATAAGATCAAAAAAAAAGACCATTCAAATAAATGAATGGTCTTTTTTTATATAAAATACAACTAGCTTACTTTTTTGTCGCTGGTGCATTTAGTTTTGTGCTCATTTCCATAGAAATTGCAGAACGGTCAAATTTAATTTTTCCGGCTAACGTTTCAATCACACAACTGTGATCTTTATCGTTAAGGTCTACAACTTTACCATGCATACCACTTTTGGTAATAACACGATCTCCACGCTTTAATTCAGCAGCAAACTTCTTTTCTTGTTTAGAACGTTTTATTTGTGGTGCAAGTATAAAAAAATACATCACTGCAAAAATTCCAATAAACGGTAAAACAGTTTCTAAATTCATTTAGTAGTTATAAGTAAATTATTAATCGTGGTTATGACCTTCATGTCCTGGTTGTGTAGAAGACTTTCTTGCAGCACCATTATTAGTAGATAAAGGATTAACTGCCGCAGCACCTGCTTTTTGAGTTGGCGCAGCAGCTTTAACTGGAGCATTTGGATCTTTCTCTACAAAAGCAGAAATTTTAACAACTTCTGTTCCTTTCTCAGTGTTAGTAGTCATTGTAACTGATTTAGTTACTTTGTTACCGTTTCCTTTTCCGTTAAACTTAACTGCAAACTCTCCTGTTTCACCTGGAGCAACTTCTTTTGTCCAGTTAGAAGGAACTGTACAACCACAAGTACTCTTAATGTTACTTACAACCAACATAGAGTTACCTGTATTTGTGTATTTGAAAACTGTTTCTACTGGAGTTCCATTTTCAATAGTTCCAAAATCGTGCTCAGTTTTATCAAAAGCTACCATTGGAAAATCACCTGCATTTGCATCTCTTTCTGCTGCAACTGCGATATTTTCTGATTTAATTTTGCTAGCAGCATCTTCTTTACAAGATGTAAAAGCTACCATACATAATGCACTAAGTCCTAAAATTACTTTTTTCATTACTATTATTTTTTTGTTAAAGTTTGTTTAAGTTGCCGAAGTTAATGATTATTTCTACGAATTAAAATTTTTAGCCCTTTGTTAACAATTATTTGTAAGAAACAACTTTCTTGATAATCACTTTTAAAGCTATTTAATTAAAATTCAGAAAATTTATAGTTTAACAGATTATTAGAGGTGATTAAAACCCCAACCTATTACATTAATCCTCTTCCGGCTTTAAGATGAATACTTTCTGCCTGATATTCTTTAACTATTTTATCTAAAATACCATTTATAAAAAGACTACTTTTTGGTGTAGAATACTCTTTGGCTACTTCTAGATATTCATTTATAGTTACCTTATAAGGTATTGACGGAAACTTTTGAAATTCGCATAATGCCATTTTAAGCAATACACCATCTAAACTAGCTAAACGTTCTGAGTCCCAATTGGTAGTTTTCTTCCCTATCTCTTCTCCAAACTTAGAACTATTTAAAAACGTTTTTTTGAATAATTCTATAGCAAATTCCTTATCATCTTCATCTTTATACAAGTCTGGCAATAAAGCCGTTTCTGGCGATGTTAATTTTAACTTACGTAACACTTTTAAGATGGCAGTATTTACTACAGGTATATCATCTACCCAAGTTAGTTTTTTATCTTCAAAATAATCGTACAGCTTATTATTTGGTGCAATGATTTCTGTAAAAATTGCGATAATAAATTGCTTATCTTTTTTAAAGTTAGTTTCAACCTCGTTGGTGTAATCTGTGTATAAATCGCTTTTCAAAATAGCTTTAAACATAATATCTACATATTCAAAATCTAAATCCCAATAATTTAGTTTTCTATTAGATATAGCCTCTTGCAACATAGTATTGCTACTAATAATATGAAGTAATTGATTTTCTTGAAACTTTAAACTTAAATTTTTATCAGCTTCAGATTTCACCAATTTATTTTGAAGTTTATGGTTATGATCCTTACTTTTCTTATGTATTTCAGTAAGTAAAGCTAACAGCGCTAAGTATAAATCATACATGCTATCTAAACTGTGAAGCAAAAACTTTTGTTCTTTTATTAAATCATCACTTTCGGTACCTTTAAAAGCATACATAGATTGCATAACTTTTATTCTGATGTGTCTTCGGTTTAGCATGTGTAAGAACTCACTTTAATTTTAGTTATTAAAAAAGGTGAACCTTATTATGATTCACCTTGCAAAAGTACTATTATTTAATTTTTATTTCAGAATTAAATTCAGTCTATTTTAAATTTTCTCGTTTTCTAGTTTCAATACGTTCTCTAGCAACATTTAATGCCGCATTATGAGTTGTAAGATTATTTACTTTAGCATTGTCTAAAATCTCGAGTGTTGTATTGTAAATGTTCTCCGTTTTACGCATTATTTCTTGTCTATCATAATTCTCTAATTCGGCATAAACATTGATAATTCCACCAGCATTAATTAAAAAATCTGGCGCATAAACGATACCACGTTCTTGTAATATCTTACCGTGTTTACTCTCTTCTGCTAATTGATTGTTTGCAGCACCTGCAATAATCTTAGCTTTAATTTTATAGATTGTATCATCGTTAATTGTTGCACCCAAAGCACAAGGAGCATAGATGTCCATAGCTTCACTATAAATATCGTTACCACCATAAATAGTTGCACCATATTTAGAACGTACTTCTTCTAAACGATCTTGGCTAATATCTGCAATAGTAACATTAGCACCTTCGTTAACTAAATGTTCTACTAAAGCTTCACCAACATTTCCTATACCTTGAACAAATACATTTTTGTCTTCTAATATTTCCGAACCATATTGAAACTTTGCTGCTGCTTTCATTCCCATAAAAACACCATAAGCCGTAATTGGAGAAGGATTACCTGCACCACCTTTACTTTCAGAAATACCAGTAACATATGGAGTTACTTCTCTTACTGTGTCCATATCTTCTGTAGTCATTCCAACATCTTCAGCCGTGATATAACGACCACTTAAAGAATGTACAAACTCACCAAAACGTCTCATTAACTCTGGAGTTTTTTGAGTTTTAGCATCACCAATGATAACGGCTTTACCACCACCAAGGTTTAACCCTGTAATGGCAGATTTAAAAGTCATTCCACGAGACAAACGTAATACGTCATTAAGTGCTTCCCATTCGTTAACGTAGTTCCACATTCTAGTACCACCTAAAGCTGGTCCTAAAACTGTGTTATGAATACCAATTATAGCTTTTAAACCAGTATCTTTGTCATTGCAAAAAACAATTTGCTCATGATCATCAAAAGAATGTTGACCAAAAACTGGATCCATTTTTTTTAGCTCTTTTGATGTTATAATTTCTGAAGTCATGTAAGTTAAATTTTAGGGTGCTTTAGGATATTTTAAAATCAGCATGCAAAAATAAATTATAATTAGAGCATTAGCAAAATATTAACTATAAAATACGATTATCGTAATACTTTTGTCCTACCAAATACAAAATGAAAGCACTAAAACACCTCAATAAATACTTTTACAAATATAGATATCGGTTACTAATTGGTATTGTTATTACCATTATAGCTAAGATATTTGCATTATTTACTCCTAGATTAGTTGGAGCTTCAATTAATATTGTCTCAAATCGTTTAGATGGTAAAATTTCTGAAGCTATTTTTAGAAGCGACTTAACTATTAACATCTTATACCTTATAGGTGCAGCTGTTATTGCTGGCATATTTACGTTTTTAATGCGACAAACCATTATCAATGTCTCACGTCATGTTGAATTTGATCTTAAAAATGAAATTTATAAACATTACCAAGTACTGTCCTTAAACTTTTATAAATCTAATAGAACTGGTGATTTAATGAACCGCATAAGTGAAGATGTCGGTAAGGTAAGAATGTATGTTGGTCCGGCAATAATGTATACCATAAATACCATTACATTATTTGCGGTTGCTTTAATTTATATGATTGATAGATCGCCAACATTAACATTATACACATTACTACCATTGCCTATTTTATCGGTTGCCATTTATAAATTAAGCCGATTAATAAATAAGCGGAGTACTATTGTGCAACAATCACTCTCTACACTTTCTACTTATTCTCAAGAAACCTTTAGTGGTATTTCTGTTATTAAATCTTATGGTATTGAGCCAAGAACAAATGTAGAATTCGAAAAACTATCTGCAGAAAACCGTCAGAAACAAATAAACCTCACCAAGGTGCAAGCCTTATTTTTTCCGATGATGATTTTATTAATTGGACTTAGCACAATTATAGTAACTTATATTGGTGGAAATCTTTATATAAATGGCGAAATTGAAGAAATAGGCACCATTGCAGAATTCTTAATCTATGTAACTATGCTTACTTGGCCAGTGGCAACGGTTGGTTGGGTCACTTCATTGGTACAACAAGCTGAAGCATCACAAGAACGCATCAACGAATTTTTAAATACTGAGCCAGAAATTAAAAATACAGCAAAAGAATTGACTCCAATTAAAGGTGATATTGAATTTAAAAATGTCTCTTTTGTATATCCTGACACTAATATTGAAGCCTTAAATAATGTTAGTTTTACTTTAAAATCTGGACAAACCTTAGCTATTTTAGGAAAAACAGGTTCAGGGAAATCTACCATCTTAGATCTCATTGGCCGACTGTATGATATTGATAAAGGTTCAATTTTAATTGATAATACTGAAATTTCAGACCTTAATCTTTTTAGTCTTAGAGAAAGTATTGGTTATGTACCACAAGATGCCTTTTTGTTTTCCGATTCTATAAAGAATAACATTAAATTTGGTAAAGAAGATGCTACAGATGAAGAAGTTATAGAAGCTGCAAAGAATGCACTTGTGCATAAAAACATTATTGGTTTTAATAAAGGCTATGACACTATTTTGGGAGAACGAGGCATTACACTATCTGGAGGACAAAAGCAACGTGTATCTATAGCCAGAGCTATTATTAAAAAACCAAATATTTTATTATTTGATGATTGTTTATCTGCTGTAGATACTGAAACAGAAGAAAAGATTCTTAAAAACCTTATAAAACTCACTAAAGATAAAACAACAATCATTGTGAGTCATCGAGTATCTTCAGCTAAGAATGCAGATAAAATAATAGTCTTAGAAGACGGAAAAATTATAGAAACCGGTAATCATGAAAGTCTTATCAATTCCGATGGTTATTACAGAGAATTATATACCAAACAACTCTCAGAAAAAGAAATGTAATAATTTGTTGGTTAGGTTACTTTTTTTTTAGATTTTTGGATTGAAATTAAAAAAAGACTGAGTTATGAGTGATTATGAAACGATGGACAAAGAAGAAATATATTCTAAAGTATTACGTGCTGGAAGAAGAACTTATTTTTTTGATGTTAGAGCTACAAAAGCTGGTGATTATTATTTAACGGTTACGGAAAGTAAAAAATTCACTAATGACGATGGTTCATTCCATTATAAAAAGCACAAAATCTACCTTTACAAAGAAGATTTTACTGAATTTAAAGAGATATTAGCTGAAATGACTGATTATATCATTAATGAAAAAGGTCAAGAAGTTATTAGCGAACGTCACCAAAGAGACTTTAAGCGTGAAGATGATTTTGTAGCGAAAGAAGCAAAAACTCCAGAAGATACAACAACTACAGAAAGTTTTACTGATATCAGTTTCGATGATATCTAGAATTTTCTTCAAATAAACTATAACTAATAAGTCGTCTGAAAATTATTTTTTAGACGACTTTTCTTTTTTAAAGTGTTTAAATGCAATACGTAAATATTGAGGTCAGAATTTGATTGCTTGGATAATTTACAAGAATTACATTAAGAAACCACTACTCCATTCTTTGTCTTTGTCTCTGGATGTAACAAGTAAACATCATCTGCTTTAACTGCTCCAACGACTAAACACTCACTCATAAAATTGGCAATTTGTTTTTTAGGAAAATTAACTACAGCTACAATTTGACGCTTTAGTAAATCTTCCTTTTGATATTGCGTAGTAATTTGGGCTGAAGATTTTTTAATCCCTAAATCACCAAAGTCTATAGTAAGTTGATATGCAGGACGATGTGCGTTAGGAAAATCTTTTACGTCTATAATTGTTCCAATACGTAAATCTACCTTTGTAAAGTCTTCATAAGTTATTATCTTATCCATTCAATAAAATTAATAAAAAACTATAATAAAATGGCTCGTACAGAATCAAATATGTTAGCACTTGGCACAAAAGCACCAGATTTTAACCTCATCGATACTGTTGATAACACAAAAAAATCACTTCAAGAACTTAAAGGCACAACAGCAACTTTAGTAATGTTTATTTGCAATCATTGTCCGTTTGTAATTCATGTAAATGCACAACTATCTCAGTTGGCAAAAGATTACATTTCAAAAGGTATTAATTGTATTGCTATTTCTAGTAATGACATCGAAAATTATCCACAAGACGGACCCGATTTAATGAAACAAAACGCTATTGATAATGATTATATTTTCCCTTATTTATACGATCAAACTCAAAATGTAGCCAAAGCTTATGATGCGGCTTGTACACCAGATTTTTTCTTGTTTAATGACCAATTAAAATTGGTTTACACTGGGCAGTTAGATGATTCAAGACCAGGAAACAATCAACCTGTTACAGGAAAAGGTTTAAGAGCTGCTATGGATGCTTTAATTCATAAAGAAACTGTAAATCCAAACCAAAAACCAAGTATGGGTTGCGGCATTAAATGGAAGAAAAATTAAAGTACAGTGCGTTCTTTTCTTTTAAAAATGATTCTCTAATTCTTAACCTTATCTTATAAAACGACCAGAAATATTACCTTCTATAATTTTAACAACATCATCAACATTACTGTGATTAACATCACCTTCATAAGTATGTTTTAAAGCACACGCTGCACTTGCAAATAGCATAGCTTTATAATCACCATAATGTTGTAGACCGTGAATTAAGCCTGCTGCAAACGCATCTCCAGTTCCTATTCTATCTACAATATGTGTAATATCTAAATCTTCAGTTTCTCTAAATTCACTACCATTCCACATTCTAGCTCTAATCTTATGCCAAGAGGCATTTAAAGCTGTTCTTATTTTATCAAATACTTTTTCAATTGTTGGAAATGTCTCCATAAGTTGTTGACTCGCCTTTATAAAATCTTCATTAGAATAATTATAATTGGTACCTAGAACTTCATTTATTTCATTAATACCACCAATAAACACGGTAGAATAATGTAATAATTCAATTAAAGCTGGTTTTGCATCTTGTCCATATGTCCATAAACCACTTCTATATGTTGGATCCGCAGAAACAGTTATTCCCTTTTCTCTAGCTAGTTTTAAACCCTCTTTTAAAGTATCATAAGCTCCTTGTGATAATGCAGGTGTTATACCTGTCCAATGCATCCAATTTCCTTTTCTTAAAGCCTTATCCCAATCTACCATAGAAGGTATAATTTGCGAAAAAGAAGAATGCGATCTGTTATATGAAATTTTACTTGGTCTCATAACAGCTCCTACCTCTAAAAAATACACTCCTAAAGGTCTTTTAGAACGTACAATGGAACTGGTACTAACACCAAATTTTCTGATATATGAAATGGCTGTATCTCCAATAAAATCCTCAGAAACGGCACTAATATGTTTTACACTCCCACCAAAGTTGGCAATTGAAATACTAACATTCAATTCTGTGCCTCCAAAATAGAATTCAACATTATTAGATTGCATAAAAGTTTTATTGCCTCTTGGCGAAATACGCAACAAAACCTCTCCGAATGTTATAATCTGTTTCATGTATTTTTATTTATTGTTTATAAAAGATCACATGTTACATCCATGTTATTATTCTGATGTGTATCAAAATTTAGAAGTGGATGTTTCATTTAAATATCTATTTAGCTTACATTAATATTTAATTCAAAAATAATACTGCGATAAAAGATACAGACTTAAATTTACTTAAATAAATTTATTGTATTTTTTGTCTAAAAAAATTACAAAAACACTAATACACATCTTTATGACTTTTAAAAATATTGAAACCAAACGTTTAATCCTAAGGCCAATTACTGTAGCTGACACAAAAGATTTCTTTGAATTAGATTCTAATCCTAATGTTCATATTTATCTTGGTAATAAGCCTATAAAAACCATAGAAGAATCTGAAGCTATGGTTGCAAATATTTTAGAACAATATGAGACTAATGGTCTAGGACGTTTAGCTATTATTGAGAAATCAACTCAAGCATTTATTGGCTGGGCTGGCCTTAAATATGAAGAAAACCTTAGAAAAGAATTTAAATATTATGATGTTGGTTACAGACTAAAAGAAAATTTCTGGGGAAAAGGGTATGCTACGGAAGCCGCTTTAGCATCATTAAATTATGGTTTTAAAGATTTAAAGCTAAATGAAATTGGTGCGGCTGCAGATGTTAACCATATTGCATCTAACACTATTTTGAAAAAAATTGGTATGCAACATTTAGGCCATTTTACATTTGAAGGAGAGTTATGTAATTGGTATAATTTAAAAAATCCTTATCTGTAAAAACAACAAAATCCCTTTTCAGGGATTCTGTTATCTTCAGTAAGATAGTTATTAAGATTAAAAGTAATTAGGCTTATTGTGTTTGTAACTTAAAGTTAATTGGAATACTATAAGGAACACCTACATTTCTGTCTCGTTGTCTACCTGGTTCCATTTTAGGTAACAGGTTTATAATTCGTTCTGCTTCGGTTTCTAAAAGTTGATCTGGACCTCTACTTTTTACTTTAGATACATTTCCATATTTATCGATTAGAAAAAACACAAATACTCTTCCTTGTATACTTAAATCTGCTGCTGCATCTGGATATCTAAAGTTTTTTTGTAAATGCTCTTGAATTTTTCTTTCAAAACATGCTTTTAACTCATTATTATCACCAGAACATCCAGGAAACCGAGGTACTTTTTCAATCACTGCAAAAGGAACTTCTATATCTTCTTCTACCTCAACAACCTCTACATCTTCTACACCAACTTCACGATCGTCAATAATATCATCTTGTCCAATCTCTGTACTTTCTATTACACTTTCTTCAACATCTTCTACATCTTCAACAATTGTAATCACTTCAGTTACCACTTGCTTTTGTGGAGGTGGTGGAGGTGGCATCACATCTATTGTTGTGATTGGTATGTCTTCATCCATAAGATCATCTATCATTAAGATATCAATCTTTGTCGCTTCTGTTTCGTAAGTCTTATGTTCTAATCCTAAATATGTAAGGAGTAACATTACGTTTAAGCCAACAGCAAAATATAAACTGCTGTTTCGACCTACATTGGCTTTTGGGTTTTTTTTGAGTTCCATGACGTTTAATTTTATAGTATAAAGTTACTCAACATCACACTAAAAAATTATGATATTAATCATGTTTGCCTAATAGACAATATTTTAACACCTATAAGTTATCTAACTGATTATCATTACCATCTTCACTAATTGTCCAAAAGAAACCTACAAAAAAGAACTGATCTGCTGCTGGTGTTAATGCACGTCTATTAAATTGACCATTAAAATCTGGAGTATCTGCATATTGATAACCATTTACGTTTTTAAGCCCCAAAACATTATTCACAGAAAAATAAAGTATTTTTTGTGGACTAAGTAAATAAGCCCAATTAACACTTAAACTGTTAAAAGATTTAGTACGCTCACTTAAAAACTTATCTGTATTTGGATCTGTATATGGACGGCCTGATGAAAAACCATACGATACGCCTAATTGACTTTTCCAACGATCTATCCAATATTTACCAACTATAGATATATTATGGTTAGTTGCATAACTTGGTTGTGCTGATGCTTCAAAATTTCTGTAATCACGTTCCGTATCCAAATACGAATAGCTTAACCAATAATCTACATTTTTAATACTTGTATTATCTCTCCAAAACATATCGAAACCTTGTGCATAACCATCACCTGAAGAATTAAAATCGCTATCAAAACTTTCAAACTGTGAATCAAATTTCACCAAGTTATCGTAATCCTTTCTATAGACCTCTGCTCTAAAAATTTTACCATTATTTACATGCTGATAATTTAATATATAGTGAGAAGTTTGTTCTGCTTTTACATCTTGATTAAACTTTAAAACTGAGCTATTAGGATTTTGAAAAAAGTTACCATAAGCCAATGAAAATTGCCCATTCTTAGAACTCTTGTATGCTATTGCTGCTCTTGGAGCAATATCTGTTGTACTAAAAATAGAACTGTAGTCTGCTCTTACTCCTACTTTTAAAGCTAGTTTTTTAGAAAAAATTAAATCTGCTTCAGCAAATGCTGCCGTAATATTATTTGTGTAGCCATAGGTTTCGTCAATGGTTTCATCTTTATAATTTTCTTTAAAATCAGTGATAAATTGTTCTGCTCCAAAACTCAGTTTAAACCTGCTATTAAAACGTTTTCTTAATTTTAACTTCACATGTGCTGAATTTTCAATATCATTAATAGCACTAGTTTGTATGCCTAAATCCGTATCTGCAAACGTATAACTCAATCCTGTTTGTGTACTCCATCCATTACCTAAACTACCTTTATAAGATGTGTTTAAATAAAAGTTATTGTTATTTAATTTATAATCTAAGCCATCTTCTAGGTTGATATCTTCTTGAGTTAATTCAAATTTAGAAGTATCAAATGCAGCGTAGAATTTCAACATACCATTATTTAGTTTTTGTCTAAAAACAGTTTCGCCTTGTGCTCCTTGGTATGGTTTCTCCCAGTCGTTTCTATCTTCAAAAACTTCTAAATAAGGAGTCAAATTAATATATGATACATTAAAACTTAATGAAGATTTCTCCCATTTCTGAGTATTTCCAAGCGCAGCACCTACCGTCATTATACCGATATCCGTTTTTTCTTGATCTGGTTCATCTATAGTATTTAAAAGTAATACACTCGATAAGGCTTGACCAAATTCTGAAGAATAACCTCCTGTTGAAAACGTTATACCATCAAATAAAAATGGAGAATAACGTCCACGAGTTGGCATATTGTTAGCTGTTGGTGTGTATGGCGTAAACACTCTTATACCATCAATAAATATTTGGGTTTCATCTGCGCTTCCTCCTCTAACAAATAAACGACCATCTTCTGCAACATTAGAAGTTCCTGGTAAGGTTTGTAGTGCACCAACAAAATCGCCTAAAGCACTCGCTGTAGTAACAACGTCTAAGGGTTTTAAAACAGATACTTTACTATTATCACTAGCTTCAAAAGTTCCGGCACTGATAACTACAGCATCTAATGATTCTACATTTTCTCTTAATTTAATAAGAAGGTTGTTCATTTTTGAAACATCGTCAATGATGGTTTTTGTTTCAAAGGATAGAAAAGAAATAACTAATGTTTGTGTCCCTTTTTCTTCAGTAGTGAAATTGAATTTACCTTCGTCGTTAGTGGTTGCACCATCATAAGTGCCATCTAAATATACATTGGCACCAAATATAGGTTGATTTTTGTGGTCTACTACTTTACCTGAAACGTTGTTTTGTGTATAGGAAATGGTAGTAATTAAAATAATAACAATTGTAATGAGATTTTTCATGGTTTGGTTGATGAATAAAAGTTCGTTTTTTGATGAGACAAACTTCTAACATTTTTAAGCCAACAAAAATTCAATTTACCTGAACTGTTTAATTTTAATGACGAATTGATTTTTTTGAATATAAAAACACCTATATAAATGAACCAATCATTATTCCGGTAACAGAAAATGTCGCAGTTACTTCTTAAAAGGTCTAATAATAAGACGTGCTGCTTTATCAAAATTAATATAATTGTATGTCCAATTGAACAACACAATCACACGATTCCTAAAGCCAACTAAAGACATTAAGTGCACAAACATCCAAATAAACCATGCAAAAAAGCCACCAAACTTATAATGTTTTAAATCTACAACGGCTTTATTTCTCCCTATTGTTGCCATAGACCCTTTATCTCTATATGTAAAAGGTTTCATGGGTTTATTATCTATTAATCTTAACAAATTCTTCCCTAATAATTTACCTTGCTGTATAGCAGGCTGAGCGACTTGTGGATGTCCTTTTGGATAGTCTTCTGATGCCATTAGCGCAATGTCTCCAACCGCAAAAATATTAGTATGTCCTTCTATTTGATTAAACTCATTGACCTTATAACGGTTGGCTCCTTGTATTAAGGCTTCTGCTTTTAAACCTTGAATTGGAGCACCTGTAACACCTGCTGCCCAAATTAGGGTTTCAGATTCTAATTTTAATTCAGAATTAGTGGTTACCGTTGTACCATCATAATGCTTAACAAAAGTGTTACAATGCACTTTTACACCTAATTTCTCTAAAAAGTTCGCTGCTTTTTTTGAGGCATGCTCACTCATAGGTGGCAGTACTCGATCTGCACCTTCTAATAAGTGAATATGCATATCATTTGGATTTAAATCGCGATAATCTCTTGGTAAAATATTGTTTTTTAATTCTGCAATGGCACCTGATAATTCCACACCTGTTGGTCCCGCTCCAACGATAACAAAATTAAGATAAGCTTCTCGCTCTTCTTCTGTATCTGCAATGGCTGCCTTTTCAAAATTCTGTAAAATAAGACTTCTTATATCTAGTGCTTGTGGCACTGTTTTCATTGGCATACTATTAGATTGAATAGCCTTATTACCAAAGTAGTTTGTTTTTGTTCCGGTAGCAATAATTAAATAATCGTAAGATAAATGCCCAATTGAGGTAATGATCTCCTTATTTTCTGGTAGGATTTGCTCTACTTGTGCTAAACGAAAAAAAGACGTCTTGTGCTTTTTTATAATCTTTCTTAATGGGTAAGCAATAGAATCTGGTTCTAATCC
Organism: Winogradskyella sp. Asnod2-B02-A; assembly: GCF_045063645.1. Taxonomy (NCBI): domain Bacteria; kingdom Pseudomonadati; phylum Bacteroidota; class Flavobacteriia; order Flavobacteriales; family Flavobacteriaceae; genus Winogradskyella; species Winogradskyella sp. Asnod2-B02-A. The sequence goes on from NZ_JBEFOG010000026.1 coordinate 739,574, forward strand.
AGCACTAGATACTTGATATAGTAAAGGCTGAAACGTGTGGTAATTACGTTTGTCAATTAAGACCACCTGAACATTTCTATTAGCGAAAGCTTTGACCATATTAACACCTGCAAAGCCACCACCTATAATGACAACTCTTGGTAAGTTAGATTGTGGGATATTCATAAAATACTACTTGAAAATATAGGTGTAAAAATACGAATTATAGCAGTAAAAACGATGCATTAAAACAATAGTTGAATAAATTTGTAACAAAAGTGAAACTCTTACTACTAATTAAGTAACTAACCAATTTTATCAGTTGAACAAAGAACTAGAACATAGTTTTGTAGAACAGTTGCAAAAGCATCAAAATATTGTGCATAAGGTATGTCGCTTATACACTAATAATGTTGATGCACATAACGATCTGTTTCAAGAAATCACCATACAATTATGGAAAGCTTTTCCGAAATTTAGAGGTGATGCTAAATTTAGCACTTGGATGTACAGGGTAGGTTTGAATACTGCAATTACGTTATACAGAAAATCGAAAAGACGCATAGATACGCAGGCATTTGACTCGGTTGAGTTTAAAATTAAATCGGAAGAATATGACGATACGGAAGAGCAACAGCTAAAGCTTTTATACCAAGCCGTACATCAATTAAATGATATTGAAAAAGCGTTAGTTTTCTTGTATTTAGAAGACAAAGATTACAGAGAAATTAGTAAAACTTTAGGCATCACTGAAGTTAATGCACGTGTTAAAATGAACCGTGTTAAAAAGAAATTAAAAACCATACTAAATCCGTAAAATTATGGATGAATTAGAATTATTAAAGAAAGATTGGAATAAGTCCAATGACCAATATAAATCATTTTCGGATAGCGATATTTATAAGATGAGCCATAAAAAATCGTCAACTATTGTTAAAACACTATTTTACATTAGTTTGGCAGAGTTGGTCTTTTGGATATGTATCAATTTTCTACCGTTTGTACTTTCAGACAAAATGAAAGCACATTTAGAAGAAATGAGTCATAGTTGGATATATATAGGATTTAATATTCTAAGCTATGCAGTTATTGTTTTATTTATTTATCTACTATGGAATGCGCACAAATCCATTTCAGTTACGGATAATGCAAAAAAATTAATGGAAAGTATTCTAAAAACAAGAAAAATCATTAAATATTATGTGCTTTACAATTTATTAATTGCATTAATTAGCATTCCTATTTCGCTTTACTTTAGTATTAATGAGCATCCTGAAATTTCAGAAAAATTAAGTACTGCCTCATCAACACAATTAGCGATGATTCTTTTAATTACAACCTTAGTCACAGCCGTTTTTTTAACCTTAATCTGGTTATTCTATAAATTAATTTATGGCATATTAATTAAACGTCTTAACGCTAATTATAATGAACTAAAGAAATTAGAAGTATAATACAAAACAATAAGCCAGCAATATAATTGCTGGCTTATTACTTAAAACTAATATTGAAAATTACATATCACGTAATTCTCTATTTAAACGTTCATTTTCTTCAAGTACATCTTGCGGAATCACTTTTAAGAATGAAGGGTGTTGCTCAATAGCATACTCTATCTTTTCAACAATATCTGCAATAGACTCATTCTCGTAATCAATATCTAAAGGTTCTTTAATTTCAAAAGATTGAAAAATATTTTTCTTTTTAATACGAAGTCCTTTTTTATCAAACGAACGTCTAAAACCATCAATAACAATTGGTACTACTATTGGTTGGTACTTTTTTATAATATGAGCCGTTCCTTTTCTAATGGGCTTAAAAGGTGTGGTGGTCCCTTGCGGAAATGTTACTACCCAACCATCATCTAAAGCTGTTTTTATCATTGTGATATCACTCATCTTAACTTGGCGATTAATATCTTTTCCTTCAGAACGCCAAGTACGTTCAATACTAATTGAACCTGTATAAGCAAATATTTTTGGCAATAAACCAGATTTCATGGTTTCCTTTGCTGCAACATAATACATGTTTAATTTAGGATTCCATAAATAACCCACATTTTTTATATTATCTAATCGTCCACTTAAACTCGCATTAAATACGTGAAACATGGCAATAACATCTGCAAAATAAGTTTGATGATTAGAGATAAACAATACGTTGGTATCTGGTAGGTTTTTTATAATATCTGAACCTTCAATCTGTAAATCATTAAAACCTCTAAAGCGTCTATGTGTAGCAACACCAAGTATTCTAATGAGCCATTTTTTAACCCAAAGTATATGTCCAAAAGGATTTCGTTTAAATAATCCCATAGTAAATTTTCAATTTTTATCAATTACAAATGTAACCAATATGTTAAATTATAAAACCTGTTTTAACAAGTCTTTTATTTCGCCAAGCATCATAGCTGTTGCTCCCCAAACAATATGACCGTTTAATTTAAAAGCTGGTACATCTACTTCAACATTAAAAGAGGTTGGCACTCTTGCAGTTAACACATTGGTGTCGCATAAAAAATCATTTAACTTTACTTCTATGATAGCGTCTACTTCTTCATCTTGTTTTGAAAAAATTAAACTTTTTTGTGAAATACCTACAAAAGGATGCACCATAAAATTACTTGGCGGTATATAAATAGGCGACATTCTTTTCAAAACTTCAAAATCTTCTTTTAAAATACCTATTTCTTCTTCGGTTTCCCTTATAGCCGTTTGCATTATGTCGTTATTGTCATCATCTTCATATTTCCCTCCAGGAAAGCCAACTTGAGCAGAATGTACTCCTTTATATGTATTACGAAGAATAAGAACCAAAGTGGTTTCATGTTTAGTATTTGGATAAAACAAAGCCATAACACCAGCTTGTCTCGCAGATTTAGACTTTGCTTTCATCTTTTCAGCCAAGTCTAACCGATATGGAGGAGACATTTTAGCATGAGAGTGTTCGCCTGAAAGCTCAAGATGTTTTATTTTTACTACTGATTCTAAAAACGTACTAAATAGCATTTATGAGATTTCAATTATTGTTTCCAATAGTTATAGGAATAGGATTACTACTTCTGAATTGTGAAGATAAGAAAACTTCAAAAAAAACTGATACTACTATAGTAAAAGATTCTACTATTTCTAAACCTGAAAACAAGCCTAAAAAAACTTTAAAACCAGAATATCCAAGACTTACGGATAACAATGCTATGGAATTCTTTTTAGAGTACGAAAAAGAAAACAAGGAAAATAAAGCAAGGATTACAACGGATTTTGGCATTATAGAAATTCAGTTGTATGATAAAACAAAATTCCATAGAGCTAATTTTGTTTACCTTACTAAGCGCAATTATTTTGAAGGCACACAGTTTTACAGAGTTGTAAAAGATTTTGTGATTCAAGGAGGCAGTAGTGATGATTATAACTTAGCTAAAAAGCGACAAAAAATTGGTAAGTACTTATTACCACCAGATACCAAAAGAGGTTACACCCACAAACGTGGAGCTGTTTCTATGCCAAGTAGCGAAATTGAAAGTGCTTATAAGCTAGCTTCTCCTTTTCAATTTTTTATTATTCAACGAGAAGGTGGTGCACAATATTTAGATGGAGATTATACCGTTTTCGGTGAAGTAACATTAGGAATGGATGTGGTAGATAAAATTAATTCTGTAAAAACGGATGATGGAGATTGGCCTTTGCAAAATGTGTATATAAGAAAGGTAGAGTTAATAGATTGATTATAAATCTAAAATAAAAACACATAATTATTACTGCATTTTCAGACTATAAAATTAGTATCAAAACTATTTACCTTATTATGCTATCCATAACAACCAATGTTGAAGAATTATAAATTATTTAAGAAACTTGAGGTCTATTTTAAGTATCTTGTTTCCTTTATACAATTCAAACAATTTTAAATACGAAAAACTCACATCCATGATATCTAAATCTATTAAAGCCACTTTTATATGTAGCCTTATTTTACTAACAAGCTGCAAAGAAGAAGCCAAACAAACACCCCAAACAGCAATGAGTGATAACGTATTAATCCAAAAATGGACAGGACCTTACGAAGGTGTACCTGCTTTTGATAAAATGTCTGTAGATGACATAAAATCTGCCTTAGAAGAAGCGATGAAGCTCAACCTTGAAGAGATTGAAGCTATAGCAAATAATCCTGAAGTAGCGACTTTTGAAAACACCATTGTTGCCATGGAAAGTGCAGGTAAACCATTAAAGCGTGTATTTGCTTATTATGGCATAATGGGAAGCAATGTCTCAACTCCAGAGTTTAGAGCCATACAATCTGAGTTAGCACCAAAACTTTCAGATTTTAGATCTCAAATTTCTCAAAATGAGAAATTATTTCAGCGTATTAAAACGGTTTACGATGCCTCTCAAAAGACATCATTAGAACCTCAAGCGCAACGTGTGGTAGATTTAACCTACAAGCAATTTGAAATGAATGGTGCCAATCTAGATGCCGAAAAGAAAAAACGTTATGCCGAAATCAATAAAGAACTTTCTACCTTATACACCGATTTTGCAAATAATGTTTTGCACGATGAAGAAAACTATATTACCTATTTAAACGAAGACCAATTGGGTGGTTTGGCAGATGGTTTTATAAAATCGGCAGCAAAAATAGCAACAGATAAAGGTGAAGACGGAAAATATGCCATTACCAACACACGCTCATCAATAGATCCGTTTCTTACCTACTCTACCGAACGTGAATTACGAAAACAAGTTTGGACCAATTACTACTCTAGAGGAGACAATGGGGACAACTTTGATAACAACGAAATTATAGCCGAAATTTTAAGGTTACGTAAAGAACGTGTTGGTTTAATGGGTTATAAGAATTTTGCCGAATGGAGATTGCAAGATCGTATGGCAAAAACACCAGAAAATGCCATGGATTTAATGATGGCAGTTTGGCCAGCTGCAACTGCAAGAGTAAAAGAAGAAGTTGCCGATATGCAAACGGTTGCTAATGATCTTGGAGACAAAATAACCATTGAACCTTGGGATTATAGATATTATGCTGAGAAAGTTCGTAAGAAAAAATACGATTTAGATAGTGATGAAGTTAAACAATATTTACAATTAGATAAACTAACGGAAGCGATGTTTTTTACAGCTGGCGAATTGTTTAATTATAAATTCACACCAGTTGCAGAAGGCTCAGTGCCAGTATTTCATGAGGATGTAAAAGTTTGGGAAGTCACAGATAAAAATTCTGGTAAAAATATTGGTTTATGGTATTTAGATCCTTATGCACGTCAAGGCAAGCGTTCTGGTGCTTGGGCAACCACTTATAGAAGTTCAGATTCCTTTGAAGGTAAAACTAATGTTTTAGCCTCTAACAACTCTAACTTTGTAAAACCAGCTCCAGGAGAAGCTGTTTTGATTTCTTGGGATGATGCCACTACGTTTTTTCATGAGTTTGGCCATGCACTTCACTTCTTTTCAGCAGATGTAAAATATCCAACTTTAAATGGAGGGGTTAGAGATTATACAGAATTTCAATCGCAACTATTAGAACGTTGGTTATCTACAGATAAAGTGATTAACCAATTTTTAGTACATTATAAAACGGGCGAGCCTATTCCAGCTAGTTTAGTTGAAAAAATAAAGAAGGCCTCTACATTTAATCAAGGTTTTGGAACCACAGAATATTTGGCCTCTGCTTTAATAGACATGAAATTGCACTTAGCAGACCCAACAGATATTGATATTGATAAATTTGAGCGTGAAACGCTTGACGAATTAGGCATGCCAAAAGAATTACCAATGCGTCACAGAACGCCTCAATTTGGACATGTATTTTCTGGAGAAGGTTATGCAACAGCTTATTATGGTTATATGTGGGCAGATGTATTAACAAGTGATGCATCTGAAGCCTTTAGAGAAGCCCAAGGCGGTTTTTATGACAAAGAAGTTGCCGATAAATTAGTGAAATATTTATTTGCGCCACGTAATGCAATGGATCCTGCTGAGGCATACAGAAAATTTAGAGGACGCGATGCTAAGATTGAAGCTTTAATGAAGGATCGTGGGTTTCCCGTCTCAGAATAAAGTTAATAGCAACAAAAAACTGTTGTTATCCCGAAATTTCAGGGGATTATCGACTATTTTTGTTTTGATATAACCAGTTGGCAACAATTTGAGAAATGACGAAATACATCAAAATATTAGTTCTGTTTTTAACTTTATCTGCTTGCGGACAAAATGTAACCGAAATGAAAACACCTGAAAATGCGAATGAAAAGTTTATAGAGTTTCTCGCAAAGACAAAATTCGTAGAAGAAAATTTTTATCCTGGAATTGCGGACGAAAAAATGCGACCAGTTTTTACGAAAAAAATAAATCAAATCGGAAATGATTTTAAAACTGTTGCGGAATCGGAAAAACCAACTGATAAAAAATATCAAGAAAAAATCGAAATTGGACTTTCTAGGTTTGCGAAAATTTATCTAGAATTAGATACTGAAGACCGAGAAAGAGTTTGCACATATATTGAGGAATTAATGGATATTGTGGAATTGGAAAGTTCGAATGGACATTTAAATAAATTTATGTACGGATTTGACCCAAACGAGATAAAAAAGGAGAATTAAAATGTCTAATAAAAGAAAAGGTCAATTAACAACGGACTCTGAATGGAGAAAGCATTTGAGAAAAATTGGAAAACGTTTCTTTTGGAAAGGCGAACGTTTTGCCGAAAAGAGAATGATTAATAAAGAATTAACACGGAAAGAATAAAAACTGTTGCCAACACCGTGTATAATTAATTGCTTGTTTTAAGCCTACTTACGAACATTCCTGCGGAATATTCTATCTGTGATTTATTTGCTAACTTAGTTCCTTAAATCACGCAACTAATCATACACAATCACGTTGTATGCAATTAAAAACCACATATGAATAAAGACAAGAAAATTAATATCATTAATACGCTAATAAGCGACATTGATGAAGGTCACTTTGATGCACATGATTGGCTCGCTAAAGCAAATAATTTCCTGAATAAAATATTTTCTGATTCAAATACTCGAATTCATCAACTGAAATCAGTTATGTCAAGACCAAAATATATGTTCAGTGGCTATAATGTCGAGGAGGTCAAAATAGTATGGAAAAAAATGTTGCAATCTTATGTTGATGAATTAGAACTTGATGAAGATGATGAGCAACTTGAATCAAATGATATTGTTAAAAAAGACAATTCACCTTTGAATAATGGAGATGAATTTATTGATATTTCAAGAATAACAGAGCTGAAATCAATTAAATCCGATAAGTTTGATTTATCCAAATTAATCAAATTATGTGAGGAAATTAATTCAAATTATAGCGCTCAAAACTACTATAGCGTAGCACTTTTAGGAAGAGCTATAATTGACCATGTACCACCAATATTTGGACATGAAAAGTTTAATCAAGTTGCAGCTCAACATGGTGGGAAAAGCATAAAAACAATCTTCAATAAGTTAAATGATATATTACGTAGCATTGCAGACCATCACATACACCAAATAATTCGTAATAAAGAGGTTCACCCAAATAAAGCCCAAATTGATTTCAAGGTTGAGTTAGATAAATTACTGGCAGAAATAATTCAAATTCTTGGATAGAAACAACAGCATACAACAACGTTTATAATTAATGGCTGGTTCTCGCCTACTTACGAAAATCCTCGCGGATTTTCTATTCGGTTTGTATTTGCTAAATTAATAGCTGAAACACGCCACTAATCATACACAAACACGTTAGCAACAATACGTGCCAAGCGACTTTTGGTCAATTTTTGCAATTTGAAAGGCAATCTCAAATTTTAGTTTATAATCTGTTAACTTTTAGCTCGAAAATCTTTTTCTTGGAGAACTAAACGCACAAAGGTCGTTGACATCTCTACAAACGTTTCTTGATGTCCCAAAACAATTTTTCGGCATTTTTTTGAGCCTTTTAAGTACTCAATCTTTGTTTGTTAATCCNTACCTGAGCTTACGATTTAAGAACAGACCTAGTTCAAACTATTTTTTTGCCTTCTAAACGGCTAAAAAAAATCTTTTGAACGTGATAATATTAACAAAAAAAGGTCAACCTATATCAGTATAATACACAACCAATGAACTATTATCAAATTTCGGAATATATAAACAAGAAATATCTCAAACCATTAGAAAGTTCTGAATTAAATAATTTAGCTGACTTTCAAACCTTCCACGATGAATTAATAAAAATAAATGTGGAATTAATTGCAAAGGGTTTTCCGGTAATGCCACATTACAGAGGAGAACAAAATTATGGCTGGGATATATTCCCTGGAATATTTAGACCACCATTCTCAAAAGAAATTGATTTAAGTAAGGCTCGTGAAATTGAAAAAAATGGAGCTGAAATTTTTAAGAAAAAGGTAACTGAAAAATATGGGGAAAATCAATTATTTAAACATAGTAAAGAACCTTATGGAAAAGATTGGGACTTACTATTTCAAGCTCAACACGCAGGAGTTAAAACCAATTTAATTGATTTATCCACTTCGAGCTTAAGTTCTGCTTATTTTCTATCAGAGCCTTCGGATAAGCACGAAAATTCAGATGGTCAGTTTTGGGGTTTGCTTGTACCTCACGACTTTATCCTCAATGAAACGTCTGATTACGAAAAATCACTTTACCCTAATTTCAATCCATATGAATTAGATTCATCTTTTGTTTGTAATGTACCAACTTATATCGATGATATTGACCAAAGAACTTATCAATTTAGATTGTTTAGACAACACGGTCGACTTTTTGCGTCAAGCAACTCGGACATAGATATACCTTTGAACAAAAAAGATTTTTGGAAAAATATGATAGTAAGAGTCAGAGTCAAGGCTGAAGCAAAAAAAATAATATTTGGAGAACTAAAGGCTCGTGGAATAGATAAAGAAAGATTAATTCTGTCTCAAAACGATGATGTGACTAAATTTATTGACGGAATAAATAACGAAATGAAAAAACTGTAGCTAACATCGTATATAATTTATTGCTAGTTCTAGCCTACTTACGAAAACCCTCGCGGATTTTCTATTCGGTTTTTATTTGCTAACTTAGTTCCTCAATCACGCAACAAACCATATACAAAACCGTTGTATGTAATGTGAGCAACGAACTCAAAAAAACAATTTGAACAATAAAATAAAAAATTTATGAAGAAATTATTTATTACTGCAAGTCTGATTTTAGCATTTGGAATGAATTGCTATTCTCAAAATGAAGTTAAGACTGAAAATGAATTTACTTACTCTTGTGACGAAATGGTAAAACAAAATCTCGAGAAGGAAACAATTACTCTTATTGGAAATGCGAATCTGAAAACCAGTGTGTTTGAATTTGAGAATGCGGACAAAATCGTACTGAATAAAAAAACTCAAGAAATATATGTAATTGGAGGTTATAAAGTTCATCTCAATGGAGGAACAATAACTCAAAAACCTAACTCGGAAAAGAAATGGTTAAGGTATAAAATTGGAGAAAATGTAGCTTATGTAGAATAAAAACACTACATACAACACCGTGTATAATTAATTGATTCATTGAGCCTACTTGCGAATATTCCTGCGGAATAGTACACCTGTCTTTTATTTACTAAAGAAGTCACCAAACCACCTAACTAACTCAATCACAAACTTGCTAACTACAATATAAAGGATGTAGAAATAAACAATCCTTTGTTTTTAGGAAATATAAAATATTCTTCAAATAATATTGACAAACTAATCTAATTGTTCTAGATAAGGGTGGTAACAAAATATTTTTATCCAATTCACCTTCAATAGAAATGCGAGTTACTCACAGTAACCGAAAAAATATATTCTATATTTTAATACAGTTGTTTTAGAAAACGAGACTCTAAAAGGTGGACGCTCAAGATTTATTCAAAGACTAACTAGAGAAATACCTATAGGTAATAGTGTAAAAATCGGAGTTCAGGATGGAAGTAAAAAATTTAATTATATCAACTAAATTATACTGAAATAATAAAGGCAACTCAGTTTACAATTATATACTAGTTATACCTCTTTAGTAGTTCATACAAAAAACATCCTTTCCATGCATATATAGATATATGGCCTTTATAGTTACATTTACATAAATTTTTATCGCGATATATGAGACTATTTTTATGGCTTACATTTTCAGTTTTACTTTTTGGTTGCTCTTCTGACTATGAAAAGTATAAAGAAACACCTGAATATATTCTAAATGCAGTTGGCACAAATAAGGCGTATTTTAAAGCATACGATGAAACGTTAAAGTTATGGAATGTTCCATTTGAAGAATTATATATTCCAACCACCAATGGTATTGCCCATGTTGTTGTAAGTGGCCCTAAAAATGCAGAGCCTTTAATTTTGCTTCACGGAATGAATGCCAGTTCTACCATGTGGTATCCAAATATTGAAGCACTTACTAAAAAGCATCGTGTGTTTGCTATTGATTTTGTTTTAGAACCAGGAAAATCATATTTGTACAATGATATTGAAAGTGTTGACAAAATTACGGCATGGTATAACGAAGTTTTATTTGTTTTAAAATTAGAGAGCTATCATATAATTGGTGCTTCTAGAGGTGGTTGGTTGGCTGTTCACCTAGCCTTAAAAAATCCTAAAAAAACAAAAAGCTTAGTCTTATTAAGTCCTGCTCAAACGTTTACATGGATTACACCTAGCACAGATTTACTTAAAAATATATTAGCGTTACTGTCTTCAAAAGAAAAACAAATGAAGCAAAGTTTAGAGACCTTGTCTAGCAATCCTGCTAATATTAGTGATATTTATTTAGAGCAATATAAAATAGCAACAGAAAAAGATTCTGTAAACAAATTTATGTCTAGCATGAAACCTTTTACCACAACCGAATTAAAATCTTTACAAATGCCTGTTTTGGTTTTAATTGGTGATGACGATATGATTAATGAAAAACGAACCGTTGAAATTGCCAATACGTTACCAAATGGCAAAGGAGAAGTGATTCAAAATGCAGGACATTTTTTAACCATTGACCAGTCAGAAACTGTGAATAAAAAAATATTAGATTTTTTAGAACAGAATCAATAATATATAATCTACTATTTATGTTTTAGGTTGCATTCTATTTTGCTTAATCTTCATTCACAATTTCTTTATCTTTGCTAGCTCTTAAACGAAACAGAGCTTATGATTTTTATAGATAATGAAGGTAATACCAATCCTAAATTAAACTTAGCATTAGAAGAGTATGCTTTAAGACATTTTGATGCTTCTACCGATTATTTGTTGTTTTACATTAATGAGCCCTCTATTATTATTGGACGCAATCAAAACACGTTAGAAGAAATTAACCAAGAATATATAGACGATAATAACATACACGTAGTAAGGCGAGTTTCTGGTGGTGGAGCTGTATATCACGACCTAGGGAACTTAAACTTTAGTTTTATCACCAATCACGATGGTAAAAGCATCAGCAACTTTAAAAAATTTACGGCACCAGTGATTAAAGTCTTAAATGATATGGGTGTTTCTGCTGAACTAAAAGGACGTAATGATATTTTAGTAAACGAGAAAAAAATCTCTGGTACAGCGCAATTTTCAACAGGAAAACGCATGATAAGTCATGGTACGTTATTGTTTGATACAGACATGAGTGAAGTCGCAAAAGCACTTCAGGTTAAAATGAGTAAAATACAGTCTAAAGGTCATAAATCTGTTAGAAGTCGTGTGGCAAATATTAGTGATTTTTTAAAGACAGCTATCCCAATGGCAGACTTTAAAAAGGAATTACTCACCGGTCTGTATGAAGCTAGCGAACCATTTGAAACGCATACATTATCGGAAGCAGAATGGAAAGCTGTACACCAATTAAAAGCCGAAAAATATGACCAATGGGATTGGAATTATGGACGCTCACCTAAATTTAATATTCAACGTAATAAACGTTTTCCTATTGGGGAAATTGACCTTCGTATTTTTGTTGAGAAAGGACATATATCAGACTTTAAAATCTTTGGAGACTTCTTTGGAAGACAACCTGTTGCTGATTTAGAGAATCTTCTTGTTGGCGTGCCTTATGATAAAAATGAAATTAGTAACAAGCTCAAAGATGTGTCTGTTGAGGATTATTTTGGCACTTTAGACAAATCAGATTTTATAAACCTTGTTTATGGGAATGATTAGTATTATATACAGGGTACAATTCAAGACTGTAGTATAATCTTGAAAAAAATATTATTTTAAAAAAGTTACTTTTAAAGCTTTAAACCTCAGAAATGATTGAACAAAATAACACGACTAAAGACTTAAAATTCTATTCACAAAAATCAATAGGACTAGCTACTTTTATTGGTGGTCCTTTGGCAGCCGGATATTTAATTAAAGAAAATTACAAAGCTTTAAATCAAGGCGAAAAAGGAAGAACAGCATTAATTATTTCGATAATAGCAACGTTAATCGTTTTTGGATCGTTATATATGATTCCTGAATCCATCATGAGTAAAATTCCAAATATGATTATTCCTGCCATATATACTGGAATTATTTATTTGATAGTCGACAAAATTCATGGTACTATACTAAACAACCACGATCTAAATAATTACCCTTTTTATTCTGGCTGGAGAGCTGCAGGTATTGGTGTTATCTCATTAATTATTTTAGTAGCAATCATTTTTGCTACTATATTTTTAATTCCAGACGAAGTATATGATACTTATGATGCCGAAATGGAGCAATTCACAAAAAACGAAGAGGCGTCATTAGCGTTTTACGATCACATAAATACAGAAGAGAATGAAACCCTTTTAAATGAGATTGATAACATCGCCATCCCAAAATGGAAAGAGAACATCGAGATTATTAAAAGAACTAATAGTATTGAAGGATTACCATTAGAACTTGTAAATCAGAATAAAAAACTACTTAAATATTCAGAGCTAAGATTAGAGGCTTTTACATTATTCAAAAACTTAATTATTCATGAAACAGACAATTATAATACGGAATTGAACAGAGTTCATAACGAAATTGACGTTGTAATTGAATCCTTAAATTAAGGATTCGTTTTCCTATAGCACATAAAGATATATCATAAAAAAGTGACATATAGCACCACCTAAAACAAACAAATGCCAAATGACATGATTGTATGGTATTTTTTGAATGGCATAAAAAATAATACCAACCGTATAAAACAAGCCACCTGCAAATAACCAAAGTATACCGTTGGGTCCAAGAGCATCAGAGACATTAGAAAAATCAAATACAATGAGCCAACCCATTACCAAATACAAAAGGGTTGAAAAAATCTCGAAGCGTCCTGTAAAAAATAGTTTTAAAACAACACCAAAAGCGGCAATTCCCCAAACAGTCCAAAACAAAGTCCATCCCAAACTATCCGCAAGAAGTATTAATAACACAGGCGTGTAAGTACCTGCTATTAGTAGGTAGATACTAACATGATCTACGATTCTGAAATAGTGTTTACGCTTCTCCCCTTCTACCGCATGGTAAAATGTTGAAGCTAAAAAAAGAATGATAATAGAAAGTCCGTAAACAATAACACTAAATAAACTCCAAGGTGTTAAGCTATCTACTTTTACAATAAGCAAAACTAAAGCTGCGATTCCCATTAGTGCACCAAAGCCATGCGTCCAAGCATTTAGTTGTTCTTCGAGTTTGGTTTGAACGCGCATCTTTAATTTTTGGTTTTTGAAGGTGTTTTGGGTTTAGACCACTTATTAGCACAAGCGTAAAAATCAATATCAAACGCAGGTTCTTGTCGTTTTAATTGCTCATTCTGAAAAGCACGTTGCAGAATATCTTCAATTAAATAATCTTCTTCTTCATCAATAGGGTTAAACTCTTTCTTTAACGAAATATCAAATAAACTCGCTGTACTATTAAACCAAAAGGCACGCCAACCACTTCGCAATTCTTTAATAAGATCAAAGGTGGTTTTACCGGTTTGTCTATGAATCAATTTCACTAAAATCTGACCTTCGGTTTTTGTGAGTTTCTTAAGTTCTGCAGAAAACTCTTCTTCAATATAATTCTGAATAATTTTAGCGTAACGCTTTTTATCTCGCTTACGTTCTAACTCGTCTAATCGCTCTTGTAAAGCTTCTAAACGCTCTGCAGCTAACTTAGCATAAGGATACACTTTTAAGGTTTTTCGTCTTAAAATAATATACCGAATACGTGCTGCTCTGTCTTCAAACTTTAAATTGGGTAATACTAAAACTTCATTTAATTCTACAGAAGTTACAGGTATAGAATCTCCTTCAATATACATGTAATGCACTACTGTAGAATCTTGTTTTACAGGATCTTCTTGCGCACTTAGCACAACTGAAAAAAACAACGCTATGTAGGTAATATACTTCATGTATTATTTTAATGCTAAAACCGTTCCAAATGTTACGTCTTAGCAATTTCAAAATTAATAATATTTAAAGTCTATAACCCTAAATTCTTATTAATATTATGAAACTTATTCAAAAAATCACCAAATAAAAAGACCTTTCAAATATAGCGTATCTGAAAGGTCTTTATTTTAAGCTAAGCTGAAGTTATCAGCATTTAACGTTGCATATCTTCAATGAATTTTAGGATTAGCGAAAATCATTGAAATGAGTCTTAATTCTCTATGCTAATTTTTAAGTTACCAATCTCTTGACGATTGTCTCCAGATATTCTATCAATTAATTTATTGTAGGGATCTACACCAACTTCTGTCGGTTTTTCATCTACAATGATTGAAATTGTATTATGAATCTCTGTGATTTTATGTTTCTTAAGGTAAAGCTGCTTTTCTTTCATCTTTCCATCAACCTCATGTTCTGTAAAAATTCCTATATCTATATAATCTTGAAGTGGCAATGATAAAATAGGCTTCTTTTTTCCTTCTCGGAGATAAGAAATTGAGTCTCTTCCTTGTTCAGAAAAAATCTGTTTTCCTTTTTCGTTATTTCTGTATTTACTGACTTCAAATTCAATATCTACTTTGTATGTACCATTCTCTAATTCCGTAGACGTAACATTTGTAGTTTTATTGTCATATAAGGTTATGGTTTCAAACATATCTTTAATCACGTATTGTAAACTATCTGGTGTCACAGCTTTAATATGATTTACCATATCAATAGACGTGGTATAAGGAGGTTCTTGAAATTGTACTTTTTCAACATAAGTCTTTAATGCTCCGTTTAACACATCTTCGCCAATATAATCGCTAAGTGCGTAGAACACTAAAGATCCTTTTTGATAGCGAATATAGCCTTGTCCATCGTTATACATTAATGGTTTTTCGCGCTTACGTTCAAACGTTCTTCTCAATAAATAATCGTCTAAAGCTTTTCTCAAAAATTTACGCATTTGCGGTTTGCCTAATTCTTTTTCAAGCACCTTTAAAGCCACGTATTCCGATAAACTTTCAGACAACATTGTTGCGCCTAACACATCTGCTCCAATTACTTGGTGTGCCCACCATTGGTGCGCAACCTCATGCACTGTAATAGCATAAGTGTAATTTAAACCTGCATCTTCTCCGTCTTCGCTATCTTCTACATCTGCAATAAAACCGGCATCACCAGAAAACGGTATGGTGTTAGGAAATGATTGTGCAAATCCACCACTTGGAAATTCTACAATTCGTAATTGTTTGTGTTGGTACGGACTAAAGTTTTCACTGTTATACTCTAAAGAAGCTTTCATACCATCCATCATACTTTCTAAATTGTACTCATGACCTTCATGATAATAAATCTCAAGGTTAACATCTTTCCACTTATCCTTTTTTACTTTGTACTTTGCTGAATTGAAGGCATAAAAATTCAAGATTTTACTATCCATTTTATAATGAAAATAACGTCTTCCATCTTCTACCCATTCTTTTTGAAGATAACCTGGCGCAATAGCAATTTGATCTTCGCTAGTACTTACTGTAGCTTCAAAATCTATCCAATCACTATCCTTAGCAATATAAGTGTTTCCTAAGGCTGTTGAATCTGATGGATAAGGCTTTAACTTGTTTGGTGGTAAATCATATTTCTCTCGTGTTTTATCATCAGTAAGCTCACCTCCATTATATCCTAAATTAGGAAATATTTGAAAGTTATTAATAAACGTTCCATTTTTAATCACAGGTGAATTAGACACTAACATTGTGTTCGGTTTATTTTTTACTGTGAACTTTAAAGTCATAGTATCTCCTGGCATCATAGGTTCTTTTAACCTATAAATGTCAAAATTGTATAATGTATCTTCTGAAACCAGCGTGTTTTCGCGATTAAATTTGAATGTACTTGGATAGTCATTATGATTTAAAAACACGCTATCTATAGCCGTTTCTGTTTTGTTAATCATTGTATATTCTCCAGCAGATTCAAAATTACGATCGTCAATAAACAGATCCATATTTACTTTTACAGCAACAATGCGTGGTTGCGCATAATCTTCATACTTCTTATACTTTTTCTCCCAACTAACGCTCATTTCTTCACGCTCTTTTGAAGAATAACGATCATTATTAATGTTTTTAGCATGGTAGATACTGTAACCCATAGTTAAAAAACCAGCTAAAAGCACAACAAATACAATGGCAATTGGTGTTTTAAAACGCGCTTTGGCAATCTTTAAACGTTCTTTAAATGAATGTGGTAAACCACGAACCCAAAATAACGCAGCGATTAGCATTAATACTAAACCTCCAAGTACCCAATAGAATTTATAAGTTAAATATCTCGCTAACGAATCTCCATAACCGTTCATATCATTATATCCAAATCCTGGTCCTTCATTATATTTAAAGATAGGTTCTTCTACTCCTGCAAAGCTTAAAAATGGAATAGCTATAGAAATTACTAAGAGCACAAATAAACCTAAATATGGATTTCTGATGAGTGTTTGAACCATTAAAGCCAAGAATGCCCAAATAACATAATTAATCAACTTTAATCCAAATAACTCTTTGATATAAAGCCCTATTTCAATATCAAAATAGCCTTTATACAATTGAAACAAAATACCTGCAACCATTATTACGGTAAGCAATAGTAATTGCATTTTAACTATGGCAATAAACTTTGATAAAAACAACGACCAATTAGGTATTGGAGTTACATCTTCTAGCCCATTGATATTTGCTATTTTACTACGATTGACTAACATACCTGCATATAAAAAGGTACAGATATTAATAGCAAACACAAACGCACCTCCTCCACGTAGCATCAACCAAGTTCGAGGATAAGATGAAGTACCTGTTGGGTTTCCTACATCTGCTAAAGCTACTAAAACAATAATAAGTCCAACTAAAACAATACTTATAAATGGCCAACTTTTAACAATGTATTTAAACTCTACATTAGATATTTTCCAGGTCGCTTTTAAGTTCTGAATAAAAGAATAATCATTTGTAACCTTAGGTAGATTAATTTTTGTTATACCACCAAAATTCCGTTTTATAGCGCGTTCACCTTTTGCTTTTTTGAAGAAAGAAAAGGACATTGCATTTTGGCTGAATGTAAAGAACTTATAGACTAAACCAAATACTAAACTAGCAACGCCTAACCATAATAAACGATTATAAAGAATTAATTCTTTAATAGGAATATGCATTTCGTTTTGCTCAAAGACCGTCCAATAACGTGTGTAATAAGCAGAAGCAGACTCGCCAAAAGGATCTAATAATCCTGCCAAATAGCGACTATCTGGATCAGATAACAAACTCTCAGTAACGCCTTGAACAAACAATAATAAAATAACCGTTATAAAGCCTGCTGCAATATTTCGTGTAAAAGTGACTACCGCAAAAACAATGGCACCAAAAAGTAAAATATTAGGCAGAATAAAAAGCCAGTACGCATTAAAATACGATTTAATATCAAAGGCAACAACCAAATCAGAATTGGTGCCAGGTAATCTAAAACCGATAAACATACCGACTCCAATAGTCATTACAATTAATGTTACAACGACAATGGCACTAAAAAACTTAGCAAATAAATAATTGGCTTTTGTAAACGGATAAGAATATAAAATAGAATGCATTTCACTTTTAAAATCCCTATTTATGGATGCACCAATAATAGAAGGAAATAAAAAGAAAATTAAAATAGCCAATCCATTAAATAAGCCCTTTACTCCCATTGGAGAATTTACAATACGAGAAGAACCTGTTGTGGCTGTAATGCTATCAAATATTCCTGCTGTTGTTGCAGCCATAAATAACGCCAACATAAAGAAAATAGCCATATAAATATAAGTCGCAGGTCGTTTTAACCAGTACTTTAATTCGTAAAAAAATATTGTAGAAAACATAGATGTACTTTTTTTTAAGCTTTAAAATTAAATCGCACTTACTGGTTCGTCTTGCTTTAGTGCTATAAAGTACACATCGTCTAGCTGTGGCTCAACAGATTTGAAATCGTCACTTGGTTGTGTATCACTAAATACTCTAATATTTAATGAGTTATCTTCATTATAATTAGAAGACAATAAATTGTATTGTGCTTCATGCGCTTCTAAATCGTCTCTATCAATAATTTTAGTCCAAATACGGCCTTGTAATTCTATTCTAGCTTGCGATGGTGTCGCTTGTTTTAAAATACGACCACCATTTAAAATCGCCATATCGTTACAAAGCTCCTTAACATCTTCAACAATATGTGTCGAAAATATTACGGTACAATTGGTACCAACTTCACGTAAAACATTTAGAAAACGATGACGTTCTGCCGGATCTAATCCTGCTGTTGGTTCATCTACGATGATTAATTTTGGATTATTCAATAATAACTGTGCAATACCAAAACGTTGTTTCATACCACCAGAATAACCAGCAACATGTTTCTTACGCATATCGTATAAGTTGGTAATATCTAAAACCTCTTTTACAATCGCCTGTCGGTCTGTTTTAGAACTAATGCCTTTTAAGGTTGCAAAATAATCTAGCAAATCTTCTGCAGACATTTTTGGATACACACCAAACGACTGTGGTAAATAACCCAACACTTTTCTTAAAGCCATTTTATCTTCCAAAACATTAATATCACCAAACATTATAGACCCAGAATCCGGACTTTGTAATGTTGCAATAGTTCGCATTAAAGAGGATTTACCTGCACCATTAGGTCCTAGGAGCCCAAACATTCCGGTTCCGATTTCTAGGTTAAGATTATCAATAGCTTTTACACCATTTTTATATGTTTTGGTAAGGTTAGATATAACTAGTTTCATGAGTTTATATTTATTTGTTTTTTATGGTTACATGGAACATCCTAATTAATTATTTGATTGCATATCAAATTTTTTGAATAGATGTTTCATTGTATTGAATTAGAAGTCTAAGTTTATTTATGTATAAGTGTAAAAATAGATGAATTTGTTACAAAAAATATTCAAAAGGCATTAAAAGCTTAGTAAATCCTTTTATTTTTACAGAAACTCAAAACATTTATTATGGCTTCAAAAAGCATACTCAATAAAAAATCAATAGATTTCCTCGAAAAATATTTAAATAATGCCTCTCCTACTGGTTATGAATGGGAAGGTCAGAAAATCTGGATGGATTACCTTAAACCCTACGTAGATGAATTTATAACAGACACTTATGGTTCTGCAGTTGCCGTTATTAACCCAAAAGCAAATTATAGAGTTGTTATTGAAGGCCATGCAGATGAAATTTCTTGGTATGTAAACTACATTTCGGATAACGGTTTAATATATGTGGTTAGAAATGGTGGAAGTGATCACCAAATCGCTCCAAGTAAAATTGTGAATATCCATACTAAAAACGGCATTGTTAAAGGTGTATTTGGTTGGCCAGCAATTCATACCAGAAGCAAAGCTAAAGAACAAGCACCAAAACCAGATAATATTTGCATCGATATTGGAGCAAAAGATAAAGAGGAAGTAGGAAAAATGGGAGTTCATGTGGGTTGTGTTATTACGTATCCAGATGAATTTCACATTCTAAATAAAGACAAATTTGTGTGTCGTGCTTTAGACAACAGAATGGGTGGTTTTATGATTGCTGAAGTAGCCCGTTTATTGAAAGAAAACAAGAAAACATTACCATTCGGACTTTATATTACCAATTCTGTACAAGAAGAAATAGGGTTACGTGGTGCTGAAATGATTACACAAACCATTAAGCCAAACGTTGCTATTGTTACGGATGTAACCCACGATACAACGACGCCAATGATTGAGCAAAAAACACAAGGTTATGCTGAAATCGGAAAAGGTCCAGTTATCGCTTATGCGCCAGCTGTACAACAAAAATTAAGAGATTTAATTACAGAAACTGCTGAAGCAAAGAAAATACCTTTTCAACGTGCTGCATTATCTAGAGCTACAGGAACTGATACTGATGCTTTTGCTTACAGTAATGGTGGTGTCGCTTCTGCCTTAATTTCTTTACCTCTTCGTTATATGCATACCACAGTGGAAATGGTACATAGAGATGATGTTGAAAATGTGATTAAGTTAATTTATGAAACATTACTTAAAATAGAAGACGGAGAAACGTTTAGTTATTTTAAATAACTAGCTAAGCTAGATTTAGCAAAATAATAATTTTAAAGACCTCAAAGATTTCCAAAATCTTTGAGGTCTTCTTACAACTATGGACGAATTACTAGATATTGTTACAAAACAAGGAAAACCAACTGGAAAAACAGCTTTAAAATCTGAAGCACATGCTAAAGGTTTATACCATAACACCATTCATTTATGGTTGTATACATCTAAAGGTGAAATTCTTTTACAACAACGCTCTCACAAAAAAATTATTTATCCCTTACTTTGGGATGTTTCCGTTGCAGGACACATTGATGCTGGTGAAACGTTTATTGAAGCCGTTTTACGTGAAACTAAAGAAGAAATTGGTTTAAAATTAACACCTAACAATCTTCAACAAATCGGAACTTTTCTTCATGAAACGAGTTATGCAGATGGTAAGATTCAAGATAATGAATTTCATCAGGTTTATATCGCAGAATTAACAGTGCCTTCAAACACATTAGTGAAACAAGAATCAGAAGTTGAAGCACTAAAATTAGTAACGCTTGATGACTTTGAATCTCTATTAAAAAACAGTAAAACTAATATGCATTTTGTGGCCAGTAATTATGATTATTATCTTAAAGTACATAAGGCCATAAAGAAAGAATTACAGAAGCTGTAATAATTAAAAATCCAATAACATAAAAGCCCCAACCTATCCGGTTGGGGCTTTTTTCAGCAAGTTACGATTGAAACCATCAATCAGTGTTTGATTAATAAATAGCGATCCCTATATCCTATTTTGTGGTTTCAAAACGTAAATATTAAATAAATCCTAGCCTTAAAATTTTCATATAGAAAATCCCCCTAACTATTAGCTTGTTCAAAAGTAAAACTGAAATAGTCAAAATGTGTCTGTTTCGTATTTATAATAAACAATTGTTGATATACTTTAAAGGGATTTTTTCGTTTTAAAATTTATAGTTTTATCTACATGATAAAATTTCTTCTACTTTATACTTTATGTCTAAATTAATATTGGTAATTAATCTTTAGTTATAGGACTAAGCAACTTAGTCATTTCCTATTTAAAACATAATAGCTTAAAAACACAGTACTTTTATTCTATTATTTAAATTCAATAATTTCAGCAGTAACAGTTGCTGTTATTCTCTTTTTAGTTTCTGTGATATCAACTGAGACATTAACGAGAGCTCTACTTCCTAGTAACACAATACCTGCATCTTTAGCATTTGCTAACATTTTTGATTTAGCTTGAGACACTATACCTTCTTTATTGGTAATGTTTCCTGTTAATATTTTTTCAGTTGCCGTTCCTGTAAAACTACCAAGCACCTCAAAATTATTATTTGATAAGACTATTTGTGTTTGATTTAATTGATGATAACCTCCACTATGTAAGCTACTTGATTTACAAGAAGTAAATGCAATAGCAGTGAGCATAATTAATAATACTTTTTTCATTTGATTAGTTTAAAATTTTACCTACTTCCTTTTTGGTCTTGTTCGGCATGTTTTGACCTTGATATTTATTTGTGATGCATATCAATTAAAATCCTAATTCTATACAGAAATTTTCACCCAATGATGAAGCACAACTTCAATATTATTTTATAAAACTTATAAGCAGTACTCGTATTTAATTAATAACCAAAAGTGTAAGTTTTATAAATACCACAAATACTGCATCTATAAGTTGCTATGCATTGGTTAATTTGAAGTAATACTCTTATAATTCTCAAATCTATTTTTGAAGTAGACAAAACGTGTCCGTTTCAAAATATTTCCAAGATCAACTTATTCAGACAGTCTAAAAAAGTTATCAAAAATCATACAGATTCAAAATAGAAGAAGAAGAAGAAGAAGAAGAAGAATGTAACAAAAGAAATCTATTCATAATAATCAAGAATGAACTCCAGATGATGCTTTACATAAGCTTTAACATGCAATGGACTAACCACTTTAACCCAAAGGTTGTACTTTAAGATTTCCATTAAAAACTCATAATTAGGTTCAACATACACTTTGATTTCACCCCAAATATTGGGATTTTTATAGTCTAATTTATACGTGTCTAATTCTTTAGGCCGTGTTACAATTTGTTGAGAGTGATGTAATGGGTTATTTTCTAAATACTTAAAATGATGATTGGCAACTTTTATTTGAATCCATTCTGCTTTTATGTCTGATTTTAAAATGCCTATAACATTTTTAAAATAATCTTTTGGACTAAAATTTACAGGTTCCTTAACTTGCTGTTTGCTAATAGAAATACTCTTAATTCTATTATCTAAACAAAACGCATAGAATCCATATTCTTCATTATAAGCTATTAAATACCACGCTTTATTAATTTCCTTAATATGCAGAGGCTGAAAAAAACCAGAAATAGTATTAAAGCTATCATCGTACCAACCATGATAGATTATTTTAATTAATAAATGTTGCTCTATAGCATGGATTAGAGGTACCAGATCTACTTGAGAACTCAACGAACTGCGTGCTGTGGTCACATAAGTTTTCCATACATGTGCATGGTGATGCAAAAGATAAAGTTCTGTTTTTTCGTAAATTTCTTTTAACGCTTCACTTATTTCATAACTATCAACATAATACCCGTAATTGCGCTTATGTAAAATAATAGATTGGTAATAGGATTTAATTTTATCTAAATCACGCTTAATTGTTTTTTGACTATGCAGATTCAGTTTATCGTAAAGTGGATCGTCCATATTATCAGCACGTAACTGATCTAAAGACTTTTGTAAATCTTCCAAAGGAACAAACCCATTTTTTTCAATACCATAAACTTTAGGGTTTGAAATAATGCGTAAAATATAATAGCGACGAAGAAACTCTGGAGTCATCTAATGGATTGAAAAACGAATGTAATAATAAACTTTGAAATGACTAAAAGGAATTGGTTTTTATATCTTTGAACACCTAAATATACTACATGATATCGGTTTTTAGTAAGAAAGATTTTATTGCAACCAAATGGTTTACTTTAGAAAAACTGATACAACTTATTACAGGTGTCTTAATTGTTCCACAAATTTTTAGTCTGTTAGGCACTGTAGATATAGGAAAACTCAAATTTGTGGAATCTGTTTTAGGCATGCTGACTCCTTTATTTTTTTTAGGTTTATCTAGCATCTGTATTAGAGAAATTGTATTTCATCCCAAACGAAGCCAACAAATATTGGCTACTGCTTTTTACCTTCGTCTTATAAGCTGGTTTATTATTTTAATAGGAATAGTTATCTATTTTAATATTTCAGAACGTAGTCCTTTAAAGGTATTGTATTACATCATAACCATCAGTTATCTTTTTAAGCTTACCGATGTTTTTGAGTATTATTTACTAGCAAAAAAATGGACAAAAATTATATTCTTAAGTAAAATAACAAGCTTAATTATTATTGTGTCTTTGCAATATTATGGTGTTAAACATCAATTTGATGTCTATTATTTTGCCAAACTTATAGTTCTCGATTTTTTTATTCAAGGCCTAATTTACACACTCATTTTAAAGTACAAAAAGCAGTTTTCATTTCAACAATGGACCTTTTCATGGCCTTTAGGAAAATCATTATTAAAAATGTCGTTTCCTTTAATAATCTCTAACGGCTTAATTATGTTTTATATCACAATTGATGAGCTGTTTTTAAAATATTTTCTAGGAGATCATGCAAACGGAATCTTTGCTACAGTCCAGTTTTTAGTAATAGCGCTAAGTTGGAATATCGGATTTTCTATCATCAACGCACTCTACCCTTCTCTTGCAGAATCATTTCAAAATAACAGGCCACTTTATATACAAAAAATAAGAAGACTGTTAAAAATTATGTGCGCTTTAGCCATACTCATTGGTGTATTATACACACTCTTCGGAAATGCCATTTTAAACACCTATTTTACAGAAAGTTTTGCTGAAGCCAAAACCCCTTTATTAATTTTCTGTTGGGCTCCGCTTTTTGTGTTTATAGGAATGATTTACGAAAAACACCTAATCAATACAAACGAGTTGCAAAAAAATGTATACCGATTCATTATCGGTTGTATTGCTAACGTCATTTTATGTTACCTGCTCATCCCTATCTGGCAAGTAACTGGTGCTGCTATTGCCGTTTTAATAAGTCACTTTATAACAAATATCGTATATGTTTTTTTAGACACTAAGAGCAGAAAACAACTCTTATCTCTTTTTTAATTATTTTTGATTTATGAACTTACTCCTACTTGCCATCGCTCCTGTCTTTGCCATTCTGTTATATATTTATGTGCAAGACAAACACGAAAAAGAGCCACATCGTTTATTAATTGCAAGTTTCTTTTTTGGTGCTATTGTTAGTATAATTATAGTCTTTGTTTTATATTTTTTTACAGGAAGATTAATTCCAATTACAGATAAATTTAGCGTTGGTCAACAATTTATACAAGCGTTTATCGTTGTCGCATTATCAGAAGAATTCAGCAAATACGTGATTGTAAAATACTATGCGCAACCCAAAAAAGCATTTAACGAACCTTATGATGGTATTATTTATGCCGTTATGGTTTCTATGGGATTTGCTTGTACTGAAAACATTATGTATGTTTTAGATGGAGGTTATGAAACTGCGCTTATAAGAGCTTTTACAGCTGTTCCTGCGCATGCTACGTTTGGCGTTTTAATGGGTTATTTTATGGGAAAAGCAAAATTCTCGAATAATAGATTAGTGCTTAACCTAACAGGTTTATTGCTAGCAACTATATTTCATGGAGCGTATGATTTCTTTTTATTTATTAACTTTATTCCTGGGATATCAATTGGAGCATTTATCTCATTAATCATTGGTATATTCTTGTCTAGAAAAGCCATCAAAATACATCAAAACAACTCAAACTTTAAATCTTTAGAGAATTCAGAAAATAAAAGCTAATTATTTCATATTTTGCAGTTAAATTAGCTTTTCTCTGCTAATCATGTAATAAACTCAATTTTATGTATAAAATAAAAGTCAATGCTACCCATACTTTCGAAGTGACTAAAGACAGCATGGAAACCTTAGATGTTGCTGAAACATCAACGAATCACTACCATATTCTTCAAGACAATACTTCAGTAAAAGCTGAAATATTACAAACCGACTTTAATAAGAAAACGTATTCTATTAAAGTGAATAACAATACATACGACGTTTCTATTAATGACATTTTAGATCAACAAATTGAAGCTTTAGGTTTTGAAATTGGTGCTTTAAGACAAGTCAATGATATAAAAGCACCTATGCCAGGTTTAATTTTAGAGATAACTGTAAAAGTTGGAGATGAAGTTAAAGAGGATGATACATTATTAATTCTTGAGGCCATGAAAATGGAAAATGTAATTCATTCTCCGCGAGATGGTGTTATTAAGTCTATTCAGGTGAATGAAAGAGAAACAGTCGATAAAAATTCACTTTTAATTGAATTTGAATAAACCAATCGTCAGTTCGAGTGTTCTCACTATTTAATTACAAAGTATCGAGAACCTTTAGATAAATAAGTATAAATTAAAAAGATACCTGCTTCCGCAGGCATTTAAGATGAAAAAATTATTAGTAGCAAATAGAGGAGAAATTGCCATAAGAGTCATGAAAACGGCTAAGAAAATGGGTATTAAAACAGTTGCTGTTTTTTCTGAAGCAGACCGTAATGCTCCACACGTAAAATATGCAGATCAAGCCGTTTGTATTGGTCCAGCGCCTTCAAACGAATCGTATTTAAAAGGAGATAAAATTATAGAAGTTTCAAAATTACTTCATGTTGATGCCATTCATCCTGGTTATGGTTTTCTAAGTGAAAATGCCGATTTTGCAGAATTGTGCGAAGACAATGATATCATTTTTATCGGACCACGTTCTAAAGCGATTAAACTGATGGGTAATAAATTAGCCGCTAAAGAAACCATAAAGGATTATGATATCCCAATGGTGCCTGGAACAGATGAGGCTATTACAGATATTCCTGAAGCAAAAAAAATCGCAAAAACGATAGGATTCCCTATCCTTATTAAAGCCTCAGCTGGAGGTGGTGGAAAAGGGATGCGTATTGTAGAAAACGAAGCGGAATTTGAATCGCAAATGAATAGAGCTATCAGTGAAGCAAAGTCTTCATTTGGTGATGGCTCTGTGTTTATAGAAAAATATGTGGCTTCACCAAGACATATAGAAATTCAAGTCATGGCAGATACCCATGGTCATATCATTCATCTTTTTGAGCGCGAATGCTCCATACAACGTCGTCATCAAAAAATAATTGAAGAAGCACCTTCTGCTGTATTAACACCAGAATTAAGAGAAAAAATGGGACAAGCTGCCATAAATGTAGCACGCTCTTGTGATTATGTTGGTGCCGGAACTGTAGAATTCCTTTTAGATGAAAACTTAAATTTCTATTTCTTAGAAATGAATACTAGACTTCAAGTAGAGCATCCGGTTACCGAGTGGATTTCTGGAGTAGATTTAGTAGAACTTCAAATTAAAGTGGCGAGAGGTGAAAAATTAAATATTAAACAAGAAGATTTAAAAATTAAGGGTCATGCCCTAGAACTTCGTGTTTATGCAGAAGATACTATGAATGACTTTTTACCAAGTGTTGGTAACCTAGAAGTTTATAAACTTCCTGAAGGAGAAAATATAAGAGTAGATAATGGTTATGAAGAAGGCATGGATATTCCTATTTATTACGATCCAATGCTATCTAAACTGATTACTTATGGAAAAACCAGAGAAGAAGCCATTGCATTAATGATAACCGCAATTAATAATTACCAAATAGAAGGCGTACAAAGCACATTACCTTTTGGTCGTTTTGTTTGTGAAAATGATGCTTTTAGAAGTGGTGTTTTTGATACCCATTTTGTAAAAAACTACTATTCATTTAGTTTATTAAAAGAACAACATCTATTAGAGTCGGAAATCGCAGCAAAAATTGCATTAAAGCACTTTTTAAAAGAACAGAAAATTTTACGAGTACCTAATTAGTCGTTGTTAACCTCTAGTAAACAATGAATAAGACCTAATCTAATTATTTGAATTAAAACATTACCAAAATCACATAAGAAACTCATCCTTAGTAGTTTTGTATCAAAAAAAATAAGCATGAACAACAAGATAGAAATTTTAAACGACAAACTAGCTCTAGCCAAACTAGGAGGTGGACAAGCACGAATAGATAAACAACATCAAAAGAAAAAATTAACAGCTCGCGAACGTGTAATGTATCTTTTAGATGAAGGTTCGTTTGAAGAAATTGGTGCTTTAGTAACTCATAGAACTAAAGATTTTGGTATGGCTGACCAACAGTTTTATGGCGATGGTGTAGTAACAGGTTATGGCACTGTAAATGGTAGATTAATTTATGTTTTTGCACAAGATTTTACCGTTTTTGGTGGTTCACTCTCTGAAACTCATGCTGAAAAAATCTGTAAAATCATGGATATGGCTGTTAATGTTGGAGCACCATTAATTGGTCTTAACGATTCTGGTGGAGCTCGTATTCAAGAAGGCGTGCGTTCTTTAGGTGGTTATGCTGATATATTTTACAAAAATGTTCAGTCTTCTGGTGTTATTCCCCAAATATCTGCCATTATGGGACCTTGTGCTGGTGGTGCTGTGTATTCTCCAGCAATGACAGACTTTACTTTTATGGTGCAAGACACGAGTTATATGTTTGTTACTGGACCAAACGTGGTAAAAACTGTGACCAATGAAGAAGTAACGAGTGAAGAATTAGGTGGTGCAAGCGTACATTCTTCAAAATCTGGTGTTGCTCATATAACATCAACTAACGATGTAGCGTGTTTAGAAGATATTAAAAAATTATTGAGCTACTTACCACAAAGCAATAAGGAAAAACCTGTAGATTTTCCGTTTGAGCTTAAAGAAGAAGTTAGAGAATCTTTAGAAGCTATTGTTCCTGAAAATCCTAATAAACCTTATGATATGCATAAGATTATTACAGGTATTATTGATGAGGATTCCTTCTATGAAATCCATAAAGACTATGCGGAAAACATCATTGTAGGTTTTGCTAGATTAGGTGGAAAAAGTATTGGTATTGTTGCTAATCAGCCTATGTTTTTAGCAGGAGTTTTAGATGTGAATAGTTCTAAAAAAGCAGCACGCTTTGTGCGTTTCTGTGATTGCTTTAATATTCCGCTTTTAGTATTAGAAGATGTCCCTGGTTTTTTACCAGGAACTGATCAAGAATGGAATGGTATCATTGTAAACGGAGCTAAACTGCTCTACGCTTTTAGTGAAGCTACAGTGCCTAGAATTACGGTTATTACCAGAAAAGCTTATGGTGGAGCATACGATGTTATGAACTCTAAACACATCGGTGCAGACATGAATTTTGCTTGGCCAAATGCAGAAATTGCTGTTATGGGTGCCAAAGGTGCTGCTGAAATCATTTTTAAACGTGAAATTTCTAAAGCTGACGACAAAGAAGCGAAGTGGAAAGAGAAAGAAGCAGAATACGCTAATTTATTCGCCAATCCTTATAGTGCTGCAGAACGCGGTTTTGTAGATGAAGTTATATTACCACAAAACACAAGACGTAAATTAATAAAAGCATTTAGCATGTTAGAGAACAAGGATGTTGTAAAGCCTAGTCGTAAGCATGGAAATATTCCACTGTAACAATTGTAAACAACAGAATTCTAAAAAACGCAATCAACAAACACAACTTAAAAACCTGTAATTAAACACATTATATTAATGGTAAAAATTCCAAATACCATTTTTACGACCAATAATATTCTTAAAACCTACAGTAAATTCACTTCCGTAAGATGTTCTAAAAACCGGACTACCGTCTTTTCGTTTTACTTCAAATAATTTGTTGTTGGCAATAGGTATTAATTGAATTGAAATAGTCTCAATGTTATCATAGATATTTTCATCATTAAACATCATTTCCATGTTTTCTGTCCATTCTTGTACTAACTCTTGTTTGTTCATGTTTGGGTCTGACATAAGATCATAGGTTAGTATAGGATCTGCAGCAACAATCATTTCTTTTACGTTATTCTGCACCATTATTTCATAGAAATCATTCACAAAATTAATAGCTCCCTTTTTACTATTTTCGTCTGTAATAGTATCAGTAGAAAGCCATGGCCATTCTTTTATATCAGAAGACAACTCTATTTGTTTATGGACGACACTATCATCATTGTCTATTACAACCTCTGCAAGCACATCTTTAACTGACTCTTGAGTGTCTTCATTTTTTGTATAAACTACTAAACGAATGGTTGATTTACCTTTTTTTGATAATGGATAAATTGATAAGGTATTAGTTCCTGGCTGCGTATAATATTTAACGCGTGTTACAGAACTGCCAGAACCATCTTCGGGATCTAAAGACAATCTGCACACAGGTATATCATTTAATCTAACCTCTACACTACTCTCGTCATTTCCTTCCACCTCTACATACCAAACTTTTTCTTGGCTTTGATTGTTTTCAATGGCCACTGCATGTAATGTAAAAACGAAAAACAATATGGACAAAAATGTTAAGCTAATCTTGATAATTTTCATGACATTATATGAGCTTTTAATAAGCCTCAAATATAAAATAAAAAAAATCTAGCTTTTATAGGTATATGGAAAAATACAGAATCACAACATATAATTAGAATGCACAAAACAAACCCTCAACGAAAAGCGTTTTTTACCTTGGAGAAACAAGAGCTGTGTTAAAATTTGATCCTGTTTTTGTAAATATGTCATATTTATAAAAAACATTCTAATCTATTGATTTTTAAAACCGACAAAATTTCAAAAAATATCATCAAAAGTACTTCCTATTTAAATTTTAGCTTGAAACGTATATAGGTCGTAATAACGTCCTTGTTTTGCCAATAACTCATTGTGTGTTCCGCGTTCTGCAATTCGACCATTTTCTATCACTAAAATCTGATCTGCTTTTTTAATAGTACTTAAACGGTGAGCAATGACAATAGTAGTTCTATCATTGGTTAATTCTGATAAACTTTTCTGAATTAAGCCTTCGCTTTCGGTATCTAAGTTTGATGTTGCTTCATCTAAGATGATAATCTTAGGATCTGCTAAAATAGCTCTTGCAATTGCGATTCGCTGACGTTGACCACCAGACAATTTCACTCCACGCTCGCCTATTAAGGTTTCTAAACCATCATCAAAACGATCTGTAAATTCATTCACGTAAGCTGCATTTACTGCGTGTAGCAATTGTGCTTCAGTTGCGTTAGGTCTTGGAAACAATATATTCTCTCTAATTGTACCTTCAAATAAAAATTCATCTTGTAAAACCACACCTAAATTCTGCCTAAAACTACTCAATACAACCTTAGATAAATCTTCACCATCTATAGTTATTACTCCCGATTCTGGATTTAAAAATGTAGCTGATAATCCTGCAATAGTAGATTTACCAGAACCTGAACTCCCAACCAATGCCGTAACAGAACCAGAAGGTGCATAAAAATCTATGTTATGTAAAACTGGCTTTCCTTCTTCATAAGCGAACGAGACATTATCAAATTTAATATCTCCTTTAATGGTTTCCAATGTAATGGTGCGATCTTCTTGTTCATCTTCGGTTGCAAGATTCATTAACTCTTCAGTACGATCTAAGCCTGCTAAAGCCTCAGTTAATTGACTACCAATGTTACTCATTTGAACTATTGGCGCTATCATAAACCCTAGAATTAAAGTAAAGAATAAAAACTCACCAGTTGTCATGCTACCTTCAATCATGTAATAACCACCAATACCCATTATTCCTGTAGTAGCTACACCAATTAAAAAGGTTGAAGAACTCGTCATTAAAGCTGTTGCAGTTAAACTCTTTTTTACATTTTGAAATAGACGCTCTACTCCTATTTCAAAAGTCTTGTTTTCTTGATCTTCAGCATTAAATGCTTTAATAACACGCACTCCTGCTAATGTTTCTGTTAATCTACCTGTAACTTCTGCATTAATTTTTCCTCGATTTCTAAATACTGGTCGTATATATTTGAATGCTTTTAATGCTACAATTCCAAATAATGATAATGGCACAAAGACAAATAAGGTCATCCAAGCATTTAATTTTATTAAAATAACTAATGAGACTATAGCTGTAAAAGAACCACCAACGAGTTGAACTAAACCAGTACCTATTAAATTTCTTACTCCTTCAACATCACTCATAATACGAGAAACTAATGCTCCTGATTTTGTATTATCAAAAAAGCTAATTGGTAATGAAAGTACTTTCTTTTGTACTTGTGCTCGTAATTCTGATATTAAATATTGTGCTTGTACGCTTAAGATTCTGGTTAATAAAAATGATGTTATGGATTGTACTAAAATTGCAACGATTACAATACCAATTAGTGAATAAAGTCCATCAAAATCTTTATTTGGTACCACATCATCTAAGAGTACTTTACTTTGC
Source organism: Winogradskyella sp. Asnod2-B02-A (assembly GCF_045063645.1). Taxonomy (NCBI): domain Bacteria; kingdom Pseudomonadati; phylum Bacteroidota; class Flavobacteriia; order Flavobacteriales; family Flavobacteriaceae; genus Winogradskyella; species Winogradskyella sp. Asnod2-B02-A. Next base: position 771,557 of record NZ_JBEFOG010000026.1, read on the forward strand.
CATGGTAAAATAAGGCCAGACAAACTGCGTATAACAATAAGAATTAAGCCAATAAATACCAATTTTCGTCTAGGCCAAATAATGGTCTTAAAAGCCGATTTCATTGTAACTTTTGGTTTATCTGTTTTAGAGCGTTTAGGTGTATCTTTTAGATGTTGCATTTTAGAGTAAAAGTTTATGCAAAGATACGCTTACAATTTTCTTAAACTGATATAGGATAAATTCAAATTTAATTTTAATCTAGAAATCGTCTATGATAGTTAATTTGACCTAAGTGATAGGCCAAATGCGACGCCAAATGCACTAAAAAGTATTCAGTGGTCATTGGTGCATTAAAAACTTGAAGTTTATAGTTTGCTCGTAAATCTTCAGCAGACAAGTTGGTTAAGGTATTTCCAACAATTACAATGGTCTCTTTCAACTCTTTAATTAATTCAGCCTTAGGAATATCTTTTAACGAAAATTCCAATTCACGGTTTCTAACATAACCCGATTCTCCTAAAATAGCACCAATAAAATGATTTAAATTAGAGATAATATGTAGACTTATATTTCCTGCTGAATTTGTGACTAATCCTTCTGTTTTCCATAGACAAGATTCATCTTTATATAAATTAATTTCATCTATAATACTGTTAAGATCTCTGCTAAATAATTTAATTAATGTCTCTGTAAGCATACCAAGGATTTATATAATATTTTAAACTTATATTGCTATTGTTTCTCATCAAAAATAGACAATAATTCTTACTTTTGCGCCATGAAAAACCAAACACGGTCGCAATTAGAATTTGTAATATTAATGGCAGCATTAATGTCTATTGTTGCGCTTTCTATCGACGCGGTGTTACCTGCATTACCTAAAATTGGAGATTACTTAGGTAGTGTAAATGAAACTGATAATCAAAAACTTATTACAGCTATATTTTTAGGACTCGGATTTGGACAATTAATTTTTGGACCATTATCGGATAGTTTTGGTCGCAAACCAATGGTTTATTTCGGATTTGGTGTTTTTGTAATTGCATCCATAATTTGCATCACAACACGGAGTTTTGAAGTTATGCTTTTGGGTCGTGTATTACAAGGCGTAGGGTTATCATCACCAAGAACCATGAGTATCGCAATTGTAAGAGATTCATATAATGGAGATCATATGGCAAAGATATTATCCATAGTGACTATGACCTTTATATTAGTACCAGTTATTGCACCAATGTTAGGGCAGTTTTTATTAATTCATTTTGGATGGCAATCTATTTTTACGGTCAACTTAGTGTTTGGATCAGCAGTAATACTTTGGTTTTGGAGACGACAACCAGAAACGCTACACGAAAGCTATCAAAAAACGTTTCATTTATCCATCTTTAAAACTGGTACTAGAACTTTCTTTAGAATAAAATCAGCAATCATTTACACACTACTTTCAGGATTGGTGACAGGTTCCTTCATGGTGTATTTAAGTACATCTCAACAAATTTTTCAAGTTCAATATGATTTGGGAGCATATTTTCCCTACATTTTTGCCAGTTTAGCCGTTACAATTGGCTTGGCTACTTTTTTAAATAGTGCCATTGTAATGCGGTTTGGCATGTGGAATTTAGTAAATATTGCCTTATTGGCCTTTGTGGTTATTTCTTTAACTTATGTGATTCTTTTCTGGTCTGGTGTAAATCCTCCAATAGAAATATTAATTCTCTTTTTAATGCTTCAATTTGCTAGTGTTGCTTTCTTATTTGGAAATTATAGAGCATTAGCCATGCAACCTATGGGACATATTGCAGGTATCGGATCTGCACTTAATGGCTTTATTTCTACCATAATGGCAGTACCTATTGCAAATTATATTGGTAGTTTTATAAAAACATCTGTATTGCCTCTTTTTATAGGGTTTTTAGTCACAGGAATTATTGGATTGGTTTTATTCTATAGTGTAAAGAAACCTGTTAGATTGAAAGATTAAAAAATCTCCAAGCTTCCTTTTCCTTGTCTAACAACTATTGGTTCATCTTCAGACAGATCAATAATCGTAGAGGCTTCATTATCTCCATAGCCTCCATCGATAACCAAATCCACTAAATTATCCCATTTTTCAAGAATTAATTCAGGGTCTGTAGTATATTCTAAAACGTCATCTTCGTCTCTAATAGAAGTAGAAACGATAGGATTACCTAGCGCAGCAACTAAAGCTAAAGCAATAGAATTATCTGGGACTCTTATACCCACTGTTTTTCGTTTTTTGAACGGATTTGGCAGGTTTTTAGAACCTGGTAAAATAAAAGTATAAGGTCCAGGTAAGGCACGTTTTAAGATTTTGAAAGTTGTAGTATCTATTTGTTTTACATAATCGCTTAAATTACTTAAGTCCTCACAAACAAATGAAAAATTAGATTTCTCTAGTTTCACACCTTTAATTTGAGCAATGCGTTCTAATGCTTTAATATTGGTAATATCGCAGCCTAAACCATAAACAGTATCGGTTGGATAAATTATTAATCCACCATTTTTTAGTACCTTAACCACTTTCTGAATGGCTTTAGGGTTAGGGTTTTCAGGATATATCTTAATAAACTCGGCCATAATAAGTCTCTTTCTAGTACGTTATACAAAGTAACTATAATTTTTAATATGAAACGAGCCTGTTTAAAATTTTATCATTTAAATCAATGATTAATTATAAAAAATGCTCCTTCTTAAAAATACTATTTTCAATCAAATGAAACATTTAAAATTAATCTTCATCTCGTTATTTTCAGTTTCAATACTGATTTCATGTTCTTCTGATAGTTCTAATACTAATGAAGCTGAAGTTCTAAATCCGCTTGAAGCATACGAAGCATTAAACATTTCTTATGGTGATAATAGTGATCAGGTTTTCGATTTGTACTTACCTGCAAACCGAACCGCAGCAACTAAAACAATTATTTTAGTTCATGGAGGCGGATGGACATCTGGAGATAAAACAGATATGAATCCATACAAGACGTTTCTAAAAGACCAAATGCCAAGTTATGCTGTGGTTAATATTAACTATCGTTTAGCTAATGAAAACAATCAAGCCTACCCAATGCAAATTAATGATATTACCAGCGTTGTTAATTTCTTAAAAGACAATAAAATTAATTATACAATCTCTGATGATATAGGGTTTGTTGGCGTAAGTGCTGGTGCTCACTTATCGCTGTTATGGAGCTATGCTTTTGACATAGATAACCAAACAAAAATGGTTTGTAGCGTTGTTGGACCAACTAATTTTACAGATCCTGCATATTTAGATAACTTAAATAATGTTTTTTTTCAAGAGATTATAAATACATTTGGTATAGATCCAACAACAGCATATTTAGAAGAAGTGAGTCCTTACTATAACGTAACTGCTTCTGCTCCTCCAACTATTTTATTTTATGGAGCTCTAGATCCTTTAATTCCTACAACACAAGGCACAGCACTGCGAGATAAGCTTGAAGAATTAAATGTAATACATGAATTTACTTTATATCCTTATGAAGGACATGGTTGGAGTGGTTTAAATTTATTAGATACAACTATAAAGTTACAGTTGTTTATTGAAACCTACTTATAAAACCTACTCCCTCATTATCTGAAGCTTAGCAAAGCGTAATAACAACTTTTTTACATCTCCTTTCTGAAACTTAATTTCAGCTTTAGCGTCTGCACCAACTCCTTCAATTTTAAGGACCTCTCCCCTACCAAAACGTTGGTGGTTTACCTTACTTCCAACTTCTAATTTCTTATCAAAAGAATCAATGTCACTTTCAGCCTCACTTAAAGGTACCATCTTTTTTGGTGCGCTGATTTCAAAGTTTTCAGGTTTGGTCTTTGTTTTCTTCTTTGCCATTTTTGCAGTTTTGGGTTTTGCAAATCGTATGCGATTTGGTTCAATATCTCCAAATATAGATTTATCTAACATTGGATTAAAGCGTTGTTCTTTTAAAGGTGTTACTATATTTACAAACTCGTCGTCGATTTCTTCAATAAATCTACTAGGTTCAGCATCTATCAATTTTCCCCAACGGTAACGGGATAATGTGTAAGTTAAATAAGCTTGTTTTTCTGCTCTAGTGATAGCCACATAAAACAAACGTCGTTCTTCTTCTAATTCGCTTCGCGTATTCATACTCATGGCACTCGGAAATAAATCTTCTTCCATACCAACTATAAACACATGTCCAAATTCTAAGCCTTTTGCCATGTGAATACTCATTAAAGCAACATGATCAGGATCGCCTTTATCACCATCTAAATCAGTTGCCAAAGCCACATCTTCCAAAAATTCGGCTAATGAATCTCCTGCATCTGCCAATTCCATCTGACCTTCAACAAAATCTTTTATACCGTTTAATAATTCCTGAACATTATCAATCTTAGTAATGCCTTCAGGTGTACCATCCTTACTTAATTCTCTAATTAAGCCACTGGTTTTGGTGACATGTTCTGATAGATCAAATGCGTTTGCTGTCTGATTCATCACTTTGTAACTTTCAATAAGTGTTACAAAATCTCTTAATTTATTTTTTGTTCCACTATTAATATTTATAGAAATGGAATCAATATTTTTAATGAGATCATAAATTGTTTTACCGGTTGCATTGGCTGCGACCATCAATCTATCAATGGTTGTTTGTCCAATACCTCTAGCAGGATAATTAATTACACGTTTTAGTGCTTCTTCATCTGCAGAATTAAGAATGATACGTAAATAAGCTGTAACATCTTTTATCTCTTTTCGTTGGTAAAATGATAATCCACCATAAATTCGGTATGGAATATCTCGTTTTCGCAACGCATCTTCAATTGCTCTCGATTGCGCATTGGTACGATACAACACAGCAAATTCACTATGTGGAAGTTGATTATTCATTTTGGTTTCCCAAATGGTACTTGCCACATAACGTCCTTCTTCTGCATCAGTCATTGCGCGATGCACAATTACTTTTTCTCCTTCAACATTAGCAGTCCAAACTATTTTATCAATCTTAGTTTTATTATGCTCAATAACTGAGTTTGCAGCACCAACAATATTTTTAGTAGAACGGTAATTTTGTTCTAATCGAAACATTTTAACACCATCGTAATCTTTTTGAAAATTCAGAATATTATTAATATTGGCACCACGGAAAGCATAAATACTTTGCGCATCATCACCTACAACACATATATTCTGAAAACGATCTGCTAAAGCACGTACAATTAAATATTGCGAGTGGTTAGTATCCTGATACTCATCGACCAAAATATAACGAAATTTATCTTGATATTGTGCTAATACATTAGGAAAACGAGTTAATAACTCATTCGTTCTCAACAACAAATCATCAAAATCCATTGCTCCTGCTTTAAAACAGCGATCTACATACTCTTTGTAAATCTCTCCCATTTTTGGTCGCCTAGCCATAGCATCAGCTTCCATAAGTTCTGGATTTTTAAAATACGCTTTTACTGTAACAAGACTATTTTTATATGATGAAATACGGCTATAAACCTGTTTCGTTTTATAGATATCTTTATCGAGTCCCATTTCTCTAATAATGGAACCCATTAATTTTTGAGAATCTTGAGTATCGTAAATTGTAAAATTACTTGGATAGCCAAGATGGTGCCCTTCAAAACGAAGAATTTTAGCAAAAACCGAGTGAAATGTACCCATCCACAGATTTTTTGCTTCATCGCCAACAATATCAGCGATTCTGCCTTTCATCTCTTTGGCAGCTTTATTTGTAAAGGTCAAAGCCAAAATATTAAACGAATCAATACCCTTACTCATTAAATAAGCAATACGATACGTAAGTACACGCGTCTTACCAGAACCTGCACCAGCAATGATGATCATCGGTCCGTTAATCTGAACAGTGGGTTCTAATTGAGCGTCGTTAAGTTGACTGAGATACTTTTCCAAGCTAGTTTTTTTTGAAGCTGTAAAATTACGGATAGTCTTATGGTTTTCCGAACTGAAAGCCGATAAATTTTAAACAATGTTTCAATTGTTTGATTTCAATCAATTTACTTTCTTACCATCTCCTATTAAAGAAGAGCGTAAACCACCTTTTAGGTTTAGCCAAATAAAATTAAAAACAGATTTCGTAGTATCTCGTTCAATGGTGTCTGCTTGCCCATATCTAAAATTCCTTTTTTCTTCTTCACTATCTTCTGAAACAAAAAGATTAACTATGGTTGACAACAATTTATTCTTTTCTATCTCCCCTTTTTTCAGAATTGAAATTTCAAAATCATCATACTTTATTTTTAAGTCTATACGAGATATTCTAGGATTTCCACTTATTGTAAAATAGGTCTGCTTTAACTCGCCATTTAAATCCACATTAAGATTGGGTTGCGTAAATTGATCCATTTGGGCTGCCTTAAACCATCCTAAATCTCCTTTAAATACAAATTGGTCTGTGGTGTCTGCTACCTTAAAATTCCAGTTTACCTCTAACGGCGAATTCTCCATAAAAGTAGAATTTACTTTAATAGATGTATCTGTATTAGCATTTGTGTTTCCTAAATTAGTAATTGTAGCATCAATATCTATAAAATCTAACCTTCCAGCTGGCTTATCTAATTTCACTTTTTCTAAATAGGATATTTTACCTTGTGATATTTCAATTAATTTTAAATTTAATTCAAATTTTAAATCTCTAAGCATTGCTCCATACAATGGTTTGTAGGACAAATCATCAGCGACTAATTTATCTCTATAAATCTGTGCTTTAGGTAAATTAAAACGGACATGATTTGACTTAAAATAGAATTTACCTTCACTGTTAAACCCAAAATCCATATCAGAGATTTTCACTTCTTTTATGTCTAGCTTAAAATGATCACGCTCTGTTTTTAAAATTTTTGAATATTGATCTTTACTATATTTAGTTTTTAGCTTGAAGTCTTTAAAAGTTGCGCTATTATTGGTAATATCAATTGATTCTGCAAGCAAATCTTCGAACTCATTAATTGACCACTTTAGGTTTTGGGCAATTAAGTTAAAATCTGAGTACTTGAATTTCTTATTAGTTATTGAAGCTTTCGGATTGATTTGAAAATCTTTTAAATCAAAATTAAATTTTGGAATACTTAACACAATAGAATCCGTAACGTAATCTGTTATTAAAACATCTGCGTTATTAATTTTTAATGCTTTGATTTTAATTACTTGTTCTATCTTATCTAAAAAACCACTTTTATAGTGGTCTTTCTTAACTATTGTATTGTGCACATATTTTGCTACAAGTTGATTTACTACAACAGATTCTACCGTAATTTGATCATTAAATAGCAAATCCCAATAACCAATATCATTGATTTCAATAGACTTTAATTTAGCGTTAAGAATCGTTTTGTTGGTAGTTTGTCCTACTAGAAATACTGTTGGAGAAGTAAAGACCAAATTTCCTGTCCATACGTTAACATCAATAGATGTATATTCTATTTTGGTAGAATCTAATTTCGTATTAATAAAAGTGCCAATTTTACGTTCTATAAAAAAGTTTACTAAAAGACTTAGAAATAGTATAACAAATATTATTGTAACAATTACAATTGTTGTTTTTTTATATTTTGATTTCATATTTAAATTTTTCAAAATCTTTAAAATAAATTAACTTTACAGATTGGTGATTGAATTTACTTTAACAGATCTAAACCTCTTAACGAATAACAAAATAATCTTAACTCAAAAAAACAGCTTTTAATGGATATTGATAAAATTATAGAACTTCTTTTTAGCATTGCACCTGCAGCTATCGTTGGAGCAATTGCATACTATTTCTTTCAGCAACACATACAAAATGAAAATAGCAGAAGACGTTTTTTATTGCAGAAAGATTTACAAAAAGAAACATTTCCATTGCGCTTACAAGCCTATGAACGCATGGCACTTTTTTTAGAAAGGATTGCTCCATCAAAATTACTAACGAGAGTGAATCCTACATCTTCAAATAAGGAAGATTATGAAGGTTTACTTATTGCAACTATTGAGCAAGAGTTTGAGCATAACTTATCGCAACAAATTTATGTTAGCGACCAATGTTGGTCTATAACACAAGCTGCGAAAAATGCAACTATTCAATTGATTAGAAAAGCAACAATGCAAGAGAGTACAGACACTGCCAATAAACTTAGAGAAGTTGTTTTAACAGAATTAATGGAAAAACCAGCTCCTAGTAATGCAGCATTGGCATTTATTAAACAGGAAGTTAGTGAAATGTGGTAAATGGGTTGGTAATTGGTAAACGTTAGAAAATTTATGTTTTAAACTAATGCACCAAAAACGTCTTCAATGTCTCCTCATAAATGTTTTCGTACATAGGTACAATGTTATGCAGGTCGAATTTCTTAGACTGTGTTTTAGCATTCGCCTTAAAACGATTTAAAGTATCTGGATTAGATAATATTTTTATAGCATTATCAGACATGCCGTTTATATCACCAACATCACTTAAGTAACCAGAAAAACCATCTTCATTTACTTCGGCCAATCCTCCTGTATTTGTAGAAATAACAGGAACACCACTTGCCATAGCTTCTAGCGCAGCTAAACCAAAACTTTCAGTTTTAGACGGTAACAAAAACAAATCACTAAAACATAATATTCTATCAATTTCATTACTATTTCCTAAAAACACCACACGATCAGAAATTCCTAATTCTTCAACTAATAGTTCAGCACCTTCTTTTTCGGGACCTTCACCTACAAGCATTAATTTTGCTGGTAATTCTTTTTGGATGTTATAGAAAATTTTAATCACATCTGGAATTCGTTTCACTTCCCTAAAATTACTAATATGAGTTATGATTCGTTCATTCTCATCTGCCATCATTCCACGTTGACAATCCGTAAAGTGATGTTCTTGCTTCTCTAAATCTATAAAATTAGGAACGACATGAATCTCTTTTTTAATATCGAACAAACGCAAAGTATCCTTTTTTAAACTTTCAGAAACAGAAGTAACAGCATCAGATTTATTAATACTAAAGGTTACTGCTGGTTTATAAAACGGATGACTTCCTACTAAAGTAATATCAGTGCCATGTAAGGTAGTTACAATAGGTATAGAAATACCTTCATCTTTAAGCATTTGCTGCGCCATATAAGCTGCATAAGCGTGAGGAATGGCGTAATGTACATGCAACAATTCTATTCCATATAACTTCACCATATCAACAAGTTTACTTGATAAAGCTAGCTCATAAGGTTGGTAATGAAATAAAGGATATTCAGGAACATGAACCTCATGGAAATGCACATTACTACTCAACAATTCTAAACGTACAGGCTGGCTATAGGTTATAAAATGAATCTCGTGTCCACGTTTTGAAAGCTCTAAACCTAATTCTGTGGCAACAACACCACTACCTCCAAATGTTGGGTAACATACTATTCCTATTTTCATGTAAATGCTTTAAATATTTAAAAATCTAATAAGTGATAAAAATTCAATATAAATCTATAGTCGAAATGTACAAGAATTCCTTTCTTAGCTATTAAATAATAGTCTTGCTTATTTCAATTTCTAAAGTTAGTTTTTTAGAATAAGTTTGACTTTAACTTTAAGACTTTTTAACTTTAAATGATAAACACTTAGTCTATAATAGCCTCATAAATTAAACGCTGAATCTCAGTTCTGATATTTTCTCGTAGTAATAAGTTTTTACCAGCTTGCGGATAGGTTCTGTTGGCTAAAAAGACATAAACAATTTCTTCTTCTGGATCTGCCCAAGCATAAGTACCTGTAAAACCTGAGTGTCCAAAACTAGTCATTGAAAGACATCCACAAGTTGGACCAGCTTCACCTAATTGAGGTTTATCAAAGCCTATACCTCTTCTATTATCATTTTCGCAATAATAACAGTAATTAAATTTATCTATAGTTTCACTTTTTAGATAGCGTTTTCCTCCATAAAAACCTTTTTGCAAATACATCTGCATAATTTTAGCCACATCATTAGCGTTACTAAAAACACCTGCATGGCCTCCTACTCCTCCTTGCATTGCTGCTCCCATATCATGTACATAACCATGTACTTTTTTATAACGGTAATAATCGTCTATCTCAGTAGGTACAATATCTTTTAAACTGAATTTATTACGTGGATTATAAGTGGTATAATTAGCTCCTAGAGGCTTATAAAAACGATCTTCAGTAATTTCACTTAAAGGTTTATCATAAAACCCTTCGAGATAATTTTTAAGAATATAATAAGGCAAATCACTATAGCGATAACGTAAAGTAGACAACAACTCACTGTCTCTAATGATTTTCTGAATTGAATCTTTATAATCATTTCGCATAAACAGCGTGTTTGTCACTTCTACATCAAAACCTTTTGTTCTAGTAGCTCTATAATATTTAGGATCTGGTTTTTTTGTTACTGTATCTAAAGTTGCATAATAAAAAGGAACCCAAGGTTTTAAACGTGCGTAATGAGACAACATTTTCTTTAAGGTGACATTCTTCTTATTGGTGTTTTTATACTCTGGCATTAACTTACTCAATTTATCATCGAGTGACACTGCTCCTTTTTCTTCCAATTCCATTAAAACAGGTAGTGTTGCTAAGATTTTTGTTAATGAAGCCACATCGTAAACATCATTAAAATCTACTTTGTTTTTCTTTTCATAAGTATGATAACCAAAGTTTTTATTGTAAATCACTTTACCTTTTCTGGCCACTAATAATTGTATTCCAGGTGTCATTTTTCCATCTACAGCAATGTTTGCTATAGAATCTATTCTGCTCAATAATTTAGAATCCATACCAACACGTTCTGGTAAGCCATAACTTAAATTTAGTAATGCATTATAAGTTTCACCTGTACCTACCGGAAAGTATTCGCCTGTACTCACTGGTAATTTTCCTTTTGCCGGAATTGCTCCAAAAAGAAGTTGTGCAGATTTTTCTTGTGAGATTTCACTATTCTGATAACTCATTACAATGCCTTCAATATTATCAATAGAAAGCAAATCATTTAATGCGTAAGGCCTTGCAAACACATCTAATATAACTGTATTTGTTCTTGCTATTTCATACAACCAAGCCATTTCCTTCTGAGAGAATTTGAAGCTTTTCCATGGATTTGCATTAGATTTATGAAAACCAATTACAACCGTATTATAATTTTGAAGCTTCTCTATTATTTCGTCAAGCTTATCTGCCTTTATTTCATGAACTTTTGCATACTTTTTTAATTCTTGTAAAAAAGCAGAACCTTCATCATCTCCTAGTGAAACATAGGCAATTTTCTTAGTCTGCAAATCGCGCAATGGCAATAATGAATTACTGTTTTTAACCACTGTAATTGCATTTTCCATGAGCTCTTCGTAAAGTAAATCATCTTTAAGCCTATTTAAATCCTTTTCTAAGTCATAGATTCCAATAGGCGAATAATTATTTAATCCCACTTTATATTTGGCCATCAATATTTTCTTAACCGAATGTGCTAATCTTTCTTCAGTGATGATGCCATTATTATAAGCTTCAACAAATTTAGCAATACCTTTTTCTGGATCTTCAGACATTAACATCACATCATTTCCTGCTAAAAAAGCCATTAAATCAATTTCACCACCTTGCACAATACTTTTAGTTCTTGTACCATCTACTCCTTTTTCTACATAATCCGCAGCACCTTTCATGGTTAAAGCATCTGTGAATATTAAGCCATTAAAACCTAATTGATTTTTTAAAATATCAGTAACAATATGCTTAGACAATGACGATGGAAACCCTCTCCTCTTCTCTAAACTCGGCACGTTTAAGTGTGCAACCATTACACTTGCTAAACCTTCTTTAATCAATTTTTTATAAGGATATAACTCTATAGAATCTATACGTTTTGCACTAAAATTTATAGTTGGCAGTTTTAAATGCGAATCTTCCTCTGTATCACCATGACCTGGAAAATGCTTGGCATTTGCTAAAGTACCAGCACTTTGCATGCCTTTCATAAACGCTAATCCTTTATCCGTAACATTATCTCTGTCTTCGCCAAAAGAACGATTACCAATTATTGGGTTTTTAGGATTGGTATTTATATCTACAGCAGGAGCAAAATTAAAATGTACGCCTAATCGCTTACAATGCTCACCAATTTGTCTTCCTGTTTGTTCTACTAAATTGTTATCTGAAATTGCACCAAGTGTCATATTCCAAGGAAAAGCATACGTAGAATCTAATCGCATACTTAAACCCCATTCTGCATCCATCCCAACTAATAAAGGAATCTTTGAAGCCGATTGCAAGCTGTTATTTAATTTTGCTTGACGTACTGGTCCTCCATTAGAATAGATTAAACCACCAATATGTTGTTCTGTAATAAGTTTAGCTATTTCAGCTTCATGAACTCTACCTTTATCGGAAAATACCTGAACCATAAAAAGTTGACCAATTCGCTCTTCAATTGAAAGCGAATTAAATAGATCATCTACCCATTTTTTCTGTTGGATAGAATCTTGGGTTTGAAGTGGGTTTTTAGCATAATCTTGAGCAAAACTAAACTGCAAACAGCTAAAAATAAGAATAAGGGCAAGGTAACGCATTAGCAATCTTTTATCGTTTATGGTTATTTCATTTAACGAACTTTAAAGCCATTGACAAAACCTGTTTTCTATCTTTATTATTTAAGTATAAAACAGAACCGTAACTATAGAAATGTCAATATTTTATATATCCTGAAAAGAAAAAATAATTCTAAATTATTATCCCTTCTTTTAAAGTTCATTATATGATAACGAATATTGTGCCAAATTAGCATATTTCAAAGGAAGTAAAAAGACTTTAAGATAGAATTATAAAGAAGTTTTAACCGTTAATCTTGTACAAATTTAAATCCAATACCGACGTAATTAGCACTTAAGCCTGTATTACGTTGATAATTATTATACTTAAAATCAATGGTCTTTAAGCCAAATTTCCAAATATGAGTTTTAGCAAAAATATCGGTATAACTAATACCAAAACCATATTGGCTTGCATTAAATTTAGACAAATCATAGTCTGACGTATAATATTCATCTGTTGATAAATGCGAATCATAAGGTGCAAAGTAATCTGATTCTGTTTGGTTATAATACCTATACGAAGGATACAATGTAAATTTTGAAGAAATCTTTATAGGCACTTCTAAATTAAATGTGTGCGACTGAATTCCCCAATCATCTGAGTAAAATCTATAATACGTTCTAAGCACAAAAGTCTCATTTAAATAATAATTTAATCTGAAACCAAATGGCACTTTAAATCTACTAGAAGGCAGTCGTTCAATATCATCTGCTAAATGAAATACATCCTTATTACTTGAAGATGTATAATTTGAAATACTATTGGCATTACCAATATAATAATTATCTACATCAGCAAAGTATACACGTTGTAATGGATTGCCTAACCAACCATCTTGCTTAACAAGATCTAAAAAAACAGAGAATTGCGCATTCTTACTCAATATTTGCGAAAAGCTTAAGGATACTGAATACGAATTTCTTGCTTTATCGGTTATAGATTGAAATCCATTAATTGGACTCCATTCTGTAGACTCATTGCCTTCTTGATTTATTATTGAAACTCCGTCAAAAAAACCTTCACTTAAATCTCCGTTAACATCACTATATGCCTTTAATTCTGTTGGATAAATTGGATTCCAAGTATCTAAATAGACTTTTCCACTCACACCTAAAGTGGTGTTTTTTTCGTTAAACAATTTCGTTAATCCACCACCAAAACCAATAGAACTATAATCGTATTCTCTAGAAAATGAAGCATCTACATTCCAAATTGTATTTCTATCGTCTGAACTATGTGAGTAATCTACTCCTAAATTAACCCAAGTATCTGAAGCCGAAGCTCCTGAGGATGTTACCCAAGGACTTCCTATTTTATCTGTCACTGAATCTCTATCATCGTCGTCGTCGTCATCATCATCATCGTCTCCAGAAGCACCCGAAATATCAAAAGGATTTCCATTACTAGAAGACGCAGAAGTATAGGCTGAAAAGCCAGCATCTATGGTAAGTACATCATCTGCATTTAAAGGCATACTTACTACAATTGTACCAGTTAAATCTGTTAATTCCTCTGTACCTATACCTCCTGTTACAGATGCATTCTTTCCGTCTTGAGCATAATATGTACTCAAAAAGTCAACTTCTGTAGTTTCTAATACTCTTTTTTTATAAACTTTTGTAGAATCTTGCTGAGCATTTGAAAAACCAAATACAGCTAAAAACATTAAAACAATGCTATTTTTCATTAATCTTCAATCATTAATTACAACCACATCCTCCACCAGACTTTCCACCATTTGCTCCCGATGCTGCTTCACGATAAACCTGATAACTTGTTTCAAAGCGATCTAATTTTTTCTGAGCTAAAGTCATATCTGGATCACTTAAATTTACTTTTTCGTATTCCTTAACAGCCACACAAGAGGTAAGTGATGCTGTGAGCAATGCAATAATTAATACTTTTTTCATATTTACTCTTAGTTTTGCAATTCTATTTGAGATGAAGATACAATTTTATTGTCTTTATTTACGATAATGCACTCCACTCCCTTTAATTGATTTATAAAATTTAAACCGGCTTCTTCTCCCATCACAAAGACTGAAGTCGCTAAAGCATCTGCTAATTCTGCATTTTGTGTAAAAATAGTAACACTTAAAATTCCTGTGGCAGGATATCCTGTTCTTGGATCAATAATATGTGTATATAAGACATCATTAAATCTAATATATTTTTCATAATTACCAGAAGTTACAACAGCACTATTCTTTACTGGCATCCAAGAGAACACCTTTTCTTTGTTAAGTGGATTTACAATAGCAACCATCCAATCCTTTCCGTTAGGCTGAGTTCCCCAAGTATTTAAATCCCCAGACGCATTAATAATCCCAGCAGAAACACCATTATTAATAAGTAATGCTTTCGCCTTATCTGCAGCATAACCTTTACCAATAGCACCAAAGCCAATTTTCATGCCTTTTAACTTTAAAAAGACCGTTTGGTTTGTTGCATCTAAAATAATGTTTTCATAACCTACTTTCTCTACAGATTTTTTAATTGCTTCTTTTGAAGGCATAGTGGTCATTGAACCATCAAATTTCCAAATTTTATCCATTGACGCATAACTAATATCAAAAGCACCATCGGTTAACTTTGAAATTTTTAATGCACGCTCAATTAATTGAAACAATTCTAAATCTACTTTTACCGCAGAAACTCCTGCTGATCTATTTATTTCGGATGTTTGTGAATTAGAATCCCACGAAGAAATGAGATTTTCTATTCTTTTAATCTCACCTATTGCAGACACTATATATTTTTGTCCTTCTACCGAATCATTTGCAACGACAGAAATTTCAAAACGACTGCCCATTAGTTTTAGTGTCTTTGTGTACACATCTTGGCTAAAACCAAAGGCACAGATAAAAACACTTAGTATGAAAAGTTTAATTTTCAAAAGACACTATTTTTTCAAAATACTTAGTAGGTGTTGTTTTTTCGTAGCCTAAACTCCCTAGTTGATTACCTTCAGCATTTAAAACTACAACAAATGGGAAATAACCATTTTTATTATATTTTTCGGCTAATTGATTATTGTGTTCTTGTTGCTCTGTAGATAATTTATTGTTTTTCCTCCTAGGAAAATCTGCTTGAAGCATTATAAATTTATCCTCTGCTAAATCTTTAAATTCTTGCGTACTCCAAATTTCTCTATCTAATTTAATGCAAGGTGCACACCAATCTGAGCCCTGAAAAACGAGAACAATAATTTTATTTTCATCAGAGGCTAATTGTTTAGAAGTCTCAAAATCTGTTTGCCAATTTTGCGAATAAGCTTGTAAAGCAACTAATAAAAATGCTATTATAAAGAATTTGATTTTCATAAATTTTACTATTTAAAGTCGTATGAACTTGTAATCAATTACAATTATAACTCAAATAACAAATTATTATTTCAGTTTATTGTAACAAATCAATCTGGCGATCATGGTAACCCAACAAATACAATACACCATCTAATCCTATACTAGAAATAGAACTTTGTGCATTGTCTTTTACTTTAGGCTTTGCGTGAAAGGCAATACCTAAACCAGCTAAGTTAAGCATCTGTAAATCATTTGCTCCATCACCAACAGCAATGGTTTGACTAATATCAATCCCCATATTATCTGCTAGTAACTGCAAATATTCTGCTTTTTTACTACCATCTACAATATCACCAAGATAACCACCAGTTAAAGCACCATCTTTAATTTCTAATTGATTGGCATAAACAAAATCAATATCTAATTTTTTCTGAAGATAATGTCCAAAATAAGTAAAACCACCAGACAAAATAGCCGTTTTAAAACCGTAATAATGTAACGTATCGATTAAGCGTTTTGCTCCTTTAGTAATTGGCAATCGTTCTGCAACTTCTTGTAACACAGATTCACTTAAGCCTTCTAAAAGTTTCATACGTTGTTTAAAACTCTCCTGAAAATCAATTTCACCTTGCATTGCAGATTCTGTAATCGCTTTTACTTTCTCACCAACACCTGCTAATTCTGCTAACTCATCAATAACTTCTGTTTGAATTAATGTTGAATCCATATCAAAACAAACTAAACGTCTATTTCTTCTAAAGATATTATCTTCTTGAAAAGCAATATCAACATCTAATTCTTTAGATATATCCAATATTTTTTGAGTAAAATCAGACTTATCTTTTATTTCTCCTCTTATTGATAATTGAATTGAAGCTCTTGGATATTCTACTTTTTTAACTAATGATGTTCTACCAGTTAATCGCTTTATAGAATCGATATTTAAGTTTCTTGCCGAGATTATTTTAGTGACTTCCGAGATTTGTTCTGCAGTCAATTTTTCTCCTAAAATAGTCACGATATAACGATTCTTTCCTTGCAAATTCACCCAATCTTCATAATCTTGAAGTGAAATTGTTGAGAATTTAGCCGTAATACCAAGTTCATAAGCTTTAAACAATAAATCTTTGAGAACTGCTGCTGATTTCTTACCCGATTTAATTTCAAACATAATACCTAGAGACAAGGTATCATGAATATTAGCTTGACCAATATCTAGAACTTTAGCATCGTATTCTGCTAATACTCCTGTTAAACTTGAGGTTAATCCAGGTTTATCTTGTCCTGAGATATTTAATAAGAAAATGTCTGTAGCCACAGTTTTGAAATTTATTGTTTGTAATTGTAAAACTGACTATTCTAAATGAAATATGAAAGTTTTTTAGACAAAGTGTTACTTAATAAATCTATTATGCCAACTTTCGCTTGCTGGCACTTCCCAATTTTCATTAAATTCGGCAATATTAGTAACTAGATTATTAAATACAATGGTGTTTTTAGAAACCGCTTTTTGCTGTGCCATTTTTTTAAAATCAACCAATGGTTTATAAGCAATAAATTCACCTTGTTTATAAGATACATTCATTTTATCCATTAGATCTACATTATATTGCTGCTCTAATTGTTGTATAAAGTTAACTGAAGAATCTATAGAACAACCTGTTGCGTTATTTAAGCTTTGATCCATAGCTATCACAATAAATCGTTTATACACTAACTTATAACCCGCTTTTAAATCTTTTCCGTGAGCAGTCCAAGCCTCAATAAATGTATCTAATTGTGTTTTTAATTGCTCTAGTTCTTCGTCTGAAAACGAACGATTAGATTGGTAAATCCAGACTCTAGATTCTTCTGGCAAAGTGTTAAAATCAACTAACATAACTATCTCTTTTTTATAAGAACAAAAGTACAATTTTACATCCAATCTTTATCTTGAGATTCTACCTTAAATAATAAGAAATTATAAATAGCTAAAGCTTCCGATTTTGAAACATAAGGAATGGTAACAGATTTAGATGCTGTAGAAATTATAACAGATGCAATTCGTCTTCGGTTTTGAAAAATGGTCTGTTTTATTTTTACCGCCTGAATTTTATTAATCTCTAAAATATTAGTTGTAGTATCAATCACTCCGCTCCCAATGGTCACAAAATCGTCTGAAATTATATAATACGCCTTTTTAAAAGCAAAATAAACATACAGTACTGCAAAAGGAATAAAAACGGTATTAATCCATAACATCTCAACACCAAAAAAGAACACAGACAAACCGTTAATAGCAATACCAAAAACAAGCATTTCTAAGGCAGAAATTCGCATAAAATAAGGTCGTGGTTTTCCAGATTCACCTTCACCTTTATATGTTATTAAAAGTTTATTTATAAGATAATTAAGCTGTTCTTTTTCTAAAGCAACAATTTTAAAATTCTTTTGTTGCTTTACATTAACCATCGCTTGCATAACAGATAAACTATGCAGGTTAAAATATTGTTTTACACGGTTGGTTGTAATTACCAAATTCTGAATACGGCTTGGCGTTAAACTCAAGGATACCTTATTAATTAGTCCTTTATTGATTTCAATAGTCTTTTGATGTTCTACAACTTCTAAATTAAAATTGATAATAAACGTTTTTACAACAGAAAACAAAAAGGAAATTAAAATAACGATAACAACAATAATAACATTGGTAATTATTAAGTTTAACACAGTGTGTTCATCCAATTTTACAAAATCATCAATATGCTTATCTAATTCTAATGCTTCTAAAAAATCTTTGAATTCATTATAAAGTCCAAAGGCAAAACTAAATATCAGCAAAAAACTCTTAAAATGATTTTGAGACAAACCTTCTAATAATAAACGTTTTGGAGTGACTTTAAAAAACACTTCTGTATCATCAACATATGCTTCTTGTTCGTTTTCAATTAATGCTTTAGTGAATAATTTCTTCTTTAATAATAAAGCGGTTGGCTTATCTAAAGCACTAATTTCAATTTCAGATTTTTTATCTCCAGCAGTTTCTATCTTTACAGATACTACATTGATTAACTGTTGCAGAAAATTTTGTTTGATATATACATTCTGAATTTTAGACTTCGGAATAATGGTATTATCCTTATTTATAATGCCTGTGGCTAAATGAAAATCGTCTTTATTGAGATAAAACTTAAAGTTGAGATATTTTAGAATCGCAATAATTAATATTATGATAAGAACTGCGACTAAGCCCAACAACATCATTGTTGGTGTAATACCACCAAACGTTTTTCGTCGCATTATTGAAACTCCAAAAGCAATAAAAAGCACAAAAAACTTTTTAAAAAAATTAAAAGTATTAAATGCAAAAATAACAATTATCCCTTTAGCAGACTGCCTTATAGGTTGAGAGAAATCAGTTGTTTCCATTAACCTTATTGCTAATTATTTCCTTAATCTGCTTGGCTTCAAGATGTGGTAAACCTTTGATGCTTAAATCGCTTCCTGCTTCGCCTGCTGTGAAAATTTTAAGTGTAGATAATCCGAAATATCTTGCTAACCAACTTCGAGATTCTTCAACATGTTGAATTCTAGAAATCGGAACTGTAGTTACAGAATGTACAATTAAACCTTTAGCATAAACCACATCGTGCTCACGCATAGCATATTTTCGTTTTTTAAAGGCCAATAAACTTACTATGAAATTAAAAACACAAAATACAGCTACAGCAGATAGCATGTACCACAAATTAAGCTCAACCTCTTCCTTTTTTTCTATGATGTATTTTAAACCAAATACTAACCCAATTAAACCTGCATAGATAGCAAGTTTATTTAGCATAATGATTTTAAAATATGATTTTGAAATGGGTTTTAAAACAAGATCTTCAACTTTTGGTAAGGTTTCTATATCAATTTGAAGATTTGTGAAGTTCATTGTAGTGTAAATTATATTAATCTTTCTTTTTTGTGATTTTATGTCTAAATGATAAACTCATAAAGAATCCGAAAAACAAACCACCAAATAAATATTTTAAAAGTGAAAAAGAATGATTGTCAAAATAATCAAAAACAGCTAAAGAAGATGCAAAAAACAAACCACTAAATATACCACCAATTACCCTCTTTTTTAATGGTAATTTTTCAATATTGTTTCCCATTACTTTATACTATTATGCATCAGCAATTAACTCCGCAATATCCATCACTTTAATATCTGCTTCTTTTTCTTTAAATTTTACACCATCTGTCATCATGGTATTACAGTATGGACAACCTGTTGCAATGATTTCAGGTTGTGTTTCTAAAGCATCTTCGGTTCTAAGGACATTAATTTCCTTATCACCTGGCTCGGCATCTTTAAACATTTGTGCACCTCCTGCTCCACAACATAAAGCGGTTCCTTTATGTCTTTTCATTTCAATTAAAGTTGCATTGGTTTTTTTAAGCACATCTCTAGGTGCTTCATAAACACTATTTGCTCTACCTAAATAACATGGGTCATGAAATGTAATGCGCTTGCCTTTATACGTATTGCCATCTAAAGTTAAACGACCAGAACTTATTAACTCTTCTATAAATTGTGTGTGATGAATAACATCGTAATTACCACCAAGACCAGGATATTCATTTTTTAGACAGTTAAAAGAATGAGGATCACAAGTTACGATGCGCTTTACTTCATAAGCATTGAGCACTTCAATATTCATAACAGCTTGCATTTGAAATAAGAATTCATTTCCTGCACGTTTAGCCACATCACCTGTATTACTTTCTTCAGTTCCTAATACTGCAAAATTTACGTTTGCTTTGTTTAAAATCTTTACAAAAGCCCTAGTGATTTTCTTTGCTCTATCATCATAACTACCAGCAGAACCTACCCAAAATAAAATTTCTGGTTGCTTGCCTTCTGCCATCATTTCTGCCATAGTTGGCACTTTTAGTTGCTCGCTCATGTTCTTTAATTATTGTTTCTTATAAGTTACAATTAATCCTAAACCAATACCTAGCAATCCGCCAGCTATAAATCCACCAAAAAATCCTGTTTCATAATTCCAAATAACAAAAAATGAAATCAGTGACAAAATCAAAATTAAGATTCCTAGTTGAAGTCTATATTGTGGTTTTAATTTTAAAAGATAACTCATATCTATTCATCTTTCCAATTTAAACGATCCATTTGGTTATAAGGCCATGGAGCACCATTGTTTTCAATATTGGTCATCATGTTATTTAATTCCATTGGTGCTGCACTTTGCTCCATTACTAAATAACGACGCATGTCCATAATAATAGATAAAGGATTAATACTCACAGGACATTCCTCTACACAAGCATTACAAGTGGTACAAGCCCACAATTCTTCGTTTGTGATATAATCGCCTAAAAGTTGTTTGCCATCATCTACAAACTTGCCTTTATTAATATCTATATTTTTCCCTACTTCTTCTAAACGATCTCTCGTATCCATCATAATCTTACGAGGCGATAATTTTTTGCCAGTAAGATTTGCAGGACATGCAGACGTACAACGACCACATTCTGTACATGTATATGCATTGAGAAGTTGCACTTGTGTTAAGTCCATAACATCACTTGCTCCAAATTTTGCTGGTACTTCATCTTCTGCTGTCTCAGCTGGTGCAGCATAAGGATCTGCATCTGGATCCATCATTAACCTTACTTCTGCTGTTACTGCTTCTAGATTATTGAATTTTCCTTTTGGCTCTACACTGCCGTAATACACATTTGGAAATGCTAAAAGAATATGTAAATGTTTTGAGAAGTATAAATAATTTAAGAATACAAGAATACCTACAATATGAATCCACCAAGCAGCTCTTTCAATAGTATGTAATGTTCCTGCTGAAAAACCATCGAACCATGGTGCAATAAATTGAGAAATTATATTCCCTGAATCCATGATCTGAAATGTTGTATCTGTTGCATTCATCACCAAGAACAAACACATTAATACGACTTCAAAATAAAGAATAATATTACCATCACTCTTTGGCCATCCTTTCATTTCAGAACTTAAAAAACGTTTTACTTTAATTACGTTTCTTCTCATCCAAAATATAATTACAGACACTAAAACTAAAAGTGCTAAAATCTCAAATGATCCAATTAAAAAACCATAAACGGATTCTGGTAAGATTGATGCACCTATTCTGTGTGTTCCAAAAAGGCCATCGATAATAATCTCTACAACTTCAATATTTATGATAACAAAACCAACATAGACAATAACATGTAGAAAACCAGAAACTGGTCGTTTTACCATTTTACTTTGCCCTAAAGCTATGTTGACTACGTTTTTCCAACGCTCAGAAGTATGGTCACTAGCATCAACTTTGTGACCCAATTTAATGTTACGGATAAGCTTTTTTACATTACTAGCAAAATAGCCAATACCTGCGATTAAAATAACTGCAAAAATGATATTTGGTAAATATTCCATATTTTGGAAGGGTCTAATTATTATTTAATTCTGCTGCTGTAGGTTCCTCATAAGGAATCTCTTTTTTAGATAAAATACGTCTGTATCTAGCAGGATGTAATTTAATATCTAAAAGTAATAACTCTAATTCTTTAGTTGCATTTTCTAAGTTATCGTAAAGTGCATCGTCTTTTAATAATTTCCCCATCGTTCCTTCACCAGATTCTAAACCAGATGCTAATTGATTGAATTTTAAGATCATTTCATCTAAATTCTTAACCGTATTGGCCAAATTAGCTTCATTTAAACTTTTAATTAAAACAGCTAATTCTGAACTTGTTTTATCAAAGTTCTCTAACATAGAAGCAATTTTCTCATCATTCTTTCTAATGAGATCATTAGCTGAAAATGCTACATTTTTGAAAGATTTTAAAGTTGAATTTAATTCTGCTATGGTTTTTTTCAATCCTTCATCAGAATCGTCTATTACCAAATTGTTTAAACTATTAACTAAAGTATCTGCCGATTTAAGTGTTGTACCTAAATCATTGCTTATACCAGAAAAATCATCACCTAAAGAACTGATGACACCATCTTTTACTTCAGATAAAATAAAATCACCTGGTTGCGCAGTATTCCCATCTGCAGCATCAATTATAGCTAAGGCACTACCTCCCATTAACCCAGTTTGGTATAATCTTACCATACTGTTTTTAGAGAATTTTAATTTTGGAGTTACTGAAAATTCGACTATTGTTTTACCTGAATCAAAATCATAATCAATAGCTTCTATTTTGCCTATTTTATTACCTTTTATCGTTACAGGAGACGACATCGTAAGACCATTATAATCAAACTTTGTATAGTAGTTATTAGAACTCGTAAATAAATCTTCTCCTTTTAGATAAGTAAATAAAAATATAAAAAGGGCGATACCAGATAAGACTAATATGGCTGTTTTAATTTCTCTTGAGATTTTCAATGGGCTTTTCTTTGGTTTAAAACAAAATTAGGAATAAATATATTAATAATAATTTTAATCTTTAGCAGATTTCAAAGCCTCTGTCATACTAATTCTTTTACCTCCTTTAAATGCGACAATAAATGCTCCAGAATAACCATTTTGCTTCGCTTGATCTTGAAGTCGGATCACCTTATTATAATCTGAAGTATTTCCACTATAATATTTATAAATCTTACCTGTATGTTCGCGTGAAATATCAGAAAGTCCCTTAAAGTTATAAGATTTAGCCTCTAACTCTCTAGAACTTGCCGCAATTTGAACTTTAAAAGTAACACCATCTATAATTCTTGGTTCACTTTCTTCTTCATCTACTACCTCTTTTGTTTCAGCAAGCATAATATGACTTCCTACATTTAGATCGAGTTCTTTTTTATAATCTAAAATAGCAGTTTTAATAGCGCTTGCCATTTTTGACTGTCCTGCCTTTGTATTAAGATAACTGCCTTCACTTTTGTTGGTTAAAAAGCCAACTTCTACTAAAACACTTGGCATGTAAGTATTACGAATAACCAATAAACTTGCTTGTTTTAACCCTCTACTCTTTCGTTTAGCATTACTGATAAAGTTATCTTCTATCTTGCGAGCTAAAACAATACTCTGCTCAACATAGACTTCTTGCTCTATACCTATAGCAATTGAAGATTCTGGCGAACTAGGATCAAAGCCTGCATAATTCTCCTCATAGTTTTCCTCTTTAAATATAACTTCATTTTCACGCTTTGCAACTTCAAAATTACGGGCTGTATTTTTTTCTCCCAAAACAAAAGTTTCAGTTCCACTAGCCTGAGAACTATGTGCGTTACAGTGAATAGAAACAAATAAATCTGCATCTGCTTTATTGGCAATATTGGCACGTTCGTGTAATTCTACAAAGACATCGGTTTTCCTGGTATAAATAACTTTAATATCAGCATTCTTCTCTAAAGCTTTACCAACTTCTAATGTTACTTTAAGCGCAATATTTTTTTCACTGTGCCCATTACCTACATTACCAGAGTCATGTCCTCCATGTCCAGCATCTAAAACCACAACAAACTTTTCTTCTTGTGCATGCAAAGTCGCGTAAGATGTTAAAGATGTTATAAATAAAAGGACTAATAATACTATTATATGTTTTTGGTTCGTTTGCATATTCAAATTAACGGTTTATAAACTCGGTTTATTACTCATTTTCAATAGTTACAGTTAATATTTTCAACTTTATGATTATATATAAATTAATCACAAAAAAATAGCTGTACTTTTGGCGATTCAAAAACCGAGCCATACTTTTACAAAAATACATTTAAAAGCATTGCGTACAAATAGCTTACACATACTTTTTGCTTTGAGTTTTACAGTGTTTATCAACACTTTTAGCTTCGCACAAGAATTACCAAAAAAGAACGGCTCCATACCTGCTGAACAGGTAAAGGATTCTACTACGATTATAATGGATTCTATTGCTAAACCCTTGGTTAACATTAAGGCCATTGACTCTACCAAAAAAGATTCCACAAAAAAAGAAGGCTTTTTAACTGATGTTGTAAAATACAAAGCTTCAGATTATGTATCCCTTAGTCAAAAAAAGAAAAAGATTTATCTATATAATGAAGCCGAAGTATTATATAAAGACATGGAGATTAAGGCTGGTATAATTGTTATTGATTATAGCAAAAACTTAGTTTACGCAGGTCGAATAAAAGATTCTACCGGATATTCTCAGCGACCCGTTTTTACACAAGGAGAAAATGTCATTGAACCAGACTCTATTGTATTTAATACCGAAACTAAAAAAGCTTTAGTATTTAATTCTAGGACAGAACAACAAGGATTTAAAGTGTATTCTCCAATTACAAAAAAAGAGAATGATTCTGTTTATTTTATGAAAAACGGAAAATTTACAACCGCTGAAAGTGAAGAAGATCCAGAATATCAGTTTGTAACTACCAAGATGAAATTGGTGCCAGACAAAAAAGTTATTGTTGGACCAACTTATATGGAGATTTATGGAGTACCAACTCCAATTGCATTGCCTTTTGCGTTTTTCCCTATGACTAAAAAGCAAACCTCAGGTATTATTTTCCCTTCCTTTGGAGAAGACAATAACAAAGGTTACAATTTGCAAAATGGTGGTTATTATTTTGCAATTAGTGATTATTTAGACTTAGCTGTATTAGGAGATTATTATACTAATGGAAGTTATGGTTTACGCTTAGAAAGTAACTATGCTATGCGTTATAAATATAGAGGAAATGTAAGTTTTAGATATGAAAACTTGCTAAATGAAGAACGAGGCTTCCCTGATTTTAGCCAAAGTACAATTTATAACATAAGATGGTCGCACAGTCAAGACACCAAATCTAATCCAAACTCGCGTTTTTCAGCATCTGTAAACTTAGGTAGTAGCACATATTTTCAGGAATCTATTAACCAACTGAATCAGTCTAATTTTTTAAATAACACCTTAGCATCTTCTGTCTCTTATTCCAAAACATTTGCAGGAGAACCACAAGTAAATTTAAGCTTAACAGCAACGCATAGACAAAACACAAACACTGGAGATATTGATTTAACCTTACCTACATTACAAATGTCAATGGGTAGAGTTTATCCATTTGCTCCTAAAACAGGTACAAAAAAAGGTATTATTGAGAATATTAACTTCCAACTAACCACCAGAGGTGAATATTCTATTAGTACTACAGATTCTATATTTGGTAAAAGCGAAATGTTTGATGATGCCCAAACAGGCATGAAACATAGTATTCCTATTACTACTAATTTTAAGGTTTTCGATCATTTTAGTGTAAGTGCCAATGCTAATTTAGAAGAAACTTGGACACTTAAAACCATTAAGAAA
Organism: Winogradskyella sp. Asnod2-B02-A; assembly: GCF_045063645.1. Taxonomy (NCBI): domain Bacteria; kingdom Pseudomonadati; phylum Bacteroidota; class Flavobacteriia; order Flavobacteriales; family Flavobacteriaceae; genus Winogradskyella; species Winogradskyella sp. Asnod2-B02-A. The sequence goes on from NZ_JBEFOG010000026.1 coordinate 797,727, forward strand.
TATTACGACCAAACATTAGAAGAAGCTGTAACTTTAGATCAAAACGGTTTTGATCGTTATTTAACTTATAATGTAGGAGCAAGTATTGGAACTACTGTTTATGGTATGTATAATTTTGAAGAAAAAGGTGAGGATAAAAAAATAAAAGCGATTCGTCATGTAATGCGACCTTCTATTAGCTACTCTATTAGTCCTTCTTTTGATCAGTACTACGAAACTTATGATGTTATTGATGCAGATGGAACCACCAGTGACCAAGTAGAATATTCACGCTTTCAAAACTCACTTTACGGCAGTCCTGGCAATAATTTTTCTAGTAGTGTTGGTTTTACTTTAGGTAATAATATTGAAGCAAAAATTAGAGCAAAAGACTCTACTAAAACAGAACCCGAAAAAATATTTATATTAAACAACCTAAATTTTTCAACAGCCTACGATATAGCTGCAGATTCATTAAAGTGGAGTCCTGTTCGTGTTAGTGGAGGTACTCAAATTTTAAATAAAAAAATGAGTATTAATTTTGGGATGACACTAAATCCTTATGCTCTAGATAGCAATAATAGCGTTATCAACACATTTAACATTAATAATGGAGGTAGCTTGTTTAGATTAACATCTGCTAATATAAATATGAGCTACACGTTATCTAATGATAGCTTTTCTGGTAAGGATAGCGAATCTGATTCTGATAAAGCTTCTTCAAAAGAATCTGGGCGTTCTGGAGGCCGAACAGATGATTTGTTTGGTAAATCTCAAGATTTCGCAGATCAACGGCTTTCTGATAATGATAAAAACAAGGATGGCAAAAACGAAAATAACGAGTTCTACAATTACAAAATACCTTGGAGTTTAAGATTGGCTTATTCCGCTAATTACACAAACACAAGGAGGGACAACACCATATCATCACATTCATTAATGTTTTCTGGAGATGTAGATTTATCTCCACGATGGAGCGTTGGTGCATCTTCTGGTTACGACTTTTTAAACCAAGGTTTTACGTATACACAATTACGATTTGAACGTGATTTATTAAGCTGGAAAATGAACTTTTCATGGATTCCCTTTAGTGAGCGTAGCTCTTGGAATTTCTTTATTGGTATTAAATCTAGTCTTCTTAAGGATTTAAAATACGACAAACAAAAAAGACCAGATCAACAAGTTGGAAATTAAAATGACCTTAAAGTGTCTAATTTTCGCCTAAAAACACAATATTCCCGAGGTATAATAACTCCATAGCTTTTCCTTTTTTATATATACAAACAAGCCTTTTCAATTGTTAACAACAGCATATTATTGCACTTGTTGAAATGAAATTGTATTACTAAATTTGTGTGACGTTTAACTTAAAAAATGATTCCTATTTTAATGGGAACTAAAAGATGAAAAAAATCATAAACACAACAAAAGCGCCAGCACCAATAGGACCATACAATCAAGCTGTTTTAGTGGGAAACACACTTTACACTTCTGGACAAATAGCATTGCATCCTGAAACAATGGAATTGGTATTAGAAGATATTAAAACTGAAACGAAACAAGTTATGGAAAACATGAAAGCCGTTTTAGAAGCTGCTGACATGACGTTTGAAAATGTTATTAAATCATCCATATTTATTAGTGACATGAATAACTTCAAACAAATAAACGAAGTTTACGGTAATTATTTTGATGAAGCCACTGCACCTGCTAGAGAAACTGTTGAAGTAGCTAATTTACCAAAATTTGTAAATGTTGAGATTAGTATGATTGCTATTAAGTAATATTTAATCTCCGTTAATAGATTGCTTCTATTTAGATATTTATTGCCTTAGCTTTTTTCTAAAAAATGCTCTCCAATTTATAGCTTCTAAATTTGGCAGTAATGGTCCATCTTGCCTTGGTCTTCCAAATAATTGTGGAACATACTTATTTAACGCATTTATTATTGGATAGCACACCAATAAAGATAGTATTGAAATCACTAATGCATAACCTGTAATTTGCCACCATATGCCATTATCTGGATACAAACTACCTAAATATTTATTAATAAATGCATAGAAGATACCATTTAGCCCAATTAATATAAGAGTGTTTTTTCCAATAAAGTCAAATACTTTATTAGATTTCAATATTATGGATAAACTAATAATACCAAGTATTCCTAAAAAGGATGATATTATAAACCATAATAAACTACCATACTGAGCATAAATCATATTAACATTAAATCCTTCAAAAGGATTATTAATATTATAAGTAAAAAACAGCCCTACAAAACCCACGAAAACTAATGGTATAAATGCCCATTTAGCAGCAGTCACAAGCTTATTTATATAGGGATATATTACATAGCCTAAAAGATAAAAACCAATTGCAATAATTGCAGTATGGATAAACCACACATTTTTATCAATACCTGTTAAAGCCGCAAATTGTTCTACTCTATTACTAATTATAACGCCACTCACAAGAAACACAAACCCGATAATAAACAATGCAAATGGCTTTTTAAATATCGTTGTAATTGCAGCAATTATAACCTCTGCCACAAACAAACACACTAAAAACCAAGTAATAATATTTAATTGCGGATTACCTCTACCATAACTCAATAGTTGCTTTGCAACAGTTCCTAACTTTAGACTATCATAACTAATAAAATTATAAATTAACCACAATGGCAATGACAATAATGCAAAAGCAAAAACGGGCAATAGACGTCTAAGAAAAAGTTGTTTAAATTTTAAACTAAAACTCGTAACCGGTTTAAAATAAAATCCCGAGATAAAGAAAAACAAAGGCATATGAAATGCATAAATATACTTATGCTGCAGAAAAGCAATATCATTAGTTTCAGAATATAGGTTTTTCACAAAATGTCCGTAAAAAACTAAAAACATTCCAATGGCTTTGGCTGTGTCTACCCACTCTATTCGAGACTTCGATTTTTTATTTAACATAGTAATAAGAGAATCATATAATTACCTTTAAGACTAAAAAAAATAAAAAACATGAAGTCTTAACATGTCATCAAAAGTAATTAAGCAAACATAAAAAAACAATACGTAGTTTTACGTATATAAAATTAATTACTTTATTTTTAATTTTAAAATTACTCACCTCCTTGAAGCTCAAAAAATCAGAACTTAAAGAATTCCTCGATGAAAAGGTAGTTCTCTACAATAATCCTAAATTTATTGATAGCGACCCTATTCAGATTCCACATCAATTCTCAAAAAAAGAAGATATTGAAATCGCAGCGTTTTTAGCGGCTACAATCGCCTGGGGAAATAGAAAAAGCATTATAAAAAATGCTAACCAAATGGTAGAATTATTAGACCACTCTCCATTTGAGTTTATTTCGCAACATCAAGAATCTGATTTAGAAAAATTGAGCCATTTTGTGCATCGTACATTTAATGGTAACGATTTTATACAATTCATTAAAAGTTTAAAAAACATTTATACCAATCATAATGGCTTAGAGTCTGTATTTTCAAAATATGCTCAAAGCGATTCACTTCAACATAGTATTCATAACTTCAAGAAAGTCTTTTTTGAACTTCCACATTTAGAACGCACAGAAAAACATGTAAGTGATCCGCTAAAAAATTCGGCAGCTAAACGCATTAATATGTATTTACGTTGGATGGTGAGAAATGATAATAATGGTGTTGATTTTGGCATTTGGAACTCTATTTCTCCGGCTCAACTTAGTTGTCCTTTAGATGTACACTCTGGCAACGTAGCCAGAAAACTCGGCTTACTAAAACGAAAACAAAATGACGGGAAAGCTTTAGCTGAATTAGACAAAGCATTGCGCCAATTAGACCCTAAAGATCCCGTAAAATATGATTTTGCCTTATTTGGCTTAGGCGTTTTTGAAGGGTTTTAAACTTTTTAGCAAATAAAAAAGGCTTCCAAATTGGAAGCCTTTTTTATTAATAATACTCTATAAATTATCCTTTCAACCAAGCTGCTCTCAGTGCTTTCTGCGCTTCAGTAGCATTTTCGTCTTCAACAATTCTTTCATCAGCTGCATACGCTTTTGTCAATGTTGCTTTAATTAGTACTGGCTTTCCATCACGTTCTAAATCCATTGTGATTTCTTGTCCTTCTTCCCATGCAAACATACCACCAATAACACCTTGTGCATTAGCTAATGTTAAATCTGTTCCGTTTACTTTCTTTATTACATCACCAGCTTTAACTCCTTGAGATTTCCAAAAAGAATTCTTTTCAGCCATTGGAGAAAAGAAAATAATTCCTTTCTCTTGGTCACCATCGAAAATAACATTTTGTCCACCTGCAAATATGTAATTAGTTTCAACTTGAGTTTCTCCCATTTTTAAACCAACCATTGCAAAAAACTCATTATAGTTAATTGGTACATCACCTTCTACATGCGTTTTTAAGAACTCACCAACACTTGGATACGTCATTGCCGTAATTTCAGCAATCAACTTATCATCTTCAAAAGGCTTTTCTTTTCCATATTTTGCAGATAACTCTTTCATTAATGATAGCATACTTCTATTCCCATCACTTTCTTTTCGCATTAAAATATCAATACACATGCCCATCAATGCACCTTTCATGTATACATTGTAATATTGAGAAGCATATGGTTCGTTCAAAACGTTTTCACTCATAATAGTAAAACTCATAGCATCGTCTAGACGTCGCGTTGAGATATCTATTTTAGACTTCATAGTATTATAAAAAGTAGCTTCGTCTACTAAACCTTCATGAACCTGAAAATGTTGAGCAAAATATTCCGTTACACCTTCATACATCCATAAATGCTTGGAGAATGTTGGCTTGTTGTAATCAAAATAATGAATATCTTCAGAATGCACAGATAATGGAGTTACAATATGAAAAAACTCATGCGAAACAACATCTATCATTGAAGCTTTAAGATCTTCTAAGCTTTCATTTTCACCAAAAACAGCCACTGTAGACGTGTGATGCTCTAAGGCACCAAAACCTTTTGGGGACTCCTCATCACCTCTAGACAAATACACATAAATATCATAACGTGGTGTACTATTTACATCACCTAAATATTTTTTTTGAGCTTCCATCATTTTATAAACCGTCTCCTTTAAACTTGCTGCAGTATGCTTACCTGTAGGAGAATAAAGACTTAAAACAATTTTAATATCACCAACCATAAATTCTTCAACATCCAATTTCCCGTACATCATTGGGTTATCCGTAATATCAAAATAACGTTGCGCAAAATAACTGCTCGTTAATACTGTACCATTTTCACTAGACTTTACACCTTTATCCTCTAAAGCAGAAGTTCTAACAAAATTAGCTGGTGCAGTAACATCTACTGCATATTGACTATTCTTTAAAGAATCAAAATAACCAATAAATCCATGAAGATTTAATACAAAATTATCAGCTTCAATATTTGTACCTGCTGGCGAAAATGGCTCTTCTCCTCCTATTGCACCACTCGTTTCGGTATCAAAAGTATCATTAACGTAATATTGAATTTTATCTAATTTGGTAGCATCCTTAATAGTCCAAGTATTAACATCTACTTTAGTTGAAGTTAATTCGTTACCATCATAATCTAAGGCTTTAAAATCATCAACATACTTTCCGAAATCACTAACAGAATAGGTTCCTTGAACAACTCTAGGCAATCTATAAGTTGCAGTTTCAGTAGTAAATCTACCAGGATTAATGGTAACTGGAACTCTATCATTATTAACCGCTGTTAAATCTAAAGCTGTAACAATAGGATTGCTAACGGCTAAATCATCGACGCTCTGTTTTGCAGATCCACAACCTACTAAAACGATACCTAAGCCAAGAATGGCTAAATAATTCTTCATGTTTAAATTTTTAATTTTTTAATTTTTTAATAAGACGCACAAATCTACAATGTGTTACTATTAAAAACCTAAAGGTTTTGTTAAATTCGCAATATGTCGCAACCTCTAGTTAGTATTTTAGTCCCATTTAAAAACACCGAAGCATTTATTGCTGAGTGTCTTAATTCTATTTTAGACCAAACTTATTCTAATTGGGAAGCCATTTTTATTGATGATAATTCCGATGACAATTCTAACACTATTGTTGAAAAACATGCTAAAACTGATGCTAGAATTAAAGTTTACAAAAATAATCACTCAGGCATTATAGAAGCTTTAAAAACAGCCTATCAGTATGCTTTAGGAGACTATATAACACGAATGGATAGTGATGATTTAATGACACCTCTCCGTATTGAAACCATGGTTAACAGTCTTGAAAAATATGGCAAAAAACATTTAGCCGTAGGGCAAGTAAAATATTTTAGAGCTGATGGACTCAGTGATGGCTTTGCACGTTATGAAAGTTGGTTAAACTCTTTAACTGTTGAAGGAAAAAATTATTCGGAAATCTATAAAGAATGTGTGATCCCTTCGCCATGCTGGATGCTTCATAGAGACGATTTTGAAGCTTGCAACGGTTTTAATTCTGAAATTTATCCTGAAGATTACGAATTAGCTTTCCGATTTTACAAAGCAGAATACACTTGTATTCCATGCGATAACGTGTTACTTCATTGGCGAGATTACAGCACCAGAACCTCTAGAACACACGAGCATTATGCTGAAAATTCATTTTTAGATCTTAAAGTGAAATACTTTTTAGAATTGAATTATGATGTATCGCGACCATTAGCAATTTGGGGAGCAGGACATAAAGGCAAAACACTAGCTAAAATACTTTTAAAACAGAACATTCCGTTTTATTGGATTTGTGATAACCCAAAGAAAATAGGAAAGCATATTTACAACCAAGAACTATTTAATTTCGATTATTTAGCGGAACTTAAAAACCCTCAGAGTATCGTAACTGTTGCTAATACAAAAGCCCAAGAAGAAATTACACGATATTTTGAAACTCAAAACATGCAGACTATGATAGATTATTTCTTTTTCTGTTAAATTTCTCAAAATCAAAATCTCTTTATCGTTTTGCATTTTCTATATTTGAAGCATAAAGACTTGTCAGGTTTTAAAAATCTAACAGGTCTGTAAAAAATAAAGAATGCAGTTTAAAAATCCAGAATTACTTTACGCACTATTTTTGCTGGTTATTCCTATTCTTATACATTTATTTCAGCTACGTCGTTTTCAGAAAGTTCAGTTTACCAACGTTAAGTTTTTAAAGTCCGTTAAACTGCAAACACGTAAAAGTTCTCAGCTAAAAAAGTGGATTACGTTACTTACAAGAATGCTATTGTTAGCATGCATAATTATAGCATTTGCACAACCTTTTATTCCTAACACGGAAGACTTTAACGAATCGCAGGAAACCGTTATTTATTTAGACAATTCCTTTAGCATGCAGGCCAAAGGCGCTAATGGCACATTGTTAAATGAAGCAATACAAGATATTATAAATACGTTGCCTGAAGATGAAACTATAAGTCTTTTCACTAACGATAAAACCTTTAGAAACACAACAGTTAAATCATTAAAAAACGATTTAATACAATTATCGCATTCACCAACGCAGCTTAATTATGATGCTACATATCTCAAAGGGAAACAGTTATTTTCTAATCAAGGTGCAGCCACACGTAATTTGGTTTTGGTATCCGATTTTCAGCAAAAAGGAAACCTTTTAAATTTTGAGGCTGATTCTACTATTCAGCTTCAATTGGTGCAACCAAAATCTACTTTAGTTTCTAATATTAGTATCGATAGTATTTATGTTTCTAATTCCACCTCAGAAACTTTAGAATTGAATGTAAAATTATCTAACGAGGCCAAACCTATTGACAACGTCACCATTTCATTATTTAATGATGATGTATTGCTTACTAAAAGTGCTGTTGATATTAACAAAGAAGCAGAAGCGATATTTACCATTCCTAACAATAAAGTGATTAATGGAAAATTAATGATTGATGATGCAGGCTTGCAATATGATAATGTGTTCTATTTTAATATTAATAATAAACCAAAAATTAACGTCTTAGCTATTAATGAAACTGCCGATGATTCCTTCTTAAACCGAATTTACACAGATGATGAATTTAACTTTAAAAGCTTCAAACTAAATGCACTAAATTTTAATTTAATTCCTCAACAAAATCTTATTATTCTTAATGAGTTAGATAACATTTCTAATGCCTTAAAAACAGCTTTAATTGCTTTTAAAAATGATGGTGGAAAGCTACTAATCATTCCTTCAGATAAAATTGACTTAAATTCTTATAATCAAACACTTAAAGACTTAAATATTAGTGTTTTCACAAAACAAAATACAAACGAAAAACGCATTACAAGTATTAACTACAATCATCCACTCTTAGCGAATGCATTTTACTCTAAAGTCACTAATTTTCAATATCCTAAGGTTGACAAATCGTATCGTTTTTCTTCAAATTCAAACAACGTTTTATCTTATGAAGATGGCTCACCATTCTTGGTAGGTAACACAAATACTTATGCTTTTTCTTCGGCATTAAACTCGGATAATTCAAACTTTAAAAACTCACAATTAATAATTCCTGTATTATATAATCTAGGATTACAAAGCTTAAAATTGTCCAAATTATATTACACCATTGGTCAACCTAACGCTATTGCGATACAAACTTCTATTGGACAGGATAATATTTTAACTTTAGATTCTGACGACACTTCTGTAATACCATTGCAAAAAACCTATAGTAAATCTGTAGTTTTAGAAACCGAAGATTTCCCAAATTTAGCAGGAATATTGAACGTTAAAAACAAAGAAACTATAATCGAAAATCTAAGTTTTAATTACAATAGAACAGAAAGCAATCTTAGTTATTACGATTTAAACACATTAACAAACACGGATATTGAATCGAGTTTAGCAACAACAATCAATAACATAAAAAGTAACACAAATGTTAATGCGCTATGGAAATGGTTTGTTATTTTTGCATTAGCATTTTTAATAGTAGAAATGTTACTTCTAAAATATCTTAAATGAACGCACTCATAAAATCTGCAACCATCGTTGATTCTAAAAGTGATTTTCACAATGAAACGGTTGATATTTTAATTGAAAAAGGTCGTATTTCCAAGATTTCTAAACAGATTACCAATTCTAATAATTACAAAGAAATTAAACGAGATAACTTGCATGTATCTCAAGGTTGGTTTGATAGTAGTGTGTCTTTTGGTGAACCAGGTTATGAAGAAAGAGAAATTATTAGTAATGGATTAAAAACAGCTGCAAATTCTGGTTTTACTGCTGTAGTACTTAATGCCAATTCTAATCCTGTAATTGATAGCTATGCAGATATTACCTTTGTAAAATCTAAAGCTAGTGGCAATGCAGTGAGTCTCTATCCTATTGGTGCATTAACACAAGGAAGTAAAAGTGAAGATTTAGCGGAATTGTTTGATATGACTAATGCTGGCGCAGTTGCTTTTTACGATTATCAGAAACCAATTTGCAATCCTAATTTAATGAAAATTGCTTTGCAATACGCAAGTAATTTTGATGGTTTAGTTTGTTCTTTTCCTCAGGAATCTAAAATTTCTGGTCTTGGTGTGGTTAATGAACATATTAATAGTACTAAATTAGGACTGAAGGGAAATCCGGCTTTAGCAGAAGAATTACAAGTGGCTAGAGATTTATTTTTATTAGAATACACTGAAGGCAAACTTCATATTCCGACAATTTCAACAGCAAAATCTGTAGAATTAATTAGAGCTGCCAAAGCGAAGAAATTGAATATAACTTGTAGCGTTGCTATTCATAATTTGGTATTTACGGATGCTGTTTTACAAGAATTTGACACCAATTATAAAGTGCTTCCTCCATTAAGAACACAAACAGATTGTGATGCCTTAATAGAAGGCTTAAAAGATGGCACTATTGATATGGTGACTACAGACCATAATCCTATTGATATTGAAGACAAAAAGATAGAATTCGATTTTGCTAAATATGGCACTATAGGTTTAGAATCTGCTTTTGGTGCTTTGCAAAATATCTTTACCACAAAGAAAACAATAAGTCTTTTAACTCAAGGAAAATCTAGATTCGGAATTTATGAATCATCAATAAAAGAAGGTGAATTAGCAGATTTAGCGCTATTTAATCCTGATACAACTTACAAATTTAACACAACTCATATTTCATCACGTTCTAAAAATAGCATGTTTTTAGGCACACAACTTAAAGGTGAAACTTACGGGATCATTGCCAACAATAAAATTGTTTTAAAATAATGGATCAAAACACAATAGAAGAAGGTAAAACGTTAAGCTTAGTTGCTTACTTAACCTTATTTGGTACTTTAATAGCATTTTTCATCAATAAAGATAAACGTAATCCTTTTACATCTTTTCATGTAAGACAAGGATTGGGTTTAGGAATACTCTACATGATTATTGCTTATGTAGTAAGTAGCTTAGATAGTATGATGGCAAGTATGTCTTTTTGGATTTTCTTTTCAATTTTATTCTTTTATGGACTTTTTGGAGCTATTACAGGAAAAATGAACAAAATCCCTTTAATTGGTGACTTTTTTCAAAAACTTTTTAAATCAATTGGTCAATAAATATGTCAAAACTACACTATATCACAAGACCTTCGTCTCTAAAAGAAAATGCACCACTATTAATTATGTGCCATGGTTACGGAAGTGACGAAAATGATTTATTTTCTTTTGCATCAGAATTACCAGAAGAATTAATGATTATTTCATTAAGAGCACCTTACGCAATGCAACCATACGGTAATGCTTGGTATGCCATTAATTTTGATGCTGATAAAGGTAAATGGAGTGATAATGAACAAGCTAAAGCATCGGTAGAAAAAATTGCTGAATTTATTGATTATGCTTGTAATACGTATGCTGTAGATTCTAAAAATGTAACGCTTTTAGGTTTTAGTCAAGGTACTATTTTAAGTTATGCTGTGGCTTTAACATATCCTGAAAAAGTAAAAAACATCATCGCTTTAAGTGGTTATATTAACGAAGATATTTTACCAGAGACCATAGACGAAAGTGCTGTTTCACATTTAAACCTCTTTTGTTCTCATGGTTCTGTAGACCAAGTAATCCCTATCGATTGGGCTAGAAAAGCACCTGTATTTTTAGAAGCCTTACATATTAATCATGTGTATTCTGAATATCCAGTTGGTCATGGTGTTGCGCCTCAGAACTTTTATGATTTAAAGACTTGGTTAGATAAATATATTTAATTGACTTTTGGATACATTAAATACTCTACCAATTTATATTTAAGATCGTTATTTTTATCAATAGAATACGTTACAAAAATTTCACCCCAAAATTCACCATCTGTAAAGTTGGCAATAATCCATTTGTGATTTAGCACGCGTACTTTATTGATTAACAATTTAGAATCCGTCATAGAAACATAAGGTACCATAGGATGATCTTCACCTTCGTAATCGTTCATATTATAAAGCCCTTCTACGATAGCAGGTATCAATTGCTCCGTATCATAACCTTGCGCTTCAAAATAAGTTAATGCATCTTCGTTACCTTCAATATTAAAATAACTTAATTCAAAATTTTGTTCTTCTAACGTCTTAACGGTCTTCTCACTTTCAGAAAGTTTAGATTTCACTTTAACAATGTCTTCTTCATATTTATCAAGAATGTTTTTTGAATTTACATATTGAAAAATGAGCAGTAAAACAGAAAAAATGAATAAGTACATTAAAATTTTATTCTTCATATCTAAATAGTAATTTGTAAGTTATCGTAAGCTAAAAAAACGTTTTCTGGCAGTATTTGTTGTATGTCATCATGAAAACCTAATAAATGACTGACATGAGTTAAATAAGCACGTTTGGGATTTACTTTTTTAATAAACTCTAATGCTTCTTCTAAATTAAAATGTGATAAATGCGGCTGAATACGTAAAGCATTAACCACCAAAACTTCTAAATTTTGAAGTTTTTCAACCTCTTCATCAGCTACCGTTTTCATGTCAGTTAAGTATGCAAAATTATGAAAACGATATCCAAAAACCTGAAGTTTATAATGTAAACCTTCAATAGGAATAACATTAAGATCACCCACTAAAAAAGGTTCGTTTTTTACTTCAATTTTAGTCACACTCGGAACACCTGGATACTTCTTTCCTGTTGTAAAAATGTAATCGAAACGTTTCTCTAGTGACTTAAAAACACGTTGATGTGCAAACAATGGAATATCACCTTGTCTAAAGAAAAAAGGACGAATATCGTCTAATCCCATCGTATGGTCTGCATGCTCGTGCGTAAAAATAATACCATCTATTTTTGAAACATTAGCCCTCAGCATTTGTTGTCTAAAATCTGGACCACAATCCACTACAAATGTATAATCGTTCCACTCTACCAAAACCGAAACCCTTAAACGTTTGTCTTTAGAGTTTTCGCTTAAGCAAACAGGGTGATCACTTCCTATAATTGGAATGCCTTGTGATGTGCCAGTACCTAAAAATGTAATTTTCAATTCTACCGTTGTTTAAAACAAAAATAAACTTATTTTTTTGTTTGCAACACTAAAACTGTACCTTTGCGAAAACGATGTAAACCCAAATTCCATGAAGGACATAACGTACACAGGCGATTCAGATTTTGAAAATATTCCGTCTCTAAAAGACAAAGCCTTGCGTATTAATCTGAATGCCGACATCTACGGTACCTTTTCAGAAATTGGTGCTGGACAAGAAACTGTGCGTCAATTCTTCAGAGCTGGTGGTGCTTCTGGCACAATTGCTAAAGCTATGTCTGCTTACGATAAAGACTTTAGTGATGCTATTTATGGTATTGAAGACGACAAACGTTATGTTACTGAAGCTAGGCTCCGTAAAATGCTAAACCACGAAGTCAATTTAATGGAAGAACGCATAACTAGAGATAAACATCCTAATAAGATCTTTTTCTCTTATGCCAATACTGTTGCTACCATAGATTTTGCAAAAAAGTACAAAGGCCATGGTTGGGTTGGTATTAAATATCAAGTAGGACCTGGAGAGGATTATAATGATATTGTACTTCATATTCGTTTTAAAGAAACTGATGCACGTTTACAACAAGAAACATTAGGTAAATTAGGAACTAACTTAATTTATGGTGCATTTTACAAATACAATCAGCCACGTAAATTATTACGTTATTTATATGATCACTTAGATAAAGACCAATTAGAAATTGATACCATTAACTTTTCTGGTCCTGTTTTTAAAGATGTAGATAACCGATTAATGAGCTTACAGCTTGTTAAAAACGGAATGACAGACGCTGTAATGTTTGCACCAGACGGTAATAATGTTTTACCTGCAAGAGTGTTATACAAAAAGAATATCTTAACTCTTAGAGGAAGTTTTAGACCTGTTACTAAGGTAAATATGGACATGCTAGAGAAATCTCTTGAAATGTTTGTTAAAGAAAATAAAGTTGATAAAGAAAAAACACAGGTTGTTTTTGAAATCACACTATCTAATTTAAGAGCTGAAGGAAAAATTGACGAGCAAGATTTTATGGATCGTGCAAAACTTTTATGTTCTTTAGGGCAAACGGTATTGATTTCTAACTTCCAAGAGTATTATAAATTAGTAGAGTATTTTTCTCAATATTCTAAAGCAAGAATGGGATTAGCCATGGGAGTTAACAATCTCGTAGATATTTTTGACGAGAAATATTATCGCCATTTAAGTGGTGGCATTTTAGAAGCCTTTGGAAAATTATTTTACAAAGACTTACGTGTTTATTTATACCCAATGCAAAATGATGATGGCAGCTTAACCACTAGCGAAAATCTTAAGGTTCATCCACGCATGAAAGAGCTTTATAAATTCTTTAAATATAATGGTAAGGTTGTTGACATTACAGATTTTGACACCTCTAATCTAACGGTATTCTCAAGAACTGTTCTTAAAATGATAGTAAATAATGAAAATGGTTGGGAAGCAATGTTACCAGAAGGTGTTGCTAAATTAATTAAGGAAAAAAGTTTATTTGGGTGTGAAACTGAAGAAGTAATACATAAAAATTAAATTATAGAGCATAAAAAAAAAGCGACCAATTGGTCGCTTTTTTTTATGCTCTTAATTACTTATTCAGTTAATATCTGATCTGTATGTGCTTTGGTTTTCACCTTTGTAATTACATCTTCTAAAACGCCATTTTCATCAATAACAAAAGTGGTTCTATGTATACCATCGTATTCTTTTCCCATAAATTTCTTTGGTCCCCAAACTCCAAAAGCTTTAATAACAGAATGATCTTCGTCTGCTAATAAAGGATACTGAAACCCGTATTTAGTTTTAAAATTAGATTGTCTTTTAGCACTATCTGCACTTACACCCAAAATCTCATAACCTTGTGCCTTAAAACGATCATAATTATCATTTAGGTTACATGCCTCTGCAGTACAACCTGGCGTACTTGCTTTTGGATAAAAGAAAACAACTAATTTCTTGCCTTTATAATCCGACAAAGAAATTGTATTACCCTGTTCATCTAATGCCGAAAAATCTGGCGCCTTATCTCCTACTTTTAAGTGTGTCATATTATGTAAATTTGTATATTATGTCTAATCGTAAAAATACAAAATGACAAAACAAGAAAAAGTTAATTTCGTTATAAATACATTATATAAATTATATCCTGAAATTCCAATTCCATTAGACCATAAGGATCCTTATACCTTATTAATTGCCGTTTTAATGTCTGCACAAAGTACAGATGTACGTGTTAATCAAATCACTCCTTTGTTATTTGAACGTGCAGATAATCCTTATGACATGATTAAGTTGAGCGTAGAAGAAATTAGAGAAATCATAAAACCAGTTGGCTTATCGCCTATGAAAAGCAAAGGCATCCATGGATTATCTCAAATATTAATTGATAAACATAATGGAGAAGTCCCAAAAACCTATGAAGATTTAGAAGAACTACCAGCCGTTGGTCATAAAACAGCAGCCGTAGTATTATCGCAAGCATTCGGTATTCCTGCATTTCCTGTAGATACACATATACATCGTTTAATGTATCGTTGGAATTTAACCAATGGAAAAAACGTAGTACAAACAGAAAAAGATGCTAAACGCCTGTTTCCTGAAGAACTCTGGAATGACCTTCACCTTCAAATTATTTGGTACGGTAGACAATATTCACCTGCGCGTGGATGGGATTTAGAGAAAGATATAATTACTAAAACGATTGGTAGAAAATCAGTTTTAGATGATTATTTTAAAAAGAAAAAATAAAGCTTAGTTGGTATAATAATTGATGAACTATAGAAAATCACCAACCAATGAAAAAGCTGTTCGTTTTATTATTCTTATTAATAATAACATCATGTATTTCGCTAAGAAAAGCTCCAACAAATTTTACATATAGAATTGAAGTCGCAAAAAAATTTAAGCGGCAATTTCCTAAAGAATTAGCTTATATTTTTGAAGACCCAAAAGATGCTAATCAATTTTATAAGTATATAAATTCTAAGTTTCAATTAAATGATACAGATGTTGGTTTTAATGTACCAATAACAATTGATAATAAAACCTATTTTATAACCTATTATGAAGCGGAAATACCAGACAAAAAACTAAACCTTCTAGGTATTGCTGTAGATGCAACATTAGCCGTAAATGAGTTGGATCCTGTTTTTGATCAAGGTTACGTTAAACGCGTAGGTCATTGGTTTTTAGCAATAACAGTTTATGATGAAAACAATAATAATTGTTTAAAATCAAAATATACAGAGCGAAAAAATGTGTTAGATTATTTAAACCTTCTTCAAAATGAATATTTAAATAGCCATTCCTTATAATTTCAAAAAAAATCCTGATGCTTTCACATCAGGATTAATCTTAAAATTAATTTAGAAGTGCTTCAAACTTCAATTTATTATAATTTATAACACTTAAAGCCTTTGAATAATTCAAAAGGAAACTAATTGTTTCATCTTTTGGGTTTAGGTTTTGCATTTTGCTTGGGGAAGCGTTAGAGTAAATTTTTGCCATTTTAATTATTTAAGAGTTTATATATAGCAAAAACGTAATATAATTTACTTTATTATATCAATTAGTCAAAATAATATTATTTTGTTCAATTACCTTGCGCATATTTATAAGTGCATAACGCATTCTTCCTAAAGCAGTATTAATACTCACGCCAGTACGCTCAGAGATTTCCTTAAAACTCATATCTTGATACATACGCATCAAAAGTACTTGTTTCTGATCTTCTGGTAGTTCCTCAATAATGCGTCTAACATCATTTTCAACCTGGTCTTTTATTATTAATTTTTCAGCATTTAAAGTAGAATCACTTAGCACAGAAAAAATGCTAAACTCACCTGTATTATGAAATTTAGGCATACGCTTATTTTTTCTAAAATGATCTATTACCAAATTATGAGCTATACGCATTACCCAAGGTAAAAATTTACCCTCTTCATTGTATTTTCCTCGTTTAAGTGTTTTAATCACTTTAATAAAAGTGTCCTGAAAAACGTCTTCAGTAACATCTCTATCATATACTTTAGAATAAATAAAACTGTAAATTTTTTGCTTATGCCTTTCTATTAATATCGAAAGGGCTTGTTCGTTTCCATTAATATAGTTACGGACCAACTCTGCGTCTTGGATAAGTTCTTTTTTCATAATAATTACTTTAAAGCCTAGTAGTCACCTACTAAAGTTTGGGGTTAAAAGCTGTTTTTTAAAGTAATATTATGCTATACGCAGTTATTTTTTTAGATGAATATGTTTCAAATATAACAACAATCATTCCGAATAAACAAAAAATAATACTAAAATTTAACATTTTGTCGGATAAAATGTTGCTTTAATAGATGAAATAGATACACTATCTTTGCAAACTATATATCGAAAAAACCTATGAATACTACTGTTTTAGACGTTAGCCCAAAGGAAAACATCATTATAAAAGGTGCCAAATTGCACAATTTAAAAAATATCGATGTGGTTATTCCTAGAAATAAATTAGTGGTTATCACTGGTTTATCAGGTTCTGGTAAATCTAGTTTAGCTTTCGATACCTTATACGCTGAAGGTCAAAGACGTTATGTAGAAAGCTTAAGTAGTTACGCACGTCAATTTTTAGGTCGTTTAAACAAACCGAAAGTAGATTACATTAAAGGAATTGCACCTGCTATTGCTATTGAGCAAAAAGTAAATTCTACAAATCCACGTTCTACAGTTGGTACTACAACAGAAATTTACGATTATTTAAAATTATTATTTGCTAGAATTGGACAAACCTATTCGCCTATTTCTGGAGAAGAAGTAAAAAAACACACCGTTACTGATGTGATTAATTTTATTTCAAAATTTGAAGAAGGCACCAAATTATTACTATTAGCTCCAATTATATTAGAAGAAGGACGAACTATTGAAAATAAGCTTCAAACATTACAACAACAAGGCTATGCTCGTATCAAAATAAAAGAGGACGTTGTTAGAATTGATGACGCCTTAAAACAAAATATTAAATCTGATAAAAATCTATTCTTAGTTGTTGATAGAATTGTATTTAAAAATGATGAAGATTTTTTAAATCGATTAGCAGATGCCGTTGGAACTGCGTTTTACGAAGGTGTTGGCACGTGTATTATAGAATCACTTACAGATCAAAAACAAACACTTTTCAACAATAAATTTGAATTAGATGGCATGTCTTTTTTAGAACCAAATGCCCATTTATTCAGCTTTAATAATCCTTATGGAGCATGCCCAAAATGTGAAGGTTATGGTGATGTCATAGGTATTGATAATGATTTAGTGATTCCTAATACCGCATTATCAGTTTATGAAAACGCTATTTTTCCTTGGAAAGGAGACACCATGAGTTGGTACAAAGACCAATTAGTAAATAACTCACATCATTTCGATTTTCCTATACACAAACCTTATTTTCAATTAAGTGAAGCTCAAAAAGCAATTATTTGGAAGGGTAATAAATACTTTGAAGGCTTAAATGATTTCTTTGCTGAGCTAGAATCTAAAGCATATAAAATTCAAAATCGTGTAATGTTATCGCGGTATCGTGGTAAAACAAAATGTAACGTTTGTAATGGCAAACGCTTGCGTGTAGAAGCCAGTTATGTAAAAATTAATAAGGCAACCATTACAGATTTAGTTGATTTACCAATAGATGAATTAACCGTGTTTTTTGAAAAATTAAAGTTAAGCGAGAGTAATGCTAAAATCGCTAAACGTCTTTTAACAGAAATCAACACACGACTAGGTTTTTTATCTAATGTTGGTTTAAATTATTTAACGCTTAACCGAAAATCTAACACGCTTTCTGGAGGTGAAAGTCAACGTATTAATTTAGCAACATCTTTAGGTAGTAGCCTTGTTGGTTCTATGTATATTTTAGATGAACCTAGTATTGGCTTACATCCCAAAGATACCGAACGTTTAATTGAGGTTTTAAAATCGCTACGTGACTTAGGAAACACAGTTATTGTAGTTGAACACGATGAAGACATAATGAAAGCGGCTGATTCTATTATAGATATAGGTCCAGAAGCAGGAACTTTTGGAGGTGAAGTAGTTGCCGTTGGTGATTTCAATGCCATTTTAAAATCTGATAGTTTAACTGCAAAATACCTCAATGGACAACTAGAAATTGAAGTCCCTAAAAAGCGAAGAACTTCAAAGTATAGTGTTGAAGTTATTGGTGCTAGAGAAAATAACCTGCAAAATATAGATGTGACGTTTCCGCTAGAAATGCTTACTGTTATCACTGGAGTTTCAGGGAGTGGAAAAAGTACATTAGTTAAAAAGATTCTTTTTCCTGCGATACAAAAGAAATTAACTGGTTTCAGTGATAAAATTGGTCAGGTTTCTGAAATTAAAGGTAACCACAGTAATATTCAGCATGTAGAATTTGTAGATCAGAATCCTATTGGTCGTTCATCACGTTCTAATCCTGTAACTTATATTAAAGCTTACGATGATATACGAGCCTTATTTGCATCTCAAAAGTTAAGTAAAATCAGAAATTATGCTGCTAAACATTTTAGTTTTAATGTAGATGGTGGACGTTGTGAAACTTGTAAAGGAGAAGGTGAAGTTACCATTGAAATGCAATTTATGGCAGATGTGCATTTAACCTGTGAAACTTGTGGAGGAAAACGTTTCAAAAAAGAAGTTCTAGAAGTTAAGTTTGAAGGTAAATCTATCGATGATATTTTAAATCTAACCATAGATGATGCTATCGATTTCTTTACAACACATAAAGCAACAAAAATACAAGGCAAGTTACAACCGTTGCAAGATGTTGGATTAGGTTATGTTACTTTAGGCCAATCCTCTTCTACCCTTTCTGGTGGTGAAGCACAGCGTATAAAGTTGGCGACATTTTTAGGAAAAGGAAGTAAAAGTGATAATGCACTTTTCATTTTTGATGAACCTACAACAGGTCTTCATTTTCATGATATTAAGAAACTATTAAAATCGTTTCAGGCATTAATCGCCAAGGGTCATTCTATCATCGTTATTGAGCATAATATTGATTTAATAAAATGTGCTGATTATATTATTGATTTAGGTCCAGAAGGCGGAAAACACGGAGGAAAACTAGTGGCTTCTGGTACACCTGAAGCTATTGTAAAGAATAAAAATTCGGTTACAGGAAAATATCTTCAAGAAAAATTATAGTATGGACTTACCTCATGGTTTTCATAACGAAGTTATTGAGGCTAAAGAAAATAAGCTTAATTATAACCTCGATAATTTAAAATATAAAGTTGATACGTCTCCTTTAAGTAGTGGAGGTGCCAGTTTTAAAACTAATGTACTTATTGAAGCATCGCGTTCAAAATTAATTTATAAGCCTTCAATTGGTGCTGCTATTTTTGGTTTCATATTTTTAGCTATTGGATTAGGAGTGCTCTTTTTTAGTATTTATCCGTTATTTAAGAATAATTTCAATTTTGCAGAAGTGGAATGGTTTTTACTCATATTCGGGTTAATTTTTGCAACTGCAGGTGGTTTTATGTATTATATGTTTTACATGCCACGTGTTTTTGATAAACAAATAGGCTATTATTATAAAGCTTATAAATTTAAAATACACGATAGTAATAAGAGCGCATCAAAATCTCAAATCCCCTTAAAATCTATTATTGCAATTCAACTCATCGGAGAACATATAAAAAATGATAAAGGTTCTTATAAAAGTTTTGAACTCAACCTAGTGCTTAAAGATGGATCCCGAAAAAATGTGGTAGATCACGGCAACTTAAAATCTATTATTAGTGATGCCGAAATATTGAGTAACTTTTTAAATATACCTATTTGGCATGCTGGTTCAGTAAATGCCTAGTAATTCATAAAAGAAAATACGAGGATACTTACAACAGCAATAAATACAAAAGGAAAGAATACCATTGTAGTTAAAGTAGTTTTAATAAAACTCAAAAACCATCCTTGATTATAAAAGCGTTTTATGGCTATAAATAGATATATGAAACAGGATAATGCGATTAAGAAATCTATCCAATTTGAAATTTCATAAATTAAGTTAACTCCAAATATTATAGTCAAAACCGTAAAAACAAATGAAAAATAGTAAAAACTAAATACCAAATGATATGCATATGGCCCTTTTTTGTAATAGAATAGTTTAAGAATTAAAGCGAAAATTGGCAGTACAAAAAACAAGGCTATAGGCACGGTATCATAAAACGTACTGATAATGTTACCTGCATCTTTAGCTTTGTAAAATTTAAGCATCTGAGCATATAGTTTTCGCATTAACCAACCATCATCTTCCTCTAATCCCATTGATTTGTAAATTTCTTTATCGGTAGCATTAATACTAAGTAAAGAATCAACTTCTGACTCATCAAAATCAAAAGAAATAACATTCTTTTTAGGCAACTTATCTAATTTAACAATAGAATCAATTTCTTTATCACTCATACCAGTAATAAATTTATTATTCCTAAGTGCACTTTCAATTTCTTTTCTAGCTATAGAATCTTTGATGTGTCTTATAGAGTCTCTTTTTATGGTTTGAATAGAGTCTAAAACAATAGTACTGTCTTTATCAAAAATCTCTTGAAAGTTATTATTTAGATCATCAACTTGCTCTCTAACACTAAACGAAAAAATAAAGAAGAACACCACTGAGATAAACAAATACATTTGAGCAGGATGTAGATACAATAAACGTTTTCCTTTTATAAACTCTTTAGCTAAATAACCTGGTCTAAATAGTAATGGAATAAAGCTTTTAAAGAAACGTGCATCAAACGAAAAGTAATTACTAATTGTATTATAAAATAAAACACCTATGGTTAACTCATCGTTTGCCTTTTGTCCACAATGCGGACAAAATTGAAACACTTCGTTATAAGGATGCTCACAATTTTTACATTTAGTTTGGTTGGCTTTCATTATTGATGGTTAGTCTGGTTTAAAAGTAATAAAAATTATACCATATGTCTTAAAAATAATATGAATGTAATTAATAAATGATTACAACCAAGCAATAAAACAACACATAAAACTAACTATATCAGCATTTTAAGTTTTTGGCACATTAATTGAAAACTATTAAACCAATAGTGTAAGCCTAAAAGTCCTAAACGAGTTAGTGACAAGGCGAATCTAAAAACCTATAAATTATGAAAAGACAAGTACTTTTTATGGCAATGGTGTTAATAGGATTAACATCTGCCAAAGCAACAATAGCAGGAGATGCTGTTTTAAATGGGGAAGATTTAAACAAATCACGAAATCATTATGCACAACCTATTTTGTTTGTAGAACGCGGTATAGAATTTTTAATCTTTGCCGATGGTAGTTTCGATTTTAATACCGAATTAAATTCTACAGTTTCTGATACTGATAATTATTATTACAGACGTTCAAACTCTAGAACAAGACGAAACACCAATAGAACTTACGGTGCACCAAACACAAATAATACTAAAGACAGAGGTGTTTTAGTAACACATGATAGTGAAGGACGTGTAAGACGAATTGGTAATGTCTTTATGAATTACGATAGACAAGGACGATTAAAGCGTGTTGGATCAGTTTATATGAGCTATAGAAATGGACAGCTTGTACAAGTTGGCGGTTTACGAATTCTAACTAATAGACATGGAGATGTCATTGGCACAAGGGGTTTCGTTAACTATAATAATCAAAGTTGTGGTATTTGTGGTATATCTGGATGTTCTGTAGATCATTTTGATGATACAAATAACTATAATGATTGGGAAGGTGATGACCATAATGAAGATTACTATTATTATAGAAGAAATGGAAAAACCTTAAAGCAAAAGAAAATTAAGTAATAATATAAATAATGTTTTCAATCCATTAATTACCTTTTAATGGATTTTAAAATCCCTGAATGTTTCCCCAAACATTTCAGGGTTTTTATTATTAACTACAATTCGCAACAACCACAAACCAATCAACACAACTAAAAATCAATCACTTACATTTTTTGGCACGCTGTTTGATTTATACTATGTGAGTTTAATTTAAAACCCAATTATTATGAAAAGAATACTATATTTATTTGCAGCTTTAGTCGCTATAAGCACCACTGCATTCGCAACCAACACAACGACATCAGAAGCAGACGCTTCAATTAATAACTACGTGAGAGGTTATGGTAATTCTTTCATCTTTACCGAAGAAGGGATTGAGTTTTCTGTATTTGCAGATGGTCAGTTTGACTTTTACTTACCAAATTATGGTCCAGATGTAAGTGTAAATATTGATAAACCAGGATTCAGTTTAAGTTTTAACTCTGGTTACGATTACAACCCTTATGTACAATATGATAGCTTTGGTGCTATTATTCAAATTGAAAATACACCAATTTATTACGACTATTACGGACGTGTAAACCAAATTGGAAATATCTTCATTAACTATAATAGTTTTGGAAGAATAAATAGAGTTGGTGGATTAAATGTTTATTACAGAAATAATGCTTTCTGGAGATATGATGGGTTCATCAATAATTACAACAGAGCTTATGTTTACAGACCATGGCACAGGTTTTACGCAGCACCACATATTAACTTTTGTGTAGTTCATGTTAATCCATATAGACAACATTATGTACCTGTAAGACATATTTATTACAGACCATACACTAATAATGTAAGACATTATAATATTGGAAGACGTGATAATGGTTATGCTATAAGAAGAAGTACTTCTACTAGAAATAGAAGTTATGCTCAAACACCAAGAAACAATACAGAACGTAGTATAAGAACACGTGTGCAACGTAACAATACAAGAATTGCAACAACAAGATCAACACGTTTAAGTGAAAGTAACTCTACAAGAACAACACGTAGTGCAAACACAACGAGATCTAATTCAAGAAGTGGATCTACTAGTGAAGCAACACCAACGCGCTCTAACACAAGAGCTTCAGTTCCAACGAGAACAACAAGAAACGAAAGTGCTGTGACTACACGTTCTAACACAAGAGTTACGACTCCTACTAGAACAACAAGAAATAATAATGTGACCAGAACAAACAAAACTGTGTCAAATAACAGAACTACTTCTATTAGTAAGCCAAGAACGACAACAAATCGCTCAAGCAATACAACAAGATCTCAAAATACGAGACAGGGAAGTACAATAAAAAGTAAAAGTAAATCATCGTCTGTAAAGGCGAGATCTAATACAAGTAGAACAAGCAACCAAAGTTCTACAAGATCTAGCTCATCAAGACGAACAAGAGGATAAAAAGTTTTTTTGGTTGGTTAGGAGTTCCCGTATGAAGTATGCCTTAAGGCACCTTACGGGAATTTCTTTTTTATTAAGTATTTAAATTTTTAGATACTTTTTTATTTGTTCAGAGATATCTTCAGAAATATTCAGCTTAAAAATAAGAACAAAATAAACTATCCCAATTAATCCAGATTTTAATGCAATATTAATAATCGGATAAAAAGGGAATTCCCAAAAATAAAAAGCTAAAGACAATACTAATAAAGTTAAAGCAATCTTTACGGTACCTTCTGTAAAAGGTAACATATTAAACTTTCGTTTTACAAATATAATTTTGATAGTATTATAAATAAAAACAGCCAAAAACGTGGCAAATGCAGACCCTTCAATACCATAAACAGGAATAAAAATATAATTCAGTACTATTGCCATTATAGCGAGAAACACTCCAAAAAACAAGACCATTTTATAATAATCACTATTAAATAAAATGGCATTATTATTTCCTAAACTATTATCATAAAGCTTCGCTAGACTTACAATTAAAACTACAAATAATCCTCCTGTAAATTTCTCTGGAAGAACAACATAAAGTTGATTGATATTTAATATAATAAGCAAAAATATAAACCCACTTACCACCAAAAGTGTCAATGAACTGCGTTTATATAAGTTCTCTAAAGAAGCTGTATCCTTATCATTAAGATATTTAGCCGTTAGTGGCAACATAATTTGATGCATTGCGCGTTGCGGAACAGCAATTACTGTAGCTATAAAAATAGCAACACTATAATAAGCTACTTGTTCAATATCTGGTAAAATTAAGCCAATCATAAATTTATCGATATCGAGAATCAACATTGAAACCGAACCTGCAATTATCATTAAACCAGAATATTGTAATATTGAAAATTGATTTTCTGTTTTCTGAAAATTTAACTTAGGAAATCTTACTGAAAAGGCATACAATTTCATAATAACCATTCTTAAAACATAAACTCCAACAAGCGCTACAATAAATTGGTCTACTGTTAGCCAATCTAAATAAACGGCTAAAAGCAAAAACATAATACAGACTCTTTGAAACACCTCTTTCATTATATTTCCAAATACAGTTTGCATTTGCACTTTTGTCCATGCAAAAAAGATTTCGAAATAAGCCATAGAAATTGCCAAAATAAAAATGTGCCAAACGTAATTTCCTGCAATTTGATTTTCGTTTGACAGCCAACCTACAATAGCATCGTAAGCAAAATAACCAATAATTGAGATAGGAATTATAAACACTAATGGTAAAAATAACATTAGCGTTAAAAAACTATTGATGCCATTTTTAGACTTAAAAGTAGAGTAATATTTTACAATTGCATTATGTACTCCAAATGCCATAAAAGGCATCATAATATTAGCTGCAGAAAGTAAAAAAGCAACTAAACCATAATATTGATCTGTTAAGAAATTAGTGTAAAGAAACAATGTATTAATAGCACCTATACCAAAACCCAAGTACGTGGTTAATGTGTTTTTGAATGACTGTTTTAATACGATTCCCATAGTGGAACAAAATACAACTATTAAATTCTAAAACGAACTTTAAAATTATCTCTGCTTGATAATTTCACTTAATTTTTGTGTCAATACTTTTCTGCTGTATTGTTGCAAACCAATAGCATTTACGGTTAAAGTCTTATTTTTAAAAGCTTCAAAATAGTTTAAGATTTGTAATTTTAATTCGGCCTTTTGTTGATAATCAAAATACGTTCCTGTATTAGTGGATTTAATAATTTGCTCCACATCAGCATCCTTAGGTCCAATGGCCAAAATTGGTGTTTCAGAAACAATATATTCAAACACTTTTCCCGGAATAATAGCCTTGGTGTCTTCGGAATCGATTTCAATTAACAATAATAATTGCGATTGCATTTGAAATTTCAAAGCCTCATTATGACTTACATAACCAACTACATCAACGTGATTATTTAACCCGTTTTGATGAATAGACTCAATCACATCATCACTAACCACACCTATAAGTTGTAATTTGAATGCTTCTGAGAAAGCTTTATCATCCTGAATTAATTCTGATAACGTTTCCCATAAAACCACAGGATTACGTTCAGACAACAACGAACCAATATGAGATAGGGTGAATTTTTCATCCTTCCCTTCTACTCTGACTGAATGTGCATCGTAACCATTTGTAATTACAATAATCGGTTGTTTGGTTTTGGTTTGAAATTCATTCTTCGTATGATTACTAGTCACTATAATTTCATCGGCAGTATTTAAAACCTTTTGTTCTAAATCGATGTGTTTTGCTTTTGAAGAATCGGTTAGTTTTAAATCTTTATGATATCCAATCGTTGTCCAAGGATCTCTAAAATCTGCTAACCATCTTACACCTAATTTTGCTTTTAACTGCAAACCTATAAGATGTAAACTATGTGGTGGACCTGTAGTAATTATGGTTTTAATTTTATGTTTTTCAATATAATCTGATAAAAAAGAAACTGAAGGCTGCACCCAATTTTTACGTGCATCAGGAATAAAATAATTGCCTCTAACGTAAAGCATCGCTTTTTCAATTAGCGACTGTTTTTTAGCTTTAGGTATAACTCCAGAACTAATTTTTTTAGAGCTCCCTTTAGAAAACCAACTCGCTAAACCATAAGGTTCATTAATGGGCTGCTTTAAAATGGTGATATTATCAGGGATTTCATTGACCAAACTTTGGTCAATAATGGGATAGTTTGGGTTATCAGGACAATAAACAATAGGTTCAATACCAAATTCAGGTAAGTACTTCACAAATTTTAACCAACGTTGCACGCCTGGACCTCCAGCTGGTGGCCAATAATAGGTTATAATTAGTGTTTTACAACTCATAACTAAGCTTTCGCTTTTCGTCGCTTAAATTCATAGAAAACGCCCAACAAAAGCAAAAGTCCAAAAATAGCCGAACTTGCTAAAGCCACATTACTTCCTGTTTTTACAACTTGTGGTTCAAATTTAAATTCTATAGTGTGCTTTCCTTTAGGTAATTCTAATGCTCTGAGCACATAGTTTACTCTAAAGTGTGGAGTTAATACACCATCGATATAAGCATTCCAACCTTGAGCGTAATAGATTTCTGAGAATACAGCTAAACCTACATTTGTGTTATTCGATTCGTATTTTAAATAATTTGGCTTGAATTCCTTTAGCTCAATGGAAGCTATAGAATCGACTTTATATGTTGTTTTTAAATTATTTTCAGTCTGAACCAATTTTTCTAAAACAGCAGTCGTTTTAGTATTCAAACTATCTAAATCTATAATTTCTTCATTTGCATTGGCAACAACCTTTAGTTTAGAAACAAACCAAGCATTGCCATTAGCCTCAGTATTTGTGTATGGAAAAATTTGCCCTTGCTCTTCTGCAATAATGTATTTGGTGTTAAGCATATTAAGGACATTCATGTTATTTTTATACACATGAAATTCTAATAACTCATTAACACGTCCTAGTTTTGCTGCACTATAACCCATTAAAGAATTATGATAATAAGCAGCTTTTGCAGGCATTCTTTGTCCATCTGTAGACATATCCATAACTCTAAAATGCCCTTTATCCTTTAATATTTCTTTATCAGCTTGGTTGGGTTGGTATGGTTTATCAACCTTAATAGCTGAAATAAAATTATCGTTATTAACGTATTGTTTATCTACAGTCACCAAATCAAATAGGATTAACACTGCAAAAACGACAACGACTAAATTTTCTGATAATTTCTTCTTTAAAAATAAGTAGATCGTGCCTGCGGAAAGTAAAACTAATATTAAGGTTCTTAAAGTGTCTGTGGTCATTAAAGATTTTCGATCTTCGATTACAGCATCCATAAATGGTTGCCCATAAGCACTAATATATTGATCATCTCTTAAACCTTCAAAATCAAATAATGTTGATTTAAATAGTAAAAAGATTAAAGCTAAACCTGCCGTAATGCCAACAGAATACAACAATGCTTTTAGTTTTTCTTCATCTTTTTGAAAATCATTAAACAAACGAGATAATGCAAAAATCCCTAAAACCGGAATACACAATTCTAGTATAACTTGTATTGAACTGACTGCTCTAAATTTGTTATAAAAAGGGACATAATCGATAAAAAAATCGGTTAGAAACCCAAAATTCTTTCCATAAGACAATAAAAGTGATAAAATAGTACCACCAACAAGCCACCATTTTAAGCGTCCTTTCACCAAAAATAGACCTAATACAAAAAGAAAAATAACAACAGCTCCGACATAAGCTGGTGCTTCTACAATAGGTTGATCTCCCCAATACATCGGTGCATTTCTTGCTGCATCTAACGCTTCAATTGGTGAAGCGCCTAAGTTAATATAAGCCTTATAAGTTTCAGAATCTTTACCAACATCTTCGTAGTTACCACCTCCCATAAACTTTGGGATATATAAATTAAAAGTTTCTAAAATGCCATAACTATATTCCGTAATATAATCTCTATCTAAACCACTTGTCACCTCTTTTGGTGAACCATCTGGATTTATGGTTAAATCACTTTGTCCACGAGCACTTTCTTTAACATACTCTTGCGTTGCCATAATCCCTGTTGCATTAAGACCAACAGCTAATATTGCTGCAACGGTTAATAAACCAACCGATTTAAAGAAATGTGGCAAAACTTTTTTTCTGTATGCATCAATCAAATAAGCTAATCCTAAAACCAATATTAACAAAAGAAGATAATACGTCATCTGTGGGTGATTTGCTACTATCTGCAATCCTAACGCAATCGTAGTTAGTAAAAACCCAAGGATATATTTCTTTCTAAATGTCAGCACAATACCTGCCAACACCAAAGGCATATAAGCAATAGCATGTGCTTTAGAATTATGACCAACACCTAAAATAATAATGAGATACGTAGAAAAACCAAAGGCTAATGCACCTAATGCAGCCAGCTTAAAATCTACTTTTAAGGAGAGAAGTAAAATATAAAACCCTATAAAATAAAGGAATAAGTAATCTGCAGGTCTAGGTAGAAAGCGTAAAGCTAAATCTAGTTTTTTAATGTAATTGTGAGGATATTTTGCACCTAACTGATAAGTTGGCATTCCTCCAAACGCACTGTTAGTCCAATAAGTTTCTTCACCTGTGGCTTTGGCAAACTCTTTTTGTTGCTGAGCCATACCAATGTAGTGCATAATATCACTTTGATTGATTTTTTCACCTTGTAAAACAGGACTAAAATAAGCTAAGGAAACAACTACAAATCCAATTAAAATTAGGACATGTGGCAATAAACGTTTTATAGAAAATGACATGAGAATGCTTTAAGTTGAATGATGCTGAAAAGTAGTTATTTTTTTTGAAACATCGCTAAGAGTTTCCTTGTTACTGAAACATATTCAGCTTAAATTATTAAGGAATAAAGCTATTCTATTTCTTCATAATCGATATATTCTCCTACCTTGGTGTTAGAAGATTTATTTTCGTTAGGCATTTTATCAATAACTGTTTCGCCTTCCTTTTGCTTTTGTTCTTGTCTTTGTTGGTTAGGGTTTTGAAAGCCACCAAATTGTTGGCCAAATTTTTCCTCAGCCTTCTTCGCTACAAAACGCACTAATAAAGGGGCAAAAAGACGTGATAAAATCTTAAAACCGAAGTAAACAAGCAATATAATTAAAATAGTTCTGAGTAATCCCATGGACTAAGCTTCTTAAATAATAAAGATTATAATATTCAAAAATACAATTATAGTCAATTATAATGCGTTATAATTCCTTAAAAAAATCATAATATCGCTTCACTTTTGAAATTTCAAATAAGAAATGGTATAAAATATTTATCTTTGGCTCAAATCTTCATTAGCTTGGATGGTTTTAAATCCTTATTAAACCTATATAAAATGCGAATACTCAAATCAACGCTTGCTTTACTCATTTCATTAAGCTTCAGTTCTGCCTACGCTCAATATACAGAAGTTATTAATTCTAATCGTCCTGGTGTTTCAAAAAGTGCCTTTTCCGTTGGTACTGGTGTCGCACAATTTGAAGCAGGTGCTTTTACCGTTAAAGAAGAGCACGCACTAAGAAATTATGAAGTTTCAGGATTTGGACTTGATTTTGCCTTAAGATATGGTTTGCTATTTGAGCAATTAGAATTATCTCTTGATGGTATTTATCAGAATGATACTAAAACAGATTATAACGGTTTAATAGCTGACGAAAGCAAACGCTCTAATTTTAAAAATTTCACATTAGGAGCTAAATATTTGGTTTATGACCCTTATAAAAATGCAGAAGAAGAAAAACCCAATATTTACAGTTACCATGCGAATAGAAGATTTAGTTGGAAATCATTAATACCAGCTGTTGCGGTATATGTTGGCGCTAATTTCGATACTAAAGACAATCCTTACTTAGCAACTGATGTTTCAGGTTTTAGTCCTAAGGTAATGATCGCTACACAAAACAATTTTAATGGTGGTTGGGTATTTGTAATGAATTTAATTAAAGACAGAATTGGCACTGTCCAATCAGATTTCTCATACATACTGACCTTAACACATTCCTTTACTCCACAATGGGTAGTATTTGGAGAAGCACAAGGTATTAATAGTGATTTTTATGCTGATAACATTTTTAGATTTGGAGGTGCTTATCTTTGGACTAAAGATTTTCAATTAGATGCTAATATTGCATTTAACACAAAAGATACACCAACTGTTTTCAATATTGCATTTGGTGCATCTTACAGATTAGATTTTCACAAAGACAAAAAGATTGATAATGGCACTTCTAATGACACAGGAGGCAAAAGCAAAAAACAAGCAAAAAAAGACAAAAGGAAAAAGAATGAAAACAAGGATAAAAAAGCAGATGATTTTGACTTTTAATTTAGAGCTCGCTTAACTATATGATTACAATTAAAGAAGCCACATCAAAAAAAGATTTAAAAGCATTTGTTCAGTTTCCTTTTAAATTATACAAAGATTCCAAGTATTGGGTACCACCTATTATTAAACAAGAATTAGAAACATTTAACAAGGATAAAAATCCTATTTTTAAGGATGCTGAAGCACGGTTTTTCTTAGCTTATAAAGAAGGAGAAATTGTTGGAAGAATTGCAGCTATTGTTAATTGGTTAGAAGTAGACAAAAAAGGCATTAAAAAAATGCGTTTTGGTTGGTTTGATTTTATTGATGACATTGCTGTCAGTACTGCCCTTTTTGATACCATTGAAGACATTGGAAGATCACATAACTTAAGTTATGCAGAAGGTCCTGTTGGATTTTCTAACTTAGATAAAGTTGGTGTGATGACAGAAGGATACGATCATTTAGCTACAATGATAACTTGGTATAATCACTCTTATTATGTTGACCATTATAAAAAACGTGGCTACAAAATTGAAAAAGAATATGCAGAAAGCAGCTTTCCTTTTGAAAACGTAAAACCTATATTCTTTAAAAAAGCTCAAGAACTTATAAAAAAACGTTATAATCTTAAAGCTTTAAAATTTTCTAAAACCGAAGAGGTAATGCCATACGTGGATCGTATGTTTGATTTGTTTAATGAAAGTTATGCCTCATTATCTTCTTTTGTAGAAATTACTGATATCCAAAAAGAATATTTTAAAAAGAAATTTATTGGTTTTATCAATCCAGAATATATCAAATTTGTAGTTGACAACAATGATAGACTTATTGGCTTTGCTATAGTTATGCCAAGATTTGCTGAAGCTTTACAAAAAGCAAATGGAAAGTTATTTCCGTTTGGATTCACCCATATTTTAAAGGCTAAACGAAATAGTAAAGAAGTTATTTTCTATTTAATTGGCATACATCCTGAATATCAGAACAAAGGTGTACATGCCGTGATCTTTAACGAATATTATGAAACCTTTAAAGAAAAAGGTATCGAAACGTGCTACCGAACGCCAGAATTAGAAGATAATTTTGCCATTAAAAAAATATGGAAGCATTTTGATCCTATTATTTACGCTAGACGCAAAACGTTTGTGAAAGATCTATAAATTTTATATATCAAAAAGTAAGACAAAAAAAACGGTCATCTCAACTAAAGATGACCGTTTTTTATTTTATTACAAGACAATAATTACTCACCCATAGCGGCAATTAAAGCTGCAGACATTCTTTTATAAGTTCCGTTTTCTAAACGCGATCTAATAGCATCAAAAGCATCTAATGTCTCTTTTACATCATCTAAAGTATGTGTTGCTGTTGGAATCATTCTAAGCAATATTAAACCTTTAGGTATTACAGGATAAACAACTATAGAACAGAAGATTCCGTAATTTTCACGTAAATCTCTTACTAAAGCCATGGCCTCAGGAATACTTCCTTTTAAATACACTGGAGTCACGCAACTTTGAGTTGTACCAATATCAAAACCACGATCTTTTAAACCAGATTGTAAAGCATCAACTATTGTCCAAAGATTTTTCTTAAGCTCTGGCATAGTACGTAACATATCCAAACGTTTTAATGCACCAACAACAAGTTGCATTTGTAAGGACTTAGCGAACATCTGAGAACGTAAATTATATTTTAAGTAGTCAATAATTTCTTGATCGGCTGCAATAAATGCACCTGTACTTGCCATAGATTTAGCAAAGGTTGCAAAATAAACATCTATTTCATCTTGTACACCTTGCTCCTCACCTGTTCCTGCACCAGTTGCTCCTAGCGTACCAAATCCGTGTGCATCGTCTACAAAAAATCTAAAATTAAATTTTTTCTTAAGTGCAACAATTTCTTTTAAACGACCTTGTTCTCCTCGCATTCCAAAGACACCTTCAGAAATCACTAAGATTCCTCCACCAGTTTGCTCTGCCATTTTAGTAGCACGCTCAAGGTTTTTTTCAAGGCTATCCATATCATTGTGCTTATAAGTAAAACGTTTACCCATATGCAAACGCACACCATCAATAATACAAGCGTGAGAGTCTACATCATATACAATAATATCGTCTTTTGCTACCAAAGCATCAATGGTAGAAACCATACCTTGATATCCAAAGTTTAAAAGGTAAGCTGCTTCTTTATTAACAAAAGCGGCTAATTCATTTTGTAATTGTTCGTGTAAATCTGTATGACCAGACATCATACGTGCACCCATTGGATATGCTGAACCATATTTTACACCTGCCTCACCATCTACTTTTCTTACTTCTGGATGATTTGCTAAACCCAAGTAATCATTGATACTCCAAGTAATAACATCTTTTCCTTGAAACTTCATTCTATTAGAAATCTCACCTTCAAGTTTAGGGAATACAAAATACCCTTCTGCTTGCGCTGCCCATTTACCAAGCGGTCCTTTGTCTCTATAAATCTTTTCAAATAAATCCTTCATGCGCTAAGTTTGCTGTTAATCAATTGTATTACGTAAAAAAAAACATGTAATCAATCAATAATTATTTAGTTAATTTAATCTTGTTAGTGCTCGCAAAATTAATTAATAATATTATGAATGCATAATTTATTTAATTTAAGTATCAACTAAGTTTTAAACATTAATTGCTTACATAAAATTTATTGATACAATTAGAAAATATTTTTCAAAATGGAATTAAATAAAAATACATTAAAAAAAAATTTATGTAATGTATTTATTGCCTCTTATCCTTAACTTATGTTTTATAGACATATTTAGTTTTGATATTTGTTTTTCATATCATCTTACCTATTTTTTATTATAAAAAAAGCGGCAAACAAAAAGCTAAGCATAAAAAAACTATCACAGTTTCCCATGATAGATTTTTAATTATTAATAATTTAGTTTACTTTATATATTCTATTGTAGCTTGCACTTCGCTTTTACTATCAAAAAATCCTTGATCTTCCATCCATTTATCGTTATAAACTTTGCTCATATAACGCGATCCATGATCCGGAAAAATAACTACAATTTTATCAGTTGGTTTAAATTCACCTTCTTCTTGTAATTGCTTAATCGCTTGCATTGCTGCTCCACTTGTGTAACCCACAAAAAGACCTTCTGTATTGGAAATTTCTCTTGCAGTATGTGCACTTTCTTCATCTGTAACCTTTACAAACTTATCTATTAAATCAAAATCCGTAGCAGTAGGAATTAAGTTTTTACCTAAACCTTCAATTCTGTATGGATAAATTTCTTTATCATCAAACTCACGAGTTTCATGATATTTCTTTAATACAGAACCATAAGCATCAACACCAATAACTTTTACGTTTGGGTTTTGCTCTTTTAAATATTTAGAGATTCCAGAAATAGTTCCACCTGTACCACTACAAGCAATTAAGTGTGTAATTTCACCTTCTGTCTGATCCCAAATTTCTGGACCAGTAGAGTTGTAATGTGCATCAATATTTAACTGATTAAAATATTGATTGATGTAAATAGATCCTTTATTTTCTTCGTGTAAACGTTTTGCAACTTCATAATAAGAACGTGGATCGTCTGCCTTAACGTGTGCAGGACAAACATAAACCTTTGCACCCATTGACTTTAACATGTCTATTTTATCAGCAGAAGATTTAGAACTTACAGCTAAAATACAATCATAACCTTTAATGATACTTACTAAAGCGAGACTAAATCCTGTGTTACCAGAAGTAGTTTCTATTATGGTATCACCAGGCGTCAATATGCCTTGACGTTCAGCTTCTTCAATTATATGTAATGCAATTCTGTCTTTAGAAGAATGACCTGGATTAAACGCTTCTACTTTAGCATAAAAATCACCATCAAAGCGAGCTGTCATTCTATTTAATTTGATAAGTGGAGTATTTCCTATAAGTTGAAGTACATTATCAAATACATTTTTATTTTCTTTCATAAATGAAAATTTTCAGTAACCTATTAAAATTATTAGACACCTAAAACCTTACAAAAGTAACATTTTTTTTTATTAGTTAGATATTCCTTCTAAATCAAGCAAAAATGCAAACTCTTCGGCATCTTCTTTTAAGCTTTCAAAACGTCCAGAAGCTCCACCATGACCTGCATCCATATTTGTTTTTAAATACAATTTATTAGTATCTGTTTTTAGGTCTCTAAGTTTAGCTACCCATTTGGCAGGCTCCCAATATTGTACTTGAGAATCGTGAAGTCCAGTGGTGATTAACATATTAGGATAAGCTTTGGCTTCAACATTATCGTAAGGTGAATATGTTTTTATATAATTATAATACAAAAGATCATTAGGATTTCCCCATTCATCATATTCACCAGTAGTTAAAGGAATAGAATCATCTAACATTGTTGTAATGACGTCTACAAAAGGTACAGCTGCAATAATACCATTATAAAGTTCAGGTGCTTTATTCACTATGGCTCCCATTAATAAACCTCCAGCACTTCCTCCCATAGCATACAAATGCTTAGAAGACGTATATCTTTCTTTTATAAGATGAATTGAACAAGCAATAAAATCTGAAAATGTATTTTTCTTATTTAACAACTTTCCATGTTCATACCAATTACGTCCCAAATATTCCCCTCCACGAATATGCGTAATAACATATATAAATCCACGATCTAATAAACTTAACCTTATTGTAGAGAAATAAGGATCTACTGTAGACCCGTAACTTCCGTAAGCATATTGTAATAATGGATTTGTTCCGTCTTTTTTTATGCCTTTTTTATAGATAACAGACATTGGGATTTTTGCACCATCATCTGCTGTTGCCCAAATTCGCTCAGATATGTAATTATCCTTATTAAAATTCTCATCTAAAACTTCCTGCTCTTTCAATACAGTCTTGGTTTTAGTGCGCATATTAAATTCAATTACAGATGAAGGCGTTGTCATTGAATTATATCCATAACGTAATATTTCAGTATCAAATTCTACATTGGTTCCTGTATATGCGGTATAAGTTTCATTATCAAACGGCAAATAGTAATCTTCGCTACCATCCCAACGTTTAATTCTTATTTCATTTAAACCATTTTTACGTTCACTTATAACTAAGTATTCTTTAAAAATATCAATGCCTTCAATGAGCACATCTTTTCTGTGTGCTATAACTTCCTTCCAATTCTCAACCTTAGTATCTGTTTCTAAAGTCTTCATCAATTTAAAATTGGTTGCCTTATCTTTATTTGTTAAAATATAAAAGTGATTCTCATAATGCGAAATACTATATTCTAAACCTCTAATTCTTGGCTGAAACACTTTAAATTTTCCTTCAGGATTATCTGCATCTAGAATATGATATTCATTTGTTAATGTGCTATAACATGCAATGATTAAGTATTTTCTAGATTTTGATTTATAAACAGCAACTCCAAACGTATCGTCACCTTCTTGAAACACAAGTTCATCTTCAGATTGGTCACCTAAACGATGTTTATATATTTGAAAAGCTCTAAGGGTAACTTCATCCTTTTTAGTATAGAACAACGTTTTGTTATCATTTGCCCAACTCGAAGAACCTGTAGTACTTTCAATTCTGTCAGCAGTAACTTTATCTGTTTCTATTTCTTTTACATGAATATTATAATTTCGTCTACCAGTAGTGTCAATGCCATAAGAAACCAATTTATTATCTGGACTAATACTAATACCAGCCAACTTAAAATAACTGTAACCTTCAGCCATTTTATTACAGTCAAATAACAATTCTTCAAGATTATCTAGACTATCTTTTTTACGTGTATAAATAGGATAATCTTTGCCTTTTTCGAATTTAGTAATATACCAATAGCCATTATATTTATAAGGTACTGATGAATCGTCTTCCTTAATTCTGGCTTTCATTTCTTCAAATAAATCTTTCTGAAAGTCTTTTGTATGTGCCATTTCAGCATCACAATAATCATTTTCTGCATTGAGGTAATCAATTACCTCTGGATGCTCTCTGTCTTTCATCCAAAAATAATTATCAACACGCACGTCTCCATGCTTTTCTAATTGATGTGGTATCTTTTTGGCAATTGGTGGATTTATTTCTGAATTCTTTTGCATTTGTTTAAGGAAATTTTAGTCGAAAAAGTGTCGCAATTTAGTAATTTTGCACCTTATAATTTTAAAAGACACAATTATGTTTGGAGATATGATGGGAATGATGGGCAAAATAAAAGAAGCTCAAAAGAAAGTTGAAGCAACAAAAGAACGTTTACACACCGTTTTAATTGATGAAACTAGTAATGATAATAAACTAAAAGTAACCATTACGGCGAATAGAACTATTAAATCTATTGACATAGCAGACGATTTACTTCAAGACAAAGACATGTTAGAAGATTATCTTATTTTAACATTAAACAAAGCCATAGAAAAAGCAACTAACGTGCACGAAACAGAAGTTGCTGCTGTTGCTAAAGAAGGTATGCCAAGTATTCCTGGCATGGACATGTTTAAATAGATTTCAATTCAGATAAAAGCTTGTCATGCATTTGGTTTGTATAATCTAAATGCGTGACCATGCGTAATTTATGGCTTCCCATTCCTATAATATGGATATTCTTTTCTTTTAATTTATTTAGAAATTCCGCTTCATCCACGTTATCATTCAATTCAAAAATGACAATATTGGTCTCAATAGGTTCTACTTTTTTAATTTTAGATAACGTTGAAAGCACCTCGCCTATTTCTTTAGCTTTTTTATGGTCGTCAGCAAGACGATCTATATTATGATCTAAAGCAAACAAACCAGCTGCAGTCAAATAACCAACTTGTCTCATATTACCACCAAAGAGTTTTCTTAAACTTAATGATTGTTTCATAATAGCTTCATCACCTATTAAAACAGAACCTACAGGACACCCTAAACCTTTACTTAAACACACCGAAATAGTATCGAACGTATTTCCGTATTGTAATGTAGATTCATTTTTAGCAACCATAGCATTCCAAAGACGTGCTCCATCTAAGTGAAAACCTAAGTTATTGCTTTTACAGACTTGTTTTATATTTTCAATTTCTTTAAAATCCCAACATGCTCCACCTCCTTTATTGGTTGTATTTTCAACTTCAACTAAGCTAGACTGGCTATAATAATATTCAGAAGGATTAATGGCTTCTTCAACTTGTGCTGCCGTAAACATCCCTCTATCTCCATCTATTAATTTACAAGATGCACCACTATGAAAAGCGACTCCACCAACTTCATAGTTATAGATATGTGCATATTTATCACAGATTACTTGTTCACCAGGATGGGTATGCAATTTTATAGCGATTTGATTTGCCATACTACCAGAAGGAAAAAACAATGCCTTTTCCTTACCAAACATTTTAGCTAAGCGTTCTTCTAATGCATTAACCGTTGGGTCTTCTCTAAAAACATCGTCTCCAACCTCAGCAGACATCATGGCTTCTAACATTTCTTTTGACGGCTTAGTAACTGTATCGCTTCGTAAATCTATAATCATTTCTGTGGCGTATTTAAGAAGATAAAACTACGGAATTTCTAAAAAACCGATTCAAAATTATGGCACTTTAACAACGCACCTTATATTTGTGCAAAATTCTACAATTTATGATAACATCAGATCAAATAAAAGATCTTAATTCCCGTCTAGACGTACTTAGACAATATCTTTGACTTAGATGCTAAGCTCATAGAAATCGCTAACGAAGAAGAGCAAACTTTTGACCCTAATTTCTGGAATGACTCCAAAGCTGCCGAGTTAGTAATGAAATCTATTCGTGAGAAAAAAAGTTGGGTTAACGATTATAACAATGCCAAATCCCTTTTTGAAGATTTAGAAGTTATTTATGAATTCTATAAAGAAGACGAAGCTCCAATGGAAAACGTTGAAGCACGTTTTGAAACCGCAGTTAATGCGATTGAAAAATTAGAATTCAAAAATATGCTTTCTGAAGAAGGAGATAGCCTTAGTGCTGTACTTCAAATTACAGCTGGTGCAGGCGGAACAGAATCTTGTGATTGGGCAAATATGCTTATGCGTATGTATCTAATGTATGCTGAAAAAAGCGGTTATAAAGTTAGAGAGCTTAACATGCAAGAGGGAGATGTTGCAGGCATAAAAACAGTAACACTAGAAATTGAAGGAGATTTTGCTTTTGGTTGGCTTAAAGGTGAAAACGGAGTACATCGCTTAGTACGTATTTCTCCTTTTGATAGTAATGCAAAACGACATACCAGTTTTGCTTCGGTTTATGTCTATCCTTTAGTAGATGATACTATTGAAATAGATATTAATCCGGCAGATATTGAAATTACAACCGCAAGATCTAGTGGTGCAGGAGGACAGAATGTAAACAAAGTTGAAACCAAAGTTCAGTTATTACATAAGCCATCTGGTATACAAATTCAGTGCTCAGAAACACGATCTCAGCATGATAACCGAACAAGAGCCATGCAAATGCTAAAGTCTCAATTATACGAGATTGAGTTACAAAAACAAATGGCACAACGAGACGATATTGAAGCAGGAAAAATGAAAATTGAATGGGGAAGCCAGATTCGAAATTACGTATTACACCCTTATAAATTGATTAAAGATGTACGTTCTGCTCATGAAACAGGAAATGTAGATGCCGTTTTAGATGGAGACCTAGAACCCTTTTTAAAAGCCTATTTAATGATGATGGGACAAAAAGAAGATTCGGCATTATAATTGTAATAAATTAAAAGATATGATTAAAATATACCACAATCCAAGGTGTTCTAAATCGAGATTAGGATTAGCACTCTTGGAAGAATCGGGAAAAGAATTTGAAATTATAAAATACCTTGAGGATAAATTATCTTCAAAAACCCTTACATCCATTATTTCAAAATTAGGTATAAAACCTATAGATTTAGTTCGTAAAAACGAAGCCATTTGGAAATCTGATTACAAGAATAAAACACTTACAGATCAAGAGCTAATCGAAGCTATGGTAAAACATCCTAAACTTATAGAACGACCAATTGTAATTAATGGAGATAAAGCCGTAATTGGGAGGCCTACAGAAAAAATCTTAGAAATTATATAGACTTAATACATATGAAAAAGTTAGTTATAATAGTTTTCGCCATACTCTTTGGTTTCAATTTACATGCACAAAGGCAACGTGGTAACATGAATGGTATTCCGCAAACAAATAGAGAGCCTACAGAACAAGAAATTGCAAAGCGCGAACGTGAGATGGAAGAGCGTAAGGAAGAATATATTGACAACTTCTTAACTACTCTTGAGGCAGATGAATTTCAAAAACACATTATTAAGCAAAATATAAACAGCTTTTTCGAAGCTAAAATTGCTATTTTAAATACTAAATTCGAACATTATCTTGATCGTGTTAAAGCTATTGAAGATTTAGAAAATACGCATTTTAAAGACCTTGAAGAACTTATTTCAGAAGCAGATATGACCAAAATCAAAGAAATGATTAAAGGTAAATTTGACGAAAAAGAAGTTGCGAAAAAGAAGAAGAAAAAGCGGAAAAACAAAAAAAAGAAAAAAGACAAAGATTAATCTCTATGGATTAAGTTTTATACAATTTTTAACAGATGTCTTTAACAAAAGATTAACCAATTTCAAATGAACTAAAGGTATTTTTGCGAGTCTAAATAGCATCAACCATTTAATCATTTGACATGAAATTACATTACTTAAGTACACTTTTATTAATTTTCACTTTCACCTTTGGCTTTGCTCAAAAAGACGTTAAAATTGAAGGAACTGTTATAGAAGAAGATACTAGTATTCCTTTAGAATACGCTACAGTAGTTGTTAAAACAAAAGCTGACAACAAAATAATTTCTGGTGGTATTACAGATTCCAAAGGAAAATTTAAGCTAGAAGTTCCTGCCGGAACTTATATAGTATCTGTAGAATATATTTCATACAAAACCAAAAACTTTCCAGAACAGACCATTTCAGAAAACATTAATTTAGGGACAATTAGTCTCGCTTTAGATGTTTCAACTTTAAATGAAGTTATGGTGGTTGCAGAACGAACTACCGTAGAAATAAAACTAGACAAAAAAGTCTATAACATTGGTAAAGATTTAACCACAGCTGGAGGAACTGTAAGCGATGCTCTTAACAATGTTCCTTCCGTAACTGTAGATGTAGAAGGAGCCATAAGTCTTAGAGGAAATGAAAATGTACGTATCTTAATTAACGGGAAACCATCTGCCATGGCTGGTTTTGGAGATAGTAACGTGTTGAGCCAATTACCAGCAGAAGCTATTGAGCGCGTAGAAGTTATCACATCACCTTCCGCTAGATATGATGCTGAAGGTACTGCAGGAATTCTAAACATTATTTTAAGACAAAAAGAAACATTAGGCTTTAACGGTTCTGTATCACTCACAGCAGGAAACCCTGATAATTTAGGTGTATCAGCGGCTTTGAATTATCGTAAAGAAAAATATAACCTTTTCTCTAATTTTGGCTGGCGTTATTTTGAAGCACCTCGTAATACATACATAGATGTAGATTATTTTGATACTACGGCTGAAAATGGCGAAATAATTGAACCCACATATAGAAGAATTATAGAAAACCAAAATGTAGATCGAATTAGAAGAAATTATAATACGAATCTTGGAATGGAGTACTTTCTAAATGAATCTTCTTCTATTACTGGTAGTGTCTTTTTTAATTTCGGAACTGACGCAGACGTATCATTAAATAATAGTGAGCGTTTTAATTTTAATATTATTGAAGAAGAAACCCTTAGAAGAGAAAAAGAAACTGAAAAAAGTAATAGCTACCAAATTGCATTGAATTATGCCAAACAATTTGGAGACGATAGTGACCATAAGTTAACTGTAGACTTTCAATTTGAAAATGACAAGGAAGATGCCTACACTTATTTAAATGAAGACTATTTATTTACAACTAACGAAGACCCAGAAGCTTTTCAAATAGAACAAGAATTTACAAACGAAAAACAAAAAGAGTTTTTATTTCAAGCAGATTATGTACTACCTTTAGGTGAGGATTC
Organism: Winogradskyella sp. Asnod2-B02-A; assembly: GCF_045063645.1. NCBI lineage: Bacteria > Pseudomonadati > Bacteroidota > Flavobacteriia > Flavobacteriales > Flavobacteriaceae > Winogradskyella > Winogradskyella sp. Asnod2-B02-A. The sequence continues at coordinate 839,372 of NZ_JBEFOG010000026.1, forward strand.
TCGTTTTGAAGCTGGTTATCGTGGTAGTTTTGAAAATAATATAACAGATTACCTTTTAAAGCAAGAAGATGAAAATACAGGAGTATTACTAGTTAATGAAGATGTATCTAACATATTTGATTATGACGAAAATGTTAATGCAGTTTATACACAATATGGAACTAAACTCGGAAAGTTTTCATTTTTACTAGGATTAAGGTTAGAGCATACTCAGTTAAAAGGAACTATAGACTCTCAATTAACTGAAGCAGAATTGAATGATATTTACGATTTCCCTATAGACACCGATTTTGATAAAAATTATTTAGGCCTATTCCCTACCGTTAACTTAATTTACAATCTAAACACTTCAGAAACAGGAAATGAAGAAAGTATAACACTAGGATTTAATAGAAGAATTAATCGTCCTAGAGGTCGTTACCTTAATCCATTCCCTTCTCGTAATAGTAGAACGAATGTGTGGCAAGGTAATCCTAATTTAGATCCTGCTTTTTCTAGCACATTTGATTTGGGTTATTTAAAACGTTGGGATAAATTCACCTTAACTACCTCTATTTATTATCAACATGAAACTGATTCATTTGAGCGTATTCAAGAAAGTACAGGGCAATCCACAACAGATGGAATAGAAATTATTAGAACCATACCTATCAACCTCTCTACCAACAAACGTACTGGAGCAGAACTTGGTGTAATGTACAGTCCTGAAAAATGGTTAAGATTAAATTCTAGTTTTAATTTCTTTCAATTTGAGACCGAAGGAGAATTTAATGATGAAGATTATGGAGCAAAAAATACCAGTTGGTTTGCAAACTTTAGCTCTAAAGTGACATTACCTCTAGCTATAGATTGGCAAACTAGTGCATTTTATAGAGGAGCAAGACAAGATGCTCAGACAGACGCAGAAGGTATTTTCTCTATAGATTTAGCTTTTAGTAAGGAGATTTTAAACAAAAAAGCAACATTAGCTTTAAATGTTAGAGACCTATTAAATTCTAGAAAATATAAAGCGACTACAACAACAGATACCTATAGCCGTTATAATGAATTTCAATGGAGACAACGACAAGTTAATGTTTCATTCACTTACAGGTTTAACCAACAACTAAATAAACGTGAAAAATCCAATAATCGATCTGGTGGAGATGATATGGATTTTGAAGGTTAAAAAATTGAGTTAATACAAAAAAGCACAAATCGCATTTATTTTTGCCATTTGTGCTTTTTTTATAACATTAAATCTCAGTTTTATTTTACTTCCTTAAGTGCATTATCTATTAATGTGCGCAAGTGTTGCTTATGAGCTTTGCTAGACACATTACCTGTTACCGCTGCCATATTTCTAATTTGCTTCAAATTATATAATGCCATTGATTTTGCATTATTAGTGTAACGACCATTTTGCTTACCTGTAAGCATATCAATAAGCATATTAGTATATGAAATTTGTAAGTTTTGTCTAAACGAATTTACATTACTATAAATGTCCGCTTTAAAAATAGCTGCATTTAAATCAGTCATATATGTAGACAAGGTATATTTATTTCCATATAACTCACTATCTGTAATTCTCTGTAAAGTATTAGGATGTAATATATGTCTTAGTACATTTTGCTGATACGTTAAAACTTGCTGGTGTATTTTTGGATCTTCAGGACCTCTAAAGAAATTATAACCACGTCGTTGCATTGCTAAATCATTATAAAGATCATTTGGTGCACTAAAAGCATCTGGTGAAAATGCGTATGTTTTTAATGCATTCATAGCTCGTTTTTGATCTTCTAAACTCACAGGAGTATAAGGCTGCGTACCTCCGTCTTGCCCTATCATAGCTCTATCTACATAGACACCGCCAATAAATCTAGAAATAACACCAACAGCAGTAGCGCGTTGACCACTTAATAAGTAATAAGCTCGTCTTAACTCTTGATAAGATTGTCCTGATTTAGAAAATTTAGACTTCACTTCATTCATCATACTATCGACTAACTTAATTCTATCAATAGAATAACCTATTTGGTCGTTAGATAAATCACCTACCATGACTCTTGGGTCAATAGCTTTTCCAGGAGAACGCATGTCATCTGCATCATTACCAAATATTAATTCTGGTTCTGTACTCCTATTAAGCAAAGCTACTTTTTCTCCTTCTGATGTAAATGGTGTATAACCAAATTGTATGGCCCAAACATCATAAGGACCAACAGAAGTGTCATAATACTGACCTTGGTCTGCTCTATTATTAGTTAAATTAATCCCAGCATAATCCATTACAGAACCTGTTAAACATTTACCTTCAATAAAATCTTTATCTGCTAATTGTTCTGGTGAAAACAACTGACTCGCCTTCATGTTATGATTAAGACCAAGCGTATGTCCTACCTCATGCATAATTAAAGCTAACATAGCTTCTTTTTTCATACGAGCCATTTCTAATTCAGAACCGCTTGCTGCTTCAACAACAGCTTGGCCAAACATAGTATTCTCGTGCATTACATGGCCAAATGAACATAACACCTTATTCTTTTGTAAATAATCTGTGGCATCAAATTCTACATCAGCTTTTGCTAAATCAAATAATTGATCGTAGAATACTCTATTTGTAAAATGTACGTACTCTAACATAATATCTGCACCAATAATTTCTCCTGTTTTAGGGTTCACAAAACTAGGTCCATAACCTCCAAATGGTGGATTTGGTGAAGACGTCCAACGCAACACATTATAATTTATATCTCCTGCATCCCAATCAGCATCATCTGGTTGTAATTTCACAACCATAGCATTTTTAAATCCGGCTTTTTCAAAAGCTTTATTCCATTCTAAAACCCCTCGTGTAATTGTTTCTCTCCATTCTACTGGTGTAGAATTTTCCATCCACCACGTAATTGGCTTTACAGGTTCTGAAATTGCTGCATTAGGATCTTTCTTTACTAAATTCCAACGATGCACTAAATCTTTATATGGTGCCGAATTTGTAGCCGTTTGGTCATTAACCTGAGTAGTAAAATAACCAACTCTTGGATCATCCAAAAGAATCTCGTAATCATTCTCTGGCATCGCAATTAAACTATGAAATACTTTAATACTCACATTTCTAGCATCTGTTACAGCTTGAGAACCTCCATTTAATACAGACGGTTTTGAGTATACATATTCTACCTCTAGATTTGTATTATCCTCATAGTTTTTAATATTATTAATCTTAGTTTTTGTTTTATCTAAATTACCTAGAGAAAAAGCCATTGGACTAGCACCAGGAAAACGTGGAGGCTTCACTTGAGAAAATGTTTCTTTCAAAAATAAACCATCTGCTTTAATTAAATATAAACCTTCCTTTTTATCGTGTGCTTCTATTTTCACAGTTGCCATAATACCTTCACTCAAATTAGCATCTTTAGATTTAGAAATGGCATTATTAGGATCAAAATAGAAAGATGTATTCTGAGAGACAAATTCAATTTTATCATAGTATTTTTTCACTTTAAAAACCTGAGAGCCTCCATAAGCACCTCTAAATCGACCTGCTTCTACAACTCCGTTTGAAACTTGATTAAAATGAATATACTCCTTACCTATCTGCTCTTCACTAACTACCATCTGTAATGTACCTTTTATAGTATCTCGGTACATTGTAAATAGTCCATCTATTTTTTTACTAGATTTAGTGAGATCTTTAATTGATTTCTCTTTCGATTTTGGCTTAGGCGCAGCCACTTCAGTGTTGTCTTTTTTCTTTTTCTTTTTACGTTGAGCCTCTAAATTTTGAGGAGCTATAAAAGCACACGTTACTATTGCAATAGACAATAGCCTAATGACTTTACGGTTTTCGATTCCCATGATTTATTTTGATTAGTTTGAATTTCAACAAGATATAGAATAATTGATAAATTATTCTCAAAATAAATGTTAAAATCACTACCTAAAGATTACTCAATTTTTAGAGCAGGCATGTTCTGGCCACCTTGATGCAAGGTTAAACTATCTACCTTTCCTGTTTCATCATTATTAAATGTAATACTGGCTTCAACAACTTTTAAAAAGAATTTATTTTCAGCAGAAGGAAAAATTTCAAATTGTGGTTGCCCAGTCGCTTGTAATAAAAGTTGATTATCTTTTCTGGTAATTGTAATTATAAACTCTGGTGCCAATTGATATTTTCCTATATAGATATCTAAAGCCTCATTAGAAATTTCTATAACATCAGGAAATTCAGCTTTCTTTGGTAACTCTAAAGTGACTGGTGCATCTAATAATTTCATACCAACACCATCTACGCTCGATACAGAATTAGTTAAAACTACCACACCTCTATTTGTACCGTTTAAGAATCCTGTAAAAGCTCTATAACCTCCTGTTCCTCCATTATGCCAAGTAATGGTATTGTTATTTCCAAAATGCCAAGCCAATCCTATATTAAAATTTTTACTATCGTCAGTAAAAGCAATTTCATGACTTAACTTCATCGCTTTATTTAACGAAGTGTCATTGGTCGTAATATTGGCTTTTATAAACTTTACCATATCATTAGTTGTAGAACGTATAGCACCTGCTCCTGCTAGAGTATTAATATCCCAATTACTAACGACCTCTAACTGCTCATTATGTCCTAATGCTAAATTTGCATTCATTGTATCGGTAATAGTTATACCAGTCATTGTCATTCCTAATGGTTCTGTTATTCTATTTTTAATTAAATCTTCATAAGTTTTACCTGTATGTAATTCTAAAATATGCCCTAATAAGCCCATTCCTAAATTAGAATATTCATATTGCGTTCCTATTCCTCTTAGCAATTTATAAGAAGTTAAAAAATCGTAAAGTAAGTCTACTGTGTAATCAGCAAAAGGATTGTTGTAATCGGCTGGTTTAAAATTATCTGGCATTCTTGGTAAACCAGATGTATGCGTTGCTAAATCCTTTAATGTTATTTGTTTTCCATTGTACTCAGGTACAGTTACCGCTTTAGGCAAATAGTTTGAAATTGGGTCATCTAACTTCATGTTACCTTTTAAAACCTCATCTGCCAATAAAATGGTCGTAAACACTTTAGAAATGGAACCTATTTCATAAACCGTATATTCATTAACAGCCTTTCCGGTTTTAACTTCGGTTTTACCATAATTGAAATAAGAAACTTGTTCCCCTTCAATATAAGCCAATGCAATACTTGGATTAAAACCTTCATCTACTCTCGCTTTTAAATGTTCTTTTATTTCCTCAGGAATCACTGCCTCTTGAGCAAAACCAAATTGAATAAAAGCTAGAATTGCGAATATTACCGATTTAAATTTCATAGTGTTTTGTAATTAGTTACTTAAGTAGGACGCTATTTATAATCATCTGTTACAAATTAAGGCTTTCTTCCTGTTTTAACTAACGTAAAGTACTAAAAACAATAATTAAAGAGTTTGAATTTGAAGCTATATCATTTTAGCACATATAATATCAAATTGATATTTAATAATTCATTTTTTAACTAACTTGCTAGAATGAACACCATTGCAGAAAGGATATATGATTTTTTAAAAGACTTTCCTCCTTTTAATATGTTAGACAGAAATCAGCTATTCTCTATTTCTGAAGCTGTAGAAGTTGGGTATTTTGAAAAAGACCAAGCTTTATTTAAAATTGACCAACCAATAGAGAATCACTTCTATGTTGTTAAAAATGGCGCCATTGGATTATATACTGATAAAGGAATTATTGTTGACCAATGTGATGAAGGTGACATTTTTGGACTTAGAGCTTTACTTAGAAAAGACAATTATATTTTAGATGCTATTGCTATTGAAGAAAGTATTGTCTATTCAATTTCTTCTGAGTTGTTAGAAGAATACATTACCAGTAATTCTGAAGCTAGTCGGTTTTTAATGACCAGTTTTATTTCAAATACGAAACAATTAGAATCGGATGCTTCAACTATAGTATCAACTGAGTTTACAAGCCTTCAATCTGTAGATTATTCTAAAAACCCAATTACTTGCACTATTGAGACTACCATTCAATCTGCAGCACAAACGATGACAGACAAACGTATTGGTTCTATTGTTATTGAAAAAGATGCTAAACCTATCGGAATTATAACAGATAAGGATTTACGTATAAAAATTGCGACAGGTCGCTTTTCAATTTCAGAATCTGTTTCTAAAATAATGTCATCGCCTGTTATCACCTATCCAGAAAACACAACGGTTGCAGAAGCGCAAATTGCCATGCTTAAACATCAAATAACCCATTTATGTATTACGGAAGATGGCACAGCTAATTCTAAATTAACAGGCATTTTATCTGAACATGATATTATTGTTTTAAGGGAAAACAGCGCTTCATCTTTAGTCAAAGAAATAAAACGAAGTGCAACAGCAGAGCAATTAAAACATATTAGAGCTAAAGCCGAAAAATTATTAAAACGGTATTTAGAACAAGATTTACCTATAGAGTTTGCCGCCAAATTAATCTCAACAATTAACGATGTTATTACTCAAAAAATAATAGACTCAGCGATTAAGCAACAAGACACAAAACCTCCAACAGAATTTACTTGGTTAGCTATTGGAAGTCAAGGTAGACAAGAGCAATTGTTAATGACAGACCAAGATAATGCTTTAGTCTACGAAGATGTTTCTGAAGATAAACAAGAAACGACCAAAACTTATTTTCTAAACTTAGCAAAGCAGATTAATAACGATTTAGAAACTGTAGGTTTTGAATTATGTCCTGCAAATATGATGGGAAGCAATCCTAAATGGTGTTTATCTGTTTCAGAATGGAATCTTCAATTTAATCGATGGATAACATTACCAGACCAAGATAATTTAATGCTTTGTACCATTTTCTTCGATTTTGAACATGTATATGGTAATAAAACACTAATTGAAAAACTATCTCAAAACATTTTTAAAAGTATAGAAAACCATGATATCTTTTTAACCTACTTGGGAAGAAACGCATTGCAAAACCCACCACCTTTAAGCTTTTTTAGACAGTTTTTAGTTGAAGACAATGGTGAGCATAAAAATCAATTTGATATTAAAGCACGTTCCATGATGCCTTTAGTTGATGCTGCTCGATTACTTATTTTATCGCATAACATCAAGTCAATAAATAACACTGTAGAACGCTTTAAAAAACTAGTAGAATTAGAACCACAAAACAAAGACATCTACCTATTTTGTATTGAAGCCTACAAAGACCTTTTGTGGTTTAGGACAGAACAAGGTTTACACAATTCTGATTCCGGAAGATTCATTGATGTGCAATTGTTAAATAAAGTAGATAGGTTGAAATTAAAACGAAGTTTTAAAGCCGTAAAATCAGTGCAAGAGCTTATTCAAACCCGATTTAAACTTTCTCAATTAATGTAATATGGGCTGGTTTAAACGAAAAACGTATCCTGAATTTTGGCAGAATTATAGCGCTCATTTTAAGACACCACAGCAACATGAATTAAAAGATATTCGGTTTATCGTTTTTGATACTGAAACCACAGGACTCCATACCAAAGAAGACCGCATTTTATCTATAGGTTGCGTTGGAATAGAAAATTTTAAAATCAAAATTGCTGACCAATTAGAATCTTATGTGATACAAGAGCATTTTAATGCTGAAACCGTAAAAATTCATGGTTTATTAAAAGCAGGACAATTATCAAAACTTGAAGAAGAGGAAGCCATCATTCAATTTTTAGATTATATAAAAGATGCAGTTTTAGTAGCACATCATGCGGCTTTTGATATTGCTATGATTAATAATGCTTTAAAACGAATACAACTTCCAAAGCTCAAAAATAAAGTATTAGATACAGGACATCTATTTCAAAAAACAAAATTAGATACAGTCAAAGAACATTTTAGTTTAGATGAATTATCTAAACGATTTAATATTCCGCTTCACGATAGACACACAGCTTCTGGTGATGCTTATATTACAGCCATACTATTTTTAAAACTGCTTGTCATTTTAAATAAAAATGATGATTTAACCTTAAAAAGTTTATTGCGTTCTCATAAGAGAATTGGTTTGTTATAAAAAAGACACACTCCATAAAGAATGTGCCTTGACCTAACTAATTTAAAATAAATAATTCAGATTTATTTTACCGTTTAAGCGACGCTTAATTTTTTATTCGTTTTTGTTGTCTTTGAATCTGAGCCAAATTGATTAGACGTATTATTTTCGCCTCCAGCTTTTAAAGCTTTTTCGCCTGCAAAGAATGTTTTGTGGTCATCACCTAAATCAGAACCAGCCATTCTTTGATGTTTTACACAAGACACACTTTTTCTAATTTCTTGTCTTTGCACACCTTTTACGTAAGCTAACATGCCTTCTTCCCCAAAATAACCTTCGGTTAAATCATTCATATGTAATGCTGTTGTATGGTATGTTGGTAATGTAATTAAGTGATGAAAAATACCAGCATCTCTCGCACCATCAACTTGGAATGTTCTTATTTTTTCGTCAGCTCTATGGCATAATTCTGAATGGTCATATTGCGCATCCATTAAATTATTTCTATCGTAAGCCGTCATGTTTTCTCCTTCGGCAAGCATTTCATCGAATACTTGATTACGAAAATTCAACGTCCAGTTAAATGATGGCGAATTATTATACACCAATTTAGCATTTGGTACCACTTCTCTAATTCTATTTACCATGTGCGCAATTTGCTTCACGTTTGGTGTTGGCGTTTCAATCCACAATAAATCCGCTCCGTTTTGTAAGCTTGTAACACAATCTAAAACTACCCTATCAATGTTAGAGCCTTCTTTAAATTTATATAAACCGTTTGCTAATCTAATAGGACGTACCAATTTACCATCGCGCTTTAACAATACCTCATCTTGCTTGGCATCTTCAATAGCAACTTCTTCAGCATCAACAAAAGCTAAATACTGAGAGGCTAAATCTCCAGGTTCTTGACTCACAGGCAACTTTTGTGTTAAACCAGCACCTTCAGAATCTGTTCTTGCCACAATAATTCCGTCTTCTACACCTAATTCTAAAAATGCATAACGTACAGCATTTAACTTCGCTACAAAATCTTCATGAGGAACGGTTACTTTTCCATCTTGATGTCCACATTGCTTCGCATCAGACACTTGGTTTTCAATTTGAATAGCACAAGCGCCAGCCTGAATCATCTTTTTAGCCAATAAATACGTTGCTTCTTCATTTCCGAATCCAGCATCAATATCTGCAATGATTGGAACGATATGTGTTTCAAAATTATCTATTTCATTTTGTACATCTTCTCCATTCTCTAAGCGTCTAAACAAATCATTTAGTTCTATAGCATCTGCCTGACGTAAGAAATCATAAATTTCTTCAATTAGCCCAGAAACAGCCGTTTTCTCATGCATAGACTGGTCTGGCAATGGTCCAAATTCTGAACGTAAAGCAGCTACCATCCAACCAGAAAGATATAAATAACGTTTACTCGTTGTTTTGTGGTGTTTCTTCACTGCAATCATTTTTTGCTGTGCCACAAAACCATGCCAGCAACCTAAAGACTGTGTGTAATTTGAAGAATCGGCATCGTACGCAGCCATATCTTCTCTCATAATTGCAGCTGTATATTTTGCAATGTCTAAACCAGTTCTAAATTGGTTTTGAGCCACCATTCTGGCAGCACTTTCAGGATTAATGGCATTCCATGTTTGTCCGTACTTTGCTTTAAGATTTCTTACGGTTTCTAATGCAGAACGATAGTTACTTTGTCCTAAATTTTTCATAATTTTGTTTTTGATTATTAAGGTTATTCCAAATTTTGATAATTGCGTCTCGTAATCTATTCCAGTAGTTACGAGACATTTTTTTTATATTAATTGATATGCAGAAAGTGTTAAAAACTCTTCAAATTCTTCTTGAGTTACCAATCGCTTAAAAAGTGCAATCGCTTCAGAAAATTTGGTGTCTTTTATTTTTCCTTCTCCTATTTCTCTTATTATTTTTTCGACTTCATCATCAAACAATTCATCAAATAAAGCTTTATTAAAAACTCTACCATCTTCTAAAATCACTTCGTTTTTTAACCATTGCCAAACTTGTGTTCGCGAAATTTCTGCTGTAGCTGCATCTTCCATAAGATTGTAAAGTGCTACTGCTCCATGTCCTCTTAACCAAGCTTCGAGATATAGAATACCAACATTGATATTTTTTCTTATTCCGGCTTCAGTAATCGTTCCTTGAGGAGTTTCTACCAAATCAGCTTCAGTAACAACAACATCTTCACGCTTATTAAAAATTTGATTTGGTGTTGGCATATATTTATCAAACTCTTTCATTGCTACTTCAACTAGTGCAGGATGCGCCACCCAAGTACCATCGTGTCCATTTTTGGCTTCACGTTCTTTATCTACTCGTACTTTTTCGAGCGCAGCTTTATTGGCTTCAGGATTATTTTTAATAGGAATTTGTGCAGCCATTCCTCCCATGGCATGAATACCTCTTTTATGACAACGCTGAATTACCAAATTAGAATAAGCTGCCATAAACGGTGTTGCCATAGTCACTTGGTCTCTGTTTGGTACTACGAAGCCTTTATGATTTCTAAACTTTTTGATGTATGAAAAAATGTAATCCCAACGTCCACAGTTTAAACCTACAATATGGTCTTTAAGCTCATAGATATATTCGTCTAATTGAAAACTTGCTGTAATAGTTTCTATTAATAAGGTCGCTTTAAAAGTCCCGTTTGGAATTTGTAAATAATTTTGAGCAAATTCAAAGACGTCATTCCACCAGCGTGCTTCAAGGTAATGCTCTAATTTAGGCAGATAGAAATACGGTGCAGAACCACTTTCCATTAGTGCAACACTATTATGAAATACATAAAGACCAAAATCAAACAAACTACCAGACATCTCTTCGCCATTTACTAATATATGACGCTCATTTAAGTGCAAACCTCTTGGTCTTACAATAAGGACAGCGATTTCATCATTGAGTTTATAATGCTTTCCTCTGGCTTCGTCAACTAACTCTATGGTTTTTAAATTAGCATCAATTAAGTTTTGTTGCCCTTCTAAAGTGTTTTTCCAACTAGGTGCATTGCTATCTTCAAAATCTGCCATAAATGTTTTGGCTCCAGAATTTAAGGCATTGATTACCATTTTACGGTCTACAGGACCAGTAATCTCCACACGACGGTCTTGTAAATCATCTGGAATTGCAGCTGCTGTCCAATCAGATTCTCTTATAGATTTTGTTTCAATAGGAAAAGATGGAAAGCCACCTTTATCAAAATTAAGTTGCTGTTGTTCTCTTCGTTCTAATAAAGATAAACGCGAAGCATTAAATTTTTCTTGCAATACTGTAAGAAACTCTAGAGCGTCTTCAGTTAAAAGTTTTGGATAGAAATTAGTCACCTCTGGTGCAAATTTCAATTTTTGTTGTGTTGTTACTGAGATTTCCATGCTATAGTTTTATTTGATGAAGCAATGTTACAACCAATTTTTCAAAAAAACAAGCGAACGTTCGCTAAATATTTATTTTCGCTATTCATGTAAGTTCGCAAATTATAGTATATTTGCTATTATGGAACAAGATTATATTAAACTAATATTTGGATTAAAACTGAAGCAAATCCGCACAGACAAAGGGCTTTCGCTTTTTGGATTATCTAAATTATCTGGACTTTCAAAATCATATTTAAACGAAATTGAAAAAGGAAAAAAATATCCTAAGCCAGATAAAATTGCTGCACTTTCTGAACATTTAGACATTCCATATGATGAAATGGTGTCTTTAAAGCTAGATAAAAATCTTGCTCCCATTGGTGAAATACTACAATCTAAGTTACTTAAAGAGATTCCGTTAGAGCTATTTGGGATTCAAGAAAGTACCATGATTGATATTATCTCTAATGCACCAGCAAAAGTGACCGCATTTATTAGTACAATTATTGAAATTGCAAAAAACTACAACTTTAGTAAAGAGAGTTTTTACTTGGCTTCTGTGAGGTCTTACCAAGAAGCGAATAACAATTATTTTGATGATTTAGAACAAGCGGTTTTAAAATTTGCAAAAACCTACCATGTAGACTTATCTAAACCATTAAAATCTGTTGAGCTAGAAGAAATTTTGATTGAAGAATTCGGTTATACTATTAACACCACAGAACTTACTTCGCACACAGAATTAGATAATTTACGTTCTGTATTTGTACCTAAAACGAAAACACTGTTATTAGCCAGACATATAGATGATGCCCAAAAAACATTTATATACGCTAAAGAAATTGCCTATAATTATTTAGAAATAAGTGAGCGACTTTACACCTTCTCTTGGATTAAATTCGAAAATTTTGACCAAGTCTTAAATAATTTTTACGCGTCTTATTTTGCAGGTGCTTTAATTATACCAAGAGCAAGTTTAGTTGCTGATTTGAAAGCTTTATTTTCTAAAAAGTCATTTAAACCTAAAGATTTTGAACGCATTATTAGTAATTACAATGCTTCGCCAGAATCAATATATCAAAGATTAACAAATATCCTAACCAAGGATTTTAATCTTAAAAGTTTATTCTTTTTAAGATTTTCTCATAAAAAAGATTCTAACAACTTTAAACTAAACAAAGAATTACACTTATCTAAACAACAATCTCCACATGCCAATGAAACGAATCAGCATTATTGCAGACGCTGGGTGTCTTTAAAAGTACTCGAGGAAATAAGCAAAAGCAATAAACCGCATGAATTTGATATACAAGTCTCTAATTATCCTAATGAAGGCAAAAACTACTTAGTATTTTCTTCTGCAACAGCAGACCCTTTTGTTGCTAACAGCTATAGAAGTGTAAATATTGGAATCCAAATTAATAGTCAACTTAAACGTAAAATTGCATTTGCTGAGAGCGAATCCATTCCTAAAACACAAGTTGGTGTTACATGTGAGCGTTGTGCAATTAGCGACTGTGATGTTAGACAAGCGCAACCTACTAGCATTATTTCCGCTCAAAAAGACGCAAAAATTGCAGATGTGGTGAATAAAATTCAGGAAAAATACAGTAAATAACTACGAGATAATATTTACTATTTTAGAATAACTAATCTCTTCAAAACTAGAAACCACCTTATTTGCTAAAGAATAATCTTGACCAGAAGAATGTTTACTCTTAAAACCTGTGCAAAAAATTCCGGCTGAATGCGCTGCTTTTATACCATTGGTAGAATCTTCAATTACCATACACTCTGATTTTTTAAAACCAGTAAATTCTGCGGCTTTTAAAAAGATTTCTGGATGCGGTTTGGATTTCTCTAAATCTGCACCACTGAATTTACCACTGAAATATTGATTAAGATCAAAACGTTCAAAAATTTGATGAATTCCTGGCATTGATGCTGAAGAAGCTACTACCAAAGTAACATTGTTAGCATGGTAATCCTTAATTCTGTCTAATACGCCATCTATTAATTGCAAATCACCATTTTCGAAGAAAATTTTATAATGCTTACGCTTTAAGCTCACTAAGTACTCAGGCGTTTCATTTAAAGTAAAATGATCAACTAAACGTTTGGCAATATTTATAGTGGATTGACCTGTAAAGGATTCATATAATTCTTCATCAACGCTAATAGACACATCTTTAAACATTTGATGATAGGCTTTTCTGTGTAATGGTTCTGTATCTACAATGACACCATCCATATCAAATAAAACTGCTCTTAGCATAAATAATTTAATTTATTGCGAAGATAAAAAAGTAAATGGCATTGCAGAACAGAAGAACTAACAATGCCATTAAGTTTATATTAAATTATGCTTAGTTTTACCTCATCTTTATAACTAATTTTAAAATGGCAAAAAAAGGACAAGAAAAAAATACAGCAAACAAAGCAAAACACAGCAAATTAATTGCTCAGAAGAAGAATAAACAAAAATCTAAATCTGAGGAACGAAAAGCGCGCCTTAAAGCCATTGTTGAACTAGCTAAAGCTAAAAAAGACACTTCAGAAAACGGTTAGTCAATTTTACTAGGTTACTACTTTTTTTAACTTTAATACCGGATTACCACTATACAGACCTGAGATAAATCTTGCTAATTAGCATAAAAAATCACGAAGAGAAAAGCAAACAGTAATCTTTAATTTATAACGCACATGCTTAAAATAAGCCCATACAAAACTGAACAAAAGACTATTTATTGAATTTCTTCGTGATTTAATAATAGTGAAACCTGAATTTTACTTCACATTATCAATAATACTTTGAACCACTTCAGGATTTAACAACGTACTTGTATCTCCCAATTGATCCGTTTCATTACATGCGATTTTTCTAAGAATACGACGCATAATTTTACCACTTCGTGTTTTAGGTAAAGCGTCTGTAAACTGAATTTTATCTAGCTTAGCGATTGGCCCAATCTGCTCTGTAATTATTTGATTAATTTCTTTACGTAAATTATCATGATTTCTATATTCACCTGTTTCTTTTAAAGTTACATAACCATATAATGCATTTCCTTTAACATCGTGAGGGAAACCAACGATTGCACTTTCAGAAACTGCAGGATGCTCATTAATTGCATCCTCAATTGGTGCTGTACCGAGATTATGACCAGATACTATTATAACATCATCTACTCTACCTGTAATTCTGTAATAACCAACCTCATCTCTTAATGCTCCATCTCCTGTAAAATACTTATCGTCGTAAGCCGAAAAATAAGTATCCTTATAACGTTGATGATTTCCCCAAATGGTTCTTGCCATACTTGGCCAAGGAAACTTTATACACAAGCGACCATCAACTTGATTGCCTTTAATTTCTGCGCCATGCTCATCCATTAAAGCTGGTTGAATTCCTATAAAAGGAAGTGTTGCATACGTTGGCTTAGTTGGAGTAGCAAATGCAATTGGAGTTATCATAATGCCTCCTGTCTCTGTTTGCCACCACGTATCTACAATTGGTGATTTTCTTTTACCTACGTTATCATCGTACCAGTGCCAAGCTTCTTCATTTATAGGCTCACCAACGGTTCCTAATACTTTTAAAGATGATAAATCGTGCTTTTCTAAATGCTCTACACCTTCTTTTGCTAATGCTCTAATAGCAGTTGGCGCAGTATAGAATTGATTGACTTTATGTTTTTCTACAATTTCCCAAAAACGTCCAAAATCTGGATAGCTTGGTACACCTTCAAACATAACAGTAGTTGCTCCATTACATAATGGGCCGTAAACGATATAACTATGACCTGTAATCCAACCTATATCTGCCGTACACCAATACACATCTTTTTCTGTATATTGAAAAACATTTTTAAACGTATAAGCAGAATACACCATATAACCACCTGTTGTATGCACCATACCTTTTGGTTTCCCTGTAGAACCCGAAGTATATAATATAAATAAAGGATCTTCCGCATCCATAATTTCTGGTTCACAATCGTGATAAGCCTCATCTAATAAAGGTTGTAACCAGTGATCACGACCTTGTTTCATATTAATTTCAGAATCGATTCGGTTAACCACTAATACATTTTCTACACCTTCACACTCTTCTAAAGCTTCATCTACAATACCTTTTAAATCTATAGTTTTTGCACCACGATAAGAACCATCAGAGGTAATTACCATTTTACAATCACTATCGTTAATTCTTGTGGCTAAAGCTGTAGATGAAAAGCCTGCAAAAACAACAGAATGTATGGCTCCAATTCTTGCGCAAGCCAATAGAGATATTGCCAATTCAGGAATCATTGGTAAATAAATACAAACGCGATCACCTTTATTTACACCCTTATCTTTTAAAACATTCGCAAATTTGCATACACGTTCATGTAATTCTCTATAGGTTATGTGTTGCGCTTGCTCATCTGGACTATTGGGTTCAAAAATAATAGCCGTTTTATCACCTCTTGTATATAAATGCCTATCTATACAATTTTCAGTAATATTGAGTTTTGCTCCTTCAAACCATTTTATTTCTGGCTTTTTAAAATCCCAACTCAATACATTATCCCACTTTTTACGCCACATAAAATGCTCTTCAGCAATTTCTTCCCAAAAATTCTCTGGATTTCTGACGGATTTACGGTAAACTTGATAGTATTCTTCTAAATGTTTTATGTGATAATTACTCATAATGTTTTGTTTATTATTTTAAACATGCTAAACTATTAACATGTCGTTAATCTAATTAATACTTAGTTTTATTTATGAATTCCAATAAAATTGGCTTGATAAACTGATTTTATTTCGTCTATTATTTTTAAATCGTCAATAGTTGAAGGAATATTATATTGTTGTTCGTCTGCTATATTTCGAAGTAATTTACGAAGAATTTTTCCACTTCGCGTTTTTGGTAATCTATCTACAACAAGCACATCCCTAAATGACGCAACTGCACCGATTTCTTTACGGACATCTTGAATAATTTCCTTTTGAATTAATTGATTATCCAAAGATTCTCCAGACTTTAAAACAACTAAACCTAAAGGCTTTTGTCCTTTTATTTCACAGTGAACACCAAAGACAGCGCATTCAGCAACAGCTTTATGAGAAGCAACAATCTCTTCCATTTCTGCAGTTGAAAGTCTATGACCTGCTACGTTTATAATATCATCTACACGACCTGTTATAAACACATAACCATCTTCATCTTTATAGCCTCCATCTCCTGAGAAATAGTAACCTGGAAAACGATTTAAATACCCAAATTCAAAGCGATCAGGATCACCCCAAAGATTACTTAAAGTTCCTGGTGGCAGCGGCAACTTTACTGTAACATAACCTTCTACACCTGCCTCTACTTCCTCACCTTCTTCGTTTAAAATTTGTATATCATAACCACAAACAGGAAAACCTGCAGAGCCTGGTCTCACTTCTTGTAAACCAACACCAACCATATTTGCTAACATTGGCCAACCACTCTCCGTTTGCCACCAATGATCTATAACCGGAACATTTAGTTTTTCTTCTGTCCACGTCAATGTTGCCACATCACAACGTTCACCTGCTAAAAATTGATATTTTAAACAAGATAAATCAAAACGCTTAAGCATATGACCCGTAGGATCCTCTTTTTTAATGGCTCTAATTGCAGTTGGTGCCGTAAACATCACTTTTACATTGTGCTCACTTATTACGCGCCAAAAAGTAGAAGCATCTGGTGTTCTTATTGGCTTGCCTTCAAAAAGAATAGTGGTATTTCTATTTAATAAAGGACCGTAGGCAATATAACTATGTCCTACAACCCAACCGACATCACTTGCAGCCCAAAATACATCTCCTTCATCTACACCATAAATATATTTCATTGAGAATTTTAATGCTGTTGCATAGCCACCTGTATCTCTAATTATTCCTTTCGGTGTTCCTGTAGTACCAGATGTGTATAAAATATAAGAAGGATGAGTTGACGCTATTGATAAAGCTTCAATAGACGGTGATTTCTCTACCAAAGTTTCATAATCCACATCGTAGTTTTTCGTTGGAATTTCTACACCTAATTTTCTATCAAAAACAATAACGTGTTCAGGTTTATTTTTCGCTTTAATAATGGCTTCATCTACAAATGGCTTATACGGAATAATACGTTCTATTTCAACTCCATTAGATGCCGTAATAATAGCTTTGGGCTTACAGTCATCAATACGGATAGCCAACTCATGTGGAGCAAAACCACCAAATACAACCGAATGTATAACACCTATTCTAGCACAAGCCAACATAGCATATAATGCTTGAGGAATCATTGGCATGTAAATGATACAAGTGTCACCTTTTTTTAGTCCTAAACTTTGTAATCCTCCAGCCAATTTTGATACTTCATGATGCAATTGATTAAAGTTAATATGCTCTTTTGTATTGGTTACTGGAGAATCGTAAATAATTGCATTTTGCTCACCAAAACCATCTTTAATATGTTTATCAATACACAAATAACTTAGGTTGAGTTCTCCATCTTCAAACCATTGATTATAATCATATTTATCTTTAGAGAGAATTGTTTTTGGAATTTTAAACCAATCTAATTGACGCGTTTGATCTCCCCAAAATTCTTCTGGATATTGAATGCTTTTCTGATAAAATTTTTGATATTTCATAACTTACTTTTTATTAGAATTAAGTAAGCCAAACCAATTAGGGTTAAGTATATTGAGCTTAATAAGCACCCAAATTATTACCACAAAACAAATACCCATAACTATAGATAGCATAGGACTTACGTTGGTAATATTCTCATACTTAAACCTCAAGAACAGCGTAGATACAACATAGATACTAATTATAATATCTGACGCTAATGGATTGATGCGTAATTTCATGTCTTTAAACTTTAATTAAACTTAGTTTGTTTGCACACAAAACCAATTTAATAAAAGACTTAAAGAAGACTCTTATTTTAATAGCTCCAGTATTTCTGCAACTATTTTTTTTACTGAAAAAGGTTTGGTTAAATATTTATCTGCTCCAAGTTTTAAACCCTTTTCAATATCTGAAGCTTTATTTTTTGCAGTTAAAAAAACCACTTTGGTATCTTTTAAACTGTCTGTTTCTTTTATATATTCTAATGTTTGATAACCATCTACGTTAGGCATCATCACATCTAATAAAATTACATTAGGAATATGATGTTTTAATATCTCTAAAGCTTCACTCCCATCTCTTGCAATAAACACTTCAAAATCTTGTTTTTTGAAAGTGTATTCTAACGACATTACAATATTTGGCTCATCGTCAACAATTAAAATTTTCTTCCTCATACTTTACGACTACAATTTACTTAAAAGGTATCGTAAAAACAAGTATTGCTCCATTTTTTAAACCTTTTTTTGCCCAAATTTTCCCATTATGCTTTTCTACAATTTGTTTGGTTATTGCCAAGCCTAAACCACTACCTTGAGGCTTTCTTGTATTTTGGTCCTTTGACTGATAGAATTTATCAAAAATAAAATTATGATCCTCTTCCGGAATCCCTTTACCATTATCGGCTACAGAGATTTCAACCAACTCGTTACCTAATTTATAATCTATTTCTATTTTGCCTGTTTTAGCTGGACAAAACTTTATTGCATTAGACAATAAATTAGTTAATACTTGAAGGATGCGATCTTCATCATAATTAGTTTTAAATGCATGAACATTTTTATTTACAATCTGAATCTCTTTTTTTGCTGCAATTTGCGAAATACTACTAATAGCTTTGGTTATTGTTTTTTGAATATCTTGATATTGAAAATCTAAATGTAAACGACCAGTTTCTAATTTTTCAAAATCTAAAATATTATGAATCAATCGTCCTAATCGCTCTGAATCTTGAAGGATATTTTTCAAAAATTGAGACTTTATTTCCTTAGGCATATCATCATCTTCATCCATTAACAGTTCTGTTGCTGCTCTTATCCCTGTTATTGGTGTTTTTAACTCATGCGCTACTGTATCTAAAAATTCATCTTTTTGCTTGTCCTTAGAAATTAACTCATTGTTTGCGTCTTTAAGTTTTGATGACAATTGGGTTAACTCATTCGACTTCTCTAACAATACCTTATTACTTACTATATTCTCTTTAGACTCCTCTAAAATCTTCAATACTTCAACTAAACTAATTTGCTCCTCTTTCACCACACTTGCTATCAATATTTTTGCTGAAGCGGAACCAATTGTACCAGTTAATAATTTTTCTGAAAAATTAATTAATCGCGCATCTGCCAATTGCGTGTCTTGTGGTAATTTATATTTAGTAAAAAATATGTTTAAAGCACGAGTAGCTCGTTTTTCACCAAGAAACCTAACCAATACATTTTTGATATCTGTAACGTATGCTTCACCCTTCCAGACTAAAGCACTATCTTGTAGTGTGGTAAAATTGCGACTATCTACAAACATTTCCGCGTAATTCCGCTCCCTATAATTCCCTTTAGACGTCAAAGAAAATGTTAAATAACTAAACACATTAAAAGTCATACTCCAGAAAAATGCATGCGACGGAGGACTTAAAAAATCGATACCAAATAAAGCGTAAGGTTTTAGTGCTGAAATTCCAAAAAGCCCGTATTGTGTAAAATCATCAGTACCTGTAAAAGCCTGCAAAGTAAAGGGCAATATCAAAGTATAAACTGCTATAAGGAAACCAACTATAATTCCTATAATTGCAGCTTTAGATGAACCACGGTTCCAATACAAACCTATAAAAAACGAAGGTCCTAACTGTGATATAATAACAAAAGAAATCAACCCAATTGAATATAGCGATAGTTCTTTTGAAAAAGATACATAAAAGAAATAGGCTGTAATTATAATTGTAAATATAGAAATACGACGAATATTCTTAATGTATTTAGAATTTCGCTCTGGTTGATTTTTAATAAATTTATCTAGAAAACCATAAGGAATAATTAAGTTATTACTCACCATAGTAGACAAAGCTAAGGTAGACACAATTACCATAGAAATAACAGCTGAAAACCCACCCAAAAAAACAAGCGTTGCTAAAAACGAATTTCCATTCTCTAATGGCAGAAGTAGCGTATAATACTCTGCATTTTGTGTGCTGCCAAAAGTGAGCTTACCTGCCCAAGCAATAAAAATAACAAATACATTAAATAATAGCAGATACAGAGGAAAAAGCCAAATTGCCTTTTTTAAATGTTTTTCCCTATTATTTTCTAAAACAGAAACCTGAAATTGCCTCGGCAATAAAAAAATAGCCATAAATGATAAACCTATCATAAAAAACCAATTAAACCCATTTTCTAATCCGCCAAGAGCTGTAAGTTCGTTGTAGTTTTCTGTTATAGATATTTTACTATAAATATCTGTAGTACCATCAAATAAATAAAACGTAACATAGCCTCCTATAATAAGGAAAAACACCAATTTTAAAACAGACTCAAAGGCGACAGAAGCAATAATACCTTTATGCTTCTCTGAAGCATCCGAATTTTGTGTACCAAAAAAAGTCGCAAAAATAGCCAGTAACAAAGCGACGTAAAATGTAGAATCGTCAATAACTGTTGTGGAAATATAACTGGTGTCGTCAGACATTATTTCAAAAGTTTCTGAAACTGCTTTTAACTGTAATGAAATATAAGGAAGTGTACCAAAAAGACATACAATAGTCACTAAAGCTCCAAGAAGTCTATTGTTACCGTATCGCAGAGATATAAAATCTGCAATTGTTGAAATTTTATGCTGCTTAGAAATCCTGATGATTTTCCTAAGCACAACAATCCATAATGGCGCGGCAATTGCTGGTCCAAGATAAATTGGCAAAAAATTGATTCCTGAATTTGCTGCAATACCAACACTACCATAATACGTCCAAGCCGAACAGTACACAGCCAGAGACAAAGTATAGACATAAGGATTATTAACCCATTTACTCTGACGTTTTTTTTCAGCAAGAAAAGCAATGTAAAATAACACTGCTAAGTAGATAATTATTATAAAGATTAATGCGTAATTATTCATAATGGCGTTTTAATACGATATATGAAATAATGATTGATAAAAGCCAAATAGAGAATATTGAAAAATATAACGTCGGAATACCAAAAATGGCACCTTCAAAATTAAAAATAAGAATGAATGGTATGTTAAAAATTAAAAACAAAGACAGAGACAGCACTACTAATTTTTGTTCATGACGTTTTTTCATTTGATTTTTTTTATTTCCGCTAAGGAGACTGCAACAAAATATCTACTAATATAAGAAATCAGCACTACAAATTCGCAATGCTGATTTACTTACTAATAAAATTAAAAGATGTTCGAATTATTTAAATAAAAACAACCATCTAATGATTAGAAGCTTCACCTGCTCCAGAAGGTATTCTTATACTTTCTACCATATCTTGAACGTCTTGTGGTGGAGCTGGTGTCATCCTTGAAACAACTAAGGAAATAACAATATTCACACACATTGCAATAGTACCAAAGCCTTCTGGTGATGTTTCAAACCACCAATCTTCACTTGTACCTCCACCAAACATGTCTAACTTAAATTTCATCATATAGAATAGCATTAATACAATACCAACTACCATTCCTGAAATTGCACCTTGACTGTTCATCCTTTTATCGAAAATTCCTAAAATAATAGCAGGAAAGAACGAGGCGGCTGCGAGACCGAAGGCCAAGGCGACGACTGCGGCGACAAATCCTGGTGGATTAATACCAAAATAACCAGCAATTAAAATTGCTACAAAAATTGAAATTCTAGCCACTTTTAATTCATCCTTATCTGAAATATTTGGTTTTAATTGTTTTTTAACCAAATCATGAGATACTGATGTTGATATTACTAAAAGCAATCCTGCCGCTGTAGATAAAGCTGCTGCTAAACCACCTGCTGCTACTAAAGCAATCACCCAATTTGGAAGATTTGCAATTTCTGGATTGGCTAAAACCATAATATCTCTATCAACATATAATTCGTTCTGTGCTGCACTCGCATTAGAAACCATACGTTCTCCGTTTAAACCTCTAGCCTCAGTATAAATTGGTTTTTTACCATCTAAAGCACTACCTGCAACATATTGAATTTTACCATCACCGTTTTTATCAGACCAAGCAATTAAGCCTGTATTTTCCCAATTTTTAAACCACACTGGAATTTCAGAATATTCTTTATTACTTACTGTTTCAATTAAATTTGTTCTAGAGAACACAGCTATTGCAGGTGCTGTTGTATATAAAATTGCAATTAACAATAAGGCGTATCCTGCAGATTTACGTGCATCTTTTACTTTAGGCACTGTAAAGAAACGTACAATTACGTGAGGTAATCCAGCGGTTCCTGTCATTAACGCTAAAGTAATTGCAAAAAC
Organism: Winogradskyella sp. Asnod2-B02-A; assembly: GCF_045063645.1. Taxonomy (NCBI): domain Bacteria; kingdom Pseudomonadati; phylum Bacteroidota; class Flavobacteriia; order Flavobacteriales; family Flavobacteriaceae; genus Winogradskyella; species Winogradskyella sp. Asnod2-B02-A. The sequence continues at coordinate 862,155 of NZ_JBEFOG010000026.1, forward strand.
ATCCCATGTGGATTTGGTTCCACTTGTATATTCATGAAAACCAAGTTGAGTATGTAATTTATCTAATTTATCGAGTAAAAATTCTCCACCTTCAACGGAGCCTCCCATGCCTAATTGCGGAATAATGTTACCTGTCATTTGCATAGAAATGAAAAATGCTGGCACCATAAAAGCAAAGATCAAAACACAATATTGCGCTACTTGCGTATATGTAATTCCCTTCATTCCTCCTAAAAGAGCAAAAGTTAACACTACTGCCATTCCGATAATAACTCCCCAATATATTGGTACTTGTAAAAACTGAGAAAAAACAATTCCTACACCACGCATTTGACCAGCAACGTAAGTAAAAGAAACAATTAATGCGCAAATTACTGCTACTGTTCTTGCTGTGTTAGAATAATATCTATCTCCAATAAAATCTGGTACTGTAAACTTACCAAACTTACGTAAATAAGGAGCTAAAAGTAATGCCAGAAGCACGTATCCTCCTGTCCAACCCATGAGATAAACAGAGCCATCATATCCTGAAAAGGAAATAATACCTGCCATACTAATAAAAGAAGCTGCACTCATCCAATCCGCTGCAGTTGCCATACCATTTGCCAAAGGAGAAACGCCTCCTCCAGCAACATAAAATTCTTTTGTTGAGCCTGCTCGCGCCCAAATTGCTATTCCAAAATATAGGGCAAATGTAATCCCTACTAATAACCATGTCCAAAATTGTACACTCATAATTTTTTGTTTTATTTAGTTAAGGATTACTCGTCGTAACCGTATTTTTTATCTAGTTTGTTCATTAATCTTACGTAAACGAAAATGAGAATTACGAATACATATATTGAGCCTTGTTGGGCAAACCAGAATCCTAGTTTAAAACCACCAAGTCTAAATTCGTTTAATTCTTCTCTAAATAATATGCCACATCCAAAAGAGACGGCAAACCACACAAATAAGAGTATTGCCAAATACTTTATATTTTCTTTCCAGTACGCTGTTGCGTTTTTTTGTTTTTCACTCATAGTTGTTAGTTTTTATAGATAAATCATAGCCTGAAGCGAAATAGTATTAATATCTACATCACCAAAATTTTGATTGTTATATTCTAAAGTTAGTTTTGAATTGTGTCCACTCATATAAGCATTAACACCAATACCTAACGTATTTCTATTGTCGTCTACAGCATCATAACTATGCGTACCATAACTTGCATAAGGCTGGTACCTTGTTTTAGATTTATCTCTAGCAAATACATAACCAACATGCCCATAAACCATGCTTCCAGTTCCATAGGCGCTAAACAAGTAGTTCTTTCCGTAATCATTTGATTGAAAAACTGCGTAAGCAGTAATTGCACCTCCTACTCCATCATCACCAATTGGAGCATCATAAAAAGCATCTACAGCAAATATGGAAACATCTTCTCCTTCAAGATTTGGTGATAAAGCAGTACCAGTATCTATTACTGATCCTTTTGGATGCAAAAAGAAACCTGCTCCAACATTAAATATTTTTTTTTCGCCTAAATATGTTCCTACTTTATAAGGTAAAAAGTTAGACTCTTGGTCAAAAAAGTGATAATCGAAATAACCTGCAAAAGCTTTACCTGAATCCTTTGAACCCAACGTAGATCTACCGTTATAAACAGCACTTTCTCCAGCGACAGCAGTTCGAGAATCTAAAGAAGATGCAGAGGCATCATTAATAGCTACACGATATTGTAGTTTACCAAATTTACCTTTCGCAAAAACACCTAAGTGACGAGCAAATTGGTCTGATAGACCAATAGTAGCCCATGATTGACGATGATTATCTAATGTCATCATATTCAAAGTACTCTGATTGTTTAACCTAGATATTCCATTAAAATAATGTAAACCACCTCCTACTGTATGATTTTCACCTAAATTGTATTGGGCCCAAACATCATGAAAGAAGAGTTGGGAACCATCACCTTTACCTGTGGGACTCAATGTAGTACTTGTTAAACTGTTTAATCCAAAATGTGTAAGAATTAAAAAATCTTTATTGATTTGTGCAAACATTAATACACGAGCTCGACGCAAATTAAAATTTAACTTACTGTTTTCATTCCCGTTTCCGTCAAAGGTTTCATCTGTATTGTAATTAGCTTGAACTTGCGCCCAAGAAATAAGTCGAAGATATTTAGAGCCATCTTCGTTGAATTTAAACTTAAGTCCTCCTGTGTAGTCAGGAGAGCCTTGAGCTTTCATAAATTGATAGGACATTAGAAAAAGTCCTAACAATAAAAGGGTTTGTTTTCTCATTGTTTAAAAGATTAGTTAGTTATAAATTGGTTTTATGTGCACTACTAAATTCTTAAAAACAATCTGTTAAGAGAAACCTAATATATCTTTCCGTTAAATAGATATACTAATCTTTAAAACGTTCCCATTTTATAAGCATAAACTTATCACCCAACTCTGTAACTACAACTCCAGCACCCTTAATATTATCTGCATTACTGAAATAATTACCCAACTCTAAAGCATTTAAAATTTTATAAGTTGGATGATAATTAGCATTGTATGGTCGCTTTATATTGTATTTCTTTACCCAATTCATAATACTAACATGTGAAACTCCCAATATACGTTCAATCTCACGATAGGTTAAACCCTCTAAATACAACTGAAGTGATTTGTTAACATAATAATCATCAATCCGCTTACCTATTTTATTTACAGAAAAAAAATAATTGCATTTCTTGCACTTATAACGTTGTCTATCGTTAACGATTCCACTTTTAATATAATGGTCTGAACCACAATTTGGACACAAATCAATTTTCATATATATTAATTTAGCATAAATATATCAATTTAGCAATTATATTACAACCCAAATGTTAAAAAAATAAGATATTAATATAAAAAAAGCCCAAAAACCAATAATTTAAATGGTTTTTTGAGATAATATTATTAAAACACAAAAAGTGCAGTTATACACTTAGAATGTTAAGTATTAAAAAAAGCAGCCTCTTCAGCAGTTAGTAATCTGGAATGAATTAAAAAACGTAATCCCAATGGTATTTCTAAAGAAAAACTAGCTCCTCGACCTTTAGTGACATCAACAGTTAAGTGTGTATGCTTCCAATATTCAAACTGATCTTGATTCATATAAAAATTCACACCTTCTACTTCTCCTAAAAGAATATCACTTTCATCTAGATACATATCTCCTTTTTCAAAAATCATAGGTGCAGAACCATCACAACAACCTCCACTTTGATGAAAAATTAATTCACCATGTTTCAATTTTAGTTGCTTAACAATTTTTGCTGCCTCTTCTGTAATTTCTACTCGCTTCATATTATAATTATATTAAAAAAGGTTGAATTAAACTTACTAATCCAACCTTTTACTTGCTATTAATAACTTCTAAAAGAAGCCCAATTTGTTCTTATCGTACGAAATTAACATGTTTTTAGTTTGTCTATAATGTCCCATCATCATTAAATGATTTTCTCTACCGAATCCAGATTTTTTATAACCTCCAAATGGCGCATGTGCAGGATAGGCATGGTAACAATTTACCCAAACACGACCTGCTTTTATAGCTCTTGGTATTTGATATAATTGATGTGCATCTCTCGTCCAAACACCAGCACCAAGACCATACATAGTATCATTAGCGATTTCTAGTGCTTCGGCTTCATCTTTAAATTTAGTGACACAAACTACTGGACCAAAAATTTCTTCTTGAAAAACTCTCATTTTATTATGCCCTTCTAAAATGGTAGGCTTAATGTAGAATCCATTTGCCAAATCGCCATCTAACTTATTAGCTTCTCCACCTGTTAATACTTTTGCCCCTTCTTCTTTTCCTATTTTAAAATAAGATTGAATTTTTTCATATTGATCGTTAGAAGCCTGTGCACCAAGCATTGTATTTACATCATAAGGATTATCTTGAACAATAGCATTTGTTCTTGCTATAACGCGCTTCATAAACGCATCATAAATATCTTCTTGAACTAAGATTCTTGAAGGACATGTACACACTTCCCCTTTATTAAATGCAAATAAAACAGCTCCTTCAATGGCTTTATCTAAAAACGCATCGTCTTCATCCATTACACTATTAAAGAATATGTTTGGAGACTTCCCTCCTAATTCCATAGTTACCGGATTTAGATTTTTAGATGCATATTGCATAATTAACTGTCCTGTGGTTGTTTCACCTGTAAAGGCTACTTTGTCCACTTTAGGACTAGACGCTAAAGGTTTTCCTGCTTCTGGTCCAAAACCATGAACAATATTTAATACACCTGGAGGAAAAATATCTGCAATTTTCTCCATTAATAAAGTTGCAGACGATGGAGTTTGTTCTGCTGGCTTTAGCACTACACAGTTACCCGTTGCTAATGCTGGAGGTAATTTCCAAGACAACATTAATAACGGAAAGTTCCATGGAATAATCTGACCAATAACACCCAATGGCTCCTTAATATTCATGGATAAGGTATTTTGATCTAACTCAGTTGCACTACCTTCTTCTGCTCTAATACATGCTGCGAAATAGCGCCAATGATCTACAGCTAAAGGAATATCTGCATTCAGCGTTTCTCGAATTGGTTTTCCATTATCACACGTTTCTACAATGGCAAACTCTTCTAAATTTGCTTCTATAACATCGGCTACTTTATTTAAAAGTGTTGCGCGCTCAGTTGCAGATGTATTTCCCCAAGCTTCTTTTGCTGCATTTGCTGCTTCAACCGCATTTTCTACATCTTCTTTTTGCGATCTTGGATATTTTGCAATTAGAGTTCCATCTATTGGAGATGTGTTTTCAAAATAATCTCCACCTACTGGTGGCACAAATTTTCCATTTATAAAGTTGGAATACCTCTCTTTAAATTCTGGTTTAGAATAGCTCATACCTTAATGTCTTTTATTGTTAATTATACATTTTTTTAGCATAAATATTATTTATACTTTAGTTTTGATAAAGTTATTTTATCAAAACCTTAATAACTTGAACATATTGATTATATTTTTGAACATATCTATTATTAACAAATTTTAAGACTATTTTTTTGTAATATTGAGAATGAGCAACTTATTAACGCAACATAAAAGCCATAGAAAACTAACTACATTAGTAGAGAATAGGACCACTTACAATGCGGAATATGCTGAGCTTAATATTTACGAAACCCACGCCATTGCTGAGAAAGTATCTTTAACTTTCGATTTTCCTATTATTGCGAGTATGCTCACCGGAAAGAAAATAATGCACCTAGATGGTTTTGATGCTTTTGATTTCTTTCCTGGAGAATCTGTGGTAATGCCAACTAATAAGGAAATGATTATTGATTTCCCTATAGCTACAAAAAATAAACCAACGCAGTGTTTAGCATTAGGAATTGACGCTTTTAAAATCCTAGAAGTTGTTGAAAAATTTAACCATCATGTTGCCATAGAAAATGAAAACAATAATTGGGATTTAGATAAAACCACATCACATCTTATAAATAATGTTGATGTAAATCATTTATTAGAACGCTTAACGTACACCTTCACCAATAGTAATAAATCTAAAGATATGTTACTAGATCTGATGATTCAAGAATTAATTGTTAGATTACTTCAAACTAAAGCAAAATCTCTAATTACAAATGACACCCATATTTTTACTGATACTAGAATTGGTACGGTTATTAAGTTTATTAAAGAGAATTTAACAAATAAGGATATAACAGTAGATCAATTAGCTAAGAAAGCTTACATGAGCTCTTCTCACTTTCATAAGCAATTTAAAAACACATTAGGTATCTCGCCTATTGATTATATTAATTCTGAAAAAATAAAGTTTTCTAAAAAATTGATTAAAACATCTCATAATCTGAGAATGTCAGAAATTGCATTTCAATCTGGATTCAATAATACAAGTTACTTCAATAGACAATTTAAAAAGATGGAAATGATGACTCCTCAACAGTTTAAAGCTTCTGTTAGCAAACAACTCAATACTTCAGATCTATAATTATTCTTGTTTTAAGCGTTCTATATAACGCTTCAATTCTTTTATCACTTTTGGTGCAAGAATTATTGTAGCCACCATTGTTGGAATTGCCATCAAAGCAAACACGCCATCAATAAGATTAATCATCATACTTAAGCTAGTCGTTGCACCAATAAGAATACTTAAAATATAGAAGTAATTATAGTAATGCTTCTTATCAGCTCCAAAAAGAAACGACATACACTTTGTTCCGTAATAAGAATATGAAAACAAAGAACTCATACTAAAAACAGCAATACAAATGAGTAATAAATACTTACCATAATTAGGCATTACATCTGCAAATGCAGAAGCCGTAAGACTAACACCATTATCTGAAGTAGTTTCCCAAACACCAGTAACTAAAATAGCTAAAGCTGTAAGCGTACAAACAATAAGTGTATCTATTGCAGGACCCAACATAGCCACTAAACCTTCTCTAATAGGTTCATCAGTTTTTGCCGCTCCATGAGCCATAGGTGCAGTGCCAATTCCTGCTTCATTAGAAAATGCTCCACGTTTAATACCATGAAGAATAAGAGCACCTAAAACACCTCCTAAAAAAGTGTCGTCTTTAGGATAATAATTAGCAGCAAAGGCATCTGTAAAAATGAGCTTTAAGTAATAGAACAGCACATCATTATGTGCGATAAGAATAATAACAACTAAAACAAAATACAAAGCCACCATACTTGGCACTAATCGCGATGCCACTGAGCCAATTCGTTTAATACCTCCTAAAATGACTAAAGCTGTAATAGTGATTAAAATAAAACCTATAATTAAATTAGATTTTAACCCAACTTCAACACCATTGGGTATTAATAAAATATCATTTAATGCCTGTGTGAGCTGATTGACATTGAAAACAGGCAACGCACCAATAAGTCCACACAAACTAAAAAAGACCGCTAAAGGTTTCCAAGATTTCCCTAAACCTTCCATAATAAAATACATTGGACCTCCTTGAATTTCGCCTGCACTATCCTTACCTCTATACATAATTGCTAATGTAGAAGTAAAGAATTTTGTAGACATACCAACTACAGCACTTACCCACATCCAAAAAACAGCACCAGGTCCTCCAACAGAAATAGCAACGGCAACACCTGCAATATTCCCCATGCCAACCGTAGCTGACAATGCAGTAGTTAACGCTTGAAAATGCGAAATTTCACCAGGATCATTAGGATCGTCATACTTTCCTCTAAGCACATTTAAGGCATGACCTAAATACCTAAATGGTAAAAAATGCGAGCGTATTAATAAATATATACCTCCACCAATTAATAAAATAAGCAAAGGTAAACCCCAAGCTAATGATGAAAAGTCACTGAGTAGTTGATTTAAAAATTCCATAGTTTATAAATGTAATAAATGGATTAAGTTTATAGCGCAATGTTTACAATTAATTTATAACTGAAATATTAAATTATTGATTATGAGTTTAAAATAGTTAACTTCGTTAATCAGCATGCATACACACTCAATGTTTAAAAATTTGGAAAAATAAAACCCATATTATAGACATTTAACTTCTTTTAAAAATCACTAAATAAAACTATTAGCAAAACTAATTTTGACAACAAAACTCTCTAAAAATGAACAACAGAAAAAGCTTATCGTTATTAACGTTTCTCATACTTTTTACTTTTACAACATTATATAGCTGTAAAAATGAAGCTAAAGAACCAAAACAAGTAGAAACAACAAAAACTGTTTACGCTAGCGACGTAACACCATTTTTTGATCATTGGAAATTAATATTAGGAGATGGCTCAAATGCAGGTTTTGCAAATAATTTTGAAAATAAAGATTTCTTTTACACAGCCAATGATGGAGACAATGATTGGGTTGTTTATAAAGCGCCTAACGCAGGAGACACACATGGAACGTCTAACAACACAAGAACGGAATTGGCTCAAGCAAAAAAATGGTATCCTAAAACGGCTGACGATAAATTGACTGCCACATTAAAAGTGATGAATGTATCTTCTACTGGAGATGCTAGAGTTGCAGCATCTTATGCCGTGGTTGTAGGACAGATTCATAGTGCGGATGGCCATGAAAATGAACCACTAAAAATATTTTACAAAAAATTCCCTGGCCACACCAAAGGTTCTGTTTTTTGGCATTATGAAATAAACACTGCAGGTGAAGATAATTCTGGAAGATGGGATTATTCTTCTGCGGTTTGGGGCAATGATTTTTCTGTTGTTGGCACTGAAGAAAACACATATCCTGAAGAACCAAAAGATGGTATTGCATTAGGTGAAGAGTTTAGCTATGAAATTGAAGTTAAGGATGGTATTATGAATTTAAAATTTACTAGCAAAGGTCACGAGACTAAAACCTTTACAAAAAACTTAATCCAATCAGAATACACTACAACTGCAGACATACCTGAGCAAACGCAACGTTTATTTGTACCAATTGGTCAAGATGGCATAGAGCGCGAAAATGCATATACAGGCGAAGGTCTTTTCTTTAAACTTGGTGCTTACAATCAAACGAATGGAAAATCGCCTGAAGTAAATAAAAATTGGTGCTCTGGTGCAGAAACACATGGAGGAGATATTCAAAAACAATACGAAGATGGTAACTATGCTGAAGTTTGGTTTAAAACCGCAAGTATAAACGTAAGTGACTCTGCCGTTTCAAATGACGGGTATTTCGCTAAAAATGATTAAACAGTCTCAGCGCTGTAAAATCAATATTTAACCTTAATTCTAGACTAAAATTTAAAGCAATTAACCAATTCAACTTGAATCCTAATCGTCTATATTTTATTGATGCTGTGAGAGCATTTGCGATCTTAATGATGTTGCAAGGCCATTTTATAGACACACTTTTAGAAGTATCTTACAGAGACGCAAACAATACTGTATTTCAAATTTGGGAATATTTTAGAGGTATTACCGCTCCGACATTTTTTACTATTTCTGGACTCATATTTTCATACCTGCTCATACGAGCTAAACGAAATGGAGACATAAAACAAAGAATACGAAAAGGATTTAGGCGAGGCTTAATGCTTATAGGTATTGGTTACTTGTTAAGAGCACCTGTTTTTCAATGGCTAATGGGTGAATTTAACTCTTATTTCTTAGTTGTAGATGTTTTACAGTGTATTGGCTTATCTCTTATTATTATTGTATTAATTTATAAACTTACTTTCAAAAAAACTTTACTCTTTTCAATTACTACTTTAGCTCTTGGAGTAATTGTTTTTATAACCGAACCTCTATATCGCTATTTAGAATTACCAAACATACCTATACTGTTTTCTAATTATTTTAGTAAAGCGAATGGTTCTATTTTTAATATTATACCATGGTTTGGTTATGTAGCCTTTGGTGCTTTTATGTCAACCTTATTCTATCGTTATGTAGAACGTCCAAAATTCAAAATGGCTATTGTTTCTTGTTTTTTTCTATTCGGAATTACACTTATTTTTAAATCATCTTGGTTATTAATGCAACTATATAGTTGGTTAGATATTTCGATTTTTAAAGAAGTTGCCTATTATAATTATTTATTTTCAAGGCTAGGAGATGTCTTAGTTTTATTCTCATTATTCTATTTAGCAGAAAACTACTTAAAACAACCATTAATACTTAAAATAGGACAAAAGACGCTTTCCATTTATGTGATTCATTTTATTATCATTTACGGTAGTTTTACAGGTCTTGGTTTAACACAACTTATTGGCAAAACGCTTGTGCCTTGGCAAGCCATAATCGGAGCGATCATCTTTCTATCAGTCGTTTGCTTTATTTCTTTTCATTATGCGAAGACTAATGCTTTTGTGTATTCTAAAATACAACGGCTTGTAGATAAAATTAAACGCTACACACATTAATATGCTTTGATTTACTTATTATTAATTGGAAGACTTTAAATAAAAAATGACTTTAGAATATCAATTAAACTTTTCAGATTTTTTAGAACATCAGCTTTACTTTTCAGCAAAGTCTAAATTGCATAAAAAAAATAGAAACAAAACAAGATGGGTTGTACCTATCATTTATATGGTGTTAGGATTATTTCTAATGTTTACAAAGAAAAATGAAATCTATATACTGTTCTTTGCTTTCGCAATACTCTGGTATATTTTTTATCCGTTCTATGCTAAACGCAGATATAAGAAGCATTTTGAAAACCATATAAACGAAAATTTTAAAAATAGAATTGGTAAAGAAGTAACACTCATTTTTGATAAATCATCTCATGTTATAGAATCCTCTGATTCTGGAACTCAAACTAAAATAAAAGATTCTGAATTTGAGAAGCTGATTGAATTAAAAGAACATTTTTTCTTAAGATTAAAATCTGAGTTATCCTTAATAATACCGAAGCGCGCAATAAAAGATATAGAGGCATTTAAAAACCATTTTTCTGACCTAAATTTGGAATATAAAAATGAAATAGAATGGGAATGGAAATAAAAAAACCACCTAATTAAAGATGGTCTTTTTCCCTTTCATCGCAATTAATTCCTAATTCGATATATTAAACCAAATAAAGATTAATAACACTATACTTACGAATTTATAGCGAGTGCGGTTTTAAAAATTAAAATTATATGAAAGAAGTAATAGAAACATTTTACACAGCATTGAAGAATTGCGATGGACCAACCATGGCTTCATGCTATCATAAAGATGTAGTTTTTGAAGATCCTGCCTTTGGAATTTTAAAAGCCGAACGTGCAAAAGCTATGTGGTTAATGCTATGTGCTTCTCAAAAAGGAAAAGGATTTAACGTAGAATTTTCGAATATTGAATCAAATGAAGCTAATGGATCCGCGCATTGGGAAGCTAATTATACTTTTAGTAAAACCGGAAGAAAAGTCCACAATAAAATTGATGCAAAATTTGAATTTAAAGATGGTTTAATTATAAAACACACGGATGAATTTGACTTACACCAATGGGCAAAACAAGCCATGGGAATCAAAGGCCTTTTTTTTGGTGGCATGAAATTCTTTAAAAACAAGCTTCAAAGTCAGACGAATTACCTTTTAGATAATTATATAAAAGAAAAAAAGCCGTTTAACTAATTAAACGGCTTTTTGAGACAATGTTTCTTTTTAGTGACTTGGAGTTTACTTTATGTTTCATTGCATTATAAATACTTCAATTCTTGTGCCAAAAATTAAACAACTAACCAAAACTAGCTGTATTCCTTTACTTTACCTTCTACACCTTTATAAAACGATTTCATGAATTTAAAATCAGCTTCCATATCATCTGTAGGATAAAACGGCTCTGAAATTTTATTCTGTTTATTTTTAAAATCTAGAGTAAACATTATAATGGGAACATTAGCTGTTTTTGCAATATAGTAGAAGCCTGTTTTCCATTTTTCTACTTTTTTCCGAGTACCTTCTGGCGCTAATGTTAGTCTAAATTCTTCTGACTCATTAAACAATTTTGAAATAGCTTCTACCTTATTCTGCCCAGAAGTTCTATCTAGAGATCTACCTCCAATTGCTCTAAAATAATAGCCAAACGGCCAAATAAAGAGTTCTTTTTTACCTACAAAATTAGTTTTAACACCAGTAACTTTTCTGAGTAAAACACCAATATAAAAGTCATGCCAACTCGTATGAGGAAAGGCGATAATTACAGCCTTCTTTACGGTATCTTGAGAGAAGTTAGTATTACCAACTACTTTCCACCCCAACAACTTAAAATAAATAAATTTAGCTAACCATCGCATCTTACATCTTTTTGTAAAGTTCAAGAAGCTTTTGTCTTGTTATAATTGTATTCCAATTCTTACCAATTGCATTTTCCCATAATGGTTCTAGGCTTAAAGCAACATCAATCATTTTATCAAATTGATCTTGTTCTAAATCTGCACAAATACCTTGAGGTAATTCTATATTATGCTTGGCTTTCATCTCTTTAAAAATGGCTACACCTTCTGGATAAAACTCTTCTAAATGATCAAAAACAATACAATTACCAACACCATGTTTAATACCTAAAAGATAGCCTAAACCATAACTCATAGCATGTGCTACACCAACTTGCGAGTAAGCAATACTCATACCACCATGCCACGATGCCATCATTAATTTGTCTTGAGCTTCTTCTTTGCTCAATGTATCTTCCAAAAATATTTCTTTGCAAAGTTCAAAGGCTTTTTCCCCATAACTTTGACTAAATGCATTTAAAAAGGTACCATTTAAGGATTCTACACAATGTACAAAACAATCCATTCCGGTATAAAACCATTGCTTCTTTGGAACGTCTTTAGTCAATTCCGGATCTAATATCACTTGGTCAAAGGGAGTGAAATCACTATTAATACCAAGTTTTCGAATTGGACCAGTTAAAATTGTGGTTCTAGAAACTTCTGCACCAGTACCAGAAATTGTTGGTATGCCAACGTGATAAATTGCAGGATGTTTTATTAAGTCCCAACCTTGATAATCCTTAGATTCTCCTTTATTAGTAAGCATTAATGAAACGGCTTTTGCAATATCCATTACAATACCTCCACCAATACCAATAATACCAGAAGGAAGCTCACTGTACTCTAAAATAATATCTTCGACTAACTGATCTATTTGATCTGTTCTCGGTTCCTCTTTTGTTGGTACATAAATAATTTTATCCTTATAAGATAGAGCTATTCTAGAGGTTAACCAATGATTCCCTTTAAAGACATCATCAACATAAAATATAAATGGTGCATTACGCCCTTTGCGTTTTGATGCGAGAATTTCATCAAGTTGATTAAAACTTCCACGTCCAAAAACAACTCTGGACACCATTGGATAATTTTTGTATATCATTTACTTTATATCTTTAACAAAAATAACAACTTAGTTTATATTTATTGACTATTTAAATGAAATTGTAATTTTTCTTTAAATAGACCAATATGATAGCCGTCTACTAGTGCATGATTGACACTAATAGCAACTTGCATTTCTTTTTTTGATCCTAAATCTTCCATTTTACTAAAAGCTAATTTAGGTACTGAATCTTTGTCGCCTTTAAACGGTTCTTTATGTCCTGTAAAATTAACCCAAGGCAAAGATGAACAATGCACACAATCCATTGAATTTACAGGAGGAAACAATTCATTGGTATTTAATACTCTTTCTTTCTCTTTTAAAAAATTAGCCTGAAATTTAAATATATCTTCATTGTAATTCACAAAAGAAAAACCAAAAGTTTTATTAGGTCTGAGGATTGTTGGCGATGCATGAATAGTATCAAACTCAACAACTTCATTAGATTCGTTTATTCTATATTTTAAATTTTCTATTTCGTTTATAGCTTGCATTGTTGCATGCAAATAACTAACAAAAAAAGACACTTTATTGGTACTTGAAAACTCATAAGCTTTAGTAACATCTACTTTAAAAGTGACACCAAAATAAGGATCTTTAAAGGTATCAAAAAACTCAAAATGAGCCTTTCTATTCCATGTGTTTTTATTGAGTACTTTCAAATCTTAACTAATTAAATCTGTAATTTCCATTAAACTTTTTACGGTCTTATAATGAGATCCATTCGTTTCCTTTTTAGTCACTTTTTCATGTTGCCAAGTGGTATGAAAAGGTACATGTATAGCTTGTGCTCCAATTTTCACCAAAGGTAAAATATCAGATTTTAAGGAATTACCAACCATTAAAAAAGCTTCAGGCTCAATATCCAAATGCTTTAATAATTTAGAATAATTAGACGCTTCTTTTTCACTTAATACTTCGATATGATGAAAATATTTTAACAAACCCGATTTTTCTAATTTGCGTTCTTGATCTAACAAATCGCCTTTTGTAGCCACAATTAATCTATAATCTTTAGACAACTCTTTAAGTACCTCTTCTACTCCATCTAAAAGCTCAATAGGCTTATTAATCATATCTTTACCTATTTTTAACATTTGAGCAATGACATCATTAGCAACTGTTCCGTTAGATAATTCTATAGCAAGCTCTATCATAGATAATATGAAACCTTTTACTCCATAACCGTATGTCGGTAAATTTTTAATCTCCATCTTAAAAAGCTCCTGATCAATTTTATTAGGAGTTTCATAAAGAGACAATAGTCTACCTGCTGCTTCTTCGGCTTCCCTAAAATAGGTTTCATTTACCCAAAGCGTATCATCGGCATCGAAGCCAATTACTTTTATTTTAGTATAATCTATTTCCACAATTTCTTCGCTCTTTCTAAATCTTCTGGTGTATCAATTTCTACACCTTGTATTGTAGTTTCTACCATTTTAATACGTTTACCGTATTCTAAATATCTAATACATTCAATTTTTTCTGATGCCTCTAAAAACTGCATTGGTAAAACGGTAAAATCTAGTAAGGCTTGTTTTCTAAAAGCATAAATGCCTTTGTGTTTAAAATAACGTGCTCCGACTTCTTTATCTCTTGGAAACGGAATTGGACTTCGAGAAAAATATAAAGCGAAATTCTGCTGATCTACTATCACCTTTACAGTATTGGGATTATTGATTTCTTCCCAATCTTCAATTTGCACCATTAAAGAAGCTAAGTCTATTTCTTTGTCTTTATCATCTTTAAAAACATCGATTACTTTTGCTAAACTTTCGCGTTCTGTAAACGGCTCGTCTCCTTGCACATTTATTACAATATCGCAATCTACATTTGCAACTGCTTCTGCAATTCTATCACTACCAGACTCGTGTTCCTTTATGCTCATAATAGCTTTTCCACCATTATTAACAATTTCGTTAAAAATGATATCACTATCCGTAACCACATAGACTTCACTAAATAATTTAGTAGCAACGGTAGCTTCGTAAGTTCTTAGAATTACAGATTTCCCGGCTAAATTTTGCATTAATTTACCAGGAAAACGTGATGCACTATAACGTGCCGGAATCATTGAAATAATTTTCATCTATGTAACTTGTACTTGTGTAGTTTCAAAAATAAGATTTATAAACGACATTATGTCTTCAAATTGGTATTTGATGATTTTGACTTATTCGGTCGTAATTTTTTATAAAGCTTATAGATTATGTAAAAAATAAAACAGACGGCTACAATAGCTAATATTGGTAAAAATATAGAGATTACAGACATTACTATAGACGTCCCTGTTTCTATTGTTGAAACTATAGGATTACCAAAACCTGCTGTTGAAACCGTTGAGCCTAATCTGGTTGCACTAGCAGAACTTTTTACTGCTGCTGCAGTTCCTCCACCTGCAATAATTGCTAGAGCCCAAGTGATTACAGGACTTAAATCTGCAACTGTTGACACCATAACTGCTGTACCTGCAATAGTTGCTAGCGGAATAGCAATTGCATCTAATGCATTATCAATAACCGGAATGTAATAAGCCACAATTTCTACAACTGTTGCAATACCAAGGGTAATTACCGCCGTTGTACTACCAATCCATAGCCAAGATTCATTAAGCTCCCAAACATTAAAATATGCTGCTAAGCTTAGCGCAAATAAAGGTAAAAAAACTCTAAAACCCACAGATGCTGAAAGGCCTACACCTAAAAAAATACTTAGTATTGTTTCTGTCATTATAGTATTGTTTTAATCTTTCTCTACAAACATTTCATCTTTAAAACCAATTAGATATAGCTTTTCCTTAGCTCTTGTAATTGCTGTATATAGCCAACGTATGTAATCTCTATCCATACCATTAGGTAAATAAGGCTGCTCTACAAATATGGTATTCCATTGTCCACCTTGAGATTTATGGCAAGTAATGGCGTAAGAAAACTTTACTTGTAAGGCATTAAAGAACTTGTTATTTTTTACTCCTAAAAAACGTTTGTATTTTGTTTCATTTTCATAATCCTTAGAGACTTCTTGATATAAGCGATTAGATTCTTCGTAGCTCAATGAAGCACTCTCTACATCAATAGTATCTAAAAGTAATACCGTTTCAAAGGGTTTCATATTAGGGTAATCTACCATTCTTAACTTAACCTCCGCAAATCTAAAACCGTAGAGTTCTTTAATACTAAAAATCTCTAACACTTCAATAATATCACCATTAGCAATAAAACCTGCTTCGGTATTAGGTTTTAACCAAAAATAATTATTCTTAACAACCATTAAATAGTCTCCAGCAGACAATTCACTTTCATTAAATAGAATACGTTGTCTTATTTGCTGATTGTATGCATTTGCGCGTTTATTACTTCTAACTATAATAGCCGTTTCCTCATAACCATCTGCACTATAAGCGTCGTTAATAGCATCCATAATTTCGTAGCCATCAATTAACCTAACACTATCTGTAAAACCATTTAAATCGAATTTAAAACTTTCATAAAAATTAGATTCTAAAACAGCCCTTAATTCTGTCGCATTACTAAGAATCCCAGAATCTTGCCCTTGCCTAACAACTTCATCTAACTCAATACCAATAACATCTTTATTATAGTTTAAACTAAGTTTGTTTTCGTCTAAAGCAGGACTCAAATCAGATTTTACAGGTGGTAACTGCGCCTTATCTCCAATTAATAATAACTTACACTCATGGCCAGAATAGACATAAGTCATTAAATCATCTAGAAGCGAACTACTATCAAAAGACTTTGTATCTGAAGGTGTATCTGGTATCATAGATGCTTCATCTACAATAAAAATAGTGTTGCGATGTTTGTTAGGTTGCATTACAAAATTTACACCTCCTCCTTTATCCTTTTTAGGGAAATATATTTTTTTATGAATAGTAAATGCTTCTTTCTTAGAATAATTTGAAATAACCTTCGCTGCCCTTCCTGTAGGAGCTAATAAAATTGCACTTTTTTTTGCTTGCCATAAATTTGAAACAATTGTACCAATTATACTCGTTTTACCCGTTCCGGCATATCCTTTTAATAAGTAAATTGAATTTTTATTGTTATCAAAAATAAATTGAGATAACTGCATTAACACCATATCCTGCTTAGAAGTTGGTGCAAATGGAAATTTAGATTTTAAGAGCGAATAGAATGCAGATGCATTAGAAATCATATATAAAATAAATATCTAGCAAGATAGCAATATTCTCTATTTTTAGGGTGTATAAATTATTAACTTAGATATTTTTAATATTTTTAATTTAGATAGTTTTAACCAACAAAAAAAAATTGTAGATTTGCGATAGACCTTAATTAATAAATAAACACATGAAAGTAATTATAGCAATTGTAGTTATTATAGCATTAACCATTGGAATTGTTTGGGCTATCGATAAATTTGTTCCAAAGAAAATAAAACCAGTAATCAACATCTTACTTTGGGGATTAATTATTTTCTTAGGTTATATGACTTTTATGTCAGTTTACAAAGAGATACAATTCAATCAAATTAAAGATAAACGCTATCGTGTAGTTATCGATCGCCTTATTGACATAAGAGATTCTCAGTTAGCTTACAAAGATGTAAACGGAGATTATGCTGATAATTTTTATAAATTAATAAAATTTGTTGAAACAGGAAAAGTGCCAATTACACAAAGACGTGATACTTTAATTTTAGATGAGGTAAAAACAAAAGCTTTTGGTGGAGTAGAAACAATGAAAACTATTACTTTAATAGATACGTTAAGTTATTACTCTGTAAAAGATTCACTTTTTAAAGGTAGCGATCGTTACAAAACAATGATGAATGTTGGTATTGGGAAACCAGATGCTAAATTTACACTTAAAGCAGGTAAGTTAGATGAGTTCGCTGTGTTTGAAGCTAGTGTAGATAAAGCTATTGTTTTAGATGGCCAAGAACAATATTTAATTGAGAAAGAAAAGCAAGCATTTTCTGTAGCAGGTGTTAAAGGAGAAACTGTAAAAATAGGTTCTATGGAAGAAGTTAATACCAGTGGAAATTGGGGTAAAGATCTTTCAACAAAAGAATAATTTTGAATAAAACCGATATTAAAGAATTGTCCATTCAAATTAATTTGAATGGACTTTCTTTTTGTATTTTAAACAGGACTACTAAAACCATTGAGTTTTTAAAGACTAATGCTTTTGAGCAAAAGTTGAATCCTGAAGAAATTCTCAATCATATAAAGGCAGAATTAAGTAGTAATACAGTATTTTCTGAAGACTTTAGTGAAGTTTTAGTAATTCATCAAAATGAATTAGCAACACTAGTACCTGAACAACTTTACGATGCAAATCATAAGGTTGATTACTTAAAATTTAATTCAAAAATACTTAAGAACGATTTTATAACAGAAGATAAAATCTCTGTGAATAAAACTGTGAATGTCTATGTACCGTACGTAAATATTAACAATTATATTTTTGAAACCTTTGGTGAATTTGTGTACAAACACTCATCAAGTATCCTTATTGAGTCTATTTTAAATAACCCTGAATCTTCAGAAAATCCCATTGTTTATATAAACGTTAATAAAAACACTTTAGAAATATTAGTTACAAAAGACAATAAGTTACAATTATTTAATGTGTTTGAGTTTTACAGCAAAGAAGATTTTATCTATTACGTATTATTTGTTTTTGAACAACTAAAACTCGATGTAGAAACTACTTTTGTACAACTAAGTGGAAATATAGTTATTGGCGATGAGCTATTTGTTATGCTTTATCTTTATATCAGGCATGTAAGGTTTGTAGAAAAAGCCTACGATTTTAAAATAGCAGCAGAAACAGATAGACGTTATTCTCACCAACATTTTTTAATATTAAATTCTTTTTAATATGCGTATTATATCTGGACTGTATAAAGGCCGACGAATTACAGCTCCTAAAAAACTTCCTGTAAGACCAACTACAGATATGGCGAAGGAAGCGCTTTTTAACATCATAAATAATCAATATTATTTTGATGATATTTCTGTTTTAGATTTATTTTCTGGTACAGGTAATATTAGTTACGAGTTTGCCTCAAGAGGGACGGAACATATTACGGCTGTAGATGAAAATTTTGGCTGTATTAAATTTATTAATGAAACAGCTGATGCCTTTGAAATGAATATCAGTACCATTAAAAGTGATGTTTTTAAGTTTCTTGAAAAATCAAAACAAAAGCATAGTATTATTTTTGCAGATCCTCCTTACAATTTTGAATTAGATGCTTTTTCTAAAATTCCAGAATTAGTTTTTAAGAATGAATTACTTGAGGAAGAAGGAATACTCATTGTAGAACATTCTAAACACACCGATTTAAGTCAATTAGAACATTACTTACATTCTAAAAGTTATGGTGGTAATATGTTTAGTTTCTTCGAATAGAGAACTGAATAAAATATTGAAATTCAAATTTTTATAAACACAAAAACCATCTATTTCTAGATGGTTTTTTTATGTTTAAGCAAATCTATAAGCCGAATTCTGTACTCTAATAAAAGAGCCCTTATCATTTATCTACGTTTACTGTTACCAGCAAACTTTAGCTGCCTACCCTCTAACAATCGCGCGTGTACGCTCTAACGTTAGTATACATGACATTGCACCACATAGAGTTTACCTGGTTTCACTACAGCATTACCTGTACATACTTTCTGTTGCACTTTTCCTAGCCTTACGACTGGTGGCTGTTAACCACTATGATTGCACTATGGTGTTCGGACTTTCCTACCCTAAATAAATTTAGAATCGATAAGGCGATCTACTTGTTGGCAAAGTTAAAATATTAGAGCAAAGAGTGAGAGTAAATACAATAAAAGAATTAATCAAGTTTCTTTAATTCAGTTTTTGGCACTCTAAACAGAAGCACAATTCCTGCAATAAAAAAGACAACTAAAAATAAAATAGCATTTCGCATACTACCTGTTAATTGATCTATTGTTGCAAAAATCACCATTCCTATAACAATACCTATTTTTTCAGCAACATCATAAAAACTAAAATACGAAGTGGTGTCTTCTGTTTCTGGTAAAAATTTAGAATATGTAGATCTTGCCAAAGATTGAACTCCACCCATTACTAAACCGACAAAACTTGCTGCAAGATAAAATTGCTCTGGCGTTTTCATAAAGTAAGCGTAAAAACAAAGTGCCATCCAAAAGAAATTAATAACAATAAGTGTTTTAATATTTCCGTATTTTGAAGACGCAAGAGATGTTAAATAAGCACCTAAAATAGCCACCAATTGTATAATTAATATACTCACAATAAGTCCAAAAGTTTTAGCTTCAGCATCTCCCCAAGCAATTTCTTCTTCACCAAAATAAACTGCGACCAACATAATGGTTTGCACTGCCATACTAAAAACAAAAAAGGCAACTAAGTAACGTTTTAAGCGTAAGTTTTCCTTTAGTTGAATCCACACCTGTTTTAATTCTCTTAAGCCATTAAAAACAACATCCTTAGTTACTTTGTGCCCTTTAGAAACACCTGCAGGCAGTATATAAAAAGTATATTGACTAAACAAAGCCCACCATAAACCTACAGTAATAAACGAAATTCTCATAGCCTCAAACGAAGCACTATTTTTTGCATCCTGTAAAGCTGTTGCAATTTCACTTTCAGTTCCCGTTTCTGCTAGTGTTTTTGAAATACTAATATCAAAACCAAATAATTCGGGCTTCATTACCATGGCTAGGTTTACTATTAGGAGTATTACACTTCCAAAATAACCCATACTAAAACCTTTAGCACTAATACTATCTTGTTGCTCAGGATAAGCAATATCTGGTAAGTAAGAATTGTAAAATACTAAACTTCCCCAATACCCTATTAATCCCATAAAGTAAAATAGAAGACTTAAATGAATACTTTCTAAACTAAACCAATACAACCCAATACAACCAGCACTGCCAACGTAACAAAAGAATTTCATAAAATTCTTTTTGTTCCCAACATAATCCGCGATACCAGAAAGAATAGGTGATGTAAAAGCAACTACCAAAAACGTGAATGCAGTAACATAAGTTATTAATGCTGTACTCTTAAAAACCATTCCAAAAGCAGGAACCGTTTTTTCTACTTGAGATACAAATAATGCCGAATAAAATATAGGAAATATAGACGATGCAATGGTTAAAGTATACACTGAATTTGCCCAATCGTAAAATGCCCAGGCGTTAAGAAGTTTTTTACTTCCTTTTTTTAGTTGATTCATAAATAGTCATTGATTAAAGGGTCTTATGGTTTTGAATACCACAAAAAAAGCTGCTCAAATTGAGCAGCTTCTAAAGTAATCAAATATTTATTAATTCAATATTAATTTATAGATCTAAAGCTTGTGACACCAAATTTCTTAGCTTCTGCTTTTGCTTTTGGTGCTAAAGCTTTTAAATTTTCAATTCTAGAATCATTACTAGGGTGAGTACTCATAAATTCTGGTGGAGATTCACCTCCACTGTTGGCTTTCATTCGCTCCCAAAGTACAGATGCTTCATCTGGATTATAACCTGCAATTGCCATTAAATAGATACCTATTTTATCAGCCTCTGTTTCATGGCTTCTACTAAATGGAAGCATACCTGCAACATTTGAAACCACTCCATAAGACTGATTAAAAATACCTAAAGCTTGCTCATCACTTGCTAATGCTACATTACCTGCAACAGCTAATCCTTGTTGTATATAAGATGCACTCATACGTTGTTGTCCGTGATTTGCTAAAGCATGTGCAACTTCATGTCCCATAATTGCAGCGACACCTGTTTCGTTAGCTGCAATTGGTAAAATACCTGTATAAAAAGCAATTTTACCACCAGGCATACACCAAGCATTTACTTGTTCTGATTCTATTAATTTATATTCCCACTTATAATCCTCTAAATAACTTTGATGACCATTTGCTGTTAACCAACGTTCTGCTGCAACAGCAATACGTTGCCCAACACGCGTAATCATTTCAGCATCTGATGTTCCTGTTACCACATTATTTTCAGATAATACTTGGTTATACTGAGCAAACGCAGATGGAAATAACTGGTCGTTACCTACAAATGCCATAGTCTTTTTACCTGTAAAAGGATTTGTTGCACATGAAAACATCACTGCAGCAATAACAAGACTTAATATTATTTTATTTAATTTCATAGCTAATTGTTTTATTCTAATTACTAAAATACAAAAAAATCATTCGGTAACTATTTGACACAAAATTAGTCATTTGGTCACCAAAAATTAATAACCTTCAAACATTTAATCTATCTAATATTATGACTTTACTCCAATAATATGCAATTCAGAGAAGTTCTTATCTACAACTATAGATGTTATATCGTTTACTTTTAAACTTTTATGTTCAATTTTCTCATTGTCTAATTGCACCTCAACAATATCAAATGGCAAACCATGAAATTGAATATTAAAAGTTTCGTAAGTTGTAATATACTTTCCTTCTTTATATTGATTAATTATCAATTCGTTTGCTTTTCCTCTAAGTGAAAAATTTCTTAAACTATAACGTCCTTTAGTATAATCGAAACCATCATTAGCATCACTAAATAACTCACTTTCCTCTTTCCCTTCTTTGTAATAGACATCTAAAGTGATTTCTGTAATATCTTTTTCTCCAACATATTGTTGAATAGGATATTTAGGAATAATGGCTCCTTCTTTTACAAAAATTGGCATACTATCAATATCTGCATCAACCCACATTTCTTTACCTCCTTTTACAATTTCATTTGTCCAGAAATTATACCATTTACCTTTTGGAACATACATACGTCTTCCTTTAGCATTTGGTTCTAAGATTGGACAAGCTAAAATTTGTTCTCCAAAAATAAATTCGTCAGTCCTATAATGCGTTTGTACATCATCTTGATCATACAATACCAAAGATTTTAATAATGGTGTTCCATGATCTACGTAATTCCAGAAGGCTGTATATAAATATGGTAAAATTTGGTAACGGATTTCGATAAATTTTCTCACAATATCAGTTACATCTTCATCGAAAGCCCAAGGCTCTTGATCACCATGATCACCAGAAGAGTGTACTCTAAAAAACGGATGAAAAATACCAAGCTGAATCCAACGTGTAAATAATTCGCCTTGTGGTTGCTCTGCAAATCCTCCAATATCACTACCTGCAAAAGAGAAACCAGACATTGCCATACGCTGTGCTTGCATATTTGCAATCCATAAATGCTCCCAAGTTGCTACATTATCTCCTGTCCAAGTAGATGTATAACGTTGCGTACCAGAATATGCTGAACGTGTAATTACAAATGGACGTTTTGGATATGAGTATTTCTTTAAACCTTGGTAGGTTGCTCTAGCCATCTGCATACCATAAATATTATGTGCTTTTCTATGACTACAAGGGTTTCCGTCATAATCATGACGTACATCATCTGGGAATGTTTTATTTGGCACTTCCATAACAGCAGGCTCATTCATGTCATTCCAAACACCTTTTACTCCAATATCTTCAATTAATTCTTGAAACAAACCAGACCACCAATCTCTAACTTCAGGATTTGTATAATCTGGAAAATAACATTCTCCAGGCCATACTTTTCCTTTCATATAATCACCATCTGCACGTTTACAGAAGTAATCTTTCTCTAAGGCTTCTTTAAAAACAGAATACTCTTTATCTATTTTAATTCCTGGATCAATAATGGCAACGGTTTTAAAACCATCATCCAATAATTCCTTAACCATTCGTTTTGGATCTGGAAAGTATTCTTTGTTCCAAGTGAAACAACGGAAACCTTCCATATAATCGATATCTAAATAAATAGCATCACATGGAATTTGAAGTTTTCTAAAAGTTGATGTTATCTCTTTTACTTTACTTTCTGGATAGTAACTCCATTTACATTGGTGAAAACCTAATGCCCAAAGTGGTGGCAAATGGTGTGGTTTTCCTGTTAAATCTGTATAACTTTCTACAACATCATTCATTTTTGGACCGTAGAAGAAATAATAATTCATCTCACCTCCTTGTGCCCAAAAGCTTGTTACATTTCTACGTTCTTGAGCAAAATCGAATGATGACATAAACGTATTATCAAAGAAAATACCATAAGCTTTACCATGATGTAAACCTGTATAAAACGGAATAGCTTTATATAAAGGATCCGTATCTTTACCATAAGCGTAAGAGTCTGTTGCCCAGTTACTATAGCGTTTCCCTTTTAAATTTAGATGATTTGGTTTGTCACCAAGACCATAGTAACTTTCTCCATCATTAGAGGCTTTGCTCATCTTTACGATATTTCCACCATGCTCATAACTCTCTTCCCAATGAAAACCGCCTTCATCTTGGTTAATTAATGTGCCGTCTTTAGCGTCGTAGATAGATACTCTCATATCATCTTTAGAAATTTCGCAACGTAATTTTGAAGTTGTTATTTCGAAATATTCTTTTTTCTCTTCAATCTCTAGTTTATTATAACCAATACTTGCGTATTTAGTTATAGCATAAGAAAAATCATTATCAAAATTTCCAACCGTAGTATATCTAAAACGTAGTAAGCTATCTCTAACAACCGTTAACTCTAAAATAACATCGTTTGCTGCTGTAAAGTAAAGCTTATCAACATCTTTTTTAAAGTCTATTATATTTGAAGGAAATAAATTTCCTTTATTTTCTAATTCTGTATTTACAATCATAGGTTAATTTTTTGGCAAAATTACTAGCAAAAAAACGGAAAAAATTGAACATTTGAAAGGGTTCGTCATGGTTATTAAGAATTCTTACTAACTAAAACGTTTTCGGATTGAATTTTTATGATTTTGCCAATTTTCTTCAAAAATTCAGCAATATTCATAATTAAATCAAGTAAAAACAGAACCGTATAACTAGGATTAATGGAATCCTATTTTGGTTATTATTAGTGACATACAAACTATAACAATCAATGTATACACTAATTTCAATTTAACATTACGACACAGAAATAAGCCGCAGATAGCTAATAATGCCATAAATCCGGTTTCTAATCTGGTACATAGAATACTCAAAATCATCATAATAAAAAGCAAATGTACCCATTTACTTTTAGGTTTCCATAAAATTGCTATTGCCACTATAAATTCCACAGCAACAGTAATCCATGCAAAAACAAGACTAAAAAGACCTAGGTTGGGAAAAATATTTGTTAACACAACACTTCCTTTAGTATTTGGATCCGTAGCTTGTAACTCTAAAATCTGTTCCGAATTGCTCTTTGCTACCTCTAAACTTTCAGAAAACAGTGGATGAAAAACATTAAAAACAAAACCTCTATTCAACATATAGTAATAGAATTCACCACTCATAAACTGATTAGATATTAGTTTTTGTATCGCTGATGCAGCTACTACAACCACCAATAGCATTTGAATGTTTTTTAAAAGGATATGACTTCGTTTATGATAAAGGTAAAGGATTACTGAAAGCACCATAAAAGTGAGCACAAAATGATGATTTGCTACTCTAAAATAAAATGGGTAAAGATCAAAAACCAGCAGTGTAAATACTGCTATCCAAATAATTGGATGCTTAGTTTTATTACGTAAAAAGAACCAACAGAATATTACCAATACTAGAATTGGGCTTTTCCATAAACCATACTTTTCTGCTGTTATAAAAATATAAACGCTAAGAAAAAAAAGCAATAGATGAATGGCTAGTGCAATATTATCTTTTAATGTATTTTGTATGTCTGACCAATATTTCACAAATCTTGATTTTTTAAGTGAATTTCATTAATCAAAACTCTTGAATATGTACCATTACTAGAATTTACGCTAGGCTCCCATAATTGTAAATGAACACTATCTTTATCTGTTGCTTTTAATACCAATTGTGCTGCTTTATAAAAATTTGCGTCATTAGGCATTATTTTAAGCATTCTGAATGCGTTTTTAATACCGTTGTTATTATCCGCTAAAGAATCCACTGATATATCTGGAATATAAATTTGATTGTAGTAAAAATGAATTTTGGTATACATACCATAACCTCCACCTTTCCATTGATTAAGCTGTTGTGTTTTAATAAAAAAGAACTGTATCGCAATGACTAGAATTGCAAGGCTAGGAATACCATATTTTAAGAAAAGTTCTTTCGAAGTTGTTGGCATACGTTACTATGATTTTTAATACCGAGAATTAACAATTCTAGAATCCGAAAAGCATCAGGACTCTAGCTCTGTTAGTTTCAAAAAGACCTCAAGGATTTAAAAAAAACTTGAGGCCATTTTATATTAAGCTACTCTACTTTTAAGATTTAGTCTTTCACTTATCCTTTTTAGTAGTCTTGCTTTTTTGTACTGTTTTAACTTTTGACTTAGTTACACTTTTAGGTTTTGCCTTAGGTTTAATTTGCTTTTCATATTTAAAAGCAACCATGCCT
Source organism: Winogradskyella sp. Asnod2-B02-A (assembly GCF_045063645.1). Classification (NCBI taxonomy): domain Bacteria; kingdom Pseudomonadati; phylum Bacteroidota; class Flavobacteriia; order Flavobacteriales; family Flavobacteriaceae; genus Winogradskyella; species Winogradskyella sp. Asnod2-B02-A. The sequence continues at coordinate 888,412 of NZ_JBEFOG010000026.1, forward strand.
AAAGGCGGAATATTAACATCTATTGATTGGTCTCTATAATGCCAAGCTTCAGATTTTGTTGTCTTTAGCTTATTGACATAATCTCCAGTTCCATAGTATTTCTTTAAATCACTATTAAAAATTTCTTTAAGTTTCCCTTTTCTTGGCATACCTAATCTGTAATTTTCTTTAGGAACAGGTGTCATATTACATGCAATGATAACGTCGTCTTTTTCATGTTTACCTTTTCTAATGTAGGTAAATACAGAGTTTTCAGAATCACCATAATCAATCCATTCAAAACCATCTGCTTCAAACTGTTTTTGATGTAAAGCAGGCTCATTTTTATAAAGCGTATTCAAGTCTTTCACTAATTCTTGTACACCTTTATGAGGATCGTATTGTAATAAATGCCAATCGAGACTGGTTTTAAAATTCCACTCACTACTTTGCCCAAATTCGGCTCCTTGAAACAATAAATTAGTTCCAGGATGTGTAAACATATAACTATATAGTAATCTTAAATTGGCAAAACGCTGCCACTCGTCACCTGGCATTTTATTCAACATAGAACCTTTACCATAAACAACCTCATCATGACTTAACGGCAACATAAAATTCTCCGTAAACGCGTAGGTCATTGAAAAGGTTAAATCATTTTGGTGAAATTTTCTATACACTGTTTCTTTACTAAAATACTGAAGTGTATCATGCATCCAACCCATCATCCATTTCATACCAAACCCTAAACCTCCCATAAATACAGGTTTAGAAACCATAGGAAACGCTGTGGATTCTTCTGCTATAGTTTGCACATCTGGAAATGCTGAATAAACAGCTTCATTCATTTCTCTTAAAAATGACATGGCCTCTAAGTTTTCTCGACCACCAAACATGTTTGGCTCCCATTCTCCATCTTCTCTACTGTAATCTAGAAATAGCATTGACGCTACTGCATCTACTCTAAAACCATCAGCGTGATATTGGTCTAACCAAAACAGCGCATTACTAATAAGAAAAGATTTAACTTCGTTACGTCCATAATTAAAAATTAAACTTTTCCAATCTTGGTGATATCCTTTTCTTCTATCTGGATGTTCATAAAGCGCAGAACCATCAAAAAAACCAAGTCCATGTGCATCTTCTGGAAAATGCGATGGCACCCAATCTAGAATAATACCTATATCATTTTGGTGTAGTTTATCTACCAATAATTTAAATTCTTCAGGATAACCAAATCGGGAAGTTGGAGCAAAATAACCCGTAATCTGATAACCCCAAGAAGGATCATAAGGATACTCCATTACAGGCATTAACTCCACGTGCGTAAAGTTCATGTCTTTTACGTAGTTAACTAAATCGTCAGCTAATTCTACATAAGACAAAAAACGATTCTCTTCAATTTGTTTTTTCCAAGATCCTAAGTGAACTTCATAAACAGAAAAAGGGGCATCTAAAGCGTTATTTTTTTTACGCTTTTTCATCCATTTAGAATCCTTCCACTTATAGTTATCATCCCAAACAATAGATGCTGTGTTAGGATTGTGCTCTGCACGCCTAGCATAAGGATCCGCTTTTTCGGTGACTATATCGTTATTACTACTAAGAATCTTGTACTTATACTTGCTTCCTTTACCAGCACCTGGAATGAATCCTTCCCAAATTCCGCTAGAATCCCAACGTACATTTAATTTATGCTCACCATCATTCCAAAAATTAAAGTCTCCGATTACAGATACCATTTTTGCACTAGGTGCCCAAACAGCAAAGTATACACCTTCTACTCCGTCTAATGTTGTTATGTGTGAACCAAATTTCTCGTATAAACGATAGTGTTTTCCAGATTTAAAAAGGTTAATATCAAAATCTGTAAAACGACTGTGTGTTATTACTTCTGCCATATATTATAGTACAAATCCCTTAGGAATTATAGCGTCTTTCCTTATAACCACTATTCCGTCTTTAATTACATATTCATTTGTTTCTGTGTCTGCTAAATGACTACCTCCATTGATTCTTACATCATCTCCAATACGTACATTTTTATCTATAATAGTATTCTTAATGTAGCACCTTTCACCAATACCTAAAAGTATTTCAGTGTGTTTTCTATTAATATCGTCTAAACTTTCGTAATCATCATTACCCATCATGTAGGTATTAATTATTGTAGAATCCTTTCCTATTCTAGAACGAATACCAATTACAGATTTTTCAATTTTAGCCGCATTTATTAAACAACCTTCTGCAATTACAGCTCTATCTAAAGCTGTACCTGTGATTTTTGAAGTTGGTAAAATCCTAGCATTCGTATAAGTACGTTGTTTAGAATCGTATAAATTAAAATGTGGTAAATCATCTGTAAAACCAAGATTAGCTTCAAAAAATGAGTCTATATTACCAATATCTGTCCAATAACCTTCATATTGGTAACTTAACGTTTTATGTTTATCTATAGATTGAGGAATAATCTCTTTACCAAAATCATTGGTTTCAGGATTGTTCATTAAATCAATTAATAGTTGTCTATTAAAAATATAAATACCCATAGACGCCAAATGATTACGTCCTTGAGCTTTCATATCGTCACTTGTTTCAGAAGTCCATTCTGGCAATAAATCAGAACTAGGCTTTTCAATAAATGAGGTAACCACATTATCTTTATCTGTCTTAAGAATACCAAAAGAAGTAGCATCTTTTTCATTTACTGGTATTGTAGCAATAGAAATCTCTGCATTGGCATTTTTATGTGCTTCAATCATTTCATTGAAATCCATTTGGTATAATTGATCACCAGATAAAATTAAAGCATACTCAAAATCGTGAGCTTTAATATGGTGCATACTTTGTCTTACAGCATCAGCAGTTCCTTGAAACCAAGATTTACTCTCTGGCGTTTGTTCTGCTGCTAATACATCTACAAATGCCGAACTGAAAAAACTAAAATGATAGGTGTTTTTTATATGTCTGTTTAAGGATGCAGAATTAAACTGAGTTAACACATACATACGTTTAATATCAGAATTTATACAGTTAGAGATTGGTATATCCACTAGTCTGTATTTACCAGCAATAGGAACTGCTGGTTTAGAGCGTTTTTCTGTTAAGGGATACAGCCGAGACCCTTGGCCTCCTCCTAGAATAATTGACAGTACTTTATCGTTTATCATAGCTTAAATTTAGTTTAGATTAGCGTAATTTATTTAGTTTGTTTAGTTGATTGATTTATATAAATCAATATATGCATTAGCAGAAACCTTCCAAGAATGGTCAATGCTCATTATATGTTTTCTGTTAGCTTTAAATTCCTTTTGATGATTATAAAAATCTTTGCCTCTACTGATGGCAACCACAATATCTTGCACTGACACTTCATTATGGCAAATGCCAAATCCATTATCACCGATATCTACAACGGTATCTTTTAATCCTCCAATACGTCTTACAACAGGTACAGTTCCGTACCTTAAAGAATACATTTGGTTTAAACCACAAGGCTCAACACGAGATGGCATTAGTAAAAAATCCGCTCCTGCATAAATGATATGAGAGAGTTTTTCATCATAACCAATAAAAGCATTATAATTACCACTGTGCCTTGGAATTAAATCAAATAATTGTCGCTCTGTTTCCTTAGAACCAGACCCTAAAACTATTACAGATATGTCTTTAGAGCGCACAGCATAATCAATAGCATAAGGCAAAAGTTCGGCTCCTTTTTCTCCAACTAAGCGACCTATAAATGCAAACAGAGGCTTTGTTTCATCCAAATTAAATTCAGAACACAACCATTCCTTATTTGCTTTTTTTCCAGATTCTACTGAAGCTTTTTTATAATTCTTTATAATGTATTTATCTGTATCCGGATTCCAAACATCAGAATCTATACCGTTTAAGATTCCTATTGCTTTAGCACTTTCATGAGATAGTAAAGACTCAAGTCCGTTGGCACTAAATTTTAATTCTTCCATGTAACTTGGTGATACAGTTGTTACTCTCCAAGCACACTTTATAGCTGCAGCTAATGGATTAATCATGCCATCCCACATTATCAATCCTACTTTTTCAATATTAAATCGAGGTATCTTATACAAGTTATCGTAACTCATCCAACCTTGATATTGGGCATTATGAATGGTAGTAATTACAGGAATTTTATTTAACGACTCATACTTATAACTTTCTTGAGTCATAAAAGGAATCAAACCCGTATGATGGTCATGACAATGAATATAATCAGGCTTTTCTTCTAAAGTTAATATCCAATCTAAAGCAGCTATTTGAAATGCTAAAAATCGATTGGTATCATTATTAGAATAGACGTAATCTGTATAAAGCAAATCACCAACATGTACAAAGTAAATGTCGAATTCTAAGGAGGAATCATCAACTTTTAAAATATTAAATCTGAACTCTTCATTTCCCAAATTTAAATTGGCCTGATAAATAGACGTAAACTCATGAGCTTGCGTAAACTTATTGTTATAAAAAGGCATTATAACAGAACTGTTAGCACCTATTTCGTTTTGATACTTTGGTAAAGCACCTACAACATCAGCCAAACCACCTACTTTGGCAATTGGATAACATTCAGCACTGACATGCATAATTTTCATTGACATACACTATTTAATTGTTGATGCTGTTAAATTTAACAATAAATATACAAAGCCAACTATAAAATGTGAATTGTTAACTTAAAAAAAATATTACATCTATTACGTAATTAATGAAACGTTAATGCGACCTATAAAACAAACGAAATTTTGTAATTTTAAAATATGAAAAAGATAACATTACTTACAATTATTGGTTTGTTTTTGAGCTGTAATAGTTCTGCTCAAAAATCAGAAGCCAAAGAAAAAGAAACATTCACTGTTACTAAAACAGAAACTGAGTGGAAAGAGCAACTTAACGAGAAACAATACTATGTATTAAGAGAAGCTGGCACGGAAAGACCATTTTCTAGTCCTTTAAATAAAAACTATAAAAAAGGCATTTATCATTGTGCAGCATGTAATACTCCGTTATTTAAAAGTGAACACAAGTATGATTCTAAATCTGGATGGCCTAGTTTTGATAGAGAAATCAAAGGCAATGTTGCTTTTGGTACAGATACTAAAATTGGATACACCAGAGACGAAGAGCATTGCGCAACTTGTGGAGGTCACTTAGGACATGTTTTTAACGATGGCCCAAATGAAACCACTGGAAAACGCCATTGTATTAATGGTGATGCCTTAATATTTGTAGCTTCTGAAGACTAAATTTTCAAAATAATCTAAATACTTAATAGCGATATAACATCTAATTATTCTAAATCTTAGTTTAAAAGATATTGTATCGCTAATTTTATAGGACTAAATTAAGCCCTATGGATACATCATATTTAATAAGTTCTATTAAACAATTTGAATACTACAAATCTCTTGGAGATAAAACCATAGCCCAGCTTTCTTTTAACGAATTAAAAAAAGAGTTTGCTCAAGATTCTAATTCAGTTGCTATAATTGTGAAACATCTTGTTGGTAATATGCTCAGTCGCTGGACCAATTTTTTAACCGAAGATGGCGAAAAAAAATGGCGAAAACGGGATGAAGAATTCATAGATAATTTCAACTCTAAAGATGAATTAATAACCCAATGGACTAAAGGCTGGGATTGTTTATTCGCTGCCATTACACCTTTAAAAAATAATGAATTAGAAAGTATTATTTATATTAGAAATCAAGGTCATACAGTAACAGAAGCTATCAATAGGCAGATGATGCATTACGCCTATCATGTTGGTCAGATGGTGTTAATGGGTAAACTAATTAAAGGTAAAAATTGGGAGACCTTATCTATTGCAAAAGGGCAATCTATAGCATTCAATAAAGTTAAATTTGAAACTGATAAAAGCAGAACCCATTTTACGGACAAATTATAGTTTTAAATTAAAAACTAACAATTTCAATTTACAGAAATCAACAAAGAAAATACCCAATACAATTTAAACGTTTTGGTTTTTGGTATTTTGTTTTTGGAATTTGTTATTTTTGTAAAATCAAAAATTCAATTTAAAAACTTACTCATGAGTAAATACGATATTATAGTTTTAGGAAGTGGTCCTGGTGGTTATGTTGCTGCGATTCGCGCTTCACAATTAGGTTTTAAAACAGCCGTTATTGAAAAAGAAAGTCTTGGTGGCATTTGCCTAAATTGGGGTTGTATTCCTACAAAAGCACTTTTAAAATCTGCTCAGGTTTTTGAATACCTTAAACATGCTGACGATTACGGGTTAAAAGTAACTGATTACGACAAAGATTTTAACGCTGTTGTAAAACGTAGTCGTGGTGTTGCAGACGGTATGAGTAATGGTGTTAAATTCTTAATGAAAAAGAATAAAATAGATGTTATTGAAGGTTTTGGAACATTAAAAACCGGAAAGAAAATTGATGTGGATGGTAAAGAATATTCTGCTGACCATATTATAATCGCTACTGGTGCACGCTCACGTGAATTACCAAACTTACCACAAGATGGTAAAAAAGTAATTGGCTACAGACAAGCTATGAATTTAGACAAACAACCTAAGAAAATGATTGTGGTTGGTTCTGGTGCTATTGGTGTTGAATTTGCTTATTTCTATAACTCAATGGGAACTGAAGTGACTATTGTAGAATATTTAGATAAAATTGTCCCTGTTGAAGACAATGAAGTTTCTAAGCAATTAGAACGTAGCTTTAAGAAAAATGGTATCAAAATAATGACCTCTGCTGAAGTGACATCTGTTGATACTTCGGGAGCTGGAGTTAAAGCGACTGTAAAAACAAAAAAAGGTGAAGAAACTTTAGAAGCTGATATATTATTATCTGCTGTAGGTATTAAATCTAATATTGAAAATATAGGTTTAGAAGATGTTGGTATTGCTGTTGATAGAGATAAGATCTTAGTAAATGATTTCTACCAAACAAACATACCAGGTTATTATGCTATTGGAGATGTTACTCCTGGGCAAGCCTTAGCACACGTTGCTTCTGCTGAAGCTATTCTTTGTGTAGAAAAAATTGCAGGACAACATGTTGAAGCTTTAGACTATGGAAATATACCTGGTTGTACGTATTGTACACCAGAAATTGCCTCTGTTGGTTTAACAGAAGAGCAAGCAAAAGCAAAAGGCTTAGACGTTAAGATTGGTAAATTTCCGTTCTCTGCATCTGGTAAAGCAAGTGCTGGTGGAAACAAAGAAGGTTTCGTTAAAGTAATTTTTGATGCCAAATATGGTGAATGGTTAGGCTGCCATATGATTGGTGCAGGTGTTACAGATATGATTGCCGAAGCTGTTCTAGGACGTAAATTAGAAACTACAGGACATGAAGTATTAAAAACAGTGCATCCTCACCCAACAATGAGTGAAGCCGTGATGGAAGCTGTTGCTGCTGCTTATGATGAAGTGATTCACTTATAATTAAGCTTAGAAATATAAATTTTAAAAAAGACGATTCTCATTGAATCGTCTTTTTTGTATCTACTTTTAACTAAATTAGGCGCATCTATTAACCCATCACATTTCATTTTTTTTGAATACAATAAAAAGATTTTATGCTTTAGATGCTTTTAGAGGACTAGCTGCTCTTTTAGTATTTCTTTTTCATACTCCACAATTGTCTGTATTAACCAATAGTGCATTTATAAGAGGTTCTGGCTTTTTTGTAGACTTATTCTTTGTTTTAAGCGGTTTTGTAATTTATCATAATTACAAGGATAAATTAAGCACCTTTAGTAGTAGCAAGCCTTTTATATTAAAACGGATAAAACGGCTAGTTCCGCTTCATGTTTATACCTTATTAGTATTACTTATCTTAGAAATTATTAAATATGTAACATCTAATCAAATTAATTATTCTACTGTACCTTTTGAAGCTAATACCATGGCTTCATTTTGGCCACAATTTTTTTTACTTAATTCAACACCTTTGTTTTATGGCTTTAATTGGAATGGTCCAAGTTGGTCCATTAGTGCTGAAATGATAACATACTTTTTATTTATTTTGACGTCCCTTCTTTGTTTTAGAAAGAAAAGATTAACTCTACTTATTTCTTTGTCTATTGTATGTTTAGGCTATCTGTTTTTCAGTCTAAAAGACCATACTTATAATATCACCATAGATTATAAATATAGTTTTATAAGAGGTTTTATTGGTTTCTACTTCGGAATAATAATCTATTTAATAAGACATCTTTTGCTCAATGTACTAAATAAAGCTTCTAAAATTTTAGGTCATTTATTTGAAGTACTCATATTAATTATAGTTATATATATCATATGCCATGTAGGCTATTTTAAAAACTATTTCTTTATTATTCACATGGCTTTTGGATTGCTAATTTTAGTGTTCTCATTGGAGAAAGGAATAATTTCAGAGCTACTAAAACGGCACCTTTTTCAAAAACTAGGACAATGGTCTTATTCTATTTACCTTAATCACACTCTTATGATCATATTATACAATATGATATTAATAAAAGGATTTGGTATCAATGACAACTATATTCTACTCTCTGAAATACTGTTAATTATTTTAGTTTGTGCTTACTCTTCATTTACATATAAACACATTGAAAAACGGTTTTACAATAAAGTAAAGTAAACCTAAGGTGCTATAAAAAGCTCTCAATCGCTAAATCATAACTCTGCAAGCCAAAACCAAGGATAACACCTTTTGCATTTGGTGAAATATAAGATTGATGCCTAAACTCTTCTCTTGAAAATGTATTAGAAATATGAACCTCTACTACTGGTGTTTGTATCGCTTTTATGGCATCACCAATACCTACAGAAGTATGTGTGTAAGCAGCTGCGTTTAGAATTATACCATCAAAAGAAAAACCAACTTCTTGAATTTTATCAATGAGCTCACCTTCTATATTAGATTGATAATATTCTATAGTTGCTTTTGGAAACTTTGCTCTTAATAAGTCTAAATATTCTGTAAAAGTTTGGTGACCATAAACTTCAGGCTCGCGCTTGCCTAACAAATTTAGATTTGGACCATTTATAATGATAAGTTTTTTCATATAGTAAATATATTAAATAATACGCATAAAAAAACCGAAGCGTTGGCTTCGGTTTTAATATTTAAAAATGTTATTATTTTAGAACATATATCCTACAGATAATTGTAAAACGCTATTATTTATAGTCCAATCATCAGAATTATCAGTATCATTAATATTTGCAATCCCTAAATTATAACGTGCAGAAAAGTTTAAACCACTATCCATCTTATAACCAACACCAACGTTAAAGCCAAAGTCTATTGATTTAAAATTATCTTTGATATCCTCATCATCAGAATCTGAGAATGTTTCTCCTTCATAAGATTCCTTATATTCATATTCACCATTTGCAGATAACAGAATCCCAATTTGAGGTCCTGCTTCAACACTAAAACCTTCAGCCACGTAATACTTTGCCATAATAGGAATATTAAGGTAGTCTAACTTGAATTTAGTTTTTTCACTTACAGAGTAACCAAATTCAGAGTAAGAATCCTCATTATCAGCACCTTGAGCAGAATACAATAATTCTGGTTGTATTGAAAATTTTTCCGAAATAGAAATCTCCGCTACAGCACCAACATGAAAAGTTGTTATGCCATCAGCATCTTCAACATCACCGCCAAGCGTGGCAAAGTTAACACCTGCTTTTGCACCAAATTTCACTTCTTGTGCATTTACGTTTAAAAATCCAAATACTGCTACAGCAGTCATTAATAATAATTTTTTCATAATGTTTAGTTTTAGAGTTAATAAATATTTTAAGTCTTTAGTTTTAACCTAAATATATGTTAAAAATATTCTTAAACTAGTTTATAATTTATGATAAAAATCAGGTTAAGTCTTCAATTTAATGCTTAAAAAAACCGAAGCGTTGGCTTCGGTTTTTAATAAATATTATTTTATTTTATTTTACTAAAAATGTAATGCAAAACCAACGTTAAATTGTAATACACCTTCATCAGTATAATCTTCGTTTAAAGATAAATTATATCTTAAACCTGGTTCAATAGAAACGTTGTCGCTAATAAACCATGCATAACCAGCACCAAAGCCTAACCATAAAGGTGTTTCACCTGCATAATTCTCAGCTCCATCACCAGAAGCACCTGTTAAATCTACTGTTACAGGAATCATACTATTAAAATAGTACTTTGCACCTAAACGGTAAGAAAATGAACTTGTAGAATCACCTTCATCTGGACTAAAACCACCATATCCTAAACCAGCCTTAATAGCGAGATCATCTATAATAAAATAACCACCATCTAAACCGATATTGTATTCAGAACTACCATCACTCGATGAGAAATAAAGACCAGTAGTTCCTAACATAGCATTACCCGTGTTTGCCTCAATTAACCATTTGCCCTGAGATGTTTGTCCGTCTGAAGTAGCATCATCTTGAGCATTTACATTTGTGAATCCGAAAACTGCAAGTGCAGCCATTAACATTAATTTTTTCATGATATATAATTTTTAATATTTAAGTTTTGGCTTTATACCAAATTCGTTAAGACAAAACTATATCTATTAAACTATTGGATTAATGACTAGGATCATTTTGAATTATCTTTTAAAATTCTAAAAAAACTGGAGCAAAAAAAAACCGAAGCGTCTGCTTCGGTTTTTAATAAATATTATTTTATTCTACTAGAAATGTAATGCAAAACCAACGTTAAATTGTAATACACCTTCATCAGTATAATCTTCGTTTAAAGATAAGTTATATCTTAAACCTGGCTCGATAGAAACACTGTCAGTAACAAACCATGCATAACCAGCACCTAAACCTAACCATAATGGATTCTCATCTGCATCTTCGTAAGAAGAACCAGTTAAATCTACGGTTACAGGAATCATACTTTTAACATAATACTTAGCACCAATACGGTAAGAAATAACACTTGAATCGAAATCGCTAGTACCATCACCATAACCAAATCCAGCTTTTAAAGCTAAATCATCCATGATAAAATAACCACCATCTAATCCGATGTTATACGTAGACTCACCATCAGTTGAAGAAAAATAAATTCCAGTAGTACCTAAAACAGCATTACCAGTATTAGCTTCAATTAAAATTTTCCCCTTCGAAGTTGGTCCATTAGTTGTAGCTTCTTCTTGTGCATTAACATTTGCAAATCCTAATACTGCAATTGCAGCTGTAAATAATAATTTTTTCATAATTTTAAATTTTACTTGATTAATGATTAAATTTTAAGTTTATATTTTATTTAAATTGGTCGGCAAATGTAAACTTTAGCGTTGTACTATAAATCTAAAAAATGTTAAAATTAAATGCGTTTTATCGATGATTTTAGTTTTTAAACACAAAAAAGAGGCTAATAGCCTCTTTCTCTGTTTTATATAAATTATAAAATTTTTACTAGAACATATACCCTACAGAAACTTGTAGTACTCCATTATGCAACTTACTATCAGAACCATCAATATCATTAATATCTGCAAGTCCTAAGTTATAACGTATTCCAAAGTTTAAACCAAAATCTAACTTGTAACTCGCTCCAGCAGCTAAACCAAAATCAATAGATTTAAATTGATCTTTTATATCTTCCGAATCAGACTCACCATCAAATCCAGAATCTCCATCTAAATCATATTTTGCAGAAACTAAAAAACCAATCATTGGACCAAACTCAACACCTAAATTTTCTATAACATAATATTTTCCCATTAATGGTAAATTAATATAATCTAATTTATATTTAGAGTTAAAACTTACACCTCCAAAACCAAGTCCTTCATCAACCTCCGCTCCTTGAGAAGAGTACAATAATTCTGGTTGAAAAGAAAGCTTGTCTGTTATAGGAATTTCGGCTACACCTCCTATATGAAGCGAAAATCTAGTTGTTAGATCATCTACATCTCCAGTAAGAGTAGCAACATTAACACCTGCTTTCACTCCAAACTTTATGTCTTGAGCATAAAAACTTGAAAATCCACAAGTTACAACTGTAACAAATAATAATAATTTTTTCATAATTGATTATGTTTATAAGATTAATTGACACAATCTAAGAATTTATTTTCAAAAGGAAAAATCCTCAATAATAGTTATTAACAATTTTTATATTTTTTTGTTCAAATACATATTATACAGACCATTAACCTTAATAGTTATTAACAATACCATAAAAACACTCAGTGAATTACATCCTGTTTGTGGTGTTATATCACTTAATTAATTGCTATTTTTAGCCATGAAATGGGAACAAGCAATAACGGATTATAATCACTACCTTTTAATAGAACGTGGTTTGTCTAAAAACTCCATTGAAAATTATAGTTATGACATTAAAAAATTAATTCAATATCTTGAAGAACATAGCATTATAGAATCTCCCATTTCTATAAATAATACTATTGTTAAAGACTTTATATATTCGGTTTCAAAATCTATAAATCCAAGATCTCAAGCACGCTTAATTTCTGGGCTACGCAATTTTTTTGATTATCTAATTTTTGAAAATTATAGAACCACAAATCCTTTAGACTTAATTGAATCACCCAAAATTGGCAGAAAACTACCAGATACATTATCTATTACAGATATAGACAACTTAATTAATGCTATAGATTTAAGTTACCAATATAACGGTGTAAATCTTGGTGAACGCAATAGAGCTATTATAGAGACTCTTTATAGTTGCGGTTTACGTGTAAGTGAACTCATAGAATTAAAAGTATCTGATTTATTTTTTGAAGAGGGTTTTATTAAAGTTACAGGAAAAGGAGACAAACAACGTTTTGTGCCCATTGGATCTTCTACACAGAAATACATAAATATTTGGATTGGTATTAGAAATCATATAGATATACAACCGAGCTCAAAAGATGTGCTTTTTTTAAATTTTAAAGGAAAAAAGCTGACCAGAGCGATGGTATTTACGATAATAAAACAACTGGTAAAAAAAACAGGATTAAAAAAAACAGTATCTCCGCACACCTTTAGACATTCGTTTGCCACACATCTTTTAGAAAACGGAGCGGACCTTAGAGCAATACAAATGATGCTTGGCCATGAAAGCATAACAACTACCGAAATTTATATGCATGTAGATAGGTCTCATTTAAGTGATGTTTTAAATAAATTTCACCCAAGAAAATAGATGAATAATTATAATACGAGATGTGACAAACTCGTTATTTTTGTGTCTTATAACAAATTGCAATTTAATGAAACTCCCTATCTTAAACCTAATTAACTACAAGTCAAAATCTTACAAAAAAAATGGACTTTCTAATCCAACTTTTGAAGATCAAAAGCACAAAATTGCATTAGAGATTTCTAATGTTGGTCTATGGGATTGGGATATTACTACAAACAAAGTTTTTTACTCAAAAGAGTCTAAGCAAATTATTGGTTATGCAGAAGACGAGTTAAAAACGAGCTCAGAATTTTGGGATAGTAAAGTGCATCCCGATGATAAGGAAACATACTACAGTAATTTTAATTCACATCTAAAAGGCGAGATAGATACTTATGAAAACGAATATCGCATTAAATGTAAAAATGGTAGTTACAAATGGATATTAGATAAAGGAAAAATTATTGAAAAAGATGCCAAAGGTAAACCATCTCGCATTATTGGTACACACACCGACATCTCTAGTTTAAAAAAGAACGAAGGACAGCTTAATAAAAACCTTCAAATTATTACAAATCAGAATAAAAGGCTATACAGTTTTACGCATATTGTTTCTCACAATTTAAAAACTCATATAGGAAATCTTAAAAATATCCTAGAGTTTTATGATGAAGCACAATCTGAGAATGAGAAAGAAGAACTTATTAATCACTTAAAATCTATTTCAAAATCGTTAAGCTCTACAATAGTAGATTTAGATGATATTGTTAGTATTAAATCTAAAATTAATAACCATCAACTTAACGAACGTGTAAATCTATATGATTGCAGTCACAAAGTGATAGAAAGCTTAAAATTAGAAAGTTCGAAAAAAGGTGTTGTAATCCATAATGCATTAAGAAAAGATGAAGTATTACTAACTAATACTTCTTACTTAGAAAGTATATTTTATAATTTAATTTCTAATAGTATAAAATACTCTGACCCTAATAAGAATTCTCAAATAATTATTCAATCCATACATACAAAAGATACTGTGAAGATTCTAATATCAGACAATGGTATTGGTATTGACATGGATAAATTTAAAGATCAAATTTTTGAAATGTATCAAACCTTTCACGGTACAGATAGAAAAGATTCTAGAGGAGTTGGACTCTATATTACAAAAACTCAAGTAGAAGCACTGCAAGGAGTTATTCTTATGGAAAGCAAATTAAATGAAGGTACTGCATTTTCACTGACTTTTAAGAAACAAAACAGAGTTGATTAGATTTTAATCTTAGACCTCTAAATATTGTGTTCTGTTATCCACAGTGCACAGATTCTGTATTAAGATTGAGCTATTTAAAATGTTGGCCTCTAATCTAAAATCTAATATTATTGAATACTATTCACTAACGTATTTTAAATTACCATGCTCAGGTTTTTGGTCTTCAACTGGTGGCAATTTCATATAATCACCATAAAATTCTTTGAGGTAAAAATCATACCCATCCAAAATCATTAATGGAGTGCCTTCAAAATTCACTTTAGAATAAGTGTTTAGAATAGTTTTAGGCAATATTTTTCCGATGTACACAAATTTATCTAATGAAGAAAACATATAATCCGTATCCTTATTCTTAAATAAGGTTGCTAATTTATAATACATCTTCAATTTAAAATTTTTACTAAATAATTGTCCTATAACGTATAAAATGCTAGTAAAAACAAATCCAAAAATTCCTTTATCTTTTGTTACCTGTCCTTTTAATGTTCCTTGAATAGCCTTTAGACCAAACACTTGTGCCTTTTGCAATACTTTAGAATTAGATATATTATCAAAAACAAAAATATCTATACAGATGTTTTCATCATCCTTAGACACAAACCGTGTTACCCATAAATTATTACTTGAAATTGTAAAATTTGCTGGTATAACCTTTAGAAATTTATCGTATTCACTTCTTTCAAAAACAATATCAGCATCATCATCCCATGGTATAAATCCTTTATGACGAATAGCACCAATTACAGTGCCTGCAAATAAACTATATTTTATATGATGCTTTGAGCAAATGGTATCTATCTCTATTAACAGCGTCAACAATTTATTATGTAAAACTTCAATATTAGCCATGCAATAATTGTTTTAATTGTGATGTAGATACTCCTTTAGTTCTTGGCAAGTATATCACCTCACAATGCTCCTCTAAAGAATTAAATTTGTCTTTCCAATCATCACCCATCACAAAATAATCTATATTATGCTCAATAACGTCTTCCGCTTTTTGGTCCCAATTATCTTCTGGTATTACTAAGTCTACAAAATCTAAAGACTCTAAATATCGTTTTCTTTTGTTGAAATTAAACTTACATGTTTTTCCTTTTACTTCATTAAACTCATCTGTAGAAAGACCAACGATGAGTTTATCACCATAATCTTTTGCTCTCTTTAAAATTTCTAAATGACCGTAATGTAAAAGGTCAAAAGTACCATAGGTTAAAACTGTTTTAAATTTATTTTTTAGCAATAATGAAAAATCTACATTTAGTTTTTTAGAGGTTTTAAAAATAAAGAACTCAAATAAAGTATCTAAAATGGGCAAGTTTTTTCTAAGCTTAGGTTCTATTATTTTATTTAAAAGGTTTAACGTTTTGATGTCTTCTAATACTACATTGTTTGTAGTATCTTCTGCATTATAAAACCCTTTTTCTACAATTAATCCTAATGTTCTATTTCTACTTAAATCAGATAATGAGTTTAAGCAAAGATTACCAATACCACAACCTAAATTGGCCGTTTTTGTATCGCATTTAAGATACTTTAATAAAATTTTAATTTCTTTAAAGCACTGCGTAAGAATAAAATAAGTGGTGTTACTCGAATTAAATTTACCATCAATATTACCCATATAAACAGCATAGATATTATTTAAAGCACAGAGATATTCTACTCCATTATTATCTGTTGTAAAGTCGAAATAAAAAACAGTCTCTTTAAACACTTCTTTTACCTTAATTATATCACTTCTATTCTTATAACTTAAGGTTAATAATGTAGGTGCATTTCTAATAACTTCTACATTAATTGAAGGTCCTTTTAAACTTACAAAGTTCTCGAATTTTAATTCAAATGTAAAGTAATCGTGAATTGTCATTCCGTCCTTTAATAAGCCTCGAGACATATTTATAATAAGTGCATTTTTATCAATTATGTCTGAAAACACTTTTTTATAATCGTCAAATTGACGGATTGGAATAGTTAAGATTATAATTTCATAGTTCTTTAATAACTCAAAATTATGTTCAGAATTAATTTCTTTATTTAATCTAAAATTTTGGAAATATTCTTTATTTCTATTTTCCTTATTTATATGATTACTCTGTGTTTTGGTTTGCACAAACAAAGAGACATTATTATTTGTGTTTAGTGATAATTGTTGAGCGACAGCAGTTCCGGTAGTTCCTGCTCCTATTATTGCAATATTATTCATAATTGTATTAAATTCTACGTTGTTATTATTTGAAATACTTACTCTTTTTGTATTCCAAATAGATAAATAGATTCATTAATAAATTATCAATAATATGATGCTCATCATAATTATAAGGTTAGGCCTAATAATTTATATAGCGAAGATAAAGCATTTACAACAATCCCTTGTATTGATAAGACAACATGCATAAAATGACTGTGAATATCTTAAAAAACTGAATTAAGCCCTGAAATTACTCATTAATAACATTTTTTTGTTTTAACTAAAAAACAGCTTAAACTAAATTATAATCAATTATGCACTTCAAGAATTCAATGTAGGTATGAAACAAAAAAAAAGCTCTCAATTTCTTGAGAACCTTTTTCTAATATATTGAGTTAGTCTAATTTATTTTGCAATATTAACAGCTCTTGTTTCTCTAATTACTGTTACTTTAACTTGTCCAGGATACGTCATATCAGTTTGAATTTTTTGAGAAATTTCAAACGATAAACTTGCTGCTCTGTCGTCTGTTACTTTTTCACTTTCTACAATAACACGTAGTTCTCTACCTGCTTGTATCGCATAAGCTTTCTTTACACCTGTAAATCCAAAAGCTACATCTTCTAAATCTTTTAAACGTTGTATATAAGAATCTAAAACTTGACGTCTTGCTCCTGGTCTTGCTCCAGATATAGCATCACAAACCTGAATAATTGGCGCTAACAACGTTGTCATTTCAATCTCGTCGTGGTGTGCTCCAATGGCATTACAAACTTCTGGTTTCTCACCATGCTTTTCTGCCCATTGCATACCCAAAATAGCGTGTGGAGTTTCAACATCTGTCTCAGATGATGGTACTTTACCAATATCATGCAATAAACCTGCACGTTTCGCTAGCTTAGGATTTAAACCTAATTCCGCTGCCATTACACCACAAAGTTTTGCTACTTCACGCGAGTGTTGCAGTAAATTCTGTCCGTAAGACGAACGGTATTTCATACGACCTACCATTTTAATTAATTCAGGATGTAAACCATGAATTCCTAAATCGATAACCGTACGCTTACCTACTTCTATAATTTCTTGTTCAATCTGTTTTTCTGTCTTTTTTACTATTTCTTCAATACGCGCTGGATGAATTCTTCCATCCGTAACTAATTTATGTAAAGACAAACGTGCTATTTCACGTCTTACTGAATCAAAACAAGATAAAATAATAGCTTCTGGTGTATCATCTACAATGATCTCAACACCTGTAGCAGCTTCAATGGCTCTAATGTTTCTACCTTCTCTACCAATAATTCTACCTTTAACATCGTCTGACTCTATATTAAATACAGATACACAGTTATCTACAGCCTCTTCCGTACCTATTCGCTGTATCGTATTAATAATGATTTTCTTAGCTTCTTGCTGTGCAGTTAATTTAGCTTCCTCAACAGTATCTTGAATATAAGCCATAGCATCCGTTTTAGCTTCTTCTTTAAGAGATTCTACTAATTGCTCTTTAGCTTCTTCTGCAGATAATGCAGAGATAACTTCCAATTGCTTTATTTGGCTTTTATGCGCTTTTTCTATTTCATCTTGCTTCTTATCTAAGAATTCCATTCTAAAATCGTAATCCTTTATTTTAGCCTCTAAAGATTGATTAGATTTCTTAGTCTTGTTAAGCTCATTAGAGATTTGAGATTCTTTATCTCTAATACGCTTTTCAGATTCAGCCATTTTTTTGTCGCGAGAAAGAATCACTTTTTCGTGCTCTGCTTTTAACTCAATAAATTTTTCTTTAGCTTGAAGTATTTTATCTTTCTTAATAGATTCTCCATCTGATTTAGCCTGTTTTAAAATAGAATGCGATTCGCTTTCTGCATCAGCAATTATTTTTGAAGCTTTACCTTTTTCTAAAGATTTTGCTATAATATATCCTAGTATTACTCCTAATACTACGGCTCCAACTATATATATAATTGTGTTAGTGTCCATGTTTATTATTTAGTTTATTTACGTTAGGTATTATTTAAAACTTCCAACCTAACACCGGAAAATTGCAATCTTAATGCTATAAACACTAAAAATTGTATAAAAAAAAGCCTACATCAGCTAGCGGTTTTGTATAAACTCCTTAAAACAAGTTTAGGGCTAACAAGCTGATCAAAAATCTGCCCGAGATACTGAAACGAGTTCAGCACTGGCAGCACGATTTTACAACTTAAACTCACCCTTTTTAAAGAATTGATCGTTGAGTTTATCAAAAAATGTAACTAATGTAGGCAGTAACCTTATATTTTAAAGAACGTACGAGTTAGATATGTTGATTTAAAAGTTCATTTAAAGCGACTAACTTTTCTTGAACCTCTTCATTTACATACTCTTTTTCTATTGACTTTTGCTCTACTTGAGCGGCAAATTGCAAGGCACACATGGCCAAAACATCTTGCTTATCTCTTACAGAGTAATTCTGCTCAAATTGCCCAATCATAGCCTCAATTTTTTTTGTGGCCTTTCGTAAACCTTCTTCCTGACTCGGATTTATCGTTAACGGATAAACTCTATTTGCAATAGAAAGTTTAATTTTTAATTGTTCTGACATATATGTCTAATTTACAACTTTATTCTGAGAGCTGCCCAATACAATGGTCAATATCTCTAATAAGTGCATTTATTTTGAGCTTTGTTTCTCGTTTATTTTCGTCACTACCAAGCATTGAATTTGCCATTTTAAGAGTATCATATTTTTCTACCCAAACAGCAATTGCTTCTTGCTGTTCCAAAAGCTTTTGTTGCTGCTGTTCTAATTGGTCTGAGAGCTTAGCGTTGGCTTGTTTTAAAACCTGTTGCTTATGTAAAATCTTACTGATTTTATTCTCTAACGCATCAACAATGTCTTCTATTTTACTCATTAAAGCAATTCAATACTATTAAAACAAAGTTAACATACCTATTGATAAAACACAATTCTTTTACAATTATTTTTGTAACCACCTTGTAGATTTTTTCTTATTCGCCTAAAAAAAAGCAACTTCTCTATTATCTTTTAATACCAAAAGTTGAATAAAAAAAATAAACAGAATAAATAGCTTTCCTTAAAATAGTTGCTGTTTACCGCAATATTATCTTTACAAAATCGATATAAACTATACCATTAAGAAAAATAATACGGTTTTAACATTTGAAAATCGTAATCAAATTAATATTTTAGCTTAATAGTCCATTGTATGAAACCATTTTTGCTCCTTCTTTTACTTACCTGCTCTACTTATGCACAATCTGAATATCCGCAAGATTATTTTAGGCATCCGCTAGATATACCTTTAGTGCTAGCTGGTACTTTTGGTGAATTACGATCTACTCATTTCCATGCTGGTCTAGATATTAAAACGCAGCAAAAACAAGGATTAAAAGTATATTCTGCTTCTAAAGGTTATGTGAGTAGAATTAAAGTATCACATTTTGGATATGGAAAAGCCGTTTATATAACACACCCTAATGGCTACACCACAGTTTATGGACATCTTAAAAAATTCTCAAAACGTTTAGAAGATTATATTAAACTGTGCCAATATGAAAAAGAAAGTTTTGAGGTAGAGATGTTTCCTGGTGTTGAAGAACTTTTAGTTGAACCTAACGAAGTTATTGCTTATTCTGGAAATACAGGCAGTTCTGGCGGACCACATTTGCATTTCGAAATTAGAGACAACCAAGAACGTCCTATGAATCCATTGCTTTTTGGTATGCAAGTAAAAGATTCCAAACCACCTTATGTTTCGGCTGTATTTGCTTATCCAAAAGACGATCAATCTACAATAAATGGCAAAAATAAACGTGTACCGTTACGACTAATTCCTAATAAAAACGGTGATTATGAAGTTGAAAAGATTAAAGCTCATGGCACTATCGGTTTTGGAGTTGTATCTAATGATAAATTAGATTTAGCACCTAATAATAATGGAGTAAGTAATATTCAAACCTTTTTCAATGGTAATAAAAGTATTGAAGTAGATTTTAAACGTTTTAGTTTTGAGGAAGCTAAACATATTAATCGTTATGTTGATTATGATTATTATAAAAGTAAAAAATCTAAAATTCAGAAATTATTCATTGAAAAAAACAATCCTTTAACACTTTTTAAAGACACTTACGATAATGGTTATGTTATTGTCGAAGACAGCACATCTTCGGTTTATAAGATGAGAATACGTGATTACCATGATAATGAATCTTGGGTTACGATACCAGTAGAGGGTAAATTAGAAACAATTGTGCGAGATAATCTTGACATTTCAAACAAATCATTGGTTTACAGTGATAAAGCAACCAAATTAACCTCAGGATTTATCACAGTGAATTTCTATAAAAACACCTTATATGATGACGAATATATAGATTTTAAGGTAAGCTCAGACACTCTTTTTTTAGGTGAGGATAGAATTGCAATGCAAAAGAATTTTTACATCAATTATGACCTAAGTCATTATAAAGAAGACCATCAAGATCAACTTTTTATTGCAAGATTTTACGGTAATTACAAAAAACCTTACTATGTTTCGTCCACTAGAAAAGGCAATATTTTAAGTGCGCGAAGTAAATCTTTAGGGACTTATGCTTTAGCAACAGATACGGTTCCTCCAAAAATTACACCAATCAATTTTCAAAATAAAAAATGGATCAGTAAATACCGCTATCTAAAAGTTAAGATTACAGATGATTTATCTGGTATTAGTAAATATAGAGCTACTGTTAACGGCAAATGGATTCTAATGGAATATGATTATAAAACAAATACCTTAACACACGATTTTAATGATAATATCGTTAATGATACTAAGAACGAATTAAAAATAATTGTAACGGATAATGTTGGAAATAGTTCTACATTTGAAGCAACATTTTTTAGAAAATAGAATTTACAGACTTAAAACTTCTTCTAACTCTAGAATAAAGCTAATAAACGCGTCTAGCTAAAAAGAAACATTACGTCTTTAACATAAGCATATAGTAAAATACGATTGAACGCCACAATCTTATTATATACCAACTAAGAAAAACAAATCATTTGAAGCGCTTACATTTTATACTCATACTCAGTTTACTTTTTAGTGTATTATCCTTTTCACAATCTGCTATAATAAGAGGTGTTATTTTAGACGAAGGCAATACTCCAATCGAAGGCATTAATATAAAAGCCAGCACTGGAGAAGGAACCGCAACTAATAGCAATGGTTTTTATGAGCTTAAAATTCCTTTTGGTGTAGAAGTAACCATCATATTTACACACATTTCTCACAAACGCGTAGAACAGAAATTTAATCTTAAAAATGGACAAGAAATAGAGTATAATCCGGTAATGCTGATTGATGTAGAACAAATTGCAACTGTTGTCATCAATACTAACACCAGACAATCTGTTGAAGGCGTCACCTCCATTTCTCCACAAATGATACGAACCATAAAAGGCGCACAACCTGGAGTTGAGAATATTTTAAAAACATTACCTGGAGTAAATATTTCTAACGAATTAAGTACACAATATTCCGTTAGAGGAGGAAATTTTGATGAAAACCTAGTGTACGTCAACGAAATTGAAGTATATAGACCTTTTCTTGTGCGTTCAGGAAATCAAGAAGGCTTGAGTTTTGTGAATACAGACATGGTGCAAAATGTAGATTTTTCTGCTGGAGGTTTTCAAGCTAAATATGGTGATAAGTTATCTTCTGTTTTAGATATTACCTATAGAAATCCGGTAGATTTTGGTATTAGAGCAGATATTAGTTTATTAGGAGGTAGTATTGCTGCCGAAACCGTTTCTAAAGACGGAAAATTTTCTGGTATTGCAGGTGTAAGATACAGAGATAATAGTTTATTATTAAATAGTTTAGAGACTGAAGGTAATGTAGAACCTGTATTTGCAGATGCACAAACGTATCTAACCTATCGTTTTTCGAGTAAATTTCATCTGAATTTCCTAGGAAACATTTCCTCAAACAAATACAACTTTCAACCAAATAATAGACAGACTAACTTTGGTACACTTCAAGATCCTGTAGCCCTTTTAGTCTTTTATGAAGGGCAAGAAAAAGACCAATACCAAACGTATTTTGGTGCTTTTAAAGCCAATTATTTTGCGAGTGATGATTTAACATTAAAATTAATTGCTTCTGCTTATCATACTACAGAGCAAGAATACTTCGACATATTAGCGCAATACCGTTTAGGTGAAGTGAATACAAATATCGGAGATGAAAATTTAGGTGAAGTAGAATTTAGTGAAGGTATTGGGTCGCAATTAACACATGCTCGTAACGATTTGGATGCGTTTATTGTAAATGCAGAACATAGAGGTGATTATAAAATTGATGATGAAAGCACAATTGAGTGGTCTGTAAAATATACACATGAAGATATTAGAGACCGATTAGAAGAATACGAAATTATTGATTCTGCAGGTTTTTCAATTAGACCTCCTCGTTTTAGCGAACCTAACACACAACCTTACGATCAGTTTACTGGCCCTTTAACGGCTTTTGAAAACATAAAGGCACTAAATTTTGTAAAAATCAATAGATTTCAAGCTTTTGCACAATATAGTAAACGTACTGATTGGGATGGACATGAAGTATTTTATAATGCAGGTGTGAGAACTCATAGTTGGGCTGTTAGCGGAGATGGCATCTCAGATAGCAAAACACAAACCGTTATTAGTCCGAGAGCGCAATTTGCCATTAAACCAAATTGGGAAAAAGATATGCTTTTTAGAGTTGCAGCTGGTCTATACTATCAACCACCGTTTTATAGAGAACTCAGAGATTCTTCAGGTACAGTACAACCTAATGTAAAGGCACAAAAATCGTTTCATATTGTTTTGGGTAACGAGTATAGTTTCGAAATTTGGGATAGACCATTTAAATTAGTCACAGAAGCCTACTATAAGGGAATGACTGACGTAAATCCATACACATTAGAGAATGTTAGAATTCGCTACAGTGCAGACAATAATGCAAAAGCCTATGCCTATGGTTTAGATTTAAGACTTAATGGAGAGTTTGTACCAGGAACAGAATCTTGGTTTAGTTTTGGGTATTTAAAAACCGAAGAAAACATAGATGATCGTGGCTACATAGCAAGACCAACCGATCAACGTTTAAAGTTTGGTGCTTTGTTTCAGGATTATGTACCAAATATGCCAGACTTAAAAATGTATTTAAATTTAGTTTATAATACAGGAGTTCCTGGAGGTTCGCCTAGTTATGCAGATAAATACCTTTATCAATTACGTTTAAGAGATTATAGACGTGCAGATTTAGGAATTTCTTACCAATTAGTAAACCCTGAAAAACAATACACTTCAAAATGGAAAAAACCATTTAGAGAACTCTCTTTAGGTTTTGAAATCTATAACATGTTTGGCAATCAAAACTCTATTACTAATACTTGGGTGAGAGATGTTTACTCTAAAGGACAATATGCAATTCCTAACTATTTAACACCTCGCGTTTTTAATGTGAGATTATCTGCTAGATTATAAAATCATTCAAAAGTTTAGTAATTCTACAAGTTTTTTTAGTGTAACAACCTAAATTTTCGATGTACGGTACATTAATAACATAATAATTCATTAGATTTGTAACTATCTAATTCGCTTTAGATTACCCTACTAAACTTCAGCATTAAAATTTAAGAACATGAAATTTTCTTTCTTAGCATGCCTTTTGCTATGCTCTAGTATGGCTTTTGCTCAATTAACCGTCACTAATAACTCGTATATTTTTGTCGATGGAGATGGGTTTACTGCTGCTCCCGATGTTGCACCACTTTATGTTACAAATGAAGTTAACTTAACTGACGCTGACAGTAAAATATATTTAAGAAACGAAGCGCAGTTAATTCAAGATTTTACAACTACTACAAGCACAAATTCTGGCACAGGCCAATTAAGCGTTTATCAAACAGGTACTGTAAATCAATGGTCTTATAACTATTGGTGTTCACCTATTGGTAATAATTCAGCAGCTTCTGGAAATGAAAATGCACGTGTAAATTTAATTGATGATGCTACAGGATTAATATCTAGTACAGATGCTGCATTTACCACAGGCTTTGATGGTAGTGCATCACCTTTAACAATTTCTGATCGTTGGTTATGGACGTATCAAACTGCTGATCAATATATTGATTGGGTTTATGTAGGTGCTACTGGAAATATTAGCCCAGGACTTGGCTTTACAATGAAAGGAAACGGAACTGGTTTAACAGGTAGCCAAGTCTATGATTTTAGAGGGAAACCTAATAATGGCACCATTACTAATGATGTGGCTAACGGCTTAAATACTTTAGTTGGTAATCCTTACCCAAGTGCTATGGATTCTGCGTTGTTTATTCACGATCCACAAAACCAAGCTTCAATTACAGGCACACTTCTTTTCTGGGAACAAGAAGGTAATGTACCCTCTCATACTTTACAAGATTATAGAGGAGGTTATTATTCGTTTACCATTAATTCAGCAGGAACTGTAATTACGGATACTCCTGCACAATTTATGACCTACGACGAAGATGACAACACCTTTCCTTTAGCTATACCAACTAATGGTTCTAAATCAGCTGGTAGATATATCCCAATTGGACAAGGCTTTATGGTTGAAGGTGTTACTGGTACTCCTGCAACTCCTGCAACGGTATATGCTAAAAACGCACATCGTGTATTTGCTAAAGAATCTGATGGTAACAGTTATTTCTTTAGAAACAGTACTGATAATGGTGATAACACTACTGAAACCGTAGGGGTTCAATACCAAGACAATGGTCTTTCCATTGTACCTGATGATTTTAAACGTTTTAGAATAAATGTTGATTTTACCGCTAATGAAGCACAATACACAAGACAATTGGTTTTAAATTTTCATGAGTCTGCAACTGCTGGTTTTGATTATGGGTTAGAATTAATTCATTCTGAACCTACTCCATCAGATGCTTATTTCTCATTGGATGAAAAAATATATAATGGTCAAGCTTTTCCTTTCGCTGAAGAATTAATTATTCCAATTTCAATAGACATTGAGGAACAACAACCTTTACGTTTTAGAATTTTTGATATTCAGAATTTTGATGAATCTCAAGGTATCTACATTCACGATTTAGAGAATGACACTTATGTTAATTTAAGAAATTTA
This sequence comes from Winogradskyella sp. Asnod2-B02-A, assembly GCF_045063645.1. Taxonomy (NCBI): domain Bacteria; kingdom Pseudomonadati; phylum Bacteroidota; class Flavobacteriia; order Flavobacteriales; family Flavobacteriaceae; genus Winogradskyella; species Winogradskyella sp. Asnod2-B02-A. Next base: position 914,176 of record NZ_JBEFOG010000026.1, read on the forward strand.
GACTACGAACTAAATATTGAGCCAGGAAATTATTCTAACCGTTTTGAAATTGTATTCACACCTGAAGGTACTTTAGATATAAATGAATTTGATGTAACATCATTAAGTATTCGTCAAGACAATAACAACCAAGAGCTTACTGTTCTTAACCCAACAAATTTAGATGTTAAGACCATAGAATTATACGATGTTTCTGGAAGACGTGTCTTAAGTTTACCTATTGATAATGTTCTAGATCATTACAATCTTTCTACGGTATCTATAAGTGATGGTGCTTACATTGTAAAAGTAGCAACGAAATCTAGCACCAATTTAAAGTCTCAAAAGATACTTGTTAAGCACTAACAAATGCCTTTAAAACATTAACCACATAATCCAATTCTTCTTTAGTATTATAGATACTGAAGGAGAAACGGACTGATGGTTGTTTCAATTTCTCATCATTTAAAATTTCTGTCAGCACATGCGATTGTTGGTTACTACCACTTTGGCAAGCACTACCTTTAGAACAAGCTATACCTTTTAAATCGAGTTGAAATTGCAACATTCCAGCTTTTTCTGGTGCTATTGGTAAACAGACATTAACCAATGTGTACGTGCTATTTATACTATCTAAACAACCACCATTAAAGCTTGTCTTTGGTAAATGAGCTTCTATTTGTTGAATAAAGTAATCTTTTAATTCTGATACATATTTTTTATCATCTTCCAAATTAGCATAGGCTATTCTTAAAGCTTCGTCTAAGCCAACAATATTATGTATGGATTCTGTACCTGCTCTGTAACCTCGTTCTTGCTCTCCTCCAAAAATTAAGGGTTTCAATCCTGATTCTTTTCTTATAAAGCAAAAACCAACTCCTTTAGGTCCATGAAATTTATGAGCACTTGCTGCTAAAAAGTCTATTGGAGTCGTTTTTAAATCAATTTTATAATGACCAATGGATTGCACAGTATCTGTATGAAATAATGCATTATTAGATTTACAGAGGGTTGCAACACGCTCAATATCTAAAATATTACCAACCTCATTATTAATATGCATTAAACTCGCTATAGCTTTATGACTAGATTGTAATAAGTGTTGTAAATGCGAATAATCAATTAAACCACAATCATCTAAATCAACATACTTTACTTCAATATTATACTCTTTTTGTAACTGTTCTGCAGTATGTAAAACGGCATGATGTTCTATTTTTGATGTAATAATCACCGTAACGCCTAAATCTCTAACGGCACTTCGTAGTGCTAGATTATCAGCCTCAGTACCTCCTGACGTAAACACAATTTCGGAAGCAGACACATTAAAATAAGACGCTATGTTTTTTCTACATTGCTCTAAAAGCGCTTTAGACGAACGCCCAAAACTGTGTGTAGAAGATGCATTTCCGTAGCTATCTCTCAACACTTGCGTCATACGCTCTATAACTTCTGGCCGTATTGCTGTGGTTGCTGCGTTATCTAAATAAACTTGTTTCATGTGTTATATGTATTGTTTTTCAATCGTCATAAACGGTCTGCCATTCCATCATTATTTTAAATGATAAACGTTAAACACTCCCATTTCATATCGCAAAAATATTGTAAATAAAATTATTTAGTTAATGGAGCGTTATAATTTTACAAATCCTTTATTTTTGCTTAAAATTGAATCTATGGTACGTCGTTTTTATATCCTTTTTTGTTTGGTCTTTTTAGTCGCTTGTGATGATGGTGATATTTTAACTGTTGACTTAGTATTTGATGAAGAATTAGAGCGATGTGATAATTTTGAAGATGACCATCTTATTTACGACACACGTGAAGATCCTAGTGAAGCTCTTATTTTAATATTTCCAAAATCTACTGCTAATGATGCTTTATTTACATCCGCAACAACAGTAGGCACACCTGAAGAATTAACCATTGACGAAAGTACTATTCGTTTTATATACAGAACTTACAATAGAGAATTAAGTGCCGACGATATTTGTGCTGTAGTTGCTCCTTCTAATTTAACCATACAAGAAGACTATGAAGCTGGTTCTGGAACTGTTGAAGTAACCTCTACCTATGTAGATGATGATAATGATGGAGTACCTACAGCATTTGAAGGTGTTGCCGGACTACCTGATGAAGATGGTATTTATAGAGACTCTTTAGACACTGATGGAGATGGTATACCAAATTATTTAGATATAGATGATGATGGTGACAATGTATTAACCGAAAATGAAATTGATAATAGTGATGGTGATGATGACCCAACAACTAACCCAATGAATACAGATGCGGATTTAACAAACGGAGATGATATACCAGATTACTTAGATGCTGATGACGATGGTGACTTCATTCCTACCAGATTAGAAGATGCCAATGGTGCAAATGGTCCTGGCGATGATCGCGTAGCTGTCAACGGAGTTCTTGTGCTGCTTTATCTAAATAATGCAGAAAATACAGCCTATACTTTTGAAGATTACAATGCTTTTGAGAAAGTGTATACAAGAACCGTAGAAACGACTTTTGTAGTTAAAGATACTGATTTAACCATCTTTAGAGCTACTGAAATTAATTTTGGAACCTTAACAACAACGATAGAAGACTTAGACCCACAAGTTGTTGCAGATTAATACAACTAAGGTTCTACATTTTGAAGAATCCTAACCTCTGTGGCACCTAATCCATAAGTTTTGTAATCTGCATCATAAAACTGTACATTATTATAACGACCAAAAAGAGTTTCTAATTCTTGTCTAAGCACTCCTTCTCCTACTCCATGTATAAATACAATTTTAGGAATACGTTTTCGCATCGCAAATTCTAATTGTCCTCTCGCTGTATCTAATTGCAAATTCAGCATATCAAAATTAGACATCCCTCTAGACGATTTTGTTAAATGATGAATATGTAGATCAACTTCAAACTTTGGTGCATGTCGTTCTTTTGGTTTAACCGTTGTAACGTTTTTTCTTTTCTTAGTTTCCTTTTCTCGTTTTACGGCTTCTATATCTGTATCATAAACTGCATTTGCAAAACTATTACCAGATGCACAAATCATGAGTTCTTTGGCGTCAAACTGTAAATCGAAGCCATCACTATCTTCTACTGTAATTGTATTTTCTGAAATTTTTGTAATAATTCCCGAAATATCATCGTCTATGGTTTCAACAGCATCTCCTATCTTAAACTTCATCTTCTTTTTCTGTTTTAATAAACGATTCTTCTTCTTTATCAAACTTACTTGGTATATTTCTAGATGTTCTATACACTCCAAACACCAATAATAAAATACCTCCGATTAATAAATAGGTGTTTTTTTCTTGTTCAGCATTAGCATAAAAGGCTATTAAGCCACCTACTAAGATGCAAATAAAATTTATAGTTCTAGAAATATTCATAATTCAGTAATTAATGCGAAATACAAAAATAAGGTTTAGAAAAATTATTTGTTGTAATTGCTTTAATATTTATCAAATTATTAATTTAGCGTAATGTTAATACTTATAAAAGGAATAGAAGATTATATGCTGCCTTGCCTAAATAAAAAATATTTAGGTTTTGAGTGTATGGGCTGTGGGCTTCAGCGTTCTGTGGCGTTAATCCTTAAAGGTCAGTTTGTAGATGCCTTTATTATGTATCCTGCCATCTATTCTATTATCGCACTTTTTGGATTTATTATTATCAATAGTTTTAAAAACTATAAATCTGGCACTAAAATTATTACTATATTGGCAGTAGCCAACGTTGCCATTATTATTGGCAGCTTTTTACTTAAACTTTATTTTAAATAACACTTTATGGAAAATCAAAAATTACCTAATGCTACTATTAGTTTAGTACTCGCTATTCTCTCATTAATTGGTTGCTGTTGCACTAGTGGAATTGGAGGAGTTATACTATCTGGTATTGCATTATTCTTAACCAACAAAGACGAAAAAACGTATGCTGAAAACCCTGAATTGTACAGCAATTTCAGCCAAGTTAAAACAGCCAAAATTATTGCGATAATTTCATTGGTATTGAGTGTAATCATTTTAGGTATTTATATTTACCTACTTTCTACTGGTCAGTATGAAGAAATGATGTCACAATACATGGAAATGATTGAAGAAATGCAACAAAATCAGTAGTGTTTCTAAACCAATAAAAAAGCGATTTTCTTAATTGAAAATCGCTTTTTTTTATAATATAAATTGAAATAAATATTACTTCTCAAACTCTTTTAAAGTTTTTGTAATAATACCCACACAATCTAACAACTGTTCTTTAGTCATTACTAGAGGTGGTGCAAAACGGATAATGTTACCATGCGTTGGTTTTGCTAATAAACCATTATCTCTTAGCTTCATACAAATATTCCAAGCGGTTTCACTTTCTTCTGTATCGTTAATTAAAATGGCATTTAACAAGCCTTTACCTCTTACACCATTAACGATAGAACTCGTTTCAATGAATTTAGATAATTCTGCTCTAAATAATTCGCCTAATTCTTGTGCATTATTTGCTAATTTTTCATCTTTTATAACTTCTAATGCAGCCATACCAATTGCAGCAGCAACAGGATTTCCACCAAATGTACTTCCGTGGTTTCCTGGTTTTATAACATCCATTATGTCATTATTTGCTAAAACCGCAGACACAGGATAGGCTCCTCCAGATAAGGCTTTACCTAAAATTAAAATATCGGCTTTAACTTCTGGTGTACCAGAACAATGCTTATCTGCACAACTACAGTTACCGCAAGTTGCCAATAAACGACCTGTTCTTGCAATACCAGTTTGTACTTCGTCTGCAATAAATAATACATTATATTTTTTGCATAAAGCTTTTGCTTTGGCTAAATAACCTTCGCTTGGCACATAAACTCCGGCTTCACCTTGAATTGGTTCTACTAAGAAACCTGCAACATTAGGATTAACTTTTAAAGTAGTCTCTAAAGCTTCTAAATTATCGTATTCTATTTTTATGAAACCATTAGTATATGGCCCAAAGTTTTTACGAGCCACAGGATCGTTACTAAAAGAAATTATAGTTGTTGTTCTTCCGTGAAAGTTATTTTCACAAACTACAATTTCAGCTTCATTTTCATCAATGCCTTTAACCTCATAAGCCCATTTTCTACAAAGTTTCAAAGCCGTTTCTACAGCTTCTGCTCCTGTATTCATTGGTAGCAGTTTATCGAAATGAAAGGTCTCAGTAGCATATTTTTCAAACTTACCTAACATGTCATTATAAAATGCTCTAGATGTTAACGTTAAGGTTTTTGCTTGCTCAGTCATTGCTCCAACAATTTTTGGATGACAATGTCCTTGGTTTACTGCAGAATATGCTGAAAGAAAATCGTAATACTTCTTACCTTCTACATCCCAAACAAAAACACCTTCTCCTCTACTCAATACTACAGGTAGTGGATGGTAATTGTGTGCACCATACTTGTTTTCTAAATCTATCGCTTCTTGCGACGTTAATTGGTCTAAAACAGCCATTTTAAAAATAATTTAATAAATGAATAAAATATCCATTCCTTATCTACCTTTATCCTTTCGAAGTATCCGAAAATTCAGCGTGGGAAAGAAATCATCCCTAAGAAACTGCAAATTACTAAATATTAATCTTCATTTATAAATTAGTTTTCATTTTTTAACATCAAATCACAAGATTTATATTTTTTTTTCAAAAAAAATAAATTCCTTATGAGCAGCTATAAACGCACTTGTTAGCTCAATTTTTAATTCTAAAATTCTAAAGACTTTTCTCTCTTTATTGTGTCTTTTAAAAACATTAAGTGTCTCAATTGTATAACATTAACTATTCAACTTTAATTAACCATGGACTATTTAACAGAATTATTTAACAATTTAACAGCATCATTTGGAGAGAGCTTATCTGGTGTAATTGCAGCCGTTTTAATACTAATTATTGGCTGGTTTATTGCTGGCTTTGTGAAACGAATGACCACAAAACTGATAAAAAAAACAGGCATAGATGACAAGCTAAAAAATTCAAAACTCAAGCTATCTTCTTTCATTGGTAAACTACTTTACTTTTTAGTGATGATATTTGTTTTTATGTTAGCTTTAGGAAAACTAGGCTTAACAGATGTATTAGATCCTATTAAAAACTTACTTAACGGATTTACAAATTACATTCCTAATATTATTGGTGCAGGTTTAGTGGCTTACATTGGCTACATGCTAGCGACAATTGTATCAGAATTGGTAGAATTATCTGGTGACACCATTAAGAAATTTACGCCTAAACTTAAACTTCCTGAAAACCTTGACGTAGTAAAAATTCTTAAAAAGATAGTTTTCATATTCGTATTTATTCCCTTATTGATTTCTGCGTTTCATATTTTAGACATGAAAGCGATATCAGAACCTGCAACATCAATGTTGAGCTCATTTTTTGAAGCAATCCCAAGAATATTAGTTGCAACAATTATCATCATCATATTTGTATTTGTGGGACGCTTTGTAGCGCAACTTTTGAAAGACTTATTACAAAGCCTTAATGTAGACGGTTTAGTGGCCAAAATGAACATGACTGAATATGTTGGAACTAAAAGTGTTGCCAAACTAATATCTAACATTGCTTATGCGCTTATCGTAGTATTTGGAATGCTTACAGCTTTCGAGAAATTAGAATTCACACAACTGACCGAAATTATTGACACGGTTTTAGCTTATGCTGGTAAAATCTTATTCGGAATTGTAATAATAGGTATTGGCTTAATTATTTCTAACCTATTTACAAAAGCCTTAAATAGTAAAAACAATCCTTTTGTTGTCTCTATTGTAAAAATTAGCATCATCGCTATTTTCTTAGCAATAGGTTTACGCTCTATGGGAATTGCAGATGAAATTGTAAATCTTGCTTTCGGTATTACACTAGGTACAGTTGCCCTTACAGTTGTATTATCATTTGGTTTAGGTGGACGTGAAGCTGCCGGAAAACAAATGGGAAAAATCTTAGAAAAGTTTAACAAGAACTAAACTTAGTTACCCTTAATTAAATAAAGCGGCTTAGAGAAATCTAGGCCGTTTTATATTTGTGATAAACTCAGAAATAATAGCAACCTTTTCAACTTTACTATTCGCAAAATTGCACCTATCTTTGCAGCTTAATTATTATAAGAAATGCCAAAAAGAGAACGGAATAAATTTGTAAAACGCGGTGAAATCATTGAAATTTTAATCGAAGATTATGCTTTTGGTGGTAAAGGTATTGGTCGCATAAGAAATGAACATGGCGAATTTGTTGTTTTCGTTCCTAATACGTTACCTGGTCAATTGGTAAAAACTCAGATTAAAAAGTGCAGCAAAAAATATGCTGAAGGTAAACTTTTTGAAGTTTTAAAATCATCGGAAAATGAAGTTGACATGCCTTACCAAAGTATTCCTGGTGCACCTTATATTAATCTACCTATTGAAAAACAACACCAATATAAAAAAGAAAGTACACTTCAATTATTTAAACGTATCGGTAAAGTCACTGATATTGAAGATAAATTTGATGAATTTGTAACCTCACCAAATACGTTTCATTATAGAAATAAAATGGAATATGGTTTTTCTGCCATTGGTTATAATCACGAATTAAAAACTGATGTAGATGAATTTACTTTAGGATTTAAAAAACGTGGCACTTGGTGGTGCGGAGATAACTTAAATAACGATTCTGGTTTATTTGATGCTGAATTTGAAAATCAGCTTAAAGACATTAGAGCCTATTGTATTAAAACTGGATTAGATCCTTGGCACGCACCAAAAAGAGAAGGATTCTTTAGATATTTTGTGGTAAGAAAATCTTATAAAACAAATCAACTATTGTTTAATTTGGTAACAACATCACCAGATTTACCAAAATTTGATTTAGATAAATTCGCAAATTATTTAGTAGAATTATTTGGAGATCGCGTTGCTGGATTATTGCACACAATAAATGATGAAATTGGAGATAGAACCATTGCTACAACCGGAAGTATCTCTCTTGTTTATGGTGACGATAAAATAGTAGAAGAATTATTAGGTTTAAATTTTGAAATTAGCATGAAGAGCTTTTTTCAAACCAACCCAAAATGTGCAGAAAAACTATACACTAAAGTAGTTGATTATGCACTTGAAAACAAAGAAGCTGTTGATAATACTGTGGTTCTTGATTTATTCTGTGGAACAGGTACTATTGGACAAATTATAGCAAACAAAGCTGAAAACACTAAAATTGTTGGAGTAGATATCGTTGCTGCTGCTATTGAAGATGCAAAAGAAAATGCAAAGCGTAATAATATAGAAGGTCTAAAATTTTATGCTGCTGATGTTGGTAAATTCTTAACTGAACACCCAGAATACACCAATAAAATAAGAACCATTATCTTAGATCCTGCAAGAGCTGGTATTGCACCAAAAACTCTTAAAAAAATAATAAACCTAAATGCAGAACGTTTGGTTTATGTATCTTGTAATCCTGCAACTCAAGCAAGAGATACAGAGCAATTAATGGAAGCTGGTTATAGTATTAAAAAATTAAGTTTGGTAGACCAATTTCCACACACAGCACATATTGAAACGGTTGTGTTATTTGAAAAAAACTGAAAATAACTTAAACCTTTTAATTTTAAACTTTGTACTAATTACTGAATACTGAAATTAATAAATTTGAAACGACTACTAATTTTTATAAGTTTTATCACCTTAGCTATTATTAACTTTAATTGCGAACGGGATGATATTTGTGCAGCAACCACGCAAACAACTCCACGGCTGATTGTAAGTTTCTATGATGCTACTGACACAGAGGAATTATTAAATGTATCTAGAATTACAGTGTACGGAGACGGTTTATTTACCGATGAAGATGGCGTTACCACAGAGCCAATTGAAGAGTCTAACCTAATAATTGTAGATTATGATGATGAAGATTCATATGTTTTTAATATAAATAGTAACACAATAGCTTTACCTCTTATTGTAGGTCATGAAGGAGAGCTGTTAACGACGCGATTTGTCTTAGAAAAAGATACTGACCTTAGATTAGATGATGATGATTCTACCTCATCAAATATTGACATAATAGAAATTTCATACAACACAGATTTTGTTTATGTTTCACGAGCTTGCGGTTACAAAAGTAATTTCAAAAGCATTGGCGTTTCTAGAGTTACAGATGATGACAATTGGATTACTAATATAGAAATTGAAGAAACAACACAAGCATTAATAGAGAATGAAAACACAACACATGTACGTATCTACCATAACTAGAAGCGTAATTCTATTGCTGTTGTTTTCTACAATAGCTTTTGCGCAAGAAGAGAAAAAAACAATTAATGATACTTTAGTTTACAAGCAAAAGTATGGCCTTAGGGTTGGAGCAGATTTAAGTAAACTGGCACGTACTTTTTTTGACGATAATTATACAGGTTTTGAAATTATGGGAGATTACCGTCTCACCAAACGTATCTTTATTGCTGGTGAAATAGGTAATGAAGAACGCACACTTGAATACGAATATCTAGACAATACCACAAAAGGAAGCTATTTTAAAGGAGGCGTAGATATTAATTTCTACAAAAATTGGCTCGATATGGAAAACATGATTTATACAGGTTTTCGTGTTGGAGCAAGTACCTTTAATCAAACAAGAAATAGTTATACCATCTATGATGTAAACAATCAATATTGGGATGAACCATTTTCAGAGGAAGAAAGCCAAGATTTTGATGGCTTAACAGCACTTTGGGCAGAACTTCAAATAGGATTAAAAGCAGAACTTTTCAATAACTTTTTTGCAGGTATTAATGTGCAACTTAAATTTTTAATTTCTGAAAAAGAACCCAATAATTACGAAAACCTATACATTCCTGGTTATAATAGAACTTATGACAGCAGTAAATTTGGTGGTGGTTTTGGTTTTAATTTATCTTATTTAATTCCTATTTTTAAGAAAGACAAAATTGTGATTCAAGAAAAGCAAGTTGAGGAATAATCTAAAAAAAATCTATATTATCAGAATAAAATTACTTTAATTTTATTTCATAAAATCAACTTATGACAAATAATACTTTTAAATTTAGTCTTTTATTATTTTGTCTAACTTTTACCATACCTGACGTGTATTCGCAATGGAGATATCCAAATGCGGACAATATTAAAAATGATGTTATTATTAAGTATGATGTTGTTTATGAGAATGAACTTTCAGAAGAGCAAAAACAATCTCCAAGATTCATTAATGACATTGTTGTTATTTTTAACAGCAAAAAAATAAAAGAAAAGTTTTTTCTAAACACCATTGACCAAGAGGTATTTCATTTATATGATCTTAGTAAAAAAAAACTCTATAATGGCATAAAATTCAAAAATAATAAATGGGCCTTTATTTCTAATATATTAGAACCAACAAAAAAGGTTACATTATTAGATGATGAAGAAGCAAAAATTCTCGGATTTCCATGTCAAGTTTCTACAGCAGAAGTTAATGGTATAACAAGAAAAATATATACTACAAAAAAGTTTGGATTGCGTTTTGTGAAATCATTTAAAACAGAAGGCTTTTTACTAAAGTACACATTGACTGATGATATTCTAGGACCATATACAGTTACGGCAAAAGAAATATTTTATTCAAAACTACCTGAAACAACCTATAGTCTCGATGGTTATCATATACAAACCATGGAACAACAAAGAAAAGAATTAAGCTTATTACCTGCAAAACAAGAAAAAGGTTTAAAAAATATTGGAAAAACATCACACAACTTTTCTGCAAAAAGTATGAAGGGAAAAAAAATTAAAAGTAAAGATCTCATTGGTAAAGTCGTAGTTCTAAACTTTTGGTTTATCAATTGTCCGCCTTGTCTTAAGGAAATCCCCCTACTTAATGACCTTAAAAAAAAATATAAAGACAAAAATGTTGAATTCATTGCTGTTGCTTTAGATTCAGAAAGTAAAATTTATAATTTCCTTAAGCATACTCCTTTTAATTATAATCAAATAACAGATGGCAAATGGATGGCTACTAAATTTGACATATCTCGTTACCCTACTAACTTAATAATTGATAAAAAAGGTATAGTTCAACTTTTTAAAACAAGCTTTAGAAAAGATATTACAGAAATTATGTCTGCTAAAATAGATGAGTTATTAGAAACTAATTAAGCAATTTTTAAAATAATACTTTTTGTTTTCACCATGATAATACTATAGTTGAAAAAGTAAAAGAACTATCAAATTGATTATTGTCAACAAATATTTAAATCTTACTTCAAATAGTCTAAAACATTAGCCTCTATCCTATTCTGTATATCAGTAACATCACCTTTTACAAACGTATCTCCTGTTATATTTTCATACAATTCTATATAGCGCTCGCTTACAGTTTCAATATAATCGTCACTCATTACAGGAACAGTTTGTCCTTCTAAACCTTGAAAATCATTGGCTATTAACCATTGTCTTACAAATTCTTTAGACAATTGCTTCTGTGCTTCTCCTCTATCTTGACGCTCTTGATAACCATCTGCATAAAAATAGCGCGAAGAATCTGGTGTATGGATTTCGTCAATCAGCACTATTTTTCCCTCTTTAGTTTTACCAAATTCGTATTTAGTATCTACTAAAATTAATCCACGATCTGCAGCAATCTCTGTTCCGCGTTGAAATAACTTTCTCGTATAATCTTCAAGAACTACATAATCGTTTTCTGAAACAATGCCTTTTTTTAAAATATCTTCTCTAGAAATATCTTCATCATGATCACCCATTTCGGCTTTAGTAGCTGGAGTTATTATTGGATTAGGAAATTTATCATTTTCTTTCATACCTTCTGGCATAGCAACTCCACAAAGCATACGTTTTCCTGCTTTATATTCTCTAGCTGCATGACCAGACATGTAACCGCGAATCACCATTTCAACTTTAAATGGCTCACACAAATGGCCAACTGCCACATTAGGATCTGGTGTAGCCACTAACCAATTAGGCACCAAATCTTCAGTATCCTTCATCATTTTAGTCGCAATCTGATTTAAGATTTGACCTTTATATGGAATGCCTTTGGGCATTACTACATCAAATGCACTTAAACGATCCGTAGCAACCATAACCAATTGCTCATCATTTATATTATACACTTCTCTTACTTTTCCTTTATAAACACTTTTCTGATTTGGAAAATTGAAATTGGTATCTACTATAGTGCTCATTTAATAATCGTTTAATTGTGAACTACAAATGTAATTTCTTTACTTGGGCCAAACAATAAACTCAATAAAAAAAGGAGAAATAAACTTTCTCCTTTTTAATTCAATTATTATAATTTTCTCTTATTTAAACCTAATATTATAGGTTGCGCCTACACCTACAGATTGAATATCTATATCATTCTCTGCAAACGTGTTTTGATAATAAGCGTAAATATTCCAATCACGGTTATGATAACCTATTTGTGGATTAACATAAAGACCTCCTTCGTTGTCATCTACTCCAGTTAAAAAACCATAACCTAAATCGGTTCCGAAGAAAAGGCCATTTGGTGTAAAATAATAACGAATAAATCCTGCAAGTGGAACAATACCAAAATCATCATTGTCATCCTTCCCAAAATAATTAGTGTAACCAGAAGCAACACCTATTCCTAAGTTAGGATTGAACAAATATTGCCCTCTCAAATCCAAACCTAGCGCAAATGATGACGCATCATCTGCATCACCTACTGGTATGCCTGCTGTTAAACCTGCTTTAAGCCAAGAATTGTCTGCATTAAAGTCTATATCTTCTTCTTGAGCAAATAATGGACTAAATCCTAATGATATTCCGATAATTAAAAGTACTTTTTTCATGTTGTTATAAGTTTTTTATTATATCAGCAAATTTAGACAGATATGCAGCTTCATATTTTATACGATTTCTACTTAATCTTATATAATTACAAGCCAAAAACACCTAAACAACTAAATAACAACACCTTAAGTACTATTCTCTATTCTCTATACTTTTATAAGCGGCAATCACTTTCTTAACTAATTTATGGCGAATGACATCTTTATCATCCAAATAAATCATGCCAATACCTTCCACATTTTGTAATACTAATAGTGCTTCTTTTAATCCAGAAATGGTTCTACGTGGCAAATCTACTTGCCCAGGATCACCCGTTAATAAGAATTTTGCATTCTTACCCATTCTAGTTAGAAACATCTTCATTTGTGCATGTGTTGTATTCTGTCCTTCATCTAAAATCACAAAGGCATTATCTAAAGTTCTACCACGCATAAAAGCCAGAGGTGCTATTTGAATCACACCTTTTTCTACATAGCTATCCAATTTTTCATGCGGAATCATGTCGCGTAGAGCATCATACAACGGTTGCATATATGGATCTAACTTTTCCTTTAAATCACCTGGTAAAAATCCTAAATTCTCTCCCGCTTCTACTGCAGGCCGTGTTAAAATAATACGTTTCACCTCTCTATTCTTTAAGGCTCTAACTGCCAGCGCAACTCCGGTGTAGGTTTTACCAGTTCCTGCTGGTCCAATAGCGAAAACCATGTCATTTTTTCGCATACTTTCTACCAACTTACGTTGGTTTGCTGTTTGTGCTTTAATGAGTTTACCTCCAACACCATGTACTAAAACTTCATCGCTTTTTGCAGACGTTGAATAATCGTCACTGCTTTGGCTTGTTAGTACACGCTCTATCACATTTTCATCAAGTTTATTATACTTTCCAAAATGTTTCATTAACATGGTCATTCTACGATCAAATTCTTCTAGTAAATCTTCGTCACCATAGGCCTTTAATTTATTGCCTCTTGCAACAATTTTAAGTTTAGGGAAATACTTTTTTAGAAGTTCAATATTAGCATTTTGTGCACCGAAGAATTCTTTTGGAGATATTTCTTCGAGTTCTAGGATAAGTTCATTCAAAAGCGAGCTACATTTAGTGTGTTAATCTGTTTTCTTTTATTAATTTTGTAATTCTTGTGTATACACACAAAGCTAGTAATTTTACAACCACAAATCATAAAAAAATATCAACAATCAATCCATGGCGATAATCACTTTAACGACTGATTTTGGAGAAAAAGACCACTTTGCTGGAGCCATAAAAGGAGCTATTTATAGCGAACTTGAGGATATTAAAATTGTAGATATCTCACATTATGTCTCTCCCTTTAATATATGTGAAGCCGCCTATATAATTCAAAATGCATATAGCAGTTTCCCAAAAGGATCTATTCATCTAATAGGAATTGACTCCGAGTTAAGTGCTGAAAATAAGCATATTGCAGTCAAACTAGACGACCATTACTTTATATGTGCAAACAACGGTATTATGAGTATGATTTGCACAGAAATTGTACCAGAGAAAATAGTTGAAATAAACATCCATGATAAAGTTGAAACCAATTTTCCTGTTTTAGACATTTTTGTAAAAGTGGCTTGCCATATTGCAAGAGGAGGTACATTAGACGTTATTGGAAAAGTTATTAACACTATAAAGCCAATTAAAAATTTAAACCCTTTTGTTAATGACGAGCAAAATCAAATAATTGGTACAATCATATACATTGATAATTATGGCAATGTAGTCACAAATATTAAACGTAAATTTTTTGAATCCTTTCAAAAAGGAAGAGCTTACGAGGTTTTTGCTAGAAACCACAAGTTTAAAATAATATTTAATAAATATAGCGACATATTAAATTACGATGATGATGAAACATCTAAACGTAATCTTGAAGGTAAAGGTATGGTTGTATTTAATTCCTCTGGTTATATTGAAATTGCAGTTTATAAAAGCAACAATAGTACTGTTGGCAGTGCTTCCACTTTAATGGGATTGAAAACAATGGATACGGTAACTATTAACTTTTTAAATCCATAAGCTTTTGTTAGTAAGAATTGTAAAAATGAGTTTTGAACCGTCAAAAATTGAAGAATTCTTGGCTAATTTTGAAACTGTTAAAGAAAAGATTCGCAATTTTGAGGGTTGCCAATTTTTAGAGCTTTATCGTGACCAGAACAATACAAATATATTTTTCACATATAGCTATTGGAGTTCCGAAGACGATTTAAATAACTATAGACACTCTGAATTATTTAATGGCGTTTGGGCAAAAACCAAACCATTTTTTAATGCAAAACCAGAAGCTTGGAGTGTAGATAAATTGGAGAGTTTAGAATAAAAAACAATAAAAGTCTTTTGATCTCGCTAATTAATAAGAACTTAAGACAAAAAAACTGAATACTAATTTATGTTCGCAATATTAAAAAAAGAAATAAACACCTTCTTTGCCTCACCAATTGGTTACTTGGTTATTGGAGTGTTTTTATTATTAAACGGCTTATTTTTATGGGTATTTAAAGGAGAATTCAATATATTAGATAATGGACTAGCTAGTTTATCATCGTTCTTTTTATTGGCACCTTGGATTCTTATTTTTCTAATTCCTGCTGTAACAATGCGAAGTTTTAGTGATGAAAAGAAACAAGGCACTTTAGAGTTATTAGTAACCAAACCTATTTCTCATTTTCAAATTGTATTAGGAAAATATTTTGGCGCTTTTGCACTAATTTTAATAGCTTTAATTCCTA
Organism: Winogradskyella sp. Asnod2-B02-A; assembly: GCF_045063645.1. Lineage (NCBI taxonomy): Bacteria > Pseudomonadati > Bacteroidota > Flavobacteriia > Flavobacteriales > Flavobacteriaceae > Winogradskyella > Winogradskyella sp. Asnod2-B02-A. The sequence continues at coordinate 929,757 of NZ_JBEFOG010000026.1, forward strand.
CATTATTATATGTTTACACCGTTTCACAATTAGGAAATCCAGAAGGCAATCTTGATATAGGCAGTACTATTGGCTCTTATTTTGGATTACTATTTTTAATTGGATCTTATACTGCAATTGGAGTATTTGCCTCTACCCTTTCAGATAATCAAATTGTAGCGTTTATTATTGCTGTTTTTATCTGTTTCTTTTTCTATTTTGGATTTGAAGGTCTTTCTAATTATAATATTTTTGACAACCTTGTTTATATGGAAAACATTGGTATGTCTGCACATTACAATAGTATGAGTCGTGGTGTTATAGACACTAGAGATCTCGTCTATTTTATTAGTATTGCCGTAGCTTTCTTATTATTTACAAAACTTAGAATCCAAAAACAATAGGATGATTTTTACACCATTATTAATTGTATTCTTATGCGTAGTATTTGTGCTGTTGTTTTTATTTTTAAACACAGTAGATAAACGCAAGTGGTTAACTGCACTCATCAGTTTAGTACTCACTCCTTTTGTGTTTTTCTTTCTGTTTTATCCCTTTCTTAATATAATAAGCAACTATCATCATCAAAAATATTTTGATAATGACGCATGGATAGAAAAGCCTGCTTTACGTTACGAAATGATTGATAACACCATAGAATCTGATACGTTAATTGGTGCTTCAAAAGAAAAAATAACAACGCTTTTAGGTAAAGCTGAATGGCTCTCTTGGGATGACGCTAAAAAAGCACATGATACCAACAAATGGAATTATGGACTTGGTATAGAACCTGGAGCATTTAATGATAAAAAGGACTGTTTAGAAATTACTTTTCAAGATGAAAAAGTAATAGCCTTAAAAACCTATCAAGAAGAAATAACCTTCGATAATGAAAAAGAATAAATCTATATTATATATTATTGCTATTGTTGTTGGAGTTATCATTGTCAATGCAATTTCGGGTTCTGTATATCAACGATTCGACCTTACAAAAGATCATCGTTACACACTTTCTGATACCACAAAATCATTAATTAGCGAATTAGACTCACCTTTAATTATCGACGTATTTTTAGAAGGAGATTTTCCATCAGAATTTAGATTACTTCAAACCGAAGTGAAACAGATGGTTGATGAATTTCAATTAGAATCTAATCAAATTTTCGTTAATTATATTGATCCTATAAAAGATGAAGCCACAAGACAACAATATATTGAAGAACTCACAAATGCTGGCTTAGAACCCTATATAAATACTGATAACAGCACCGGAAAAGTAACTCAAGATATTATTTTTCCATGGGCTTTTGGAAGTTACAAAGACCAAACCATTAAAATTCCGCTTCTAAAAAGAAGTATCACACAAGGTTTACAAGAGCAAATTAACAATTCTATTCAATCTTTAGAGTATGCTTTTGCTGATGGGTTTAGTAAGCTCGTTAAAGCTAAAGAAAAAAAGATTGCTATTTTAAAAGGCAACGGCCAATTAGATGATATTTATATTGCTGATTTTTTAAAAACAATTAAGCCTTATTATAATTTAGCGCAATTTACATTAGACAGTGTAGCATCTAACCCACAAGGCACCTTAAACAAATTATTAGATTACGATTTAATTGTTTCAGCAAAACCAAGTATCGCTTTTACTGAAAACGAAAAATTAGTTTTAGACCAATATACCATGAATGGTGGCAAAAGTCTATGGCTTACTGAATCTGTGGTTATGGACAAAGACAGTTTGTACAATGCTGCTGGTACAGGCGTTTCTATTATGCGAGATTTAAAACTGAATGATTTTTTCTTTAAATATGGAGTGCGTGTTAACCCAACTTTAGTAAAAGACCTCATCTCTGCACCAATAATGTTAACAATTGGAGAAGGCAGTCAGGCACAAATGCAACCTTTGCAATGGCAATATTCTCCTTTAGCAGCTTCTAATCCAAATCATCCAATTACTAAAAATATAGATTTAGTAAAATTTGATTTTGCGAGTCCTATTGATACCCTAAAAAATGGAATCAAAAAATCTATATTATTACGAAGTTCACCAAAATCTAAAACAGAAGGAGCACCAACTACAATTTCTTTAGATAATGTAACTCAAGCTCCAGACGAAGCCAGTTACAACTTAGGTTCTCAAAATTTAGCTGCTTTATTAGAAGGTGAATTTCGCTCTGTATATGACCAACGCGTGTTACCTTTTAAAGTGAATAACTTTAAGTCTAAAAGCCCAAAAACCAAGATGGTTATCATTTCTGACGGAAATGTGATAAAAAATGAAGTATTAAAGAATAGGCCTTTAGAATTAGGCTTTGATCAACTCACAGGAAAATCTTTTGGCAACAAGGAATTTTTACTAAATACTGTAAATTACCTTTTAGATGATACAGGACTTATAAACATAAGAGCAAAAGAAATAAGTGTGGCATTCTTAGATGAAGACAAAGTAAAAGACAGTAAAGGCACTTGGCAATTTATCAATATTGCTTTACCAATCATACTTTTAGGGTTGTTCGGCTTTATTTTCAACTATTTACGAAAACGTAAATACACATTATAAATTGAATACTTCGTCATATTAAAAAGACGCTGTTGCAAGGGTAATTTGTTAATAAGTTTGTTTTATAAAACCCTTCTATTAAGATATATTTGTAACACAAACTAAAAATATAAAACTCATCTATTCAATATGAAACATTTAGCCTTTTAGGGTGAATTTTATCTTAAAATACTATTGAGATGTTTCAAATTAAGAATAGAAAACAATTAATATAGAACACATGAAATTTATTGTTTCAAGCACCTATTTATTAAAACAACTTCAAGTATTAGGAGGTGTTATTAATAGCAGTAATACATTACCTATTTTAGATAATTTCTTATTTGAACTTAGCCAATCTAAATTAACCATTTCGGCTAGTGATCTAGAAACTACAATGTCTGCAACTATTGATGTAGAAAGTGACTCAGAAGGTAGTATTGCCTTGCCTGCAAGATTACTTTTAGACACATTGAAGACGTTTCCGGAACAACCCTTAACGTTTGTTGTTGAAGAAAACAATACAGTAGAAATTAGCTCTAATCATGGTAAATATGCTTTAGCTTACGCTGATGGTGCAGAATTTCCAAATGCAGTTTCTATTGAAGATGCTAGCACAACTACAATAATGGGAGATATCTTAGCTACCGCAATTAGTAAAACAATTTTTGCTGCTGGTAACGATGATTTAAGACCAGTAATGAGTGGTGTTTTCTTTCAATTTTCTCAAGATAATTTAACTTTTGTAGCGACTGACGCTCACAAATTGGTAAAATATACAAGAAACGATGTGAGTGCAACAGAAACAGCAGAATTCATTATGCCTAAGAAACCTTTAAATCTTTTAAAAGGTATATTAGCTGGAAGTGATGATGATGTTTTAGTTGAATACAACGAATCTAATGCAAAATTCACTTTTGAAAACTCAATATTAATTTGTCGTTTAATTGATGGAAAATATCCTAATTATGAAGCGGTAATTCCTAAAGAGAATCCAAATAAATTAGTAATTGACAGAACACAATTTTTAAACTCTGTGCGTCGTGTTAGTATTTTCTCTAACAAAACAACACATCAGATTCGTTTAAAAATTGCCGGAGCAGAATTAAACATATCTGCTGAAGATATTGATTACTCTAATAAAGCTGAAGAACGTTTAACATGTGATTACCAAGGTGATGATATGCAAATTGGTTTTAACTCACGTTTTTTAACAGAAATGATAAATAACTTAAATTCAGATAACGTACAGTTAGAAATGAGTTTACCAAATAGAGCAGGTATCTTAACACCAATTGACGGTTTAGATGAAGGTGAGCATGTAACTATGCTTGTAATGCCAGTAATGCTTAATAATTAAGAGCTTATTTCTTGCAACTTAATTCAATACAAAAAGGCTCACCAATTGGTGAGCCTTTTAATTTCCATATCTTTTAATAACTAACTAACAAAATTAATAGACAATGGATAGCTAGGTAATTCTCCATTACTAGCTTTTATAGCGTTTACAATTGGCATTACAAATGCCAGTATTGCAATTATTCCTAATGTTATAAATCCAATTCCAACAAGCATAAACGGAATACTTATTATAGAATAGATGAACATACTAATTTGAAAATTTATAATCGATTTTCCATGAGCATCCATACCTTCAACTTGTTCCTTTTGTGTTGCCCAAAGAATTAATGGTGCTATTATTCCACCAAAAACAGTGGCATACGTTAGTAATTGAGATAAGTGTGTAATTACTAATAATTGATTGTCTGTGCGTTTAAGCGTATGATAATTTGATTCCATAATTGATGATTTTACACTGATAGGACGCAAACAGATTTAATTTGTTACATTCTATAACATAAAATTAACAAGAGGAACAACTTCTCCCCTCTTTCTTAACACCTAGCTTCACTAAAATAGTTTCTAATAAGTACCATTTGGTAAATACGGATTGGATTAAATTCACTCCAAATAAAACAGTGAACTACATCCAATTTAGGCTTACGTTTACAAAAAGTTTAACACTAACTATTAGACTAAAATATGCATTTAACATTTTTTTGGTTTTTTTTCAACCTCCAAAGTTTTATATCTAAATAGATCTTTTTATCAGAACCACAATCCTATTTATAGGATTATTAGCTTCTAAACTTTTATTAAATTCTTTTATTAACATAATTTATTCATCAATATTTTCATTTTTCTATGTAAGAAAAAATTGATTGATTCTAAATTTTCAACAAATTAACAATCAATCAATTACACAATTAGACAACCCAAACAAAACTACACTTTATCGATTAATAACCCTATTTTGTCGATGATTATAGCATTTAATCGATGATAAATGCTTTTTATCGGTTTTATTTTTGTTTATTTGTGCTCTAAGAAATAATGATTTTATAAAATGAGACTTCAAGTAACTTCAACTTTTAAAATTGCCATGTTTATCTTTGGTTTTTGTTTTTATGCAAATGCCCAAGTAGGAATTGGTACTACTACTCCTAACTCATCATCTATATTAGATATAGAATCTAATTCACAAGGAATACTTATTCCAAGAGTAGAACTAACAAGTACTAATGACATTACAACCATTGCAAATGGTAATGTAGAAAGCCTATTAGTGTATAATACGCAATCTATAAATGATGTTCAACCTGGCTACTACTATTGGGACAATAGCGAATGGGTTCGTGTGGCAGCAGGCTCTAATGTGGATAAGCAAATAATCACCAATTTTAGTGTCATTGGCTCTAATCTGAGTATTTCTTTGGAAAATGGTAATACTGCGACTGTTCCATTAGCAGATATAGTTTCAGTAACTGACACCAATATCGCTAACACAAATTTAACATTGGATGCTAATAGAACATTAACAACAGGTAACTTCGATTTGAATATAGATGCTAACACGTTAGTTGTTGATGGCAGCGCTAATGAAGTTGGTATTGGTACAAACAGCCCAACGGCTAAATTAGATGTCAACGGAGACGTTAGAATAAGAACAGTAAACAATGGAGCTGACACTGATAATATTTTAACTAGAGATGCAAGCGGAAACATTCGTCGTAGAACGGCTGCTCAAATTGTTGCAGCAGGAGGTGGAAGTGATGATAACATTTATTCAACCAATGGCACAATTGCAGCTAATCGTTTTATTACACAAGGTAACTTTGATCTTAATTTTGACTCAAGTACATTAGTGATTGATGGTAGTGCAAATGAAGTCGGTATAGGAACCAACAGTCCAAGTGCAAAACTAGATGTCAATGGTAATGCTAGAATAAGAACAGTAAACAATGGAGCTGACACTGATAATATTTTAACTAGAGATGCAAGCGGAAACATTCGTCGTAGAACGGCTGCTCAAATTGTGGCTGCTGGTGGAGGAAACGATGATAACATTTATTCAACCAATGGCACAATTGCAGCTAATCGTTTTATTACACAAGGTAACTTTGATCTTAATTTTGACTCAAGTACATTAGTGATTGATGGTAGTGCAAATGAAGTCGGTATAGGAACCAACAGTCCAAGTGCAAAACTAGATGTCAATGGTAATGCTAGAATAAGAACAGTAAACAATGGAGCTGACACTGATAATATTTTAACTAGAGATGCAAGCGGAAACATTCGTCGTAGAACGGCTGCTCAAATTGTGGCTGCTGGTGGAGGAAACGATGATAACATTTATTCAACCAATGGCACAATTGCAGCTAATCGTTTTATTACACAAGGTAACTTTGATCTTAATTTTGACTCAAGTACATTAGTGATTGATGGTAGTGCAAATGAAGTCGGTATAGGAACCAACAGTCCAAGTGCAAAACTAGATGTCAATGGTAATGCTAGAATAAGAACAGTAAACAATGGAGCTGACACTGATAATATTTTAACTAGAGATGCAAGCGGAAACATTCGTCGTAGAACGGCTGCTCAAATTGTTGCAGCTGGTGGTGGAAGCGATGACAACATATATTCTACTAATGGCACAATTACGGCAAATCGTTATATCACACAAGGGAACTTTGATCTTAATTTTGATTCAAGCACTTTAGTAATAGATGGTAGTGCTAATGAAGTTGGTATTGGTGTAAATAGCCCAACAGCTAAATTAGATGTCAACGGAGACGCTAGAATAAGAACAGTAAATGACGGAGCCGATACAGATAATATTTTAACTAGAGATGCTAGTGGTAATATTCGTCGTAGAACGGCTGCACAAATTGTGGCTGCAGGTGGTGGAAACGATGACAACATATATTCTACTAATGGCACAATTACGGCAAATCGTTATGTCACACAAGGGAACTTTGATCTTAACTTTGATGCTAACACTTTAGTGGTAGATGGTAGTTCTAATAATATTGGTATAGGTGTAACCAATCCTAATATAGATTTAGCTATTGGTGATAATGATACAGGTTTGCAGCAACAAGGAGACGGAATGCTTGCCATTTACTCTAATAATAATGAAAGAGTAAGAATCAGTAATAATGGTAATGTTGGTATTGGAACTACGGCACCTGCACAAAGGTTACATGTTAATGGCACTAGTCAATTAGGTACTAATATAGCTAGTGATGGTGATTTTAGATTGCATCAAATGGGTACAGGAAACAGAAACTCAAGAATTCAATTTTATACTGATACAGATGCTTCTAACGATGCCGAAATTATTAGAAGAAGTGGTACGGATGGTAATTTAGAAATTGATAACGAAGGTAATGGAATCATGTACGTTCGTAATCGAGGTAATGGACAAATACGTTTAGGTACAAATAATACTGATGATTTTTATATACAAGATGGTGGTAATATTGGTATAGGTATAAGTGCTCCAACTTCAAAATTAGATGTCAACGGAGACGCTCGAATAAGAACAGTAAATAATGGAGCAGACACAGATAATATATTAACTAGAGATGCTAGTGGTAATATTCGCCGTAGAACGGCTGCACAAATTGTGGCTGCTGGTGGTGGAAACGATGACAACATCTACTCTACTAATGGTGCAATTACTGGTAATCGTTATATCACACAGAATAACTTTGATGTTAATTTTGATTCAAACACCTTAGTAATAGATGGTAGCGCGAATGAAGTTGGTATTGGTATTAACAGCCCAACAGCTAAATTAGATGTCAATGGAGACGCTAGAATAAGAACAGTAAATGACGGAGCCGATACCGATAATATTTTAACTAGAGATGCTAGTGGTAATATTCGTCGTAGAACGGCTGCACAAATTGTAGCTGCAGGTGGTGGAAACGATGACAACATATATTCTACTAATGGCACAATTACGGCAAATCGTTATGTCACACAAGGGAACTTTGATCTTAACTTTGATGCTAACACTTTAGTGGTAGATGGTAGTTCTAATAATATTGGTATAGGTGTAACCAATCCTAATATAGATTTAGCTATTGGTGATAATGATACAGGTTTGCAGCAACAAGGAGACGGAATGCTTGCCATTTACTCTAATAATAATGAAAGAGTAAGAATCAGTAACAATGGTAATGTTGGTATTGGAACTACAGCACCTGCACAAAGGTTACATGTTAATGGCACTAGTCAATTAGGTACTAATATAGCTAGTGATGGTGATTTAAGGCTGAACCAAATGGGTACAGGAAACAGAAACTCAAGAATTCAATTTTATACAGATACAGATGCTTCTAACGATGCCGAAATTATTAGAAGAAGTGGTACGGATGGTAATTTAGAAATTGATAACGAAGGTAATGGAATCATGTACATTCGTAATCGTGGTAATGGACAAATACGTTTAGGTACAAATAATACTGATGATTTTTATATACAAGATGGTGGTAATATTGGTATTGGGATAAGTGCTCCAACTTCAAAATTAGATGTCAACGGAGACGCTCGAATAAGAACAGTAAATGACGGTGCAGATACCGATAATATTTTAACTAGAGATTCTAGTGGTAACATTCGTCGTAGAACGGCTGCTCAAATTGTAGCAGCTGGTGGTGGAAACGATGACAACATCTACTCTACTAACGGTGCAATTACTGCAAATCGTTATATCACACAGAATAACTTTGATCTTAACTTTGATTCAAACACTTTAGTAATAGATGGTAGCGCGAATGAAGTTGGTATTGGTATTAACAGCCCAACAGCCAAATTAGATGTCAACGGAGACGCTAGAATAAGAACAGTAAATGACGGAGCCGATACAGATAATATTTTAACTAGAGATGCTAGTGGTAATATTCGTCGTAGAACGGCTGCTCAAATTGTGGCTGCTGGTGGTGGAAACGATGACAACATTTATTCTACTAATGGCACAATTACTGCAAATCGTTATATCACACAAGGAAACTTTGATCTTAACTTTGATGCTAACACTTTAGTGGTAGATGGTAGTTCTGATAATGTTGGTATAGGTGTAACCAATCCAAATATAGATTTAGCTATTGGTGATAATGATACAGGGTTGCAGCAACAAGGAGACGGAATGCTTGCCATTTACTCTAATAATAATGAAAGAGTAAGAATCAGTAACAATGGTAATGTTGGTATTGGAACTACAGCACCTGCACAAAGGTTACATGTTAATGGCACTAGTCAATTAGGTACTAATATAGCTAGTGATGGTGATTTAAGGCTGAACCAAATGGGTACAGGAAACAGAAACTCAAGAATTCAATTTTATACTGATGCTGATGCTTCTAATGACGCAGAAATAATTAGAAATAATGGTACTGATGGTGATTTAATTATTGACAATGAAGGTAATGGTATCATGTATTTACGTAACCGAGGTGCTGGACAAGTACGTCTAGGTACAAATAATACTGATGATTTTTTTATTGAAGATGGTGGTAATATTGGTATTGGCACAAGCGACCCAACAGCGAAATTAGATATCGCTGGAGATGTTAGGATAAGAACCATTAATAATGGAGCAGATACTGATAACATATTAACTAGAGATTCTAATGGTAATATTCGCAGAAGAACGGCTGCTCAAATTGTAGCTGCTGGTGGTGGAAACGATGATAACATCTACTCTACTAACGGCACAATTACTGCAAATCGTATTGTAAATTTAAACACAAACACCATCGATTTTAATGGTAGTGCTAACGATGCCTTTCAAGTTGATGGATCTACATTTACCATAGATGCTGACACAAATAGAGTTGGTATTGGCATGTCAGATCCTGAAGAAAGATTAAACGTACTTAACGGTATTATTCAAGTAGGACGAGCAACATCTACGCATACACAAATTGCAACCAACAGAATAGAAACTGGATTAAACACAGGATCAGTTGCGCTTACTGTTAATGATAGCGGTGGAAATGCAAATGTTACATTTAATAATACGGCACGTATTCCAGACGTAAATGGTAATGCAGCACGAATTAGCGTAAATGTTGATAGTAATGTAAATGCTGCCATGCGTTTTGAAATAGCAGAAGGCGTAACAGCAGGTACTGCTGTAACCACTGGCACTGGAATGACCTTAACTACAACAGGATTAGGAATTGGCACAACAACACCATCAGAACAATTAGATGTCAACAATGGTAGTGTGCGTGTACGCGACTTAAGTAGCTCAGGAAACAGAATAGTCTACGCTGATAGTGATGGAGTATTAACAATAAGATCATCAAGAAGTGCCACTTTTGCTAGAGGAACAAGTGCTAATTATAATAGTTCAGATGATTGGAGAAGAATTTCTAATGTTTCATCTTCATTAGATGTGAGAAACGGAGATGTTATTCTAGTAAACTGGTCTACCATTGTAGAATTAACAGGAGCAAGCACTACGGATACGTTAAATTTTGAAGTGCGATTAACAGGTAGTGGAGGATGTAGCGATGTAAATCTATCAGGTGGAAATTTCTCAGAAGTCAATCATGATGATTCTAAAGGCTACGGAGGTACTAGTGGAGCAACTAGTGCTTGTGATGGCACCTATACGATATCACTCTGGGGAAGAAATATAGGTAGCGATAATTGGTCTTACAATGAATCTAATGTTACAGCTACGGTAAATTAAAATAAGTAATAGACACTATTTTATTTTTAAATAAATATCTATGGTACACTTTATAAATATTGTGAAGATAAAACATCAATTTTTCAATACTCATGTAAGGACTATTACAGCTTTTATTATGTTACTTGGAACAGCTTTCTCAGCCTACGCACAGTTAAGCGTAAGAAATGACAATTTTATTATTGTAAACGATGAAATTATTTTTGTGAACGATGCTATAACTTTAGGTGAAACTGATTCAAAATTTTATTTAAGGAAAGAAGGACAACTCATTCAAGGAAACGACCTATCTTCTAATACAGGTATTGGTGAACTGAGTGTCTATCAGACAGGCAATGCCAGTAATTACATTTATAATTATTGGTGTTCTCCAGTAGGTAACAATTCCGTTACTGCAGGTAACGAGTCCGCACGTGTCAATTTAATAGATGAAGCAACCAACATTGCAACGTTACAAGATCCTTTAGGCTTAACATCAAGTGTGGATGTTGCTTTTACGTCTAGTTACGATGGGTTTTCATCACCAGCATTGACTATTTCTGATCGTTGGTTATACACATTTAGCACATCTAATGACTATGCAGATTGGAACTTTGTTGGAGAGTCTGCTCCTATTTTACCTGGACTTGGATTTACTATGAAGGGAGTATCTGGTACCAATAACCAACTTTACGATTTTAGAGGTAAAGCTAATAATGGTTTAATAAATAACTTAGTTACAGCGGAGCAATTTACGCTCATTGGTAATCCTTATCCATCCGCTATAGATGCCTTACTTTTTATTCATGATCCACAAAATACAAATTTGAACAATGGTCCGAGTCCTCATCCAACAACTACTGGTGCTCTTTATTTTTGGGAACAATCTGATGAAGGATCACATGTGCTTGATGAGTATATAGGTGGTTATGCTTCATATACAATTTCTAACACAGGCGTAGAAAGTTTTGTAAACGCAATGTTTTCAGCTTACGACGGTGCAGGTAATCCGGTTCCCCTAGCTCCGTCACCAGGAGGAAATACTGGTACAAAAATATCAAAGCGATATATCCCAATTGGTCAAGGTTTTATGGTAGAAGGTGCAAGTGGCATACCTTCTGGATCAAATGTGTATATGAAAAATGCACATCGTGTTTATGAAAAAATATCTGATGGAAATAGTCTGTTTTTTCGAAGTTCAAACGCTCAAACTATAACTTCTGATACAGATACAAATGAATCTTTGTATAATGAATATGGACTTAATAATGTTCCGCAAGACTATAAAAGATTTCGTTTAAACGTTACGTTTAATGATCAGCATACAAGACAATTACTTCATAATTTTCATAATACAGCAACCCCTGGATTTGATTATGGGATGGAGGCAAAATCGTCTAGTGACACATCAACCGATGCTTTTTGGATATTGGATGCTGTACCTTATACTATTCAGGCAAACGCTTATGCTTTAGATTTATCGCTACCTGTTGTTGTTAAGGCAGAAAACCAGCAGCAATTGAAATTCAGTATTTTTGATGTTCAAAATTTTGAGGATTCGCAACCAATTTATTTACACGATTTAGAAACTAATATTTATGTAGATTTAATACAACAAGATTATAACTTAAATATTGATGCTGGAACTTTTGAATCTAGATTTCGAATTGTATTTGCAAACGACAACACATTGAGTGCGCAATCTAATATTAAAGATCAATTTGATATTTTTGTAAATAATCAAGAATCTCGATTTACTATTTTAAACCCTAATCTGAGAGATTTAAAATCGTTTCAAGTATACGACATCAATGGACGAATGGTCTTAAGTCATTCTATTTCAACGATAGAAAGTAGTTATAGTTATCCATCAAAAAATTTAAGTGAAGGAATTTATGTAGCCAAAATTCTACTTAATAATAAATCTTTCTCTAAAAAATTAATAGTGACCCACGAATAGTACCTAAAATTTAATTAAAAAATATATTATAAATTTAAGTGAATTTTTCAACCTATTATTTCAATCCTGTTTCCAATTCATATTCATTTTGAAACTACAGGATAATCATTCATAAAAAAACGACTTAGAATAAACTAAGTCGTTTTTTTATTAGCTCTCAATCCGCATTGGAAACTATATTTTTAGATCCTGCATTATAACAACAAAAAGAATAAACTTCCTGTCCTTAAAATTTCTGAAGAATCAAATTCATTAAAACCAATACTTTTAAGTTTCTGTACTTTAAACAGAACAACTTCCACCCTCTTTCTTAATACCCAATTTCATTAAAATAGTTTCTAATAAGCACCACTTAGTAAAAGCAGATTGAATTAAGTTGACACCAATAAATACGGTAAACCACATCCATTTTGGACTTACGTAAACAGAAAGTACAACGCTTAATAATACCATGACACCAACAATAACTCTAAAATATGTATTTAACATTTTAATTAATTTTTTAGTTTATATAAATCTTTCAATAGGAACTACTATCGCTTTTATAGGATTGTTAGTTTCTAAATTTTCATTAAATTCTTTTATAACTTCGAACAAAGCATCAATACGCTCTTCATCAGTGAATGAAAAGAACATACTAGATTCGTTTCCTCCTTTTTCTGCAGGAAACCAATTGGAAGCCATTAATAAAGATGAACCATTTTTATGACCATCAATTTCAGAACTACTAAAGTTTTCTATATCTGCTTTTTTGAATAGTTTCAAAACCTCTTTTTGATACTGTTCTACTGCTGTAACTATGACTAATTTCATTTGATTCTATTTTTATACAACCTGCAAGGTTTTACCAACCTTGTAGGTTTAGTTCTCAATCTTTCATACCTACAAGGTTTTGGAAACCTTGTAGGAAAAACTCGACTTACTTATAATTCTTCTTCTCTATCATGTAATACACTAATGGCACTACCAATAATGTTAACACTGTTGAAACTATCGTTCCTCCCATTAATGAAATTGCTAAACCTTGGAAAATTGGGTCAAACAAAATCACAAACGCTCCAATAACAACGGTTCCTGCTGTTAATAAAATTGGTGTTGTTCTAACGGCTCCAGCTTCAATACAAGCTTGTTTTAATGGTATGCCTTCTGCTGTTCTTAAGTTGATGAAATCAATCAGTAATACTGAGTTTCTCACCATGATTCCCGCTAAAGCAATCATACCAATAAAAGAAGTTGCAGTAAAGAATGCTCCCATGAGCCAGTGTCCCAGAATAATTCCAATTAAGGATAATGGAATTGCAACCATCATCACAATTGGTGCTTTAAAATTTTGAAACCATCCTACAATTAAAATATAGATTAAGATAATAGCTCCTAAAAAAGCTATTCCTAAATCTCTAAATACTTCTAAAGTAATTTGCCATTCACCATCCCATTTCACAGTATAATTATCTTCAAATTCTGGTTGACCTAAGTACATTTCATTAATCTCAAAGCCTTGTGGTAATGGAATCTCTTTCAATTTTTCTTCCATTCCTAAAATGGCATATGCAGGACTCTCTAATTCTCCAGCCATATCAGCCATCACATAAACCACACGTTTTTGATTTTTATGGTAAATGCTTTTTGCTGCCATATTTTGAGAAATATCAACCAAATCTGAAATTGGCACCATATTCCCCATTTTAGATTTTACTTTTAATTGTGAAATATCAGTAATCGTAGATTTTTCTTTTTCATCTAAAGCTAATACTAAACCAATTTGGTTAACAGCATCTTCATCGTACAAATTAGTAATCGCTCTATTAGATAAAGCCATATTCATAGTGTAAGCAATTTGCTGTGGTGCAACACCATACAACATGGCTTTCTCTTTATTGATATCAAACTGATATTCGGTTTGGTCACCTTCTACCATCCAATCAATATCAACCACATCATCTGTGTTTTTTAATATGTCTTGAACGTGGTTTGCAACCTTTATTTGCTCTTCATAATCAGGTCCATAAACTTCGGCAACAATGGTTGACATTACTGGTGGTCCTGGCGGCACTTCCACTAACTTCACATTTGCATTATATTTTGCTGCAATTTTCTGAATATCCGGACGCATAAGTTTGGCGATATCATGACTTTGAGTAGAACGCTCTTCCTTATCCAATAAATTCACTTGAATATCTGCCATGTTACTTCCACCACGTAAATCGTAATGACGCACTAAACCATTAAATGTAATTGGTGCAGATGTCCCAACATAGTTTTGATAATTAACGACTTCTGGTCTGTTAGATAAATATTGAGAAATCTCTTGAGCTACAACTCCTGTTCTTTCTAAAGTTGTGCCTTCAGGCATATCAATAACCACTTGGAATTCATTCTTATTATCAAAAGGCAACATTTTTACTGCTACCGAGTTGGTAAAAAACAATACCATGGTTCCCATTAACACGGCGAACGTTCCTAATAAAAACAACCAACGTTTGCCTTTACTTTCTAAAAGTGGTCTTTCAAACTTGTTGTAAATTCTATAAATAAGAGTATCCTCTACAGCTTTTTCAGGTTTCTCTTCTGCTCCTTTTTTATCTTTTTCTCTTAAGAAAATATACCCTAAATATGGTGTGATTGTTAAGGCTACAAATAAAGATAATATCATGGCAATAGATGCGCCAATTGGCATTGGTGCCATATATGGTCCCATTAAACCAGAAACAAAAGCCATCGGTAATACCGAAGCGATTACTGTAAAGGTTGCCAAAATGGTTGGGTTACCAACTTCATTGATGGCATATAAAGCCGCTTGTTTAAATGGCAAGCGTTTCATTTTGAAATGCCTATGCATATTTTCGGCAATAATAATCGAGTCATCGACGACGATTCCTGTTACAAATACCAATGCGAAAAGCGTGATTCGATTTAGTGTGTAATCCATCATATAGTAACTCAACAACGTTAGAGCAAACGTAATTGGTACTGATAAAAACACAACTAATCCACCTCGCCAACCCATAGCTAACATCACAACAATCGTCACAGCGAAGATTGAACCGATTAGGTGTAATAATAATTCAGATACTTTATGAGACGCTGTTTCGCCATAGTTTCTTGTGATTTCAACGTGAACATCATCAGGAATTAAGGTACTACGTAAATGGTCTACTTTATCAATAATGACTTCTGCGATTTTCATAGCATCTGCGCCTTTTCGTTTAGCAACAGAAATAGTAACCGCAGGATATTCAGATTTATATTCAGCTGATTTTTCGCCTCCTTTTCCAAAACCTAAACTCACGTAATTTTGAGGTACTTCTGGTCCATCAATAATCTTAGCAACTTGCTTCAAATAAATCGGTTGATTTTGTTGTACACCAACTACTAAATTTTCAACATCGGTTACAGATGCTAAGAATTTACCCGTATTTACCAAAAATTCAGTATCTCCTTTATCAAAACTTCCAGCACTTAATTGACTGTTATTGGCCTTAATCATTTCAGAAACCGACAAGAAATCTAATCCACTTGCTGCCAATTTATCCTTATCTAAAACCACACGTAACTGACGGTCTCTTCCTCCTATTTTATGTGTAATCGCAACATCATTAACCTTTTTAATTTCGGCTTCTAACTCTTGAGCCATTTGGTTTAATTGATAATCGTCATAATTCTCACTCCACAACGTTAAACCTAACATTGGTACATCGTCAATCGCTCTAGTTTTCACTAATGGAAACGTAACACCAGCTGGCATTTGGTCCATGTGTTTATTGATTTCGTTGTACATTTTCACAAACGAACGCTCAATATCTTCGCCAACATAAAACTGAACAATCACCATGCCTTGTTCTTTCATAGACGTAGAATACACGTATTCCACACCTTTGATATTAGAAATTAATTGCTCTAAAGGCTTTATCACTCGCGATTCTACTTCCGTAGGACTTGCTCCAGGATAACCCACAAAAATATCTGCCATTGGCACGTCAATTTGCGGCTCTTCCTCACGTGGAATTAAAAACGAACTATATACACCAACCACCATAAATACAATCATTAACAACACGGTTAACTTAGATTGCATAAAGACTTTGGCGATTTTACCTGCGATTCCTTCTTTCATAATATAGAAGCCCCTTTTAATTTCCCCAAAGGGGAAAAACTATTACGGGTTATTTTTTAGTTATTATTATTTTTTTACCTATCAAGTTTGTCACTAGCCTTGCAACATATGGTGTGCGTACTGCAACTGCTAACTGAATACTGTTTACTGTCTACTGCACACTGATTTTAGCACCATTATAAAGTTTTCCTTCAGCTGAAACGATATAAGCTTCGTCTGCATTTAAACCAGATAAAACTTCTACTTGGTCTCCAAAAGTTCTTCCTAAACGTAACCAACGTAACATGGCTGTATTACTTTGGCTTACCGTATACACACCAGATAATTGACCGTTAGTTATAATAGCTTCTGTTGGTACTAAAACCATTTCTGATTTAGCTTTACGTTCTACAGGAAATTGAACTGTTGTAAACATGCCAGATAAGATTTTCGCATCTGTTTTATCCAAATTTATTTTCACTAAATATTGACCTCCAGTATTTTTTGCAGATGTACTAACTTCAGTCACCTTTCCTTTAATGGTTTGGTTAATAGATTTTACCAAAACATCAACTGTAGTCCCTTTTTTAATTTCTGAAATTTCAGATTCTGGTACCATTGCCATCACTTCAAAATGTCCTGGTGTTTCGATACTTATTAATGGTGCTCCTGGATTTGCCATATTACCAGCTTCCACATTTTTGCTTGTAATTGTTCCACTAAATGGTGCTGTAATATTACTGTATGTAAATTGTGCATTAATTTCGTTTTTCATTTGGTTAGCAGACTCTAAACGTGCTTTTGCCATTTCAAAATTAGCCGTCATATCATCCATCTCTTTCTGTGATGCACTATTCTCTGCAAACAAATTTTTAAAACGGTTGTAATCTTTTTGTGCGTTATTAAAAGCAGCTGTTGCTTCTGTAATTCCTGCGTTTACTTGCGCGCGTTTAGCTTGTAAATCAGCATTATTAATAGACACTAATAATTGTCCTTTACGTACTTTATCTCCAACATTAACATGAACTTTATTAACGTAACCCATCATTCTTGTGCTTAAATCAGCACTATTCACAGCCTGAATTTTTCCACTTACAGCCAAAAAAGGACTATTTGTATTAGCTTCCACCTGACTCGTTTTCACTGTAATTGCTGGCGAATTATCTTCAACTGGTTTTTTATCTTCACTTCCGCAACTCGCAAATAACAAGGCTAAAGAAAATGTTAGGATTGTATATGTTTTTTTCATTTTGATTGTTTTTATGTTGATACCTACAAGGTTTTAGAAACCTTGCAAGAAAAATTATTCTTTAGTTAAAAATTGTAAGTAAGCTTGTGCGTAATTGTATTCGAAAATAGTTTGGTAATATTCTAACTGTTTTTGAGCATATTGTGTTTCAGCTATTAATAAATCAGACGTTTTTTCTAAACCTTCTTTAAATCTATTAGTTCTAATTCTTAAAGATTCTTCAGATTGTTCTAAAGCTAAAGTGTTTAATTGCAGTTTGTTTTCAGCATCAATAAACGCACGTTTCGCTTTGTTTAATTCTAAATTACTTTGAGACACATATTGTTTATATTCTAGTTTCGATTTTTCGAATTCAGATTTACTTTTTTGTGCTTTCCCAAAACGTTTAGACCCTTGAAAAATATCCCAACTTAATTGTGCGCCAAATAAATAACCACTAGCATCTGCTTGAAAAATTTGGTCGTCGTACAATTCGTAACTTCCAAATGCATTTAATCTTGGTAAGAATGCCATTTTATCAGCCTTGTTCATTGCTTCATAAGCATTAGAGGCCAATTCCATCGCTTTAATATCTGAACGGTTTTCAGAAATTGACTTATCCTCTATTGTTGTCGTTGTTACCTCTAATTCATCTGTTGGTGTGTAAATCACATAGGTGTCATCATTCATTAAAAATGACAAATAATTTGAAGCATTTTGCACATTACTTTTTGCGGATTGTAATTGATTCTTTACCTCAGTCACTCGTACTTCAACATTCAAAACATCTGCGCGTTGCAAGTAGCCTTGTTTAAAACTATTATCTGCTAATTGTTTATTGGCATTTGCGGCTTCTAAAGCGGTTTCTAAAACATCTACTGCTTTATAAGCTAATTGTAATTGCATGTAGGCTTTTTCAACCTCAAACGCTAAATATTCTTGTGTACGTTCCGTCTTTAAAGACATAGCTTCCATTTTAGATTTAGCCGCTTTTCGTTGAAACTTACCATCTACATTGATTAATGGTTGCTGAATTTCGAATTTTGTCGCATAGTTTTCAATCTGAGACGGGTCGTTTAATAACGCAGGACTGAAATCATTTGCTGTTAAAATTTCTTGATTCAATTTAGAACCAAATGCCATTAACGGATTTGTCGTTGCTATTGCTGTATGACTAGCCGTTATGTTTGGTAAAAACACAGCGTTTGTTTGTCTAAAATCTGCTTTCGCCTGATTAAAATCTTCCTCAGAAATCTTAATACTTGTATTGTTTTCTGAAACTTTAGTTAAGACTTCAGTTTTTGTAATAGACACTACATCCTGAGCCTTCACAGACAATGTAAAAGCTAAAAATAATAGTGGTATATAAATATGTTTTTTCATCAATCATTAATTTACAAGGCAAAAATAGTTTAATGAATTATTGAAGTCTGTAACCAATGTTACTTGGCGTCCTTTTCCTTTTTTAATAGGCTCTACTTTTGGAATAATAAAAAATGGAATAAGAACTAAAAAAGCGTATATTATGGCGAAACTTAAAGCTACTATTCTCTTAGTGAATTGCACTTTAATAATCTTTTTGTAAACGGCTGTGACGACTTTCCAATGCAGAAAAACATGCATTATTAATAAGCCAATGAGCACAAAACTTAAGTATAGATGAATTGTTCCCCATTGATGCCTATCCATATTAAGAAAATACAATTCTACGTTTTGTCCATAAACCTCCTTCCGGTCTTGACCAGATAAAAGTGTGTACTTAATTAAAAAACCAATACCAATAATAGCAGACATACATAAAGTCATGGTTGCATTTAGTATAAAACTCCAAGTAGATTTCCGCATGGCTTTGACAGACTTTTTCATTGTATCTATACTTTTTTAATGTGTAATTAAAAGTATCTATTAGAAAGAAATGCTACAATGACCTTGGTCAGACCAAGTAAAACACAAAGAATGCATCCCACCGTATCTATACATAATTATTGACTTCTATTTGTAAAAATAATTTCATTTCTTAACATGCTATTTATCATGTTTTCATAGAAACTATCTAATTATTTTTACCAAAATGAGGAATTACTAATTCAAAAAAGTATTAATCGAAGTACTCTGAAATGAAATTAATAGAACTTGCTAAGCAAAATATCGAAACCAAAGGTTATTTAGATATTGAAACATCAGGAATAGATTACATTACCGAAATACAAAAGCTAAAAAAAGAAAAAAATGCCATTCTTCTTGCTCATTATTATCAAATTGATGAGATACAAGAAATTGCTGACTTTGTTGGGGACAGTCTAGCATTAGCGCAAAAAGCAGCGAAAACGGATGCCGATATGATAATTTTTGCTGGTGTTCATTTTATGGCAGAAACGGCCAAAATTTTAAATCCTACTAAAAAAGTATTGCTACCCGATTTATTAGCAGGCTGTTCCTTAGCGGATTCTTGCCCTCCAGATAATTTTTCAGAATTCAAAAAACAACATCCAAATCATGTTGTAATCACTTATATTAATTGTTCTGCAGAGATAAAAGCTCTAAGTGATTATGTTTGCACGTCTTCTAATGCTAAAAAGATAGTTAACTCCATTCCGAAAGAACAACCCATTATTTTTGCACCCGATAAAAATTTAGGGGCTTATTTAAATAAAGAAACAGGTCGAGATATGGTTTTATGGGAAGGTTCTTGTCTTGTACATGAAGCTTTTTCTATGGAAAAATTAATAAAACTTCATAAAGAAAATCTTGATGCAGAAATTATTGCACATCCAGAATCTGAAGACCATTTACTTCAAGTAGCTAGTTATATTGGTTCTACAGCAGGCTTATTAGATTATGTTAAAAACAGTAGTAGAACGAAATTTATAGTCGCTACGGAAGCCGGAATTCTATATCAAATGATGAGAGAAAATCCAGATAAAGACATCATTCCTGCTCCTGCTAAAGAAGACAATACTTGTGCTTGTAGTGAATGTGCTTACATGAAATTGAATACTTTAAAAAAGCTGTACTTGTGTATTAAGCACGAATTGCCAAATATTGAAGTTGATGCTGAATTAGCAAAGAAAGCAATTGTTCCTATTGAAAGAATGCTAGAACTGTCAAAATAAATATTTCTAGATGGTAAATGACAAAAAAATAATAGAATCTGATTTCTTAGTTATTGGCTCGGGTGTTTCGGGCTTAACTTTTGCTTTAAAAATAGCTATTCAATATAAAGATTCAAAAATCATTATTGTTACTAAAGACGAAAAAACAGAATCTAATACTAAATATGCTCAAGGTGGTATAGCAACTGTTTATGACAAAACTGTAGATAGTTTTGAACAACATATACAAGATACTATAATTGCAGGTGATGGTTTATGCGATGAAAAAGTGGTAAGAATGGTGGTGAAACACGCACCAGAACGCTTACAAGAGTTAATTGATTGGGGAACAAAATTTGACAAAAATGATGAAGGTGAATACGATTTAGGTCGCGAAGGTGGTCATTCTCAAAACCGTATTCTACATCACACTGATGTTACTGGTGCAGAAATTGAAAGGGCATTAATTGCACAAGTTAATGCACAATCAAATATTGAATTTTTAGAGCATCATTATGCTATAGATTTTATTACTGAACACCAAGCAAAAAAATCTAAAACAAAGCGAAACTCTAAAATATCTTGTTTTGGGGCTTACGTTTTAGACGAAAAGAAATCGGTTGTAAAAACTCTTTTGAGCAAATTTACAATGTTAGCTTCTGGTGGTAGCGGACAAGTTTACCAAACGACTACCAATCCCAAAGTGGCAACAGGTGATGGTTTAGCTATGGCTTATAGAGCCAAAGCAGAAATCACAGACGTAGAATTTATACAATTTCACCCAACCGCTTTGTATAATCCTGGTGAATATCCTGCTTTTTTAATTTCTGAAGCCGTTAGAGGTTTTGGTGCAAAATTAAGAACTATTGATGGTAAAGCATTTATGCACAACTATGATAATCGCGAAGAATTAGCTTCGAGAGATATTGTAGCCAGAGCCATTGATAATGAATTAAAGAAAAGTGGTTCGCCACATGTTTTTTTAGATTGCACCCATCTTGATTACGAAAAATTTAAATCACATTTTCCTAATATCACAGAAAAATGTGCGTCGCTTGGTATCGATATTAGAAAAGATTTTATACCTGTGTTACCAGCATCACACTACATTTGTGGTGGCGTAAAAGTGAATAAAAACGCAAGAACCTCTATAAAAAACTTATACGCTTGTGGTGAAGTTACTAGAACAGGATTACATGGCGGAAACCGATTAGCTTCAAACTCTTTATTAGAAGGTTTAGTGTATGCACATCGTGCTTATTTGCATGTACTTAAAAAGTTTAATAATGTAACGATGCCAAAAAACATACCTCAATGGAATGATGTTGGTGTGATTAAAAACATGGAAAATATTTTAATTACGCACGATAAAAATGAAGTTAAAACCATAATGAGTAATTATGTTGGCATTGTAAGGTCTAACGAACGATTATTACGTGCCGAAAAACGATTACGTGTGTTATATAAGGATAATAAGCGCCTTTATGACCACTCAGAATTGTCTTCTGAATTATGCGAATTAAGAAACTTAATTATTACAGCTTATTTAATTACAAAATTCTCTAAAAAACGTAAGAAAAACTGTGGTGGTTTTTATAACATGGATTTAGTTTAAAACAAAAAAGCATTCATTTAAAAGAATGAATGCTTTTTACTAACCAACCAAAAAAACTGACAACCACATCAGTTAACTTTTCTTGTGCCTCCATGTCCTCCAGCAACTACAAGCATTATTTTTATACTTAAATAAATGAACTTGAAAAACTGAATGATAGGATTCATCATTTTAAATCTTTGATATTTTGAAATTCTTTGTGTCATAACGATACTCATGTAATTATGGATATCAACTCTTATATTTCTATTAAAATCGAACAAAACACCATTTCACTTAACAAAAATAAATCAACATATAATAACACTTAGTAACTAATGTTACTCAGTAAAAGTGAATTCTAATTAAATCTGATTTTTTTAATTAACAAACCCAATCTTTCTTGCGTCTTCGTTCTTTGAGTGGCAAAATATCCTTAAATTTATTGGCTTTATTTTTTTAAAATTCTAAACAAGGTATCTTTTTATTTTTGGATATCTTGGAAGAATATAATCCAAATTCTCATGAATATTACAGCTGCTTATACAGACCTCTATCAAATTACAATGGCTCAAGTTTATTTTGGCACAAAACCCAATGGACGAGCGGTCTTTGATTATTATTTTCGACACAATCCGTTTAAAAGTGGTTATTCCATTTTTGCAGGATTAGAAGATGTTTTGGATATTCTTGAAACTCTAGAGTTCTCAGCAACAGATATTTCATATTTAAAAGAAAAAGGATTTGAAAGTGATTTTTTAGAGTATTTAAAGAATTTTCGTTTTAAAGGAAATATTTATTCAAGTAAAGAAGGTGATGTTGTGTTTCCCAACAGACCAATCTTACAGGTGGAAGCTAATATTATTGAAGCACAGATTATTGAGACACTTTTATTGAACATTCTCAATTTTCAAACCTTAATAGCAACAAAAGCAAGCCGAATAAAATTCAGTGCTAAAGATGGTATTTTATTAGATATGGGTTTACGTCGTGCACATGCTACAGGTGGCTATTATGCCTCTAGAGCTGCTGCTATTGGTGGTTTTGATAGTACAAGTAATGTTAAAGCTGCCGAGGATTATAACATTCCTTCCTCTGGTACTATGGCCCATTCTTTTATTCAAAGTTATGACGAAGAATTAGACGCTTTTAGAGATTTCGCTAAAATGCGACCAGAAAATTGCGTCCTCTTAATTGATACTTATAACACCCTTAAAAGTGGATTGCCAAATGCCATTACGGTAGCCAAAGAAATGGAAAAAAGAGGCGATTCTCTGTTAGGTGTTCGTTTAGACAGTGGTGATTTAGCTTATTTATCTAAAAAAACACGTGCTATATTAGATGATGCTAATTTGAGTTATGTAAAAATTGTAGCGTCTAACCAATTGGATGAATATGTTATAAAAAGTTTGAAAGAACAAGGCGCATCTATTGATATTTTTGGGGTTGGTACAAACCTAGTTACAGGAAAACCAGATGCTGCACTAGATGGTGTTTATAAATTAGCAGAATATAACGACACACCAAGAATTAAACTTTCTGAAAATATTATTAAAATCTCGCTTCCTTTTAAAAAGCAAGTTTACCGTATGCTAGATGAAAATGACATGTTTTACGGTGCTGATGCTATAACACTTTCTGCTGAAGATAAAGTTGCACTTATGGAACATCCTTTTGATACAACTAAAAGTTTAGACCTTAATTCTTTTAAACATGAACCGTTGCTTGAACCCGTAATGAAAGACGGAAAAAGAATACTTCCATCGCGCTCGGTTACTGAAATTTCTAAATATTCTCAATTGCGTTTAGAACAACTTCCTAATGAATATAAACGTTTTCAGAATCCGCACATTTATAAAATTGGACTTAGTTCAGCACTTAAGAAAGAACGTGACTTATTAATTAAAAAACATAAATTCTAGACTAGATTAATAAAATAATTTAAAATTAAATTCTACTTATGAAAACGCTATTAATCATAGATGTACAGAACGATTTTATACCCAACGGTTCTCTTCCTGTACCCAATGGTAATCAAATTGTGCCAGTAATTAATAAGATTCAAGATAAATTTGATTTAGTAATTGGCACACAAGATTGGCATCCTAAAGACCACATAAGTTTTGCTAGTAATCATGAAGGGAAATCTAATTTTGATGTTATTGAAATTCATAAAAAACAACAAACCTTATGGCCAGACCATTGCGTGCAAGGTACTCAAGGTGCAGAATTTCATCCGGATTTAAAAACGAAGAAATTTGAAGCTATTTTTAGAAAAGGAACAGATAAAACCATTGATAGTTACAGCGCTTTTTATGACAATGGCCATTTAAAATCAACTGGATTAGCTGGTTATTTAAAAGAAAAAGGAACCACAGAGCTTTATCTATGTGGTTTAGCAGCAGATATCTGTGTTTACTTTTCTATTATGGATGCTTTCAAAGAAGGATTTGATTGCTTTTTAATTGAAGATGCTTCTAAAGCATTGGATAATATAGAATTTGAAAAGCTTAAGAAAGAAATGATTGCAATGGGAATTAAGATGGTAACATCAGCATCTATTCAATAGTTGTAGAACTATTAAATAGATGAGTAATTTATGTTAATTCAGTTCTAATTTGTAACCATCATTTTAGCTCACTTTTCTTGTGCCTCCATGTCCACCAGCCACAACTAACATTATTTTTATACTTAAATAAATGAATTTAAAAAATTGAATGATAGGATTCATCATTTTAAATCTTTGATATTTTGATATTCTTTGTGTCATAATATTTAAATTTTCAAGGTTTTATTTTTGTGACTTCACTAATTTTTAAAAACCTTATTCAGGAATCAACCACCAAAATGGTCTCATTTTAGCTTTATAGATAAAAGCATAGTGCAAGGCTAATTTTAGCCAGTGACCTGCCAAACCAATTTCCCCAAAAGTTTTACCAAGTTGACGACCTTGTGTTTTAGGATACTTTTCATAATCTGGAACAATGGGAAAAGTGGTAATGCTAACTCCACTTCCATTAAGTAATCCAAATCCTGCAGAAGCAATACAAGCAGCTCCCATATTTCCCATAGAACCTTTGTGGCTTAATGACTCTTTTCCATTCTTTATGGAATCTATAATATTATCTGCTACTAATTTCGCGGTTATACCAGAAGGCATACCTGTTCTGGGTGGTGCAGGTGTAATATCAGTTCCATTTTTACTTTTTCTTGGCTTAGATATTGAATGTGGTGGTGCAAATGCAATACCTGGTGCAAAAATGTTTTTATAACTTGGATTCTGATAGGTTTCTGGCCAATCTCTAACCGACCATTCTTCGTAAGGTTTTGATGTATAATCTGCATCAACTAACATAAATCCTTTAAACAACTTCTCTGTAATATCATTATCGTTTTTATCATAAGCTTTAAAACCATGACCTGAGAACGACGGAATTAACATTGCAAAATCATAAGATTCTGATTTATGTTCACCTTCAAGATTTTCGTAATGTGCTACTCCATCTTCAATCTTATTGACTCCAGCACCTAAAATCCATTTTATGTCTCTGTCTTCAAAAATCATCTCAATCATTTCATGAGATTTCATCGTTAAACTTCCATAGCTCATTAACATACCATCCATACCAAAATCTCCTAATTGGTATTCGTTAGAAATCCAAGTAACTTCAGCCATATCACGCACATTATGCTTGCGTAATTCTTGTTCTACATTTAAGATATACTCAAAAGCAGCTCCTTGGCAAGTAGATTTTGCGTGACCTGTACCTATTAAAATTTTAGCTTTTTTACCAGCTTTCATTTGCTCAATAACCGTTTTCAAACCTTCCCAAGCATGGTCTGCATGTGTATATGTACAAACAGAATAAGCTTTGTTTTTTCCAGGAATTAAACCTTCAGTGGCTTCAAAATTAAGTTTTGGTCCTGTGGAATTGATTAAATAATCATAAGTTATTTTTTCTTGTTTTCCTTTTTCATCTCCTACTACATATTCTGATAAAACGTAAGGTTTTGCTTCTGTACTATCGCCTTCAGGATGAAACGAAATTGCTTTAGCTTGTTTATAACCAATTCCTTTCTTTTTATATAATGGCGCTAATGGAAAATAAATTTTTTCTGATTTCATTCTTCCAATTCCAACCCAAATATTAGAAGGAACCCACTGGTAATTACTATTAGGTGATACGACAACAACCTCGTGCTTTTTTGATAATTTTCTGCGTAAATGAGTTGCTGCAACGTGACCAGAAATTCCGGCTCCAAGAATGACAATTTTAGACATTTTCTTATAATTTAGTGATATGAAATTAGTTGAATAATTAAGCTTATGAAATGATTTAGGTCATTTTGACCTTTGGACTAATTAATAACTTTAACTAGAGTATAAAGGTCATATTTTCAAATAAAACTAACCGTAACTATTGTTACACTATGACGTAATTAATTAAAGCTTTATAATTTTTTTCTCTAATGTATGTTGCTTATTCTTGACTACTAAAATGTATTCGCCAGAAGCCATATTAGTTAAGTCTAGGGATATCTCCTTTAAACCAATAGATTTTTCAATCGGTATTGATTTCACATTTTCACCTAAGAGATTATAAACTTCTAAAGTGTTCTGATCAGTGTTTGGAATGAATACTTCAATAGAAAAAATACCCTTAGAAGGGTTTGGGTAAATTTTAATATTGTAAATATTATTAGGATTAAGTGCTACTTCATTTACACTTAAAGTTGATTTATTAATAAAGACCTTAAAAGCCAAATTACTTGCACTACTCTGCGTACCGTCGTTTATGAAAAATATATTCTCTTGAGTACTTTCAATTCCGCCAAAAATATAACCAACATGAGTTACACCATCTTGTAAATTATTAATATCTACTATTTCGTTTGTTAGGTAATTTAAGTCATTATTTAGTGGAATAAACTCTGAGCCAGAACCCAAAAATGTTGGCATTTCTATACCCAAACTACTTTCTGTCATAGAGCCATCGCTAAATCTAGACACTTTACTAATCGTTTTTACAAAAGGTACATTATCATCTTGAATAAGATTATTATTAACATCTAATTTGTATTGGCTCATTCCACCAAAAAACAAAGTATGCATTACGTTATTTGAAGTATCATAAATTGGTACTTTAGCACTATGATATTGACTTAAATATTGATTGAATGCATTATTAACAGCATATCCTGAAGCTGTTATGTCTACACTATTTAACCATGGTAAATTTGCTGTATGTTGAAAAACACCACTAAACATGGTGAATCCTGGTGTTCCATCAGGAAATATTTGAGGTGCCATGTTATAATCTCTTCGGTGTAAATTATTAGTGTCGTTTTGTGCAGAATAGTTTACGATTGAAAGGTTTGTTCCATCATCACTGATTTCAAAAGTTCGTATTTCATCTGTATAATTTTGAATGAATCCTGGTCCATTATTTGGTCCTTGTGGATTATATCTTCCTTCAAAATACTGTCCTCCGCACAAATAAAACACATCATTTAATAAACCCAAATGTCCTCCTGTAACGGCTAAATTAGAATTTGATATTTGTCTAAAAAAAGAAACAATACTTGTGTTATTAATAACAGCATTTGCTAACCCATCGACATCAATAGCGGTTAATTTATCATAAGTTATATGGTCATTTTGTGTGGCACTATAACCATAACCACCAATGCTGTATAATGTGTTTCCTCTTTGAACAAACTCTTGATTTGTAGATTGTAATTGTTCAAAAAGAGCAGTAGGTAGCACATCAATAGATGTACTCCAAGTTTGGTTTGCTACTGCATCTATAACATACACACTTTTGTTGTTATCATTTTCCTGAAAAGCGGCAAAGGGCTGTCGTTGATGTAAACCATCAATCCTTCCTCCTATGACTATCCATTTTCCATCTGAAGTTTTTCCCCATGAAAAAGAATGCACGTTTGGTGCACCTGTAATAGTTAATGGTTCTATTTGAACCGTAAATTGGTCTTGTGCAAATAAATTTATACTTGTCAAAAAAGAGAGAACGAATACTAAAACCTTGTGTTTCATAATTAGAGGGTTGAGCATTAAAGGTAGGACTAACAAAAAACAAATACTGTATCTATTGTTACACTAGATTAATTGGTCTTTCTATAACTCCAAACGGCTAATCCATTCATTATAAAAGCATAAAGTGCCGTTTTTAATAACTGAGGAAGAATATCGTTAAAACCAGAACCTTTTAGCATTACCATACGCATCACTTCTACAAAATATCGTATTGGGTTAAATTCTGTAAGTGTTTGTGCCCATTTTGGCATACTCTCTATTGGTGTAAATAAACCACTCATTAAAATAAAAATAACGGTAAAAAACCACGCAATAAACATAGCTTGTTGTTGCGTATCTGTAAAATTGGATATGAATAAACCGATACCCAAAATGACTAAGATGTAAATAGAGGTATATAAATACATAAGCGGTAAACTCCCTAGCATGGGAACATTAAAAATGACTTTCGCCAAAATTAAGCCAACGGTTAATAAACCCATTCCTATGACCCAAAATGGAAAAAGCTTTCCAATAATAAACTGGCTTTTTTTAATTGGTGTGACGTTGATTTGCTCTAAAGTACCTATTTCTTTTTCGCGTACAACATTCATTCCAGATAAGAATAAAGTAATCATAGTTACTAGTAAAACTAAGATTCCTGGCACCATAAAGGTTTTATAATTAAGAGTTTCATTATACCAAAATAAAGGAATCGTTTCGATATTTATTGGTTGAATTTGCTGGTCTGAAATTTGTAACAAATCAACCTTTAGGCTTTGATTAAAACGCTGTACAATTTGTGTGACATATACATTTTCTACACCTGCTGCTGCGCCATCAATGGCATTTATTGTGACTCCTAAATTATTATGTTTTTCCTTTTGTAAATCGCGTTCAAAATATTGTGGAATATTTAGAAGCACATCGACCTCTCCTTTCAACATCGCTGAACTAGCTTCTGCTTGTGATGGGAAATCTGTTAATACTTCAAAATAGGTTGAGGCATTAAATTTTTCGACTAAGGCTCTAGATGTTGATGTATGGTCATTATCAATATAAGCGAATTTGATGTTCTTCACTTCAAACGTTGCTGCATTAGATAAAATAACGAGCTGTAATATTGGCAAAACAAAGATAATAGGAAGCATGCCTTTGTTTCTAAAGATTTGCTTGAACTCCTTTTGTATGATGTATAGAATTGTTTTCATATTACTTCCTGCGTAGACAGGAATGTGTTTTATTAAATTGCTAAACTCAATTTTTTTACACCCCTAAAGTCCCCTCAAGGGGACAATCGTCCGATTCAACTGAGTGAATTGTCCCCTTGAGGGGACTTTAGGGGTGTTTTCTTTTTTTTAATATTTTATTCTTTTTCTATCCATTACTTATTGAAAGATTAAATGCTTTCTCACTCCAACCTAATTTTATATTTCTTCACACTTACTGCTATAAAGAACACGGTCATTCCTACTAAAATCAAGGTCTCTTTCCAAATAAATTTAATTCCGACACCTTTAAGCATTATTCCTTTTATAATGATAATGAACCATTTTGCAGGAATTATGTTACTTATGACTTGCAATGGTAAAGGCATACTTGATATTGGAAAAATAAAGCCTGACAATAATATTACAGGTAGCATTAATCCCATTAACGAAATCATCATGGCTGTTTGTTGCGTTGCAGAAATCGTTGAAATTAAAATCCCTAAAGCTAAAGATGTTATGATAAATAAAACGCTTTCAAATCCTAACAAAAACAAGCTGCCTTGAACTGGCATTTTAAATATGAATATGCTTAAAACTACTATTACTATTGCATTTATAATAGAGAGAAAAATATAAGGAAACACTTTACCAATAATGACTTGAATTGGTTTTATTGGTGATACTAAAAGGATTTCCATAGTGCCTAATTCCTTTTCTCTTGTAATGGAAATAGACGTCATCATAGCAGAAACTAGCATTAAAATAATAGTCATTACACCAGGAACAAACATGTACACACTTTTTAATTCTGGATTGTAAACCATCCGTGTTTCTGGTATAATTTGATAAGTAATGGCGATGTCTTTGTTCAATTCTTTTTGATATTGCTGAAGAATAGCATTTACATAATTACTTATAGTATTTGCTGTATTTGGGTCTGTTGCATCAGTAATAATTTGGACTGTGGCTTTATTATCCTTGATTAAGTTTTTACTGAAATCTTTCTCAAAATTTAAAACGGCTTTTACTTTTCCTTTTTTGAAAATCGTTTCAATATCAGATTCCCTTTCAATAAATTGATTAATACTGAAATATTTTGAAGCTGAAATTTTATTTATTATTTCTTCGGTTGTAGTATCTTTTGAATGGTCTAAAATGGCAATATCTACATTATTGATTTCATTGGTAATGGCAAAACCGAAGAGCATTATTTGGGCAATTGGCATCCCGAAGAGGATAAACAATGAGCGTCTATCTCTAAAAATGTGGTAGAATTCTTTTTTTATGAAACCTATGAATCTTTTCATGCTTTATTCCTGCGAAAGCAGGAATCTTTTAATTATTAATACTTATTATCTCTGGTAGATTGATTATCTTTATTTGTTTCCCGCATATTACGCAGATACTCGCAGATTTCTTTTTATTATGATTACGAGTACTTTTTCTGCGTAAATCAGCGAAATCTGCTCGATACTATTTTTTTTTATAATCCGTTTACTTTTCTAAAAATTCCTTTTGGAATATCATCAACATTGAAATTCACTAAAATTCCTAGCTTTAATTCTGACATCTTTAAATAAGTTAAAACTTGTTTATGATGCACTTTTGCTAAAGTTTCAACTGATTTAATTTCTATTATGACTTTATTATTTATTAATAAATCTAACCTAAAGCCTGATTCTATTTCAATACTATCATAAAATATTGGTAAAGTAACTTGCCTTCTAACATTTAATCCTTCTTTTTCTAGTTCATAGCTTAAAACAGTTTCATAAACTGATTCTAATAAACCTGGACCTAATTCATTGTAGACTTTAAAAATTGCTCCTCTGATTAGGTAGGATATTTCGTTTTCTGTTTTTTCTGCCATAATTATTTGTTTTACTTTTCTATAATTCTCCCGCAGATTTCGCAAATACTCGCAGATTTTTTTAGTTACTCTTCTGCCTAAATAATTGAAATCCTCAGGAACCTATTTACCCACGAGCTAGTTTTAAAAATACATCATTCATATTATCTACTTTAAATTTCTCTTTCAACTTCTTAGGTGTATCTAGAGCTTCAATTTTTCCGTTTACCATAATGGAAACTCGGTCGCAATATTCGGCTTCATCCATGTAATGGGTGGTTACAAAAACAGTTGTGCCTTGGTTAGCTGCTTTATAAATCATTTCCCAAAATTGACGTCTCGTAATTGGGTCAACGCCTCCTGTTGGTTCATCTAAAAACACAATTTTTGGGTCGTGAAGTAAGGCTACTGAAAAAGATAGTTTTTGTTTCCAACCTAACGGTAAAGCACCAACCAGTTTATTAGCAACTTCTTCTAAGCCTAACTCTTCAATTAATATTGATGCTTTTTCTTTGATTCGTTTTCTTGTTAATCCATAAATACCTCCAAAGAATGTGATGTTTTCTTTAACTGTTAAATCGTCATACAGTGCAAATTTCTGACTCATGTAACCAATATTTTTCTTGATGTCCTCTGCATTAGTAAACACATCGAAACCTGCAACATTAGCTTTTCCCGATGTTGGTTTCGAAATCCCAATCAGCATTTTCATAGCAGTTGTTTTTCCTGCTCCATTTGCACCTAAGAATCCGAAAATTTCGCCTTTTTCAACATTAAAAGTTATAGCATTTACGGCTGTAAAATCTCCAAACATTTTGGTTAATTGGTCTACTTGTATGACGTTGCTATTTTTCATCTTTAGTTCCCAACAAAGTGGGAATCTTTTTATTTTTATACTTATAAGGTTATGACTTCGACTTCTCTAAGACACCAGTTCTAATTTAGAGACCTGCTAGGTTTTTAAAACATGCAAGGTCTTGTCTATTTATTTCGCTAATTCCATAAAGGTATCTTCAATGGTTGCTACCGTTTTATCAATACGAATGATTGATAACTTTCTAGCTTCTAAATGCACTTTTAAATCTTCAGGATTAAAATCCGTTCTCTTATCTGTGTAATGCACAAACTCACCAAAAGGATAAACACTGTGATTAAACTCATAGGCATTTAATGCGTTAATAAGTTGATACATATTATTGGCACGTACATTATAAATTTGTTTTGGGTAATGTTTTACAATGGCTTGTGGTGTGTCAATCTGCAAGATTTCACCATCTTGAATTAAAGCAATTCTATCACATAAAGCAGCTTCGTCCATATATGGTGTAGATACTAAAATGGTGATGTCTTTTTGTTGTAATCGCTTTAGCATTTCCCAAAATTCTTTTCTAGAAACTGGGTCTACTCCTGTGGTTGGCTCATCTAAAAACAACACCTTTGGTTTGTGGATTAACGCACAACATAAAGCGAGTTTTTGTTTCATTCCTCCAGATAATTTCCCTGCTCTTCTATTTTTAAAAGGCTCTAATTGAACATAGATTTCCTTTATTAAATCGTAGTTCTCTTCGATGGTTGTGCCAAATATCGTTGCGAAAAAAATTAGATTTTCTTCGACTGTTAAATCTTGATAAAGTGAAAATTTCCCAGGCATATAACCCACACTATTTCTAATTTTTTTATAGTCTGAAACCACATCAAAACCAGCCACGGTTGCATTACCTTCGTCTGCAAGCAACAACGTTGTTAATACTCTAAACAATGTTGTTTTACCAGCTCCATCAGGACCAATGAGTCCAAAAATTTCGTTTGTTTTTACATCAAATGAAATATGTTGCAAAGCTTTTACACTTTTATAAGACTTACTAATATGGCTAACCGTTATACTCACTTTAAATTAATTTTGAACAATTATTTTGATGTCAATAGTAATTTTTGAAGTAATAGAATTTGAAATTAAACAAGCTTTTTCTGCTTTTTCAACAATGCGTTCGGCTCGGTCTCGTTTAGACGCGTCTGTAATAACAACTTCTGGAAATAATAAAACTTCACTCATAACAAACTTGCCTTCTACTTTTTCTAAAATTCCTTTTGAATCACATTTAAAACTCACAAAATCAAGTTTTGAAAATTCTGCTATAGCTAAAAAAGTGGTCATTAAACAACTGCTTACAGCTGCTGTAAATAAATGTTCTGGCGACCATATATTTGGCATTCCTCCAGGAAATTCTGGTGGTGTTGCAACTTCTATACAATTTGTTTCATTTGTTTCTTTATTGTGTAATTCTGGCGAACACACTTGTCCTTTTCTACTTTCTAACCAATTAAGGTTAACGTTATAACTATGCTTATCCATTGTATTATATTTAAATTATTATTTATCAATTATCTTCTGAATTACTCATCCACATTTCAGCTGGCATCCCTATTTTTAGACTGCCATCATTTTTAACATCGACTTTTACAGCGTAAACTAATGCCACTCGTTCTTCTTTAGTTTGAATAATTTTTGGCGTAAATTCCGCTTCGGATGCTATCCAACTAATCTTACCTTTATAAGACTTCATGGTGTCTGCGTCATCTATTTTCACGGTTACTTCCTGCCCTATTTTTAAATTGGCTAATTGTGTTTCACTAATATAAACTCGCAGTTGCATCGTTGTTAAATCAGCAATTTTGTAGAGCGGTTTTCCAAATGCAGTAATCTCATTCGGTTCTGCGTATTTGGTTAAAACTGTTCCGTGAGTTGGATTAATAATTTTGCTTTTCTCAATCTGGTCATCAATTTGTTTTAGCTGTACATCAATTGATTTAAGTTCATTAACGACAGGTGCATTTTGAATTTCAACACTTCTAATTTGATTTTTAATCACATCAATTTCACCAGAAACATCATCTAATTGTTTTTGTGTGCCTGCATTATCCTTTATTAAGTTTTCAGCTCTTGTTTTATTAGTGTTCGCTGTTCTTAATCTTGAATTTAACACACTTATTTGAGATAAAACACCTTTTGATTTTGAGCTGATTACTGCTTTAGACACTTCTAATTGTTCGCGTTTAAGTGACAAAGGAATGGTATCGATATACCCAATAAATTGCGCTTTTTGAAGTACATCACCTTCCTCTAGATTAAACTGCATTAGTTTCCCATTGTTTTCTGCTGAAATGGTAATTTCGGTAGCTTCGAAGTTTCCGTAACCATCTGCTTTTCCGTTATCATTTCCGCAAGAAAATAGACTTGTTGCAATAATGGTTGTTGCTAATATGTGTTTATAGTATTTCATTTTTCTCTTATTTTCTCCCGCAAATTCCACTAATATTCGCAGATTTTATTGTCCTTTAATGATGTTGTAATTTGCTTTTGCGAGTTGTAATTGAATTCTATGTTTAATTAAGGTGTTTTCGTCTTCGTATAAATTAGTGAGTTCTGTAATGTATGCTGATGATGTTATAATACCATTTTTGAGTTGAGAATCTGCTGATTTAAGCACCTCTTTTCTAAGGCTAATAATCTCTAAATCTGAAGTGATAAAACTTTCAATTTTCTCTATTTCGTTTTGTTGTTGATTTAGTTCTATGTTGGTATTAAGTTTAAAAACTTCAGTTTCATTATCTACAATATCCTTATTAATAGCCAAGGATTCACGTTGCTTTTTGTTGGAATTCCAGTCGAAAACATTCCAATTCAATTTAATACCAACGGTGTAAAATGCTTGAAATGAATTATCGAGCATATTTAATCCAGGGTTTCCATAACCACCTGTTGCAAACCCAAATAATTTTGGTGCATTTTGTTTAGATATTAAGCTTTCAGAAGTTTCTATTTCTTCTTTTTTGAATTGAAACAACTCTAGTTCTGGCCGTTTCAAACTGGATTCTAAATGCGTTTCTATAAGTAAGTTTTCAAATTCTATGTCATCACTTAATGGCTGATTAATTAAACTAGAAAGTGTTTCTATAAGTGTTGTTTTATTACTTTTTAATTCTTGAAATTGTTGTTTTATTTTTAATAATTCGGCTTCTAAAATTTTATCAGATGAAGGTAAAACGACTCCATATTTAATGCCAGATTTCACCTCTTTAAGTTTTGCTTCTATTTGCTCTTTTTTTGCATTTAATAGCAAATTGTATTCTTGAGCTAATAAAATTGAAAAATAAAGCTGATTGATTTGTTGTTTTAATTGGTATAAGTTGATGTCAACTTGTTTCTGTTTCGATTTTAATTGAGCCGATTTTAAATCTAAAGAAGCATCCGTTGCACCACCATTATAAATAAGTTGATTTACAGAAAGTGTAGCTCTATATTGGTCTTTATTTAAAGGTTCTATGCCAGACATGGCAATAGGAAACTCTATAACATCAGATTGATAAGTCGCTTGAGCATCTAAACTAAATTGCGGTAATTTTGAAGTATAAATCACTTCGGCATCAAGTTTATTCTGTGAATCTAATAGCTTTGATTGCTGAGCTAACGGATAGTTTGTTGTAACTAATTGATAGCATTCTTCTAATGTAATACTTTGCTGAGCAACACTTGGCAATGTAATTAGACATATTAAAATGACTAGTAACTGTTTCATTTTAGGTGTTCTTTATAGAATTAATTATAAAATCGGCAACTTCTGTTTTACGTTTTTCCATAAGTTGATTATAAGCATCATTATCTGTGCTTGTAAATGCCATGAGCAAGGGTTTGGCAACAAATGGAAAAACATTTAATGCCATTATATTCATAAATAATTGTGCTGCACTAATGGGTTTTATAAGACCGTTTTCAACTTCAGTTTTAACCTGATTTTTAAACTTTTCGAGATTTGGAAAACCAGGATTATCTTTCATTTTTAAAATAAAATCTGGATTTCTATTAAGTTCCTGAATAACAAAGGTTGGCAAATACGGATGTTTGTTTATAAATGAGATGTAATTAGAAGTGAAGTTTCTCACCTTGTCTTCAATTGATGAATCATCATTTAAAATAGCATTTAATTGTGGTGCTAATAATGAAAAGGCATTATTAAAAACGGCTTCAAATAACAACTGTTTGCTTCGGTAATAATAATGAAGTAAAGCTTTATTAATGCCTGCCTTATCTGCAATTTCTTGCATACGTGCACCATCCATTCCCTTAGATTGAAAGACACTTTTTGCAGCTTTTAATATTAGTCCTTCGGTATTATCGTCTTTTGCTTTTTTCATATTAACTAAATGGTTTAACCAACTGGTTAACAAATTTACAAAAAATAATCAAACACTCTTCTGTTTGATTATTTTTTAAAGCTTTATAAGTTATGTTTTTCTTTATTCAATCTCTTAGAAATATATTTTATAGCTATTAAACCAATGATTCCACCAAATACTGAAACCAAACAATTTATTATAAACAAATTACTATGAAATGTTCCGCCTGCCATTATAGACCAAGGATCAAAACCCAATCTTCCAAATGACTTAATAAAAAATATACTTCCAAATACACCAACTAAGGTATTTCCTGTGAAGCCAAATGAATATTCCTTCTTAAAATAAGCGAATACATTTGCAGCAATGATTCCTATGAAAATACTAATTAAAGAAATTAAAGTACCTGTCATAATAGTCTGGTTTAATTAATGTTCACCATAGCCAACATCATCCATTTTTCCTTTAAATACGCGATATTGAATTGTAAAATAAACAATAACTAAAATGATTGCAATGATAAACCAATAGACTCCTACTGACAATCCATATTCATGAGCCGCAACACTATACAAAGTTAAATCTGGATTTATGCTATTTGTTGATGGTAATACCTTTGGAAAAATTGAAGCTACAGTTGATGCTAATCCTCCTCCTAAAAACAAAGAAGAAAACAAGAAGCCCATACCATGTTTTTTAAAGGTTTTTACCTTAAATAATCCGAAAAGTCCAGTGAATGTAATAATTGGAAAAATCCACAACCAAGGATTATCTATAAAATTATGAAATGGTTTTGGTTCAATTATATGCCATATTAAAAGTGACACAATAACTAAAGCCAACAGTACAAAATTAAGATTGAAAACTACTTTTTTTAGCTTTTCATTTAAGTCTGCGTTCGTTTTAAAAATTATCCAGTTGGCACCATGAATGGTTAATGCTACTACTCCAACAATTCCTAACAATACCGTAAACCAATCTAAAATCCCTAGCTGTTCTGCTTGTGGACTAAATGTTGGATTCCAAAGTGGTAAAAAGAAATAATGTGCTTCATACGTAGAAACGCCATCAACAACATTTCCTAGATTTACACCTCTAACTACATTACCTAAAGCGACACCAAAAAACAGCGCTAATAGTAAGCTAGCGATACCAAAAGCTTTATCCCAAATGGTTTCCCACATTTTATTATGTATTTGCCCTCTAAGTTCTAAACCAATGGCTCTAAAAATCAACAACCATAAAATCATAATTAGCGGTAAATAAAATCCACTGAAAGATGATGCGTACAATGTTGGAAATGCAAAAAACAATACTCCACCAGCTGCGATTAACCAAACTTCGTTAGCATCCCAAAAAGGACCAATTGCGTTTGTAATTGCTTTTTTATCTTTTTCTTCATTTGCGAAAAACAAATGAATAATGCCTGCTCCAAAATCATAACCATCTAAAATTACATAAACGGCTAACATTGTCATTAAAACGATATACCAAAATAATTCCATAATTAGTGTTGTTGATTTAGTTGTGGTCCCTTGTTAATTATTTTACCTGCTAGCATTAAAAACAGCATTCCAAGTAGCAGATACAAACCGATAAAACCAAGTAATGTAAACAAGGTATTACCAGAAGATACTGTTGGAGATGCCCCATCTGCAGTTCTTAATAAATCGTAAACCAACCATGGTTGTCTACCTAATTCTGCCGTGTACCAACCGGTTGTATTAGCGATATATGGAAATGGCAGCATAAACATAAGCGACCATAAAATCCATTTGGTTTGATATAATTTTTTTCGGAATAACTGCACAACAGCCAATAACATTAAGCCTATGAAAATAGTACCTAACCCTACCATAATATGATAAGAATAATATAAACCAGGAACGTTTGTAGGATGTACGCTTTCATCAAACTCATTTAGTCCTTTAATTTGTGCATCCCAATCTTGATAGGTTAAAAAACTTAGAATATTAGGTACAGCAATTTTATTATCTAGCTTTTTTTCTAGCATGTTAGGTTGCCCTATTAAAACAATTTCTGAACCTCCTTCTTCGGTTTCAAAAATACCTTCCATAGCTGCAAAGGTTACAGGTTGGTGTTCTGCAACATTTTTAGCTGCCCAATCACCTGTTGGAAAGGCTACTAATAAACTAGAAATTAATCCAAAAATAACTCCTGTTTTTACGAACAGTTTACCAAATTCGTGATGCTTATTATTTAATAAATAAAATGCTCCAATAGCTGCAACAACGAATGATGAAGTGACTAAAGATGCCGCTTGATTATGCAAATAAGAAGGCAACAACCAAGGATTAGAAAATAGTGCACCAAAATTATTAAGTATAAATTTACCGTTTTCTAAAACCTCATAACCTACCGGATATTGCATCCATGAGTGTGTCGCTATTATTAAATAACCACTTGCCCAAGAGCCCAAAAAGACTAAAAAACCTGTGACAAAATGAAGTTTATGACCTAATAGTTTTTCACCAAATAAAAAGAGTCCTAAAAAGGACGATTCTAAAAAGAAGGAAAACATCCCTTCCATGGCTAAGGTCTGACCGATTATACCACCTGTAAGCTCTGAAAACTTAGCCCAATTGGTACCGAATTGGAATTCCATTGGAATACCTGTGACGACTCCCATGGCAAAGTTAAGCGCAAAAATCTTCATCCAGAATTTTGCTGCATCGTTGTATTTTTCAATTTTGGACCTGAGAAATTTCCATTTAAAGTAGACTATCATTAACGATAATCCCATTGTGAGTTGGGGAAATAAATAGTGAAATGTGATAGTAAATGCAAACTGCATTCTATCGTAAAATAGCATGTCTTCCATTCAGAATAGAATTTTATGAAACTAACGTATTATGCAAATTTAATACTATAATATATACTGTATGTAACAATAGTAACTTAGTTAACTTTAATTTTTAAATAAATGCTCTTAGAGTCTATTTCACTATTAATTGGTGCAATTTTCAATACGAAAAAAATTAAATTTATTAATTCTTATTAGTCAGTAAATTCATAAGTAACAAAAGTTACTTTACACTAATAGAATTCTTATATTTTTGTGATTCGTGAAAACTAAAACCTATATAGCAGCATTATTAGCTTTTGTATTTTTGGCAAAATTAATTGCCATAGATGCGAATGGCTTAAAAATACTGTTTGGCGATGATGCTATCACTTTTGTAAAGCCATTTTGTAAAAAGAAAAATGCTCCAAAACTCGCAGATAAAGCTATGGATGTTTCGCAAGCTGATATGAATCCATCACAACAGATTTCTGTAAATGTTATTTGTACCTCACAATTTCAATTTGAATTGTTTTCTTGGACATCTAACATGCTAAAATCATTTACAGTTTTTAACGATTATTTTACTTCAAGATTAAGTTATCGCTATCTAGAAAGCGTATCTCCTCCTCCTCGTTTGGTTTAATTTTAATCATCTTAAAATTTGAAGTTTCTATTTTCTTAATGGTTATACCAACTAACTCGAAAATACACTTCAGCAAACAAACCTTTTTACATATTAAAAATGACGACAAAACTTTTAATAAGCCGTCGTTCCATACAGTTGTTACGCATATTAGTGAGTGGTATATTTCTAGTCGCAGGTTTTAACCACTTGCTTCATGTAGAAAAAACAGCTCAAAGAATTGAACAAGCTAGCTTTAAAGGCATCGCCTATTTTTTTGGCGAACCACAATGGCTTATCATCCTTTCTGGTATCGTAATGCTAATAGCAGGTTTTTTATTCCTTATAGGGTATAAAACCAAATGGTCGGCAATTATTTTGATGGCAGTATTAATTCCCATCACACTAACCGTTCAAGTTGGACAGATTACAACACTTGGACCTTTATTTAAAAACATAGCCATATTTGGTGGACTTCTTTTTTTTATAATGAACGACACCGAGAACCTTTTAAAACAAAATTAAAATGAAAAAAATATTTTTTACATCAGCCCTTTTATTATTTACGTTTTTTACTAGTGCTCACATGCAAGCACAGCATTCACAAAAAAATGAAAAGAACAATTATGTAGTACTCACCAAAAAAATACCGCAATTACAACCTATAATTTTAACTGCAGAAGCACTAAAAGCCGAAGAAGGAAAAGACTTTGGGAATTTTGAAGTTATCATCTGCGGACAAAACATTGGTGACATTACAGATTCTGAAAAAATCAATAAATTCATAGAAAAAGCGAAAAAAGCAGGTGTGCAAATTGTTGCTTGTGGATTTTCGCTTGATAAATTTAAAATTGATAGAGCTTCCGTTCCTGACGACATAAAAATTGTAGAAAACGGCATTCTGTATAATTTTCAACTTCAAAAACAAGATTATAAAAACTTAAGCCTTTAATTATGACACATAAAAAATCGATTTTGAAAACTGTTTTTGTTTTAGCAATTTTAGTTGCAACACTATCCTGTAATTTGGAAAATAAAAACAAAACGGCAGACAACAGCACAACGAAAAACGACACGCTAAGCATAACCATTTTACAAACTGCCGATATTCATGGGCAAATGGATACACATCCCGAATTATTTTGGGAAGACGAGAAAATTGTATTTAAAAATCGTGGTGGACTCGCTAACATTAAAACACTTTTTGATAAAGAACGTGAAGCAAACCCAAATAGAACCCTTATTGTAGATGGTGGCGATTTAATACAAGGAAGCGGTTATGCTGCTTTATCTGAAGGTAAAGTGATGCAAGATGT
This sequence comes from Winogradskyella sp. Asnod2-B02-A, assembly GCF_045063645.1. NCBI lineage: Bacteria > Pseudomonadati > Bacteroidota > Flavobacteriia > Flavobacteriales > Flavobacteriaceae > Winogradskyella > Winogradskyella sp. Asnod2-B02-A. The sequence goes on from NZ_JBEFOG010000026.1 coordinate 971,284, forward strand.
CATTAAAAATATGGGCTACGACGTTATTATTCCTGGTAACTGGGAAGTGGTTTATGGCAAAGACATGATGCTAGAAATTATGAAAGGTTATGAAACCAACGTTATAGTTCAAAATATGTTTAATGATGACGATGAAAAACCATTATTTCCTGCCTATGCTGTAAAGGAAATTGAAGGTGTGCGTTTAGGCTTTGTTGGCATTAACGATCCTGATGTTCCTGTAAGACAAAATCCTATTTTTAGTAAAGGCATAGGTTTTAGTGGTCTTGACGATGAATTGAAAAAAATGGTAGACGACATTAAGGTGAAAGAAAAAATAGATGTGCTGTTCTTAGTAACGCATATTGGTATTTTTAAACAAGTAGAATTGGCCAATAATCCTATTGCAGAACATGCCGATTATGTTTTAGGTAACGATACGCACGAGCGTGTACGTGAAATGATTCAAGGGAAATATGCCAAGGTTACAGAACCAGGTGCTTTTGGTTCTTTTGTTGGTAAGCTGACCTTACATTTTGTAAATGGTAAATTAGTTGGTGATGATTATGATCTTATTGATGTGGATCCAGAAGTTTATCCTGCAGATAAAACAATTCAGGCACTAGTAGATACCGAAAAAGCACCTTACAAAGAGAATTTGGAAACTATTGTTGGGTACACCAACACACCAATTTATAGATATTTAACAGTTGAAAACCCTATGGATAATATGATTACCGATGCTGCACGTTGGAAAACTGGTGCGGATATTTCAATATCTAACGGCTTTAGATTTGGAAACCCAATTGTACCTGCAGATGGAAAACCTGCACCAATAACCAGAGCTAACTTATGGAATTTACTGCCTGTAAACGAACCTGTAAAAACAGGAAAAGCTACAGGAAAACAAATTAAGGATTGGTTAGAAAAAGAAATGCATAATGCTTTTTCTGAAGACCCAACAGAACGTTTTGGTGGCTGGTTAGTTCGTTTTTCTGGTATGAAAGTCGATTTTAATAGTCAGAATGAACGAGGTAAACGCATTAAATCTATAATTGTGAAAGGTGAAGAAATGCAAGATGATGCATATTATACCATTTCTGCTTGTGTACGTCCTGGTGACCCAATAGACAATTTATGTCGCATGGCAAATGTTAAGGATGTGGAAGTAAAAGATTACACCATACATGAAGCTGTGGAAGAATACTTAAAAAAGAATTCGCCAGTTTCTCCAACTTTAGAAGGTAGAGCATATTGTGATTATCTTGGTGAATATTCGTTTTCAACTGTTCCTCAAACGGATTATGAATTTCATTAATTCAGGTATCTATAACATCATAAAAGGTGATGTTTATAATCGCATTCAATTTGTTGTTAAATTCCATGTTAATTATCGTTTTTATAACATTTTAAATGCATACCATGCCATACTTTTAATACCTATTTAATTTAGAATAGAATGAAACTATTTCACATCCTATTTATTGGTTATTTACTTTCATTTGGGTTTGTAAATGCACAAGCGACTGATAGTTTGAAATTCAACTCAAAACGATTTAATAATCTATTCGCATTAAATGACTCCATTTATCGTTCTGAGCAACCAAGTAAAAAAGCGTTTAAAGAATTAGAAAATTATGGATTTAAAACAATTATTAATTTTAGACGCATAAAAATCGATAAGAGAAAAGCCAAAAATACCAACTTGAAGCTGGTGAATCTACCTATGCGATCTTCTGAACTTACAGAAGCCAAAATTGTTGAAGCATTACAAGCTATAAATGAGGCAGAAAAACCCGTGTTAATACATTGTTGGCATGGTTCGGATAGGACTGGTATTATTGTAGCGGCATACAGAATTGTATTTGAAAAATGGTCTAAAGAGGATGCCATATCCGAATTTAGAATTAAAGAGTTTGGCTACCATGAAAATTGGTATCCAAATCTTATAGATCTTTTAGAAAATCTAAATACGGAAGACATAAGAACACAATTAGAACTAGAATAAGTCCATACTTCTAAAAAGTATTATGAAATAAAAAGCCTTTTTAAAAAATTTAAAAAGGCTTTTTTGTTATTTAACACCCACAAATCGTATCACTTCTGCTTTTCATTTATTGTAGTTATCTTCATTTGCTTCTGCTTTCATTTATAACTAACTACCAAAAACTCAGCTTCTGTTTTACCACTGTTTTTTAAAGCATGTTGACAAGCCTCATGCCAATGGGTATCACCTTGTTTAAATTGTTTATCTAGCTTGCCATGCGCATCAGACTCGTATTCTAAAACATAATTAGAAAGCGAATAAATAATACGATTAATACCTGAGTGCATTGGAATACTTTTTCCGATAGGTAATTTTACAAGTGTCATTTTAAACTCTTCATTATCTAGTAACGTTTTTGTAAAGTCTGGCGACACTGAACTAACGTCATTATCTACTGTGTTTTCTCCGCATTCTGGTAAATCGGTGTTTTTCCTAGAAAATGCTAACCATTCAGCCTTGGTAGTACCATTATTTTTTGCAGCATGTTTTCCTGCTTTATGATAATGAACTTCACCTTTTTTCCAGGTTTTATTACCTAAAATTTTCCCTTCTTCTTCCCAGTCTATTGTGTAATCTGTTAATGCATAAATCACTCTATTTTCACCTTCGTGAACTGGTAAAAACTCACCTGATTCGAGGTTCATTTTTGAAACTTGAGCATATTCATTTTCAAAAATAGTTTTGTGTTCGCCTTTTTGTGCGGTAGATTCTTCTTGGCTTAAGGAATCTAATTGTTCCGTTTTCTTATCATCTTTACATGATAAGGAAAGTATCGCAATGCTACATATTGCAATCATACTTAATTTCATTGTTTTCATATCAAATAATTTTAAAGATTACTTTTTTGAGTGCGTATGGTAAAAGGAATATTTAATCCGAATACAATATTTCTGCCCATCATATTGAGGTCTAATTGTTTAGTAAATGAAAGATGGTCTATATAAGTTTCATTGGCTAAATTGAATCCACTAATAAAAATATCTGAGTCTTGATTAAAGATATTGACTTTAGTGCCTAATTTTAGATTAATTAAATTATAAGCTGGTGTTGAATTTTCATTTTGACCAGTTCTATTTTGCTCAAAAAAGCTCATGAATTCTACAGAAGCAAAAGACTGCTTCATAAATGCTAATTTGCCAAGTTGAAACTTTATTTCATTGGTCCATCTATCCTGAGGTATAAATGTTGGGTGTTCAATATCTAATGGTGCATTGGTTAAATCTGCCCTTATGATGCTTAAAGCGCTATGCCAACCAAACCATTTATTAGGATGAATATCTAATGCAATTTCACCACCATAAAAGTTAGCATCATTTTGTACATGTTCAAATATGTTGCCATTACCAATAGGTGCTTCTTCAGAAGTCATTATTAAATAGATATAGTTTCCTATTTTATTGTAAAAAGGTGATACATCTATAGTCATCCAAGGTTTATGAAAATGATAATTAACATCAAATTGGTAATTGCGTTGTGCTTTTAAATTAGCATCACCACGTTCATATATTCCGCTATGAATACCATTTTGAGTAAGCTCTGGTATGGTAGGCGATCTAAAACCTGAAGAAATATTGACCTTGAAAAAGTGTTCTTTTTTAAAATTATAAACCAAACCTAAAGAGCCAGTAACACTATTATAACTATTATTTACAGCAAACTGATCTGTAGTTTCCGTAACAACAGGATCTGAAGTCATATTTCTGTAATCGTAACGTAATCCTGAGGTAGCCGTTATTTTTTCATTAAGTTTAAAGTCTCCAATAGCATAAATTCCAAAGTTATTAATTTTTGAATCTAGCAAAGGATTATTGGGTTTACTTTCGTCTGCGTCATTAGAAATAAGTGCACCATTGATACCAAAAAGTAGTTGATTGTCATCAAAAGGCATAGACATTTTTGCGTTATAGGTAAACGTATTTAATTGCATGGATGCATATGTAGGTGATAACAATACTTCTTCTGTTTGGTTAAAAACACCTCCATTAGCTTCACGTAAATTAGATTGATAACCGAGGTCAATATCCATTGTATTTTTATTCAAATAAATAGTGTTGTTTGATGTGATTAAATGATTAGTTAAATTTTGATACCAAACTTGATTTTCCCTACCAGAACTTAATAATTCTGGTACTGTGTTTACTAAATTCTGACTCGCTATATTTTGAATGCCATATTGCGGTCGCGTATAATCGTAACGCACTGAAAATTTCCCGAAACCTGTTCTTGTACCGAGATTAGCACTAAAGTTATCTTCATTAAATCTTGTATTATAAACATCATTTCCATCACCATCTGAAAAATCTTCGTGCGACTTTAAACTTGCTCTAACACCCCAAAATAGGTTTTTACCACTACCTTTTATTCCTAGACTATTTAAATAGCCATTTGTATTTGTATGATAATTAGAAGTGAAATCACCCTCAATGGTATTGATAGATGCAGGCCGTTCTTTTATAACATTAACCACACCACCAACAGCATCAGATCCATACTGTAGTGAAGCAGGTCCTTTTATAATTTCAAAACGTTCTGCAGACATTTCATCAATTAAAAAAGGGTGCGAACTAGAAAATTGAAAATTCTCTTGTTTAACGCCATCATTAAGTAAAATTAAATTAGCATTGCTAAGACCTCTTACCACAGGTTTGCCTACACCATTTCCAAAACTGATGTTATAAATTCCAGGAATTTTAGCGAGATTTTGAGATAAATTACTTTGCCCAGACGTAGCAATGTCTTGTTTCTTTAATGTAGTAATTATGTAAGGCAACTTATCTTTCTCTTTAGCAAAGCCTGCTGAGATGGTAACTTCCTCAAGCTCTAGTGCACTTTCAACCATAATGACATCTAGCTTGTAACTATCATTACCTTCTAGGTTAGAAAGATCTATGGTATGTAAAGTTGATTTGTAACCCACATAAGTAAATTCTAAGGTCACCGATTCTAATTGTTTAGGGATTTCTAAACGGTAAAAGCCTTTACTATTAGATGTTGCTCCATTTAGAGATTGTAATACTGTAATGTTTACGTTTTCTAACGGTTGGTTACTTTCATCGCTAACCGTACCAATAATTGATACTTGACTATAACCAAAATAAAAGCTTAATAAAAATAACGAAAATAATACATGTTTGTTCATAGATATATAATTAATGCAACTGAGTTGCAATTTACGATAGTATTACAATTATATTTGTAACGTAGGTTACATTATATTTTCATTTATGTCACAAGTAAGAAAAACAAAATCAGTTGAAAAGGTGTTGCATCTTTTTGAGCTTCAATCAAATGCAATTTCAGCTATTGAATTAGTTGAAAAACTTGATAAGAATATGAATAAAACCACGGTTTACAGGATCCTAGACCGATTGGAAAACAAAGGTTTATTACATTCTATAATGGGAAGAGATGGTTTAAAATGGTATGCAAAATGTAAAGACTGTTCTTCTGAAAAACATACAGATGCACATCCTCATTTTCAATGTACAAATTGTGGTAAGGTAGATTGTTTAGATATTGAAGTTCTTATACCACAAGTAAAGCAGCATAACATAAAATCTGCAGAACTGTTTTTAATTGGGGAATGTAATGAATGTAGGATGTCTCAAGCCGATATTTTAATTCCAAAACAACTAAAAAAATAATTGGTTTTCAAAATTATTATCAAAATAAATCTACAAAAATGACTTGCATTACACCATTACAAATGAAGCTAATTTTGGTCTTGTAGTAATTAATAATAAAATAAAAATTTTAGTATTGTAAAGCGTATTTTTTAGCTAATAAACCCTTCATTTCTGAAGGGCTTTATTATTTTGAAACTCCAACAAATTGTATCACTTCTGCTTTACCCTTATGATAATCCCCTTCTGAGAGGTCTATTGTTTTTTCTTCTAATATTTTAAATTCTAATAGCGAAAACTCCTCTTTTATTTCTTCTATGGAAAATAACATGGCTGCATTTTTAGGGCCACCAGAAGCATTACCTAATTGCGCTTTTGCAAAGCCTTCAAAAATAACTTCTCCTCCAACTTTTAAAAACTGAAGTAAATGTTGATGTGCCTTTTTACGAATTTCTACTGGAAAATGCACAAAACTTAAACCTATAACATCAAACTTCTCATCGCTTTTAAATTCTTCTACACCTATAACTTCATAAGTAATATCAACGCCTTTCAATTTTGCTAATTGTAAGGCTTTATCTTTACCTTTTACACTCATGTCAAAAGCAGTAACTTCCCAACCTTGAGCGGCTGCATATACAGCATTACGACCTTCACCTTCAGCCGGAAGCAATAGTTTTCCTGGCTTTAGCTTATCTAATTGTTGCTTAAAAAACACGTTAGGTTCGGTACCATAAGCAAATTCTTCATTTGCATACCGTTCATTCCAAAAGTCTTTCATAATTACTTTGCTCTAATGATGAATTGGTAAGGCAGTAAATCTATATTGACATCTAATTGTGTGTAACCTGCTTTTGTTAATTCTTGTTTTACAGTTTCCAAATCAATTTTATGGTTTGTAGGTGGACCAACTGGAAGTTCTTTTTTAAAATAATCAATGACAACCAATTCACCTTCTGGTTTGATTCCTTTTTTAACTTTCGAAAAATAATCGATTCGGTTTTCAATATGATGATAGGTATTTACAATTAACACCATGTCAACTTCATTATCTGCTAAATTTGGACTGTCGTATGGAATTTTTCGAAGCTCTATATTTTCTAGTTTATTATCTTCTATGCGTTTTTGTATGACCTCTTGAAATTCATCGCTAACATCAGCTGCAATAACTTGTGCTCCTTTGTCTGCTAATTTCAAGGAAAAATAACCTGAACCAGCACCAATATCCATTATTTTTTTATTCTTTAAATCTCCAAGGTATTCAAGCACTATTTCTGGCTTTTGGTAGTCATCACGCTCTTTTGATTCAAAACGTTCTATTAATTCTTCAGTATTTGATTGGTGCATATAGTCATTTGCCGTTTTTGAACTGTCCGATTTATGATGGTGTCCATGATGGCCTTCCTCTTTTTTTGTCTCGTGATTAGTTTCGTGTTTCATATCTTGACTATTATTTTTCTCATTATTCTCTTTACAAGCTGTAAATGCCAATACTAAAGTTGTCGCTAGAAAAAGATGTTTTACTTTGCTCATTGTTACATGTGTTTTTTTGTATGTATTATTTTTTGATTTCATTTTATTTCAATTTTAAGTGATTTTTATTCAATGTATTACTCCACCAATAGGTTAAAAAACCTACGATTATATTACCAAAACCTATGAAAACTTCAAAAGGACTATTGATAAACGCATAGGCAATCATCCATAGGGATAAGATAACAAATAGGATTTGAAAAAGTGGAAACAACGGACTTTTAAATCTATCGGTTTTTATATTTTTATACTGCTTTCGTAATTTGAAAACACCAATAACGGTTGCCATAGAAGATATGGTTAAAAGAATACCACAATAAATTAGTATTTGCTCAAATGTTCCTGTTAAAATTAATAACGCACTAATGCCAAATTGTAACCATAAGGCGCGTTGTGGAATGTTATTGTTTTCGGTTTTAAAATAATTCCAAAACTTATGATCTTTTGCAAGACTAGAGGTCACTCTTGAACCTACCCAAACCATAGCGCTTATGCCTGACACTAGCAATAACGAAATAGCCAATCCAAACCACCGTCCGTAATCTTGACCCATCATTTTAGTCATAGCAATAGTACCGACATTTAATTCCCCTTTTAACTCCGGAATAGGGACATGTTTTAAAAATACATATTGTAAAAGTGTGTACAGAACCGTTACAATTAAAGTACCTCCGATTAAAGCTATGGGTAATGATTTTTTAGGATTTTTAAATTCTTCAGTAATATACGCTGCAGCATTCCAGCCGGAATATGAATAACTCACATAAATTAATGCTACCGCAAATGCAGGTGAAATAAGATTAGAATAATCTGAATTAGATAAAAATTCTATACTGTTAAACGTTGGTTCTTGCCAAACACCAATACCAATTAGTGCCACTATGATTGCAATTTTTAGAAACGTACTAATATTCTGAAATTTAGAACTTAAAGACAAGTTTTTTGTATGAATGCCCGTAATAACGGCAAGCAGTATAATGCTTGTCCATTTAGGATTCAGATTAAAATAGGGAAAATAAGCCACAAAAGCCATAGCCGACAAAGCGATTGGTGCAGCAAAACCAACGGTTATTGAAATCCAACCCGATAAATAACCAACAAGTGGATGAAACAGCTTAGTAAGAAAAGCATATTCACCACCTGAACGTTGTATATGTGTCCCTATTTCAGCATAACTAAAAGCGCCAGACAAGGCAATTAATCCTCCTAAAACCCAAAGAATTAATATAATCGTTGGATTGTTTAAGTCTTTTAACTGAAATCCTAAACTGGTAAATGCACCAGTGCCAATCATATTTGCCACCACTAAGGCAACACCTGTAAGCGTGGTAATTTTATAGGCTTGGATTTTTTTTGACATTAAACTATTGGTTTTGAAATACTAAATAAATCGTCGTGTTTTCATTTTATAATTTGAATACTCTGAATAGTGATTTGTCAGTAATTCTTCTTCATACTGCGACTTGAAATAAAACAAAATCAGTAACACTACTGTTATTAACATTTTATACCAAGAAGTTTCATGCAAAGCATAGCCGAATCCTACAAAAAGTAAAGCGGTATAAATAGGATGTCTCGCTATGTTATAAGCTCCCGACGTAATCAATTTGCCATTTGTAACAGGTGTTGGAAAAGGCGAAAGTTTTGTATTGATTTGCAACAGTGCGACTAATGCTAAAACCAAACCTAAGATTAGCATAAGCAATCCCGAATAGCGTAACCATTCGGGAAGATTTATGTTAATGTTTTGAATCGGTAAAAAATAAACGACAAAAAGCACTAATTGAATACCTACGTATATATAATCTTTTTTAGTCTTCAATAAAACTAATCTTTAAATTGTTCTATATCATCACTCAAATCGTAAACTTTTACGCCTTCTAATGCTTTTTCTAGAATACTTGTTCCGGCTGAACTACGATAACCACCTGCACAATGCACTACAATAGGTTTATCTTTTGGGATGTCATTTGCTTTATCTCTAAGCTCATTTAGTGGATAAGAAATCGCGTTTTCAAAAAACTTTTGTTCTGCAACTTCACTTCTATTTCTTATATCTACGATGGTATAATGATCTGGATGCTTTTTAAAATCTTCCAAATGTAACTTTTCCGAAGTCTCAAATATTGAATCATCTAAAGTTAACAAACCAATAAGTTGTTTTTCGTATCCTATTTTTGCAATACGATGTAAAATATCTTCTTTATCGTCCACCGAATTTAAAACGACATAGAACTTTTCTTCAGGTTTAACAATAGAACCTAACCATGTTTCTAGCTTGTCATCTTCGGTTTCTCCAATAATATTAATACTGCCTGAGATATGATTCTCTTTAAATTGTTCTTTATTTCTAACATCTATAATTAAAGCCTCTTTATCTTGAGTGGCTTCAGATTTAAAATGAAATTCTGGTTGTGCAATACTACTTTCAAAATTAGTGGCTCCATTTTTATTAATATCCACATTGAATCCAAAATATGAAGGGATAAATGGTTGGTCTTTTAAAATATGGCTCATAAACTGTTCTTCTGTAAGATTTTTAAAAGCCCAATTTTCTTTTCGCTCTCTTCCCAATGTACTTTGAGAATCCGTACTCATGTTTTTACCACACAATGAACCTGCTCCATGTGCTGGGTAAACTATAGTGGTATCTGGTAAATGATTAAACTTATTTTGGATTGTATGATACATACTTCCCGCTAGTTCTTCTCTTTTTGCCTTCATGTTACCTGCTTTTTCTCTTAAATCTGGTCTTCCAACATCACCAATAAATAAGGTGTCTCCAGAGAACATAGCATAGTTATTTTCTTCATCGACTGCAATTACTGTTATACTATCTGGTGAGTGACCAGGTGAATTTATGGCAGAACATTTAGTGTTTCCTATAGTAACAGAATTACCATCATCAAAACCTTGATGCGGATAGTTGGCTCCCACTAATTTGCTCACATAAATTGTTGCACCAGTTTCTTTATGAATTTGCAAGTGACTACTCACAAAATCAGCATGTGGATGCGTCTCAAAAACAGCTTTAATTTTTACATTATGCTTTTCTGCCAATTGATAATAAGGTTTAGGATCTCTCGCTGGATCCACTAATGCCATTTCATTACCACTAATAATTGCATAAGAATAATGTGCTAATGGTTTGTCTTCAAATTGTATAACTTTCATAATTTCTCTTTTAATATTGAACTTTATGATAAACGAATGAATACTCTTATAAATTTAAAACTAAAAATTTGAAGCATTCTAATATTTATCAATTTTAGGCAAGAATTAACAATCCATAATGACTTAAATTACAAAAAGAGCCTCAATTAGAGGCTCTTTTTTAATTGAAATCATTTTACTTTTTTAAGATTGAATCTAACACTAAATCTTTATCTAACTTTTTAGTACAGAAGAACCAGTCTTTACAATCTAAATCTTCTGTAGAACTCATACGTTCTTCGGCTACACCACAAGATCCTGCAGGCGATACAATAACATCATCACCAGGATTCCAATCTGCTGGAGTTGCAACATTAAATTTGTCTGAAGTTTGCATAGCAATTAAGGCTCTGTATAACTCATCGAAATTACGGCCAAGACTTAATGGGTAATAAATAATAGCTCTAACGGTTTCATTAGGATCTACAAAAAAGACCGCTCTTACCGCTTGTGTTTTGCTTTCTCCTGGCTGAATCATTCCATATTTTTTGGCAACATCCATAGAAATATCCTCGATTAAAGGAAACTTAACCTCTATGTTTTTCATGCCTTTAAACTCAATCTTGTCCTTAATAGTTCTTAACCAAGCAATATGGCTGTAAAGACCATCAATAGACAACCCAATAAGACTACAATTCGCCTTTTCAAATTTTTCTTCTAAATGTGCAAATGTCATAAACTCAGAGGTACAAACAGGTGTAAAATCTGCAGGATGACTAAATAATATAGACCATTTACCCTTATAGTCTGAAGGGTAATTAATATCTCCTTGTGTTGTTACAGCTTTAAACTCTGGTGCTTTATCACCAATTCTTGGCATTGCAAATGATTGCTCTTCTTTTATTGATTCTGTAGTATTCATAATTTTTAGGTATTTAATTAATTTATAGCAAATATAGATTGCAATAGATTTTAACTATGTAACCTATGTTACTAAAACGAATCGTTTATGAAATTTTCTAGCAACTACTAAAACCCTAAAATTTTGATATACAATACACTAACTCTTGTTTTAATAAGCATAACAAAAAATTAAAAACAATAATTAAATAAACTTTAAAATTTATAACCAACACCTAATCCAATGGTTGCAGTACTGAATCCATCAAAACGATGATCATAAAAAAGTGTGGGCATCATGTAAAAATCAGAACCAAACTCATATTCGTATTCTAATCCTACGCGAGCCAAAACAAATGATTCATTCTCCTCTATTTCAATTCCTGGTCCTACACTAATAACAAATCCATTAGAGATATGATAAAGTGCATCTAGGGTTAAAACTAATGGATTAACACGTTCAATTTCTTCTCCAGAGCTTTTTTCAACTATAAAACTTTCTATTTCTACATCATTATGCAATCCAATTCCCCATTTATGGTTAAACCAATAATCTACATCAAGTCCCCAAGACGGCACAAAAAGATGACTATCAGTGCCTTCACTCTTTATATAAGTATGGCCAATAACAACTGCAACTCTAAAGCCTTCTCCAGATGATCCTTCATGTTCATCTGCAGGAGTACTATGTTTTTCTTGCGCTGTAATTTGATTAACTGTTATTAGAAGTAACAATAAAAGTGATATTTTTTTAAGCATTATGTAATGTATTAATTAATGATATTTTAAAGTATGTACTAAATATTTCTTGAAATTTAAAGCTAAGAATGTTTAAAATTCGTTTGTGATTTTTTAATTAAGATCGCAAGTTTACACTTTTAGAAAGAAGAAAAACTGATCTATGTCATACACTTCCATATTTTATAAACTTATTTAGTTAAACCATTTAGCGTCTTGCTTTTTATCACCAAGCTGTAACTAATGTTACTTTAATTGTCATTTTTTATAAAGAACTTTCCATATTTTATATGAATACTATTTTAAAATATTTACGCGTTCATTAAACTCCTATTATATATTTAAAAACATGATAAAAGTTAGTAAAGAAAAGAAAATGCTATTTTAAATTTGCTTAAAATGAAATTAAGGGGTTACATCGTTTTAGTTCTATTAACCTGTTTGTTACTATTTAATAGTACAAAAGCTTCTTTGACTTACGCTTATTTTAAATTAGACCCAATTGGTTTTATTGATAATCTCTGTGAAAATAAAGACAAGCCAGAGCTTCAATGCAACGGGAAATGTCAACTAAAAAAAGTAGCTCAATCTCAGGATAAACAGAAAAAAACACCAGAGAGTATTGTTGATTTTAAAGAACTTACTCTTTATCTAAATCCGATTTCTAAAATTGAATTTTCCAAAAAAATTCAAATAAAAAAGCAACACTTTTCTTCTTACCTTAACCTATATTGTTACCATAACACTTACGATTATTTTCATCCTCCAAGAGTATAATTTTACTTTTAATTTAGTAGCTCTATCTACTATAAATACTTAAGTCAAATACAATACTCATATAATATGAAAACATTTTATAGAGTGCTTTTATGCACGCTAATTACAGCAATATCTTTTGGTCAAGAAAAAAATGAAACCAAAAAAGATACTACAAAACAAAAAACAACTAAACTCACAGAAGTCATTATTACCGGAAATTTAAAAACCGATCCTGTACTTACCATTGTTTCCAATAAATATGACGAAAAAATTGTGCAACCTAAGAACGTTGCCGATTTATTTAACAACATTAATGGCTTTTCGGTTATAAAGAGAGGGAATTATGCTATCGATCCATCGTTTAGAGGCGCACAATATGAGCAACTCAATATTCAATATGATGGTGGTACAAAAGCGATGCATGCTTGTCCTAACCGAATGGACCCTATAACTACGCATATTATTCCTGAAGAAATTTCTAAAATTGAAATTATAAAAGGACCATACACAGTAAGGTATGGTGCTACTTTTGGTGGTATTGTAAATCTAGTTACTCAAAAACCAGATTTTGAGGATTATGGTTTACATGGTAAAGTTTCTGGTGGCTATGAAAGCAATGGTAACTCTTTGGTTAACCTTGTGCAATTACAATATATTAAAGATAAATACGATATTGTTGCCAATGCTGGTTATAGAGATTTTGGAAATTATGAAGATGGAGATGGCACCGAAATCCCTTCGTCATTTAGAAGTACCGATTATGGTATTAAAATAGGTTATAATTTTTCTGACGATCAACGTTTACAAGCGCACTGGAGACAATCTTTTGGTCGCGATGTGTTGCATGCTGCATTACCAATGGATACGGAATATGATAATAGCAGTATTCTTTCTTTAGATTACTCATTAGATGATATTGGCAAAACTATAAAGTCATTAACTGCTAAAGCGTATTACAGTTATGTAGATCATTTAATGACTAATAACAATAGACCTTCGTTTATGATGATGGAAGCCGCTTCTGCTGTTGATGCTGTTACAGCTGGTGGAAAAATAGAACTCAATTGGAGCCCTTTTGAAAAATTGAATGTCTTTTCTGGTTTAGATGCCATGTATATTGCAAGAGATGGAGGCAGAACGCGATTAATAAAAATAATGAATGGCAATACATTACCAACACCTGTTACATTTAATGATAAGGTTTGGCAAGATTCTTATATTACAGATATAGGTGTATTTACAGAAGCTAAATATAGTTTTGGTGCTAATACTATTTTCACTGCAGGATTACGTTATGATAATGTAACTTCAGATATACAAGATCCTGAAGACGATTTTGCAGCCATGTATGACCTTAATAAACGAACAGAACACAACATTAGTGGAACTGTTTCTGTTAAAAAGAGAGTTTCAGATAAATTCACTTTAGAAGCAGCTTATGGTCGTGGTGTGCGCTCTGCTAATATGATAGAACGTTTTATTAATCACTTTACGGTAGGTCAAGATCCTTATGAGTATATTGGAAATCCAGACTTAAAAGCTGAAGTTAATAATCAGTTCGAAATTGGTTTTAAAGGCAATGAGCCACTAAAAAATGGCTTTAATAGTTTTAGGTATGAAACCTCTTTTTACTATTCGTTTTTTGAAAACTATATCGTTGGGATTGTAGATGAATCGTTAACTCGAAAATTTAATCCTACGCTAGAACCAACAAACCCAAAAGTGTTTAGAAACCTTGATGAGGCTTACAAAACTGGATTTGAAGCCATGGCACAAATTGATTTTTTAGATCATTATTATTTTAAATCTGAATTTTCTTATGTGTATGCTAAAAACAAGGATTTAGGAGAATCACTGCCGCTAACACCTCCATTTACAACACGAGTAGCTGTTGGAATAAATAGAGCCAAGTTTTGGGCAAATATTCAATATAATATGGTCTCTAAGCAAGATAACATTTCAAGAAGTTTCGGTGAAACAGAAACCGATGGTTACCAAACCTTAGATATTAGATTAGGTGTTAAACCAATTAAGAATATTACGTTAGGTGTTGCAGTGATAAACGCTTTAGATGAAGCTTACAATAATCATTTAAACTTTTCTTTTACCAACCAAACAGATTTTGGAAGCACACCAATCACAGAACCTGGTAGAAATTTTTCAGCATTTTTACAGTATAAATTTTAGTATAAATACAAAAAAAGAGGGTAGTTAATTATTGACTACCCTCTTTTCAAATATATAATTAGCTTTAATTAATACTCTGAGTTATTATCTTCATTAAGACTGTTAGACTCATCTTTACTTTTACCTTTAGACAAAAAGTTAATTAAAATGCCAACCAGCGTAATGCAAACCAATGCGAAAATTGCAATCATTACAACTCCACCTGTCCAACTATATAATGCTATTAATGTATTAATCATATGTGTATTTATTTAATTTTGAGAGTGTAAAATTAATAACAATAACTTTTAATAAAAATGATATTTATCATTAAATATAAAAAACTATCAACCTGCTAATCTTTTAATTATAAATCCCAATTAATTATTTAGCTGTAGTAATAACATTTATAATCTCATCTTTTTGAAGCACTCCAGATTGCCTCCAGACTTGCTTCCCATTTTTAAACAATAGCATGGTTGGCACACCTCTAACTTGGTATTTTGAAGCTAAAGCTTGATTTTTGTCAACATCAATTTTAAGAATAGTTACACCTTCTCCTAAGGTGTCTTTCACTTGTTTTAAAATTGGGCTCAACATTTTACATGGTCCACACCAATCTGCAAAGAAGTCAACTAAAACGGGTTGATCTTGATTTATTATTTCTGAAAATTTGCTCATACCTGACTTATATTTATTTATCAAAAGTAATACTCCAAATGCCTCTTACTTCATTAATATTATAACCTATAGCCTTATCCATAGGATATAAGCTCTTAATTCTTGTTAATGTAATATTCTCTAAAGTCTCATTAGGTTTTCCGTGGCATTGAAGACACATGGTGTTTGTCGTAATTGGGTAATAAACCTTAACTTTATTATCTAGTTCTTTTACAATTGGACTTGCTTCTTCATTATTAGCAATAACCTTTTTAAAGGTATTTATATATTCTAATTCTTCTGAATTCGCTTTATTTTTTGGATTTCTAGGTTTATCTGAAACACGTTTTATAATAGCATTATGCACCACTGACATACTATCTGTTAAAGGATATGCTCGCTCATTGCAAAATGTTAATGCTTCTAAAGTTCCTTTTTTCTGAATTGTACCCATTAAATTTTTACCCAAAACCGCTTTTGTGGTTAACGCATATTTTAAACCACGTTCACCATAAGGTAAATCTTGAAAATTTGTTTGGGCTTGTTGCATACCATGCTTTTTACCTTGTCCATTTCCCATACCATTACCTTGCCCATTTCCCATGCCTTTACCTTGGCCATTTCCTTTTCCATTACCTCTTTCTTTATTATAGTGATCTTCAAACCATTCTGGTTGCTCTATATCATAATCATACATATAATCTGAAATCTGTTCTATAGTTTTCTCTGCAAATGCTTGTTTTGGCATCACACCAAATCGTTTTACAGCTCCATACATTTTAGCATCAGCTGCATTTGGGTTTTTAATCCAAGCTTGCATTGAAGCAATAAAGTCTTCTTTACTTGTTTCACTATCAATATAATGTTTTTTAATGGCAATCATTGGAGGACCAATTCTATCGGCTTCAGTTGCAGTAGGATTATGGCAAACATAGCAATTAGCTTCCATCATTTTTTTACCAGGATGCTCTTTTGTTGTACTCGATTTATCAACACTACCATATGTGTCTTTCGTTTTATTACTTGAGTTACAACTTACTAAAGTTACAATTAACACGAGAAATCCAATAACATTTTTCATACAAACTAAGTTTTACTAAAGATACGAAAGAATAAAAAATAATTAGGTAACTAATGTTACAGTGCTCACATAAAAACACTACAACAATGAGACTAATTTTCTATATTAGAAAATGTATTTTTACCACTAATTATGGATTCACTCACACAAATCGTTTTAGGAGCAGCCGTTGGAGAGGCTGTTTTAGGAAAAAAAGTAGGCAATAAAGCCATTTTATATGGAGCAATCGCTGGTACCATACCAGATTTAGATGTTTTTGCTTCTTATTTTACAGATACAGTTTCTGCTTTAGAGATTCATCGTGGATTTACACATTCTATTATATTTTCAGTGCTTTTTGCTCCTCTTTTTGGTTGGCTTGTTTCGAGATATGAAAAATATAAAGATTTTAAAGGCTGGTCGTGGTTATTTTTCTGGGCACTAATAACACATCCAATATTAGATGCACATACCACTTGGGGCACACAACTATTTTGGCCTTTGGATTTAAGATTGGCTTTTAAAACCATTTTTGTTATTGACCCCTTATATACTTTACCCTTTTTGGTATTCTTGATTTTAACAATGTTTCAAAAACGAAATTCAGAAAAAAGAAGACTTTATAATGGTATTGGATTAACTATTAGTACAGCATATTTAGCACTTACTTTTATATTAAAAGACAAAGCATTAAATCAATTTGAAGACCAATTACTAACTGAAGATATTAATTACCTACAATTAGACATTAGACCTTCACCACTAAACACCATTTTATGGAATGCCAACGTAGATACTAAAGACAACTACTTATTAGGTACCTATTCATTTTTTGACACTAAAGATATCTCGTTTGAGAAATATCCTAAAAATCATTATTTACTAGGAAATCTCATAGAGAATGAAAAAGTAAAACGTATGATAGCCATTTCTGAAGGTTGGTACACTATTAACAAAATAGATGATACATTATACTATAATGATTTGCGTTTTGGTTTATTGAGTTTAGAACCAAACTCTCAAGATTTTGTATTTAAATATGAAATAAAAGTAGATTCTTCTGGTAATGTAACTTTTATAGAACAAGAAAAAACAAATAGAGACGGCAAACAACTTATGAAAGATTTATGGCAAAGACTAAAAGGGAACTAATCTTGTTTCAATTTACTATTTACCACTTAACCATTTAAACTCATTAGTTCTTATTACATACCCAAGCCTAATCATACTTTGAGATTGCTGATAGTTGAGCATCCCTTCTGCTTGCCCAACAAACCACTCGAGCATTAAGTACTGATTAGATATATTGTTATCAAACGGATTAAAATATACGCGTGTTCTTACAGATCCTTTTAGGTCTAAGTTTAGACCTTTACGAAATCTTATATCGAAAAAAAACTTATCTGGCTTTATAATATGTGAAAGATTAATTTGACCTAGACCTACGTATTCTAATAAATCTGGATTTCCTTCTTCATAGCCAAATGGCACCCAAACTTTAAATCTACCTATTGTATTTTTAGCTATACTGGTGGTATACTCTAAGCTAAGCCTATTCCAACTTCTAGAGAAAATACTATCTCTTCCATTAGATTCATGCTCAAAGGAAAGGTTTGCAATCCCCTTTAATTTGCCTTTTTTATCAAAAAAAGCCTTTCCTACTGCTATAGAAGGATTAAAATTAATATCGCTAAACGGAAATGATTCTTTATATATATTCCAAAAAGATTTCTGCGTATACGTCATAAATAAATAGGTATCCCAAGGCAGTCTGCTTCGTGTAAGTATTTGTTTAAAACTAATTTGATACTTAGCGTTAGCTGTTGTTCTATCGATTGTTTTATTAGTTGGTACGCCTGTGATAAAGTAATTATCCTTATGGATTGAAAAATAAGGCTGATTTGCAATTGAATCTTTAAACTCTTCTTTGGTATAACTTTGAGAATGTCCTTTAAAGGACAAAACGATAGTAGCAATAATACACCATAATAAAAGTTGCAGTTGGCTAAGTCTTAATTTTTTCATGTCAAATTTGAATATTTTACAAAACTAGGATTAGCTTAAGCAAAGGGTTAACTCAAATACGAATTAAAGTATCTGTGTTACATTAAAAACGTTAATTATTTTTTAATTGTAGAAGTTTGTGCTGTGTTTTACACTTTAGACTTATTGAGGTTTTTTTTAAATCTTCTTTATGCTTTTTACAAACCATTAAAGTGGATTTAGTCTCTCATAAATACGATTTTAAGCGGTATTTAAGCACTTTTGTAAAACCTGCTTCTTGCTTCCAAACAATAGTTCTTAGCAGAGGTGATATCACTGAAAGTAGCAAATGGAGTAATTCTGTCATACAATCGCTTATAACACGCAAGCCAAAGTTTCATTCTCACAGTATTAACAAGATAAGATTCTGTAATCCTTAATTTAACAATCTCAGGATTATTAGTTACCAGATTAGCAGCAGCGACAGAAAACGTACCACGAATGTCTTTTAAATCTATAAGGAATGGCATGGGTTTACCATTACATAAAGTTTTAATAGCATTGATGTATAGCTCTATATTTTGTTTTTCTAATTTAAGATTTGGGCTACTACTACTAAACTCGCAATAAAGAATTCCCGTATCATCTGTCCAAAATATGGCATTATTAAATCCAATTACTTTGCTCATGTAAAACTTCCTTGGCTAACGGTATTAAAATCCTTGTATTTATGTTTACAATATAATAGTGCTAAATCAAAATCTGTATAAATTCTATTAGGCACAACCTTATTACCTGTAATATTATTTATGGCAAGTAAAAATTTTAAGCATGTAGAACGCACTAAAAAAGCTCTTGAAAGCACTAAGGTATTTATAGGCACACTATTAGAAATGAGCATGAATATCTCAATAGCATCAGTTCTATTAATTTGTTTTAAATCTAATAACAGAGGTCTGTATTCTCTATCGTATAAAATAGAAATAGCATTAAACAAAGCCTCTTCTGTTTTCTTCTTTTCGTAATTTTTAAAAAAATCGGGTCTAATCTTACAATGAATGACATCTTGGTCTACCCAAAGCTTAATACCTTCATATTGTACAACGTTTCTCATAATGTTCTTTTGTAACGTTATGCCAATAGGTATGCCAAAAGATATTAGCAACTCCAAAAATAATCGTAAATCACTATATATCAATACTATAAAAAACAAAACAGAATATAAACCCCTTTAATCACCCACGGAATACCGTGATGCATTTTCAACCACTTTTAAGATTAACGGAATACCGTGTTTTTAACTCGGCTTTTTTAAATCTAATTTTTTCATTTTATCACGAAGTGTACTCGGCTTAACGGCTAATAGCTCAGATGCGCCATTGGGTCCGCTTATTTTCCAGTCGCATTGCTCTAAAATTCGAAGAATATGATTACGTTGTGCTACATCTAATGATAAATCTTTTTTATTTATTGGGTTTACCATTTGATTAGAAGATTCAAATCCTGGTATAAATAACGTGTCGTCTGTAGATAAAATAGCAGCACGTTCAATTAAATTCTCTAATTCTCTAATATTACCAGGCCAATCATAGTTTTTAAGTTTATTCATAGCTTCTTCAGCTATATACTTTATGTTTTTACCATAATTTTTATTAAATTTTTCTACAAAATGCTCAACTAACAATGGAATATCATCTTTTCGTTTACGAAGCGCAGGAACTTTTATAGGAAACACATTGAGTCTAAAAAATAAATCTTCTCTAAAACGTTTTTTATCAATTTCTTCTCTTAAATCTCTGTTTGTGGCAGCAATCACTCTAACATCTAACTTTTTTGTGCCAGCACCACCAACAACTTCAATTTCACCTTCTTGTAAAAATCTTAAAATTTTTGGCTGCATATCTAAAGGCAATTCACCAATTTCATCTAAAAACAAAGTGCCTTGATCTGCTAATTCAAACTTTCCTATTTTATCATTAAATGCTCCTGTAAATGAGCCTTTTTTATGCCCAAACAATTCGCTTTCTAAGAGCTCTCTTGGTATTGCTGCACAATTAACCTTAATTAAAGGTTTGTTATTACGCGTACTTATATTGTGCACGGCTCTTGCCAATAACTCTTTACCTGTTCCGGATTCCCCAAGTAATAGAACCGTAGCTTTTGTAGGTGCTACTTTTTCTAATTCGGTTAACACATCGCTAAACTCCGCACTGCCATAAACCATATCCTCATAGTTAAATACTAAATCTAACTCATTTCTTAGATATACATTTTCTTGCTCTAATTGGTTTCGTAATTTATTTAATTCATCATTAGCTAGTGTAAGTTGATTATTTGCTAAAACTGATGCTTTTTCTGCTAGTTTTCGTTCTGTACTTTGAATCATTAAAGACACTAAATTGGCTATCGAAGTTGCAAACTCTTCTTCATCTGTAGACCAAATATGCTTATCATCCACTTCTTCAAAACAGAGAATTCCGTAAACTTCATTTATACCTTGAATTGGGATACTCAATTTAGATTTTATGTTTAATGGTATAAGATGATCTTCCATAAAACCTTCAAGAATATCACTAATTTGAGCATTAGAGGCCCTAACGATTTCACCTTTGTTTATTGTTTCAAAATACTTCTCATTTATTTTTTTACAGAACACTTGCCCACTTTCATAACTATCATTTTTTCTGATGTATGATTTTTCACAAAACATTTCTGTTTTTTCTTTATTAAATTTTAAAACGCTTCCCCTTCCTACATTTAACGTTTTTGCAGATAAAGCTGTTATTTTATTTAATGCCACCTTATAATCAGTACCTACAAGACTAGCCAATTCAATAATAACATTTTTACGCTCTAATGATTTTTGAGCATTTTCCTCTAATACTTTTTTAGCTTTTTCTTCTTCTGAGACATCTTTTATAGTAGCAAAGATGGCAATAACATCTTCATTGTCATTTTTTATGGTACCTGCCAAAAATGAAGCCAAAAATTCACTACCATTTTTTCTAGTAAATTCTAACAGAAAAGAAGGTGCCTCATCTTTAGCTACTTTAGCTTTAATCTCTTGCATTTTATCAAAGTCTTCTTCTCGTGCAAATGGGTAGGGCAACTCTAGCCCAATAAGTTCTTGCTCTGAATATCCAAGAAGTTTACATAACGAATCATTTACTTTAATCACCTTACCTAACATGTCTAGAATAAGTAAACCTTCTTGCATAGACATAATAAGCTTATCATTAAATGCTTTTGCTAACTGTAAGTTTATTTCTGCATTTCTTCTTTGAGTAATGTCTTCTATAGTTGCAAAATTTGCTGTTTTTACACCATTCTCATCATAAATACTTGAGACCATTACATGCACAGGAAAACGTTCTCCATTTTTACGCATGTATATATTCTCATAATCGCTTTCATTTTTATTCTGTAGTAACAGCTTATAACGTTTGTTATTTTCTTTTCTTAATTCTGGTGGAGAAAAAGGATATGGACGCTTAATACCTATTAATTCTTTTTCTGTAAAACCTGTCATCTTACAAAATGCTGGATTTACACTAACTATTTCTGAGTTTAGGTTTATAGCAAATAAACCTTCATGCATTGATTGTAAAAGACTAGATGAAAATTTATTTGCAATATTTAAATCTAATTCAATTTTTTTACGCTCTGTAATATCTTGAATAGTACCAATAAAACTTATAGCTTTTCCATTAGCATAAATAACTTCACCTAAACCATGAATCCATTTTAATTCCTTTTTATCTTTAGTTATAATTCTATATTCTAAACTAAATTTTTCTTTATTTTTTACGCTATTTGTAACTGCGTCTTTTATTAAAGCTCTATCTTGAGGATAAACAACTGATTTCCATAGCAGAAAATCAACTTCAGTAGTATGGTCTACTCCAATAATTTCATTAAAGGTTACAGAAGTCTCACCTACCAACCTGTTTATATCTAAATTAAAACTACCAATTTTAGCTAATTTTTGAGCTGTTAACAGTGATTTTTCGCTTTCTTGAAGTTTAATTCTAGAACGCTTTCGATCGGTAATATCTTGCATTGTACCAATCAGTTTCACTGCATTCCCATCATCATCATAAAGTAACTCACCAATACCATAAACCCAAATTTCTTCTTTAGAATCTGGTTTTAAAACCCGATATTCTTTGTTGAAATTAATTTTATTGATGATATTATTTTCCAAATAATTCAACATCTCTTCCTTCTCATCAGGATGAATAAGATTCACCCAACTTTCAATAGTTTTTACATAAGATTCAGGTATACCAAAGACATTATTTAATACTGCAGACGACTCCCAAGTCCTTGTATTTAAATCTAATACATAAGAACCGATATTAGCAACTATTTGAGATTGCCTTAAGCTATACTCGCTTTCTTGCAGTTTAATTTCCGATTGCTTTCGGTGAGTAATATCTTGAATAGTTCCTATTAAGTATACAGGCTTGTTTTCGCTATTAAAAATCAACTCGCCTATACCATGTGCCCAGATTTCCTCTTGAGTATCTAGTTTTATCACTCGGTATTCTTTGTTAAACTTTTTATTATTTGCTACACAATATTCAAAATAACTTAGCAACTCTTTTCTTTCGTCTGGGTGGATACGATTATTCCAGCTTTCAACAGTTTTAGGGTATGATTCATCTATACCCAAAATTTCATCTAACACAGATGATCCTGTCCAAGTTCTCTTCTCAATATCTACCTTATACGAACCAATATTGGCAACTATTTGAGATTGTCTTAAGTGATACTCTCGTTCTGAAATTTTCACTTCAGCCATTTTACGCTCAGTAATATTTTGGATAACACCAATCATTTTATCGGGATTTCCATCACTATCAAAAGTTAATTCACCAATGCCTTCTACCCAAATTTCCTCCTTATTCTTAACATTAACAAGTCTGTATTCTTTATTAAATTTTTTGTGATTTTTAATGACATCTATTTGCAAATGACGTAGCATTATTTCTCTATCATCAACGTGTATTAGACCAATCCAATTTTCAACATTTCTTAAAAATGATTCATTGATGCCAAAAATATCATCTAATACTGGAGAACCTTCCCAAATACCAGATTTAATATCAAAGCTATAAGAACCAATATTGGCTACATTTTGAGATTGTCTTAGAAAGTATTCGTTTTCTCTAAGTTTTATTTCTGATTTTTTACGATGAGTAATATCTTGAATCGTACCTATCACTTTTGCAGCTTTATTTTCACTATCAAAAATTAACTCACCAAGACCAGTCACCCAAATCTCTTCTTCTGTATCAATTTTTATAACTCGGTATTCAATATTAATCTTTTTATTATTTGCTATACAATGATCAAAATAATCTAACAACTCTTCTCTTTCGTCTGGATGGACAAGGTTATTCCAGCTTTCAACTGTTTTTACATATGATGCATCCATACCAAAGATTTCATCTAACACAGGTGAACTTGTCCATGTCCTAGATTTTAAATCTACAGTATAAGATCCAATATTGGCTATTTTTTGAGTTTGCCTTAAAAAGTATTCGTTTTCTCTAAGTTTTACTTCTGCTTTTTTTCGTTCTGTTATATTACGTCCTATGGATAATATTTTTCCGTCTTTTTGCTTTTTTGCTGAGATTTCAAAATCTACTATTGTTTTATTTTTACAAATTAGTTGCCTTTCAAAAAATACAGATTGCCCATCTAGAATCCGCATATAAACATCTGGCATTGTAATAAAATTACCAACAATAACATCTTGAATCTTTAACTTTGAAAACTCTTCTGATGTATAACCTAAGATTTGGTGTATTGCTTGATTAAATTCATGAATAACACCATCAAATGTATACATAAGGATGGCATCACTCGCCTGATTTATTAATGCGTTATACGATTCATTTTTTTTCTTAATTTCTAAAATTATTCTAGACTTCTCAAGCGCAATATTAGCTAAGCTTACAGCAAAATTAATTTCCCTTATCTCATCTATTGTAGGCGATTTAATGGACTTACTGTATATAGCAAAGGTTCCTAATACAGTATTATCTTTTGATAAAATAGGAATAGACCAACACGACTTTAATCCATGTTGTAGGGCAATGTCCTTATGTTTATCCCACAACTTATCTGTACTTATATCTGCTACTATAACAGGTCTTTTTATGAATGCTGCTGTAGGGCATGAACCAGAATTCATAATTATTGGCAGGCTTTTAATTGCCAAACTATAAGACTTAGGTAGTGATGGTGCTGATTCTAAAACGAGATGACTTTCATCTTTATCTACTAAACTAATGCAGCCATAATAATCTGGATGGATAGATTCGAAGTTTAAAAGTAAATGGTCAAAAATTTTATTTAAAGGTGTGTTTTCCGTTAATAAATCTAAAATTTGATTTTTACTAATTAATAATTTTTCTGATTTTTCTTGTTCTAATAATTTATTACCTAGATCGATATTTTTTTGTTCTACATCACTATCTACGAGATTATCAGAAAGTTTAAGCACTTCTTCTCCGGTTAGTTTATTTTGTTTTTTAAGTTTTGAATTAAGTTGGTTTCCTTTAAACAAACCATTAATTATAAGAAGTAATTTTGATGCATCTTTTGGGTTTATCAAATAATAATCTGCCCCTAATTTGTAAGCTACATTTTTGTCGGATTCTTCGACATGAGTAGAAGTGTAAAAAATAAAAGGAATTTGCTTAAATGATTTATCTTTTTTGCAAGCCTCACAAAACTTATAACCATCCATCAAAGACATCAACACACTAGAGATAATGACATCAATGCTATTTTTATTTAGCTTATCTAATCCGTCTTTTCCATCTGTAGCTTCTATAACTAAAAAACCCGCTTCTTCTAATTCAGATTTAAGTAAATATAGATTTTTAGACATACTGTCTACAATCAATATCGTTTTCATATTTTAATTAATATTTTTGGACGTTCCTACTTTTTATTAAAAGTATATCCCCTTTTCAAAATATAAATATTAGCACTAAATAGCAAGAAAGAATCTATAATTCCCTTAACACACCTTTACCAGTGCAATTATAGACATTTATTAAAAATATTTTTTAAAATATTGAATTACAATAAACTAAAAAAAAGTTTACTCAAAAATTTTTGATAAAAATATACTATTATTATGAAAACACAAAGATCTTTTTATTTAAAATTCCGCCTTCCTTTTTATATCTTTTTACTTAATATAAATACCAACATTTAATCCGAAATATTGGTATTAGGCTTTAATAAACTCCCCTTATTTTTATCTAATTATGAATTTTTGAATAGACCTTAGAAATACTATCCATTAAAACCAAAAGCAATTAAAACAACACGGAAAACAACTAACAGGTATTGCTTTATTATTTGTCTCCAAAAACAAAGTAAAAATCACCTCCAAATGACTCAATTGAATTTAAAGAAAAAGTGAGATTCTTTTATAATGAGTATTTACTAAACAATAAAAACATCTTGTTGTTATTACTGACTACTACTTAATAGCATTTGTAATATTCATAAATGTTTTTATGTTTGTTACAATTATACTTCTAAAATCGTTGTATTAAAAATGACTTCACTAGCCACCGTTTTATGCACAGGACATTTAGATGCTATTTCCTTTAATCGCAGCTTCTGTTTTTCGTCTAGGTTACCAACAAATTTTAATTGTTTTGAGATATGGTCTAGGTATCCAGGTTTTTCAACATCTAACATTAAGGCATCACTATGCTTTTTTTGATGAGAGATATAAACATAAACCTCTTGTAAATCCCATTTTTTACGTTCTGCGTACAATTTTAAAGTCATAGCTGTACACGTGGCAATGGCTGCATTTAGATATTCGTATGGTGATGGACCAAAATCATCTCCACCAACACTAGTTGGTTCATCTCCAATAAAAGTATGTTTATTGGTCTGAATCTGCGTTGTAAAATTATTTTCTTTTAAATTAAGATGCGCGACTAATTGTTCGCCTTCGGTACTTAACATTTCGTTTTCTAATTCTGGCAAATATAATTTAACCCATTCTCCAATCATGCTTCCTGCGTATGCGCTATGCTTTGAATTTGAAAGTAAATGATCGGCATCATTTAAACTCACAAAACTCTTTGGATGCATCGCTTTTTTATATAATTGCTGTGCATTATCTACACTCACAATTGTATCAAAAGGTGCATGCATTATAAGTATTGGTTTACGTAGATTTTTGGTTATGGTTGGTAAATCAGTTTTACTAAAATCTTTTATAAAATCTTGATTAATTTTAAATGGTCGCCCACCAATATTTACCTCTACTTCACCCTTGTCTGCAACCTCATCAATAGCATGCGAAAAATGTTGTGTAACGTGATCTACAGCAGCTGGCGCGCCTATTGTAGCAACGGCCTTAATATTTTCTAATTTTGATGCCGCAACAATTACAGCTGCTCCTCCCAAAGAATGTCCCACTAACAAACTAGGAGCTTTATAATGGGCTGTGATATAATCATTCACAGCAATTAAATCTTCTACGTTTGCAGAAAAATGACTTTCAGAAAACTCCCCTTCACTTCTACCTAAACCTGTAAAATCAAATCTAACAACTCCAAAACCATGCGCTGTTAATGCCCTTGAAATATTTCGGGTTGCATTTAAATTACTCGTACATGAAAAGCAATGTGCAAAAACAGCAAAGTAATTTGGCTTTTGATTTGGTGGTAATTCTAAATGCGCAGCCAATGTATAACCTTTACTATTTTTAATTTCTATTTTACTGCTTTTCATAATTCTTTAAAATTTAAATGTGTTGTTTTAATTAAGTCGGTATAGTTTCTAAAACTTTCTAAGAGTATCTTTAATTTTGGATTTATAAATGTTTTACAAAACGGTTTTTCGGGATTTTTATAATAGTAATTCAGAATCTCTTCTCTAGATGGTTTAAATTCAGAAAACACAAGCACTTGTGTAACTAGTTTATTTTTGAATTTATGTTGAAGTGTTTTAAGTACCTCTAATATTTTAATTTCTTGATTTTCATCGAAAACATAAATTGCAGAACGGTATTTTTTACGCATACTATGCGAAGAAGTGCTTTTGTGTGTATGCAAATGAATTTCAATTAATACTTCTATTGGTATAATAGTCACATTATATTCTACAATTACAGCTTCAGAAAAGCTAGAATTATCTCCATTTGAAGCTATCCAACCTTGTTGCACATTTTCTACTCCATTAAGGGACTGAAATACGGCTTCTGTACACCAATGACATCCTCCACCAAATCCTATCTTACTAATGCTCTTCATTATAAGTTATGATGCTCCAATTACACCTTTAAAACACCACTTATTTAGTTACCTCTACACCTCTCCAAAACGCGACATGATTTTTTATGGCCTTAGCCATTTCTGAAGGATTCTCGTAATACCAAACCGCATCTTTATTTATTTTACCATCAACCTCTAGAGAATAGTAAGACGCTTCCCCTTTCCATGCACATGTAGATTTTAAATCACTAGATATACAAAACGCTTTATTTAAACTCTCTTCAGGAAAATAGTGATTTCCTTCAATAACCACGGTATTATTGCTTTCTGCGATGACTTTATTATTCCAAATTGCTTTCATAATGTAACTTTAATTTAAACTAATTCTTAGCTTTATATATAACCTCTTAATTCCATGCTAGCGCTTTTCTTTCTTTCCAATAGTTATTATTTGAAATTCCAAAAGTGCTTAATTCTTCTATTTCTGAATTGGTTAGTGAGAATTGATCTGCTTTTAAATTAGCCGCTAAATGCACACCGTTGTTTGCTCCACTTAATACTAATGCGTCCGGAAAAATATCTATACAATATCTCAAAGCAATAGCATCTGCTCCGACATTATACTTCTTTGCTAAGTGATTCATTAAATCGTAAAGGTTAAGATATTGCGGGAAATTTTTATTAGGAATTAATCTACCATTTGCTAAAGCTTCTTTAATTATAAATGGTCCTTTAAGGCTTTTTAATACTTCAGAATATTTAAAAACACTTTGATCTAAAACATTATAAGTACACTGAAAAGACTGAAATAACGGGTCATTTTCAATCTGAATGGAAAGCCCTTTTTCTAATACTTCAGTCTGGTTTGCACCTGTAGTTGTTAAACCTATAATGATATTATGCTCTTGCTTTAATTCATGCAAACGATTTAAAACTTCAACATTTTCAAGGACACCTGTATCAAAAGTAGCAGAATGAATTTGATACACTTTTAAATAAGGCAATAGCGCTTTAGAAAATTCCCATTGCTCATTCAACTTACTTAATGAGTGCTCCTTAACCTCATGCTGTGTGGCATTTGGATTGAAATTAGCGACATAAGTGTAGCCCCATTTTGTAGATACTTGAATACTTGGATCATTTTTAGTTTTTAACCACTGTAACAACAATTCTTCTGCAATACCATATCCAGGTGAGGTATCAAAGTACCGAATCCCTTTATTGTAAGCATCTTCCAACACCTCCATTCCTTTTTCTTTGAAAGTTGACAAAGAAAATGGCTCAGTATTAGCATCTTGTTTAATATTTATATAAAGTGGTCTGCCAATGGCTGCAGTTCCTAATCCTATATGTTTTGAGTTTATCACTTAGTCAATATTTATGTTATTTGTCTTCTTTTATAAAACTTTCATCAAATCTTAAAAAATGACACGTGTAACCATTTGGGTTTTTAACCAAATAATCTTGATGATTTTCTTCTGCTGGCCAAAACGGAGAGAATGGTTCTAAAGTTGTAACTACGTCACCATCCCATTTACCAGAAGCATTAACTAGATTTATCATCTCTTCTGCTATAGCTTTTTCTTCCTCATTTTGATAAAAAATAGCAGATCTATAACTAGAACCTTTATCATTGCCTTGCTGATCTACAGTTGTTGGATTGTGCATTCTGAAGAAATAATCTAAAATTTTCTTAAAAGACGTTTCATTAGGATCGTAAGTTAATTCTATGCCTTCTGCATGCCCAGGATGATATTTATAACTTGGATTCTCATTTTCTCCACCTTGGTAACCCACTTCTGTATCTATTATTCCAGGTTGTTTTCTAAATAGGTCCTCCATTCCCCAAAAACAGCCTCCTGCTATATATGCTTTTTTATAATTTGTCATTGTTTTCTTTTTCTGTTAAAAATGTTATTTTTTATAATTCAGTTTTTATTATGAGCTACAAGACAGCATAGAACAGCCTACTTTATTTCTAGCCCATTCTGGTCTTTTAGCAAACCATTTTTCTGATGCTGGTTGCTCATCGTAAGGTTTTTTAAGCAAATTAAATAGCTCATCAATTAACTTATAATCTCCCTTATCTGCGTCGTCTATGGCTAATTGAGCTATATAATTACGAAGTACGTATTTAGGATTTACACTGTTCATTTCAGCTTTACGCTCATCGTCTGAGATTTTCTCTTTTGCCAAGCGTTGACCATAATTATTAAACCAATGCATCCAAAGGTCTTTTACTTCTACTGTTATTTCATTGGTTTTATAAAAAGCATTGTTGATAATGGTCCACCAATCTTGAGATTCTGCTTTCTTTAAATTTGATAGATTTCTAAAGAAAATAGTCATGTCGGTTTCAGATGCATGCAGCACTTTTTCTAGTTCTTCGATTAATTCACTATCACTTTCAATTTCAACTTTTAAACCTAATTTAGAACGCATCATATTTCTATATGCTGTTTCCGCTTCTTTAGGAAAATTATTTAAAATCGTTTCAAAAGGTTCTGCATCTTCTACCAATGGATATATGGCATTTGCTAATTGAAATAAATTCCAATGTGTAATTTGCATTTGCGAACCATAACTATATCTTTTATGTGTATTATCTGTTGTATTTGGTGTCCAGCCATGATCATAGCCTTCTAACCAACCATACGGTCCATAATCTATAGTTAAACCAAGTATAGACATATTATCGGTATTCATTACACCATGCACAAAACCAACACGTTGCCAATGGATTACCATCTCTAAACTTCGGGTTGTAACCTCTTTCATAAAGGCGATATACACCGATTTTGATGGTTTTCCTAAATGTGAATAATGTGTATTAATGGTATAATCAACTAGCGTTTTTAAGGTATCCACATCTCCTCTAGATGGAAAAATTTGATAACTTCCAAAACGCAAAAATGATGGTGATACTCGCGCTACAATAGCACCTTTTTCATAAGCTGCGTTTCCATTATACATAACATCTCGCAATACTTGATCGCCAGATAATGACAACGACAAAGCTCTTGTTGTTGGTACTCCTAAATGAAACATGGCTTCGCTACACAAATATTCTCTAATTGATGAACGCAAAACAGCTAAACCATCGGCTGATCTAGAATATGGTGTTTCGCCTGCACCTTTTAATTGCAATGCCCAATGTTTATTATGATGTTCTATTTCAGCTAAATTAATGGCTCTACCATCACCTAATTGTCCTGCCCAATTACCAAACTGATGACCAGCATAACACATGGCATATGGCTTAGTGTTAGGAAAAACTTCTGCTCCTGTCACTAAGTTTAAAAAATCTTTAGAGTCACTATCCTCTTTTGTTAGTCCAAGATTATTCAACATTTCTAGAGACACATGAATTAACGAAGGATTACTAGGAATTTTAGGTGTCACAAAAGAAAAACAAGCTTCGCTCACTTGCCTCCTGCTATTCTCGAGAATTGGATCTGCTGGAAGCTCTTTATTAAATCTATCTTTTATATTAAGTTTTAATGTCATTTTTTTACCGTTCTCTATTCTTTTTCTTCTTTTTGAGATTGAAGCACCATAGACTCCGAATTAATACAATATCTTAAACCACTCGGTTCTGGACCATCTGGAAAAACATGTCCTTGGTGTGCATCGCATGTATTACATTGTACTTCTACCCTAAGCATACCAAATGATGTATCTCTTATATACTTAATTGCATTTTCTTTAATAGGCTGCGAAAAACTAGGCCATCCGGTACCAGACTCAAATTTAATTGTAGAATCAAACAATGGTGTATCACAACAAACGCAATTGTATTTTCCGGCATCGTATCTGCTACATAAGGCTCCAGAATTTGGAGCTTCTGTACCAGCCATTCGCGTTATTCTAAATTGTTCTGGAGTTAAAATAGCACGCCATTCTTCTTCCGTTTTTTCAACTCTACGATCTGGTTTTGGATTTCCTTTAATCGAAAAATTGATAATGTCTTTCCACGTTAACATAGCTTTATTCTTTTTGAGTTTTAGTCGAAATAAGATACTAAAAATTACGTCCTTTAAGTTTAGTGTTTCATAAATATTAACACTCTACGAATAAAGACATCCTTACGTATCATTTCTAATATAAATGATATAAGTTGAAGCTCGTATAATTTCAACATTAAATGCAAAGATAAGCCTCATATTATAAATATAATTGAATAATATAATTGCAATTAAAGATGTATTTATTGATTGTAAATTTTCACAAACTCTTAACAATAACGTCTTCTCTTCTGACCTAGATCATTTTCAAAATGTATGTTTCATTATAATTTAGCTGTAAATAAATTGTTTAACTTAAATTATAAAATTATGTCACTAGTAAAATTTAGTAGAAGACCTTGGGGAAAACTTATTACATCAGACTTTTTTGATAATGACAATTTCCTAGACCGACAATTATTTAATGAGAATCTGGACGAACCAGCTTTAAACATTAAAGAAACTGATGATGCCTTTGAGGTAGAATTGGCTGCACCTGGTTATGCAAAAGATGATTTTGATGTCACCATTGATGACGGATGTTTAAATATTACAGCAGAAAGTTCAAATTCTAAAGAAGAAAAAGACGACAACTATACTCGTAAAGAATTTAGTTATAGCTCTTTTGAAAAAAAATTACAACTTCCAGATTCTGTAAAAGAAGAAGATGTTAAAGCAAAATACAAAGATGGTATTCTTAGTTTTAATCTACTGAAAAAAGCAGATGCTAAGAATCATAAACCAAAAAAAGTAGAGATTGCTTAATTATCTAAGCTTCATGAAAAAGTAGGAAATGAATTATATCATTTCCTACTTTTTTTGTTTCAATACATTTTAAAATTCTGAATTATTGTTTCTTTAGAATTTTATCTAAAACAGTTGCCTTGTCCATTTTTTTAGTACAGAAAAACCAATCTTTACAGTCTAAGTCTTCATTATTACTATCCATTCTTTCTTTTGCCACACCACAAGAACCTGCCGGAGATACAATAACATCATCACCAGGATTCCAATCAGCTGGAGTCGCAACGTTAAAGGCATCTGCAGTTTGCATAGCAATTAAAGCTCTGTAAATTTCATCAAAATTTCTACCTAAACTTAATGGATAATAAATAATTGCTCTTATAATACCTTTTGGGTCTATAAAAAACACAGCTCTTACGGCTTGCGTTTTACTTTCATTTGGCTGCACCATGCCATATTTTTTGGCAATTTCCATAGAGATATCTTCTATTAATGGAAACTTGACATCAATATTTTTCATACCATTAAACTCTATTTTTTCTTTAATGGTTCTTAACCATGCGATATGACTATACAATCCATCAATTGATAAACCTACTAATTTGCAATTGGCTTTATTAAATTTATCTTCTAGATGCGCAAATGTTATAAATTCTGAAGTACAGACTGGAGTAAAATCTGCTGGATGACTAAATAGAATCACCCAATTCCCAGCATAATCTTCCGGAAAATCTATATCTCCTTGAGTTGTAACAGCCTTAAATTCTGGAGCTGCATCACCAATTCTTGGCATTGCAGTGCTCTGCTCTTTTTCTTGTAATGTTTCCATAATATCTATTTTTTATAAAGATTTTACACAAAATTAAGATACCATTACACTAACCTAAATGACCTAAATCAGTCTAGGTTTTTTTTCTAAAACGCTCTTCTTTAGATAAGAGAATCTCAATAAAGCAGCAACATAACCAACTAGTAGTAAAAGGAGAATATGAACAATTTCAGAATTATATAAACTACTATCAACACCCATTACAGTTTGTTTCTTTATAAATTCGAAATAAGGTTTTAATGGAATTAAATTCGAAATATATTGTAAAATCAGAGGCATATCTTTAAAAGACCATGTGATTCCGGTAATTAAAAACACAGGATAAGATGTAAAAGCCATTATTTCCATAACTCTAGCTTGAGATTTAAAGAAAGAAGACACAAACCATCCATAAAATATGGTCGCCATAAAAAACAAGAAAGAAATTGTTATCAACGTAAACAAACTACCATTTAACGGCAAATCGAAAATGGGAAATACAACAAAAAAAGTAAGTAACAAATAAGCAAAATACAGTAACAGATAAAAGCCTGTTTTACCAAAAATATAATTGAGAAAACTATAATTACTTTCTTCTAAGTTACGTTTTAGCAGATTTTCTTCTCGGTCATAAGCCACACTTTCAGACATACCAATAAGCAACGTCTGATGTAAAATAAGAATAAACAATGCAGGCAATAAAAAATTACCATAATTATTGGTTGGATTATAAATTGCATTAATCTGCGCAGTTATAGGTTGAGCCTTTAACTGAGCCAATGATGGATTTATGCCTTTAGATTCAAAAAACTTTTGACGAGAGTTCTCGGCATATTCCATAGCCACCAAATTAACCGCTTTGTTAATATCGTTAGAAGATAGAAACTTAGAATTATTAAGAATTAAGCCAATTGGTGTACTTTCTTTTGCTATTAATTTTTCTTCAAATCCTTTAGGAATTTCTACTATGCCTTGCACATCAAAACTGTAAAATCCGTTTTTAGCTTCAACCAAATCAATATAACTATGCGTTATGTTTATTTTTTGGGTAGCATTTAGTTTATTTACAAAAGATTTACTGCTTTGTGAGTGGTCTAAATCAACAACACCTACACTTACATTTTCTTCATCCTTATTAAAATAAGTAGAACCCATAAGTGCAAAATAAAGTAAAGGCGCAGCTAACAAAGCCAATAAAATACTATGATCGTTATAGACTAAGGTCGCTTCTTTTTTGAGTAATTCCCAAATGATTTTAAGGTTCATATTGTACTCAATTTAGGTTGAAGAAAAACATTCTTTCTATTAATAATAAGTCCAATACTCATTAGAAAAACACCAACAACAAGAAAAATTAGTAACTTCTCTATTTCGGGCACTATAAATTTGAATGGTGTATTTAGTTGGTATATTTTTAAGAAACCTGTTAAAAAGTGCGTATAGGGAATAACTTGTGCATACAAGCTATTAAACCAAGGCATAGCCCAAATAGGAAATGTAAAACCACTAAACACAAAGGCTGGTGAATTATAAAATATAGCCATGTCGAGTGCTATTATTTCATCTTTAAAAAGCAGTGAAATACCAAAACCAAGAAAAATATTAACGGTAAGAAAAAGCAATAGCAATACTAAAAGAGAACCGATGTTACCATAAATAGTAATCCCAAAAATGGGAAAAACAATTGCAAAAAGGAAACCACATAAGCTTAGTCCAAATACCATAAAGGCTAAATATTTACCTAAAATGATGGCTAATATATTCCCATTTGCCATGGCATATAAATCTGAGTATGTTTCTAATTTCCATTCATTATTAAACGCTCTTGAAGCTGCAAAAAACATAATCATTTGTAACAAAACGGTTGCCAAACCAGGTAAGAGGTAGTAAACATAATTATACTGAGGATTCCCTAAAACCTTAGTGTTAATATCTATTGGCATTACAGTACCCAATATTTTATCTGGATTAATACCTAAAGGTGCCATATTTTTAACCACTACAGCAGCACTCATTAGTTGTGTTACTTCTGCTGCAGATTTGTATAATAGATTTCCGAAAACAATATTGGTAGAATTGGTATATATCTTTACCTGCACAGCATTTCCCTTAAGCACTTCTTTATGAAAATCTTTAGGAATGTAGAAGATACCTTGAACTTCATTATTTACAAATACAGTTTCCAAATCGTCTTCGGAAGACATATAGTAGGTAATATCTAAATTAGGAGACGCTTCTAACGAACGAATATAAGTTCTGCTCAACTCACTATTATCATTATCGTAAACCGCAATTGAAACCTCTCTTAATGCGCCTTTGTAATAAATAGAACCTAGTAAAAGAAAAACAACAATAGGTATTATGATAAAAAGATTTCTAGCCGATTTTTGCCGAGACAACCTCATCATTTCCCTTTTAAAAATATGGTATACAGACCATTTCATGGCGCTGTTTATTTAATAATTTGAATAGACATTCCTGGTCGTAAATCGGTAATACGCTCTTGTGGTTTTAGATGAATTTCAAAAGATTTTAATTCATATTCACCTTTTGCTTTAATAGGCACCCAAGTTGCAAAATCTGCCATAGGTGAAATGTAGGTGACTTTAAAATTTACCATTTCATTATTTAAACCTGGCACTTTAGCTTTTAGCGTCGTTCCCATTTTAAAATCAGATAAATTATCTTCTCTAATATTGAAAATAGCATATATATTTTCTGGGATTTGTATCGTTACAATCGGATAACCAGAAGTCATAACCTCACCTTCTTCTGCTATTTGATTGCTAATAATGCCAGACTTAGGTGCAATTATATCTAGTTCATCATAATAGGCTTCAACTTCATTATAAGCACCTTGAGCACTTTCATAACTACCTTGTGCGGCTTTAATATCTTCTCGTCTCGTCCCTTTTTTACCCATTTCCCACATGGATTTTGCGGCATTCATTTGTTCTTTTGCAGCATCATACTTAAACTGTACTTCATCCATTTCTTGTTTGGAAATAATGCTATCTGCATAAAGAGCTTGATACCTTTTATAACTTTTTTCTGCAAAATCAAACTGGCTTTTAGCCATTAAATATTGATTCTGCAATGCACTCACCTCTTCTTTTCGTGCACCTGTTTTTGCTTTTTCAATTAAAGATTGTGCTGCTTTTACCATACCTTCTGCCTGTCCTTTTTTAGCATCTAAAATATCAGCTTCTAGTGTTGCCAAAACTTGCCCTTTTTTCACAGAACTTCCTTTTTCTATTAAAATAGAATTTACACGTCCGGGAATTTCTGATGATACATTAATCTCTGTAGTTTCAAGCATGCCAACATATATCTCTTGTTCAGGTGTATTAGACCTAACTAAAAAATACACAATTGAGAATATTATAATTAGTATCGGAATGGTTAATATAATGTACGATTTTTTCATGGTAATAGTTGGTTACTAATAATTGGAATTATTTCTTCTGGTTGCCCAATAGCACTGTACAAACTAGCGATAGCTTTGTAATAACCGTCTAGAGCCACAAGCTGTTCTATTTTAGATTTTTCGTAGAGCAAAGAAGCATCAATGACATCAATAGATTTCCCAAGACCTTCTTCAAAACGTCTGGTATTAATTCTAAGATTTTCTTTGGCGAGTTCTACTGTAGTTATTTGGCTATTGTATAATTTTTGTTGGTTAAGCGTGTTCATATAATTGCTTTCAACAAGTAATTTAATTTGTTGTGATGCATAAGCTTTTGCGTTTTTCACTTCCTCTTGTAAATGTTTACTGGCTTTTAATTTATTCACATCTTTAAAACCATTAAAAATATTAAGCTGCGCTTGTACACCAACAATGAATTTTGGAGGAATAATTGGCAAATCTTCACGAAACATGTTGTAAGTCCCAAAAGCAGCAATATTGGGCATAAACTTAGATCGTTCTAAAGCATAAGACTGTTTAGCCATAATTTCTTTTTGGTCAATTAACTCTAACATGGGTTGATTTGTATTCGCTGTTTCTAGAAGCTTATTAAAATCAAAATTGAGGTTTTGGTAACCAATACTATCCATAACTTTAAGTGGCATTGTATCTGATAGATTCATCGTGGTGCGCAAAGCTAATTCTGCTAATTTTAATTTATTTTTATCATTCTCTAGATCTTTTTCCGCATCAGCAACGGCTACTTTCGCTCTTAACAACACATGTTTGGGCAGTATTTCTAATTCAATGGCACGTTCTGTTTGTGCTTTGTGTGTTAACATTCCTTCATAAACCTGCTCACGTGTTTTAATGACTTGCTTTAACAAAACCACAGTGAGATATCGATCTATAAGCTCATGGGCAATTTCTTCTTTAATTTGCTTCAATTCTATTTCAGATGATTCTAGTTCTGCTTTTGCATATCGCTTTGCTGCAATAATTTTTCCACCAGTAAAAATGGGTTGTGTTGCGGTTATCGCTGCAGTTGAAATCTGTTGGTTATCTACAATGACATTAGGATATGCAGGAAATTGCTCTAAAACGCCTACTAAAGTACCAAATGCACTTTCTGCAGATACTCCTGATAGACCTATCTGATCTCCATAAGCCTGTATAAAAGCAGCACCATATTTCCCGCCCAAATCATCTAAAGAGCTTTGAACTTGAGACGTATTTATCTCCATGTTTTCGCTTAAATAAGTATAACCTCCAAGCAAATTAATAGAGGGTAAAAAATTACCTTTTGCCGCTTTGTCCTCATAGTTCTTTTGCTCAACTCGTTCTGTATAGCGTTTTATATTTTCGTTATTTCTATAGCTAATCTCTAAAGCTTCAGAAATACTCATCTTTCTTTCTTGTGCATATAAAAAATTGCTACATAATAATATTAGGATAAACGTATTAATGAGGTGTACTGTTTTTGTAGAAAAAATATAAATACAATCTTTCATCTGTATGTATAAAGGTGAGTGCTCAAATTTTGATGTAAAATTACAATTCACAAATAAAAATAAACATGACCTAAATCAGTCTTTATCTTGCTTGCTGTTTATAATACAAGTGTCATTCCTTCTGATATATTGAATAGTTAGAAACGAAATAACAGCACTACAATGTCACCACTCTTTTTTGCACTATTCAATTGGCTTTTAATAATACTATAGCGAAATGACTTTAATCATTTCATAGCTTTATTTAATACTATAATTTGCTAAAAATAAAAAACACATCAATGCAGATTTTTAAAACCTTAATATGGATTAGTTGTTTTATGTTATTGGTAGGCAGTAAAAATTCTACCGAAAAAAACCTCTATTTTGATGTGGTACATAATGGAAACGTAATTGGAAGTCTAAACGCTACTAAAACTTTCAAAAACTCTATGATCTATTATCAAAGTTCTACAACTATTGAAACTCGAATTATAAAAGAAGTTAAGGTAAATTACAAATATGATGTCGCGTTTGAAAACAACATGTTAGAATCCTCTAATGTAGATATTACCGTAAATGAAAAACCACATGCCAAAACGCATACATTATGGCATAATTCAGATTATCAAGTTATAAAAGATGGTGAAGACAAAGAAACCTTAACAGACTCTATTAATTATGCAACAATTCAACTTTATTTTAAAGAACCAAAACATATAGAAAAGTGTTATTCTGAACAAGATGGAAGTTTTAATACCATAAAACCATTAGGAAATCATCGGTATAAAAAAATTAATTCAAAAGGACGAGAAAATATTTACTACTACAAAAATGGTGTTTTAAAAAAAGCAACTATAGATGGCGGATTAATTAAATTCGAAATTGTTGCAAAAAATTAATACAATTTAAAATTATGACGATAGCTCTAATTATATATTTTCTTATGGCATTCGTTTTAATGGGCAGATTGTTACTTTATGGTGTACGTCCCACAAAAACTTTGGCTTGGTTGCTGGCCATTTTCACAATTCCGGTTGGTGGTATGCTGTTTTATTTTATACTTGGCAGAAACCGAAAAAAAAATAAATTCTATACCCTTAAGAAAACTAAGGCCATTTCGGAATATTTAGAAAAGGTTGAAAACAACGATCCTTTATATAAAAAAAATAATGTCCCTATTGCCATTAAAAACCACTTAAAACTAGTTAAGCTGGTCACTAAGGGTTCTAACTTCGCTCCTACTTTTGGAAATGAATTAATTCCTTTAAAAAATGGTTCATCGACATTCAAAGCTATTTTTTCGGCCATGAAAACGGCTAAAAAATTCATTCATATTGAGTATTATATTTTTGAAGAAGGCGATTTAGCTGAAAAATTTAAATCCATTTTAATACAGAAAGTAAAAGAAGGTGTTGAAGTACGTTTTCTTTATGATGCCTTAGGAAGCCGATCACTGAGTAATAAATATATTAATAGCCTTAAAGCAGAAGGCATAGAAGTTTATGGTTTTTTACCTATGCATTTTGGTAAACTTATTTCATCTATAAATTACAGAAACCATAGAAAAATAGTTATTGTGGATGGCATTTATGGTTTTACAGGTGGTATTAATGTCGCTGATAAATACATCTCTGGTGATCCTGTTTTAGGGAATTGGTACGATTTGCATTTACAATTAAAAGGCAATGTAGTTAACAGTCTGCAAGCCGTTTTTGCTATGGACTGGAGTTTTGCTAGTGGTACAGACCACTTATTAAATATGCAATACTTAGTAAAACATACCACTAATAAAAATTCTATTGCGCAAGTGGTTGCTGGCGGACCAGACTCTGACTTCTCTTCTATTCACCAGCATTATTTTTCAATAATTAATAGCGCTAAAAAATATGTTTATATAACCAATCCATATATAATTCCCGGCGAAGCTTTAAAAGAAGCTTTACAAGTTGCTGCAATGAGTGGTGTAGATATTAGATTACTATTATCCACAAATTCAGATAGTCTTTTGGTGAAGTGGACAGTGCGCTCAAGTTTTGAAGATTTACTAGAAGCAGGCGTTAAAATCTACTTATATCCTGATGGTTTTTTACATAGCAAAGTGATTATCTCAGATGATGAACTTGCAACTATAGGAACGGCAAATCTTGATATTAGAAGTTTTGAAGAGAATTATGAAGTCAACGTTTTAATTTACGATGGTAATATTACTTCGGAATTGAAGCAAGACTTTTTAAAAGATTGTAAAAAAAGTGAACCATTAGATTACAAACAATATCTAAAAAGACCTAAAACAGAGCGATTAAAAGAAGGCATTGCCAAAGTATTTAGTCCGGTTTTGTAACAAACTGATTTATATCATTATTCTTTAATAATCAACCCAATACCTTTGTTTAAACCAACTAAAATCACAAAATGACTATAGGATTAGTACTATCTGGAGGAGGCGCTCGTGGAGCGGCTCATATTGGTGTGATTAAAGCATTAGAAGAACATAATATTTTCCCAACACATATTGCTGGTACTAGTGCAGGTGCCATTGTTGGTGGTTTATATGCTGCAGGCTTTTCTTGGTCAGAAATTTTACGTTTTTTTAAAACCATAACTATTTTTAGTACGTATAGATATGCGCGAAATAAGCCAGGATTTTTAAATTCTGAAAACTTTTACGATGATCTTAAAGCCTATTTCCCTGAAGATAACTTTAGTGCTTTAAAAAAACCATTATTTGTTACAGCAGCAAATATTATAGATGGCACTTCAAAAATATTTAGCTCTGGTGAAGTTATTAAACCTATTATCGCTTCAGCCTCTTTTCCTGGTGTCTTTACACCTACCGAAATTAATGGTAAGTACTATGTAGATGGAGGTACTTTAAACAACTTCCCTGTAGAACCATTAAAAGATGCATGTCATAAAATTATTGGCGTTTATGTCAATCCTTTAAAATCTGTTGTCATTGAAGATTTAAAACATTCATATTCGGTTGTAGAGCGCGCTTATAAAATAAAAGTTGCAGCAGAATCTATATCAAAATTCTCGGATTGCGATTTGGTTATAAATCCGCAAGAACTAGTAAAATATAGCACTTTTGGAATGAATAATGTCGATGCTATTTTTAAAATAGGTTATAATTACACACATAAAATCCTATCAAAAAACGAAAAAATATTGGCTGTACTCAATGGAAAATAAATTTTTAGTAAAGCCATGACCCAAGTCATTTTAAATTGAAAAATGTAGCAATAGATTTAGCAAAAAATATGGATTTCAGCCAATTTAAAACATCATTGGAATTAGAATCTTGGTTTACCTATATTCTAGTAATCCTTGGCTCAATTTTGTTTGGCTTACTCTTACAATGGATTATCTTTTTAATCATTAAAATTTCTAATCGTAGAAAACCAACTGTTTTAAAAGCCCAACTGCTTAAACATTTAAAAATTCCGTCCCAGTTTCTTTTTCCAATTCTATTTATTTTCAGTGCCTTTAATTTTCTTGATCTTAATTCATTTTGGCATAAATGTGTTGAAAGTCTTATTATCATTAATTTCTCTTGGCTAATTATTGCCTCATTAAATGCCATAGAAGAAGTTGTAAAACAAAAATTCACCATTAATGATAGCCATAAAGTAAAAGAAAGAAAAGTATTGACCCAGTTACGTTTTATGAAAAATCTAACTGTTGTTATTATAATTACACTTGCAATTGCCGCTATTTTATGGAATATCTCTTCGGTAAGAAAAGTAGGTACAACCATACTTACTTCTGCTGGAGTGATAGGAATTATTGCTGGTGTAGCCGCTCAAAAATCAATAGCCAATTTAATTACTGGATTTCAGATTGCCTTTACACAGCCTATTAAAATTGATGATGAAGTGGTGATAGAAGGAGAATTTGGTACCGTTGAAGACATAACACTCACCTACGTAGTTATTAAAACTTGGGATTGGAGACGGCTTGTATTACCTCTTAATTATTTTAATGACAACTACTTCGTAAACTGGACATTTAGTTCTCAAGAACTCATTGGAACTGTCTTTTTTCATGTAGATTATATGTTTCCCATTAGTGATTTTAGAAAAAAACTTTTAGAAATTTTAAAGAACAACAAACTATGGGATTGCAATGTGGCTGATCTCTTAGTCACCAATTTAGATAAAACTACTATGGAATTGAGAGCTACTTTTAGTGCAAAAAACGCATCTGATATTTGGAATTTACGTTGTAATGTAAGAGAAGAAATGATAAATTACATTCAAAAAAATCAAGGTAATGGTCTTCCAACCATTAGACAAATAAATTCTAATGAAAACTAAATTAGCGATCTAAAATGTTCGAAAAACTAACCATATGAAATTAGATGCTTTAATCAAAAATTTGCCAGGTATTGTATATCGCACAAAGAATGATAAAAACTGGACGGCAGAATTTATTAGTGAAGGCTGTTTTGAATTAACAGGATATCATAATAAAGATTTTATTAATAGTCGTATTCATTTAGCTGAAATAATTCTTGCAGAAGATTTCGAAATGGTGTGGCAGAAAACTCAAAAAGCTATAGTAAATAAAACATCTTATAATTTAGAATATCGTATTAAGCATAAAAATGGCAACATCAAGTATTTATGGGAACAAGGACAAGCCATTTATGATGATAATGACCAACCAATTGCTTTAGAAGGTTTTGTGCAAGACGTCACAAGACATAAAGAAATTGAACAAAAACTATCCATTAAGCAAGCACAAAAAAAAGCCATTTTAGGGACTTTGCCAGATATTGTAATTTTATATGATAAGGATGGAAATCATTTAGAAGTTCATGCCCCTAATAATCTTGAGCTAATAGCATCTTAT
The DNA here is from genome assembly GCF_045063645.1 of Winogradskyella sp. Asnod2-B02-A. Lineage (NCBI taxonomy): Bacteria > Pseudomonadati > Bacteroidota > Flavobacteriia > Flavobacteriales > Flavobacteriaceae > Winogradskyella > Winogradskyella sp. Asnod2-B02-A. Next base: position 1,014,457 of record NZ_JBEFOG010000026.1, read on the forward strand.
AATGATCATATTGGTAAAAATATAGATGCTATTCTACCTAAAAAAGTGTGTGAAATGATTAGGCAGGCTTTTATTGATTGCAACCAAACAAAAGAAATTCAAATTTTGGAATATGCACTTGTTGTAAAAGATCGTTTAAGACATCTTGAATCTCGTATAGTACCAACAGACAATGGTCATTATTTAACAGTTATTAGAGACGTTACTGAAAGTAAGCAAACAGATAAAATAATTAAAGAAAATGAAGAAAGACTTAGACTTAGTTTAGAAGTCGGAGAACTCGGCTCTTGGGAATGGAATTTAGTAAGCAATAAAATAATAAGAGACGACTACCAAAACCATTTATTCGGTATAAAAACAACTAATACAGAAGGAAAAGAACAAAGTATTACATATCAATCTTTTTTAGAAAATGTCCATCCTGACGACAGAGAATATATAAAAACGGAGATCTCAAATGCTGTAAAAAACGCAAGTAGTTATGTCTTAGATTATAGAATAATACATCCTGACAATTCTATTCACTGGCTTCACGAAAAAGGAAAAATTTTTAAAAACACAAAAGGCCAATCCATAAGAGTCATAGGAGTTACACATGATATTACGACGCAGAAAATAGCAGAACAAAAATTAAAAGATGATGACGTAGCCTTACGTGATTATACAGAAAAATTAGAAAACAAAGTAAAAGAGCGAACTAAGGAATTGACCACAACAGTTCAAAAACTTGTAGAATCTAATTTAAGTCTCGAGGATCAAATACAAATAACGAAGTCGGCAGAAAATGAAGTTAAACAGAATAGATATTTACTTGAAAATATTTCTAAAAACTTTCCTAAAGGGTTTGTTGCTGTTTTTGATGTTGATTTCAATATACTTTTAGTTGAAGGAGAAGAAGTTGAAGACCTAGGATTTAAAGGATTAGCGGATTCAAACACATTATTAGACCATGTTATAGGTGTACCTGCTGATGTTAAGCAAAAAGTTAGATACAATATATTAAAAACCTTTAAAGGCGAACATTGTTCTTTTGAAATAGCATATCAAAACAGAACTTTTTTAGTAAACACAACTCCCTTGTACAATTCAGAAAACAAAATAGAGCAAGTTTTGCTGGTACATAACAATATTACATTACAAAAAAAGGCCGAATTTGAAATTTTAAATACACTAAAAAAAGAACAAGAATTAAGCGAATTAAAATCTCGTTTCATCTCTATGGCTTCGCATGAGTTTAGAACTCCGCTGAGTGCTATATTATCTTCAGCTATTTTAATAGAAAAACTAAACAAGCCAGGAAATGAAGAAAAAAGATTAAATCATGTGTCAAAAATTAGATCTAACGTCAAAGACTTAGTCCTAATTCTTAATGACTTTTTATCTTTAAGTAAATTACAAGAAGGTAAAGTTTTAGTGCAACCTTCGTCTTTTGATCTTATTGATTTTTCAAAATCTGTGATTGAAGAAATTGAAGGCATTAAAAAAAATGGTCAAATAATTACACTAAAACATCAACAACCAAAAATTGATATACACCTAGATTCCAAACTATTAAAACATATTCTCTTTAATCTATTATCTAATGCCATTAAGTATTCTGAAGAAAATAAATCCATTACTTTGAAAATACAAACAACAAACAACAATGTACTAATTGAAATAATAGACCAAGGTATTGGCATACCTAAAGAAGATTTAGATAGTATGTTTCAACGATTTTATCGCGCAAATAACACCACTAATATCCAAGGTACTGGCTTAGGCTTAAATATAGTAAAACAATATACCGAACTGATGGGAGGAAGTATTACATTTAAAAGTGAATTAAATGTAGGCTCTACTTTTTTCATTGAGTTCCCTTTAAACATTGAAAAATTATGAAAAAAATTTTATTAATAGAAGATAACCAAGATGTTCGGGAAAATACAGCAGAAATTCTTGAAATAGAAAATTACTATGTTAGCACTGCCGAAAATGGAAAAATAGGAGTTGAAAAAGCACTAAAAATTATTCCTGACTTAATTATTTGCGACATTATGATGCCAGAATTAGATGGTTATGGTGTTTTTGAGAGTCTAAAAAGCATGTCTAAAACAGCAAGTATTCCTTTCATTTTTTTAACTGCAAAATCCGAAAAAGAAGATTTAAGAAAAGGTATGAATCTAGGTGCAGATGATTATCTAACCAAACCTTTTGAGGAAAATGAATTACTAGAAGCTATTGAGTGTAGAATCAAAAAAAATGATTTTCTAAAAAAAGAATTCTCAAAAAACACAAATGGTATCAACCAATTTCTGAATGAAGCTTCTGAATATCTTAATTTAGAAGCCTTAATAGAAAATAGAGATATTGAGCGTTATGAAAACAAAGAGCATATTTTTAATGAAGGTAATGCTGCACATCAACTGTTTTATATAAAAAGTGGTACTGTAAAAACATACCGCACAACAGAATCTGGTAAAGAATTTGTAACCGGCTTTTTTGGCGCTGGCGATTTTATTGGACAATTATCGCTTCTTGACGATTCTGGTATTTACCTAGAAACCGCAAGTGTGTTAGAGCACGCGGAAGTTTGTGGTATCCCTAAGGCCGATTTCACAAAACTATTATATAGCAACAAAGAGGTTTCCAATAAATTTATTGAAATCATATCTCATAATCTAATTGATTTACAAGAACATTTAGTAGATATGGCCTTTGCTACAGTAAGACAAAAAACAGCTAAAGCGTTATTAGAATTGGATGCAAAAGGCATGATTAAAGATGACACGCACAAAGGCATTAGTATACCAAGAGAAGATTTTGCTGGCTTAATTGGTACGGCAACAGAAACCGCTATAAGAATGTTAACTGAGTTTAAAAATGAAGACTTAATTAGTATTGAAACCAACAGAAAACTCATATTATTAGATAAAGAAAGTTTGAGAGATATTGCAGAATTTGGATAAAGCAGACTTTATTAAATGAAAAATCTATAGCAAAATGATTTGCTATTTTTTAAGCTGATTTAAAATTTTATCACTTACAAACGTAAGTAATTGGTTTTGAAGTAAACCTTTCAACTCATTCTTAATATTTACAGATTTTAAGCTGTTTTTTGAGTTTCTCACACTCAACTTTATACGCTCTTTATAGATCTGTTTTTGCAAACTTAAAATCTGCAAGTCATTATCTATTTCATCAAACGAATTATAACGTTTTGGTATCATCTCTTGTAAAATAATAGTTAGAAAACTTTCTTATTATAGGAGCATTTAGCTTGGCTCTAAACAAATACAGAAGCACTACAACCAAAACATAAAACAAGCCTACAATTAAGAAGCCATAAAATGTATTCTGTAAAACCTGAGCTAATTTAAAAGCTATAGCAAAAGATACTATTAACAAAGCAACGCAAGCTAAAGCACCTATAATTATTGTTTTAGCCATATAAGTTATGCCAATCATAAGTGCTTTAAAACTTTGTAGCTTAATGTAATCTTCACTAGTTTTTAAATATCTGTGAATATTAGCATCAGTGTCTAACACGTTTTCTTTTAAGGTCTCAAAAGCCATAATTAGTTTTTTTGAGCGTGCGTATTTTTATATTTAAGTTCTTCTAATTTGTGTTCTAAACTAGAAATTATATCCTCTGCTTTACCACTCATATTAGAAATTGTGTCATCTAATTTTTGCTCAAACTCTTCCTTTTTATCGTTCACAGTTTTTGTAAGGTCAGCTTTAGCATGAGAAATACGTTCTGAGATTTCGTGTTTGGTTTCTTCTGTTTTTTGTTTAATTTTTCTTCTGGTTTTTGTCCCCTTATCTGGTGCATACAAAATTCCAATTCCGGCACCTATTGCTGCTCCTGTTAATAAAGCCAATAGTGTGTTTTCGCTATTATTTGTCATGATTCTATTTTTTTAACCTAACAAACTCTCATTAGGTATGATTAATAAATAATTTTCTATACATCAAAATTAGATCAAATACCCATTAATTAGAATGACCCACATCATTCTATCAAAAAATATATAAAATAAAAAGGCGCCAAGATTGATATAAGTCATTTTACAGATTTAATTATCCCATTAACTTAGCTATACAATCAGGAAGAATAGTTCTAGTAGTAAAATACAGATGAAGAATAGAGACGAGGATATAAAAGATAAACATGTTTTATTAAAGTCATTTAAATCCATTAGACAAATTGAAAATATAATAAAACAAATTTGTAGCTCAGACATTAATGACATTCAGATTTCGGTATTAGGAAAAGTTGAAGACGTTAATTTTGATACAAATTTTGCAGACTCATGGAAAGAACTAAAATCATATTGTTCAAATAAATTACAACTTGCTTCAAATTTTGGTATGGTTTCTAACTCTGAGATTGGCACGTATTTTATAGCCGGATTTTTGGCTCCTATGTTTTTGCAAGAAATTAATGGTAAAACAATAGGTGCTATGTCTACTGGTTTTTATGGAATTTTAAGAGGTTTAGGTATAGATCAAGAAAATGTTTCGGGTTACTCAAAAGCATTAAATAAAGGAGGTCTGATACTTATAATTAGAGGTAATAAAAGTGACATAATTAAACTAAAAGTTAATCTACAGGAATTAGCATAGTTAATAAAGGAGAACAATTAGTACTGAAAAGCCTAGTTGATTTATATATTTTCATCCTATTATCTATGCGATATATATTTTGAATTGAGCATAAAAATAGTTGGTCAAAAACACAGTTAACTCATAATATGAAAACAGACCTTCATATACCCGAAACCATAAGCTCACAAACTGAATTTAAAAAAAAATTCAGTTTAGGGGAAATGTATAGTGCTTTTGTTTATCTACCGAGAGCATTGCTAAAAATGATAGCAAATAGCAAAAAGCAATATGTTAATAATGATTTTGTGAAACGTTTACAATTGGCCGTAACCGAAGTAAATGGGTGTTCTATTTGCTCGTATGGACATGCTAAAATGGCTTTACGGCAAGGCTTAAGTGGACAAGAAATAATTAGTATTTTAAGCGGAGAGAATCATTTAATAAAGCCAGAAGAAGCTAAAGCCATTATGTTTGCGCAACATTATGCAGACTCAAGAGGTCATCCTAAAAAATATGCTTACGATGTTATTATACAAAACTATGGCAAAAAAAAGGCACGTATTATACTTTCTGCAATCCAGTTGATAACTGTTGGTAATATGCTTGGTATTCCGTTTAGTGCATTTCAATCTCGACTTAAAGGAAAACCTTATAAAGATAGTTCATTGTTTTTTGAACTAGGTGTATTAATTATGGGCATCTTATTAATGCCAATAGCTTTTGTTCATGGTTTATTAAGAGGTTTAATTGGATTATCAAATGTAAGACTTGATAAAAGTACTACTGAAGAACAAAACGGATTCAATACAGTGTGAATAACACTTAATAATTTGTAGCAATTAAACTAAAACCGTTTATGGTATAGATTTTACTTTAATCCAATAGTATTAATTAACCATACAGGCAAAGACAAATGCGTATCCAATTCTTTTAATAAAGGTTTTGGAAGATCATTGCCAATATAATTGGATTGTTCTCCTATAAAAGCGATGAGATTACAACGTTCATTTTCAACAAAGCTGATAATACCTTTATTCACATTCATGCGCTCAAGACTATGAAAATTACAGGTTAGACCTTTAAAAATGTGCTCTAACTTGGTTTTATTTTCTAATTGATTATCATCTAAATTATGTTCTTTTTTAATGTGTAGAATTTGCACCTCTGTGTTGTATAAATTGGCAAGATTAAGCAATTCTAAAAAACTAGTTTCATGCAATACTTCTTCATAATTAACTGGAAGTACAATTTCTTTAAGACTACAAAATTTAAAGTCTCTAGGCACAGCTAAAATGGAACATTCTGTAATATATTCCATAATATCTAAGGTTGGTATATTCTTATTTTCCTGATCATCTAATGCATTTTTAGCACCAATGACTAGTAAATCTATAGCATTCGTTTTTATAGCCTCCTTCAAAGCAAAAAGCAAAGCGTTATAGCTTGATATCATTTTATAGCTATGCTTGTTATTTTTAGAATTAGATGCTATGGTTTGTATTATTTTATTTAATCCTGCTTCTGATGTCTTCTTTTCTGATATATAAATATCATTTTCTAGATCAGGAATGAGCGCTTCAATATCTGACGCATCTGCATCTGCCTGAAAGGCATTTAAAAAATAAAATGTGCAAGTCTGCTTATCGTATAGCTGTATAGCATAATCAATAGCATTTTGGGCATTTTCAGAAAAATCAGTGTAACATAAAATTCGCTTTTCCATTGTAACACCTAAGTATTATTGTATTAAATCTGAAGTGATAAGTCCTATGGTTCCAACAATAACATTTAATCGAAAGGTATTTTCAATAGTATTACCATCAGTGTATATCATTTCTATATGTTCTTCTCCATCAGAAACGGTTTTAAAATCAAATGTGTAAACTCTTTTATCTGCATCTGTGGCTATTGATACTGGGTTTTGTAATTTAACATAGGTATTTTTAGAAATAATTTCCCAATAAAAATCAGGGCCAGAATTACCTTCTAATACAATTTGAAACGGATCATCTTCGCTTAATTCTATAGTTTTACCATTAGCATCATAGTGATATTGACCCGAACAACTTAAACACATTAACAGAAAAATGAGTATTAAAGTTCTAAACATTTTTGAATAAAAATTATAAGACATCGTATTATTATTTTAAAGTGAATAAAACACATGGTTTAAACTAAAAAAAAGGAAGCCAACCAACCAAGACTTCCTTTTAATTGAACTTAATTTAATAAGTTCGGTTATCAATTATACCACAAAATTTACTTTTAAGTATAAACTGATATAAGTGTTATTTGAGGTTTAAATTTATTTTTTTATGAACTTTTAAAATCTCTCCTTTACCATCCATATAAACCACTTTTTCTTCATCACCTTTTTTAAGAATAAGTTTGTAACGTTCTTTAGTGGCTTCTTGGGCAAAATGAGTCATTTTATAATAATCCTTTGTAAGTGTCCAACCAGGAAAAGCTTTAACAATAGCTTCTCTAACATCTATATTAGGAGCAATGTTTTTAAAATGCTCTACAGAACTTAATAGTTCACCTTCTTTATTATAAGTAACCATCAATTTACCGTTTTCACTTTTTAAAGAAACTTGAAAAGTTTCATAATCTTCATCGGTTGCAACATCATCATTTATATATACATCTTCTTCTATAAATTCTACAGGTACTCCGTAAAATTCAATCACCTCAAAGCCCCTAAAATCTAAATCTATGGCTTCAATAATTGATACTGGAACGATTTCTCTTTTGATTTTTGCTTTAAAAACCACGTCTTGACCATAGGAATGCATTGCTATTCCTATTAAAAATAGGCCTAAAATTATTTTTTTCATTTTTTTATTATTTAAAATTTTACTGATATTACTATTGTGATAATTTATACTACAAATCTAAAGCTGACTATAAAATAGCAGAATGACTTAGGTCAATCTCTACAATTTTTAATACTTTTTTATGCTTTAGCTACATACCTCTATTTCGTTCTTAACCTCATACACACCAGGAGCATTAAAAACCATTTTTCTGGCTTCATCCTTTTCTAAAATAGAATGCACTTTTCCGCTTAATCTTACTGTATGCCCTTCAACCTCTACAGTAATATTATTAGACTCCATATCTGCCATCCGTTCAAAAGCTCTTCTGATTTTTTCTTTAAGTTCAATAGGCTTAATTACTCGTTTTAAAATGATGTCATCTGTTACACCAAGCACTCCTTTTAAATTCTCAACGGCATTTTTAGCAGAATCTTTTTGATAATCCCACTCCACTTCACCAGACAAATAAACCCAGCCATTTTCAACCTTAACATCAACAACGTCTTCTGGAATAGAAGAATGCCACATTAATGCATCTACTGCTGCTTTAGCAATTTCCGCATCCGTTCTTTTATTATTATCTACATACTTCACCTCTATTTCTTCTGCTACGGCTTTTACTCCTGTAACGCTTTTCACTGCATTTTCAGCAACTCGTTTCTTAGTATAATTATCTACAATGCCACTTAGAGTTACCACGCCATTCTTTACAGTTACAGCTATTTGGGTTTCGTCTATATTAGGTTGCCAATCTAATTCTGCAAGCACGTCTTCTTTAATACTTAAATCTGATCTCATAATAATCTGAATTTTATTTACATCGTATTTCTTTTCAAAATTAATGAGCCAATACAGCCTTTCAAATGATTGAGGTCAGCACAAGGTTCTTTTACAGACTGACCCAAGTCATTTTATCAAAATAATGAATTTTAGACCTTTATATTATAATTATCAATTATCCGACTTATGAAAACCAATGTTTCTTATTATCAAAATATAAAGGAGTTCCGATTATTCGTAACACAATCCTATTCTCAATTAATACAACTAAAAAAAGAAGGAAATCAAGCTTCTTTTAATGACTTAGTGCTTAAAATAATGCCTCAAATTAGACAGTATATTAATACCCAATTAAACATAGCAATAAGAAAAGGGCACTTCTCTAAAAACAAGTTTAAGGCAGATGATATTATAGATCAGCTTTTTATTGAAATCTATGACCATATAGAAGACGTTAAACAAGCAGACGATTTTTATGTATGGCTATTTAAAAAAACAAATGATTTATTAGAAGACATTACCGTTGAGGAAGAATTTGATGAATTTTTCTTTAAAAACATCGATGATTATACCAGACCAGAATGGGATGCCATGCAAGAGAAATATAGTTCGGATGCAGATGGAGATGGGCATTTATTAATGATTGAAGAATTTGAAGACAGATCTTATAACCACAATGATTATACTTTAAATCATGTATTTATAGAAAATGATGAAAAAGATTTAATAAAAAAAATAGACAAAGACTTAAGTGATGAAGATGTAAAACATCACATAGAATTGGTATTACATAATTTACCTGTAAACATGCGTAAAGTTTTTGAGTTAGCTAATATTCAGCATTTAGAACTCGAAGAAATTGCACAAATAAGACATCAAACGCTTGAGGAAGTTAAACAACTTTTAAATGATGCAAAAAAAGCATTACAAGTAAGTTTATTCAATAGATATTCAGTTAATTAACAAAATATCATTGTAAAATGAATTACAAAGATTATTATAAAATATTAGGTGTAAGTAAGGATGCTTCTGCAAAGGACATCAAAAAAGCATATCGCAAATTAGCAGCTAAACATCATCCAGATAAAAATCCAGATGATAAAACTTCTGAAGAAAAATTTAAAGAAATCAATGAGGCTAATGAAGTATTAAGCGATAAAGAAAAACGAGAAAAATACGACACGTTAGGCTCTAATTGGGATGCTTACCAAAACACAGGAGATGATTGGCGAGATTACGCTAATCGTGCTAAGCAAGGTCAACGTCCAAGAAATTCTTATTCTTATCAAGGCGATCCTTCAGATATTTTTGGTCAAGGCGGTCAAGGAGGTGATGATTTTTCAAGCTTTTTTGAAACATTCTTTGGCGCAGGCGGACAAGGCGCTAGAGGTCAGCGTCCAACACGTTCGGGCGGTGATACTCAAGCTGAAATGCCCATTACACTTTTAGAAGCTTACAAGGGTAGCAAACGTACTTTTGAGATACATAACGAAAAATTACGAATTAATATTAAACCTGGCGCTTATGATGGTTTACAACTAAAAATAAAAGGCAAAGGTCAACAAGGAGTTCAAGGAGGTCAGAGAGGAGATTTGTACATTATATTAAGAGTACAACAAGATGCTCAGTTTGAAAGAAAAGGGGACAATTTAATATACAATGCTTCTGTAGATTTATATACAGCCATATTAGGTGGAAAAATAAAAGTTCCAACCCTTAATGGAAGTGTAATGGTAACCATACCAAAAGGTAGCGAAACAGGAAAAACCCTCAGACTTAAAGGCAAAGGCATGCCAAAATACGGTAAACCTTCAAATCATGGAGATTTATTAGTAAAATTAAATGTGAATATTCCTAAAGACTTGACTGCTGAAGAACAAAATTTATTTAAAACATTACAAGGCTTAAGAGAACCACAAACTGCAAATACAAACTAAAAAAAATAGAATTATGAATACTTTAATTGCAAACCCAAAAGCACAATATTTATTAGGTGCAGGACTAGATGTATTACACTTTGAAAGTAGAGAATGGTTAGATACTATTGACTTCTACAAAGATGAAGTTAGATTTTTTGAAGATTTACTAAATAAAAAAGAAAATTCAAAAAACAACAATGCAGATTATGAAAAAATGCTAAAAAATTTAGATAAAATTCATAAAGATTTATTTGATGATTTAGAAGAAAGCATCATGAAACACGAGCAATTATTATCTAGAATAGAACTTTCAGAAAAAGGATTATCTGATAATGATTACAGAGAAAAACATCAGCACTTACATAACAAAATGAACACTTTTTCTAATGATTTTAAAACGTTTAAAAAAATCGTTTTTGATTATTCTAAAGGTTTAAAGTTGTAAAAAAATACTATTAATTCGTGAATATCAAAACACGAATTAATAGTTACAAATTAAAAAATAAACTCATGAAAGGGGATTTTAATAAAATAGTAAATGGAAATATACCTGTTTTGGTTGATTTTCATGCAGAATGGTGTGGACCATGCAAAGCACAATCACCTATAATTAAAGAAGTGGCAGAAGCAGTAGGTGAAAAAGTCCGTGTTATTAAAATAGATATTGATAAAAATCAGGCTATTGCGCAACGCTATAATGTAAGAGGCGTACCAACATTGGTTTTATTCAATGAAGGACAAATTGTTTGGAGACAATCTGGTGTACAAAGTAAATCTCAACTTCTAAGTGTGATTAAACAGTATACCACAGTAATGAGTTAAAAAAAATATTAATTAAAAAGAGTACGATTATGGAATTAGCAATATACAGCAGTACGTATGATATGGAAGATAGCATTCAGACTTTTATGAATTTTTATAACGCTATTAATTTAAACCATTTGGCAAGCGATCTTTTAGAAAAAGGATTATCAGCTAATCAAATTAATGATGCCGTTTTAGAAGCCATTAAAGTGGCTAAATCTTCGGGTATTGATACCAACAAACATTTTATGCCTGTATTTAGTGGAATAGGTCAGGGAATTATTGAAGATTGCAAACTTTCTCATTTAGGCTACGGATTAGTATTGATGAATGCAGATACAAGCTTGCCTGTTGTAAGTGAGTTTCAAATTGATGTTTTAAAAGGGTATCTCGATGCCTTTTAAATATCTATTCATTACATTTAATTACAAATTAATCTCCAAACTTATCGGACAATGATCTGACCCAAAGTATTGGGAATTTATGTCCACTGATTTTATTTTTGTAATTAAAGAATTACTAACTATAAAATAGTCTATTCTCCAACCTGCGTTTTTTGCCCTAGAGTTAAAACGATAACTCCAAAAGGTATAGGCAATCTCTTTTGGATAAAAATAGCGGAAGGCATCTAAAAATCCGGCATTTAGAAAATTATCCATACCGTCAATTTCAACCTGAGTATATCCTGCTGTTTTATTATAGTTTGATTTATCGTTTTTTAAGTCAATGGCATTATGAGCCACATTAAAATCACCACAAATAATTACCGGTTTAGTACTTTCTAGCTGTTTTACATATTCTAAAAAATCTAAATCCCATTGTTTACGATAATCAAGCCTATCTAAATGCTGTCCAGAGTTGGGCACATAGACGTTTACCAAATAGAAACTCTCATATTCCGCGCATTGTAAACGTCCTTCAGCATCGTGTTTAGTAATGGCCATATCATTTGCAAATGACACTGGTTGTATTTTACTTAAAATAACAGTACCTGAATACCCTTTTTTTTCTGCTGAATTATAATAATGGTTATAACCTTTTAATTGAGACAAGGCTTTTTCTACCTCATTATCTTGCGCCTTTGTTTCTTGAAAACACAAAATATCGGCATTCAATTCTTTAATAGTTTCAAAAAAATCTTTTTTTACAATGGCCCTTATGCCATTAACATTCCAAGAGACTATTTTCATTATATATGTTGTTTCAATTTAATAATACACTAATCTATAACTTCTAATTCATTTATCACAATATGAACACCAGGAGATAAATAAGCTGCATCTTCAGCTGCTTTCTTTTCAGCAATAGAGTGTACTGTGCCATATAATTTTACCAAACCTTCTGTTGCCTCTACCGTTATTGCATTGGCTTCAATATGTGCTGAGCGCATAAAAGCTCTGTTTATTTGTTCTTTAACATCTGCTGGTTGTATGGTTTGTTTAATTGTAATGGTATTGTTTATCCATTTTACACCAATTATATTTTCAGCCACACGTTTAGCAGCATCTTTTTGGTAGGCCCAATCTACCTCACCAGACAAATTAACCCAACCATCACGGACTTCAACCGAAATTTCATCTTCTGGTACAGCTGTATTCCACTCAAATGCTTTTATGATGGCTTTACTAATCTCTAAATCGGTCTTTTGGTAATTTGCACCATATTTAACCTGAATATCTCCCACTAAGGCTTTTACTCCTCTTACGTTTTTTACAGCGTCTTCTGCTGCTACTTTTTTGCGATAATCATCTAGAACACCTGTAAGCATTACAGTGCCATCCTCTACTACCACTCCAATTTCGGTTTCATCTATATTAGGTTGCCATGCTAATTCTTCTAATATATCACTTTTAATTTCTGAATCTGTTTTCATGATTTCTAGTTGTTATAACTTAATTTAATTAAGTATTAATAATTTATTGTGATGTACTTTTTAGTTTAAAAAGACTTTCAATTTGCAAAAGCTATTTTAAAAAATCTGAATTTTTATAAGCCGGATTTGGGTATTTATAAAAGCCTTCGCCTGTTGAAACTCCTAATTTGTTTTGATCAATAAAATTTTCTTTTAAATAGTTCACCGTTTTTATTTTTAAAGGATCTTTAGTTTTTTCCGCAGCCATTTTATCAATATTATACGCAGTAGTAATACCAACAACATCTAGAATACCAAATGGTCCTAATGGTGCACCAGTGGCTTTCATCCACGTTTTATCTATAATTTCTGGTTCTGCTACATGGTTAACTAATAAGCTTGTTGCAGCACTTAATAATGGCACCAATAAAGAATTTAGAATATAGCCTGGTTGCTCTTTATATAAAGGTAATGCTAACATACCTATGGCTTTTGCAAATGCAACAACGTCTTTAAAAACACTTGAATCCGTATTAGGATGGCCCATAATTTCGGCCGTATTATGTATCCAAATAGTATTAGCAAAATGCAAGGCTAAAAATTTGGAAGGTCTTCCTGTAGCTTCTGCAAATTGACTTGGCAATAAGGTTGATGAATTGGTAGCAAAAACCGTTTTTTCCGGAGCTACTTTTGCTAATTTATGGTAAAAGTCTATTTTAATTTTTGGGTTTTCTGGCACAGCTTCAATTACTAAATCTGCATCTTTTACTGCTTCTGCTAAATCTGATGTATAACTTAAGTGTTTAAATGTTTTATCTAGTTGTTCTTGTGTTGCATTTAGGTCTCTTTTAAAGGCATCACTCATAGTATTAAACTTTAGTTTTGCTTTTTCCAAAGTTGTATCTTTAATATCATAAACGGTGACATTAAATCCATGAAAGGCAGTTTGAAATGCTATTTGATATCCCAAAACTCCGCTTCCTGCTATCGTTATATTTTTATAATTCATTTTAATAGGTTTTTATATTAATGACCTGAGAGATGTATCTACATATAAATGGCATCATACTCTACTTTGAGTTCATTTTTTACATCAGTAATACCATCTGCTAAATATGCTGCTCTTAATGCATCATCTTTTTCTTTTATTGATTTTACAGTGCCTTGTAGCGTTGCGGTATTACCTTCTACAATGACTGACACGTTATGAGCATCAATGTTTGCAGAACGTTTAAAGGCTTTATTAATTTGATGCGTTACATTATTAGATATTGTTTTTTCTGTGACGCTTATATCATTGGTAATACTTTTGATACCTTCAATATATTCTAAGCTTTTTTCTGCCTCATTTTTCTGATAAGCCCATTTTACTTTTCCTGATAAATAAACATAACCGTCTTCAACTTTTACATTAATATCTTCTTGTTCTACAGACGCATTCCATTCTAAATCATCAATAATTCTTTTTGCCACATCTTTATCTGTAACGTTTTTGTCATTTTTAACGTTAAGCTTTTCTACAATCGCTTTTACTCCTTTTACACTTTTCACCGCATTTTCTGCAGCTATTTTTTCAGCTAAATTACTTACTGTACCAGTAAGGGTTGTAATGCCATCCACGACTTCTACTCCTAATTGTGCGTCTTTAAGAATTGGTTGCCATTCTAGTTCCTCTAGAACGTTATTTTTAATTTCTAAATCTGTTTTCATGGTCTCTTTATTTTAGTTGAATTACGCATTATTTATTGTAAAATTAGAACAGTTAATAGTGATAATTAATGATCCAGATCAGTAAAAAAAATTGCCCTAATTAATACTATTGAATTAGGGCAATTTCTTATAAGAACCGACAAAACCGATATCTTATGTGCTACGTTAATAATTAATAAACAACCTCTAATTCGTTGTCAACAGTCCAAACACCTGGTGCGTAATAAGCCGTTCTTCTGGCATCATCTTTTTCTTTTAATGAATGTACTTCACCTGTTAATTTCACGGTGTGTCCTTCTGTAATCACATTAATTCCTTTTGAATCAATATCTGCAGAGCGTTCAAAGGCTTTTTTGATTTTATCTTTTATATCACTAGAATCCACTACGTTTTTTAAAGTGATATTATTGACTACATATTTTACACCTGGTAAATCTTCAACGGCTTTTTTAGCTGCATTTTTTTCAAAAGCCCACATAACTTCTCCTGTTAAATATACCCAACCATCATCTACCTTAATATCTATTTTATTCTGAGGTACCGAAATATTCCATTTCAAGGCATTCACTGCAGCACTTGCAATTTCTGTATCGGATTTATCAAAACCACTAGAATATTGTACTTGAATATCTTCAGCTACTGCTTTTACACCAAGTACACTTTTTGCTGCATTTTCTGCTTCACGTTTTTTTACATAACTATTTACTGTTCCTGATAATGTTACAATACCATCTTTTACAACGACTCCAATTTGTGTCTCATCGATGTTTGGTTGCCATTGTAATTCTTCCAAAACATCTTCTTTGATACTTAAATCTGTTCTCATAATTTCTATGATTTATATTAAACAATTATTATATATCAAAGATATAAGGATCATAAAACACTGACTCTGACCTACATCAGTATGCTATTTTTTTCAGAAAACTTTAACAAAGCAATCTTCTTTTTAGATTACAATAATCTTACACAACTAAAAAACCCAAAGAGTATTTCTACCTTTTGGGTTTTTAAATGCTATACGTTAAATATTTATTATACTTATTTTAAATGTGATCTTAACATCCAAGCCGTTTTTTCATGTTGTTCCATAAGTCCAGTAATGTAGTCACTAATACCATCTGCTTCCCATTTGTCTGCAATAGGTTTTATTTGTTCTCTAATAAAAACGATAATGCTTTCGTGGTCTTCTAGCAATTCTGCAAAGATACTTTGACTATCATTTTTACCTTTTGTTTTTTCGGTAAGATGTGTCAGTTCTAAATACTTTCCTAACGTTGCAGGCACATAATGACCTATCATACGTATTTTTTCTGCGACTGTATCTACAACCTCTTGTTGTTCTTCATATAAGGTTTCTAAATAAACATGTACAGAATGAAAATCTGGTCCTTCAACATTCCAATGAAAGTTTAAAGTCTTTGAATATAATATAAACTCGTCTGCCAATATTTTAGATAATTGGTCTGCTATAGCTTGTCTGTTTTCTGCTGAAATTCCTATGTTTGGCGTTTTCATCTTTATGATTTTTAATTAATTTAGGTATAAAGGTATTGGATGCCTTAAACAATCATAATGACCTAGGTCAGTAGACCGTTTTTTAAGATTTTTTTAATACGGAATAGGTATAAAATCCTACAGAAGCTAATAAAACCCCTAAAAAAGCAATTGCCATATCTTTTTGCGAATCCCAAACATCTCCTTGGGTGCCTAAATAAGAAATACCTTCTTCTACAAAAAACACATCAGCTACTAACCATTCTATAATTTCATATAATGCACTTGCTGAAAGAATTATTAAAACAGGAAGCCTAAGCGCAATATATTTTGTGATTTTAAAACCTTCTAAAAGAGATTCTTGAAGTGGATAATAAAGTAAAAGGCCAAAAGAAAAATGTACTAACCTGTCATATTGATTTCGTGAAGAATGCATTATATCTTGAAGCCAATAGCCAAAATTATTATCTGCATAAGTGTATTTAGAGCCATAAACATGAAGACATAAAAAAATACAAATCAGCAAATAACTAAAGTTGCTAAATTTGTATTTTTTATAGTTAAATATTAAAAAAAGCAGTGCTATTACGGTTAACGTATTTTCTATAAGCCAATTCTTAATGTCTGTAGTACCTATTAGGGAATTTCCCCAAACGATACAAAACAAAAAACCATACCAAAAAAGCTTATGTCCGATTACAGTTATAACACTGCTTTGCAATTTCATTTCAAAATAATTCTAAATTATAAGTTACTACCTACTAATTGATTTCGCGGCTTTAATAAGCGATTTTGCTTCATGAATTGAAGGATAAACAGGAATTACTTTTTTTCCTGTTTCAAA
This sequence comes from Winogradskyella sp. Asnod2-B02-A, assembly GCF_045063645.1. Classification (NCBI taxonomy): domain Bacteria; kingdom Pseudomonadati; phylum Bacteroidota; class Flavobacteriia; order Flavobacteriales; family Flavobacteriaceae; genus Winogradskyella; species Winogradskyella sp. Asnod2-B02-A. Next base: position 1,031,272 of record NZ_JBEFOG010000026.1, read on the forward strand.
CAATCCATAAACCGCAGTTTGCGCAGTTCTTACAGAATATTCTACCGTAAATACAATATCTTTTGGTACCTCTGCAAACTGACCTAAAAAGGCAAAATTAGATGCGCCTTCAACTAAAACTTCTGGTCTATCTCCATACGCTCTTGGCATAAATAAGCTGTCGATAAATGGCATTGCTGTAGGTATACAGTTTACTTTTCCTGTAGACACAATAGGCTTCATTAAATTCTGAATTTTTAAATGATACCAAAGCTCTTCTAAGATTTCTTCACCTGTACATTCTGCCATCGTTTTATTAATATAATTTCCTTTTCTATCTGGATATAAACCATATCCCCAAAAAACCTTAACATCTTTAGGTTGATTTGGAAAATGGGGTTGACGTGCAATAACTATAGACATCAACCAATTAGAATCAGTCATAGTTACTAGACCACCTGTACCATCAACATTACCCGAAAAATTCTCCATATAATCATGGAAGGTACTATCTTTTAAGGTTCCCGTAAATGAATACCATTTTTGTAAATCGATATTATCACAAAAAACACCAGGATTACCAAAAGACTTATCTTTTTTAGCTATGTTTTTCCAAAGTTTCCAAGACCCAGATTCTACAACTCCTTTTAGTTTTGTTGGTCTGTCCCAAGCACCATTATCTGTGCTATCGGTTATAGAACCATTGGTTATAAAAACGTAATCATTTTCACCAAGCACTATTTCATTCTTATCTTTTAGATGTATTACAGTCGCTGTTTTTTTATCAGAAGACAAATCAAAATCTATATCTACAACCTCACACTCCATATCAAAATTAACACCTCTGTCATCTAGATATGTTTTCATAGGACGCACTACTGAATCGTACTGATTATATTTTGTACGCATTACACCTCCTAAACGATAAAGTCCACCAACTAAATGAATTAAACGTCTCATGTATCTTCTCATTTCTGCAACACTACTCCATTTTTGAAAAGCAAACATTGTAGACCATATGTACCAGAAATTAGTTTCAAAAAAATCGTGATCATACCAATCTTCAATTCTTTTGTTCTCTAATAATTTTTCAGACGTCATTAATAGTTTTAAGAAATCTGCTTGCTGTTTAAGTGAAAGTCCATAGGAAGAAACATCTAGTTTTTTACCCTCTTTTAATAACCTCGCTTTTCCATTTGACACAAACCTCTCATTAAATTCAAACGATTCATCTCTTACAGAAACCTTAGGGTCTTCTAAAGATGGAATATAGGATAGTAAATCCCAGTAGCACTCATAATGTTTTTCGTGCATTCTTCCTCCTCTAACCACGTAACCGTCTTCTTCATTTCCTGCGCCATCTAAAGCACCACCAAGAATATTATCTTTTTCTAAAATATGGATATTTTTTCCTTGCAAACCAGCGTCTTTAACCAAATAAACAGCACTTGCAAGCGACGCTATTCCACTTCCAATGAGATATACTTTAGCGTCTTTTGGATTTTTATTTTTATGTCGCTTCATAATTTTATTTTTTTTCCTCAAGAAAAGCGACTACTCTTCTTGAGGACTTGTTACTTAATTTTTTAATGTTCTAAGAGCTGCTTCAAGATTCACTTTTAAATTTTTGTCGTGACGTGTAATTGGTGGAATTTCCAAATCAATATCCAATAATTCATAAACTGCCATCTGTGCTGCTCTAACAGAATATTCAACGGTAAAAACAGTATCATGTGCTATTTCTACAAACTGACTTACAAAGGCCAAATTTCTGGATGTTTTTGGTACTGGTAATGGTCGATCCGTATTGGTACGTGGCATAAACATACTAGTGATATATGGCATTTTGCAAGGAATACAAGTTGCTTTTGAAAACACCTCATCCATATCAAATCTAAGATGACCACAGATTTCTTTAAGGATATCTTTACCATTACAATCTGTCATTGATTTACTAACAAAGTCACCAATGCGATCTGGTCTTAAAGAATAGCCCCAAAACACTTGTACGCCATCTGGTTGTTGTGGATAACGTCTTTGGTGTTTAAGTACTATTGACAATAACCAATTTGAATCTTTGAAAGTAACTAGTGCACCTGTACCATGTTTGTTACCTGTTAATTCTTCCATTTTATCAAAAAACACAGGGTCTTTTAAGGTTACGATAAATGACTCCCAATTAGATTCTGGTATGCTAGAATTAAATACAGCAGGATTTCCAAATTCTGGACGTCCTTTTGCAAGTTTTTCCCATAGCACCCAACCTTTACTATCTTCTTTTGTTAAATGTTTTGGTGGGCTTGTCATTGACCCAATACTAGTTGCGTCTCCCATAGAACCATTTTGGAAAAACACCAAATCATTCTTACTAATAGGAATCGTTTCTGTTTTTCCTTCAAAATCATATTCAAGCTTGTTTACAGCCCATTTGCCATCTTCATCATCAAAATCGAGATTTAAGTCGGTAACCTTGTGTCCTTTTAAAATCTTAACTCCTTTTTCTACTAACCAAGCTTCAAGAGGACGTACAATTGAATCATATTCATTGTAAACGGTACGTGAAATCCCTCCCATAGTTGCAATTTGTGTAAACTGCTTTAAAAAACGATGCATATAGCGTTTGAATTCTACAGCACTATGCCAAGGTTCAAAAGCAAATGACGTAATCCACATGTACCAAAAATTTGATTCTAAAAGTTCTGGCGATAACCAATCTGTAATTCTATCATTACCAAGTTTTTCCTCACTAGTTTCTAATAGTCTCAAAAGTTCAAAACGATTGTGCATTGATAAACCCAATGATGAAAGATCTGGAACCGCACGATTTTTATTGATAATACGTGCGTGAGCATCTGTTTTAACTACTTTATTGAATTCTACAGTTTCATCATAAACAGATTTATTAGGGTCTGTTAATGATGGAATCGTTTTCATTAGTGACCACATGCACTCATAAATGTCTGCACATAGCATGCGTCCTCCACGCATTGAGTAACCACTTTCTGCATTACCAGCTGCATCCAAAACACCTCCCAATACAGGTAATGCTTCATAAATTGTAATATTCTCTCCTGGAATCTTAGCATCTCTGATCATAAATGAAGCAGCTGACATAGATCCGATACCTCCACCTACTAAATAGGCTTTAGTTTCTTTTATATTAGTTCTCATAATTTCTATCCTTTTTAGTCTAGAATATTATTGATTTTCTTTAAATCAAAAGCCAGAAAAATTCTAAAAATACCAGCAGAAACAAATGCCATAGCTGTCATATAAACAATACTTAAACCTGCAAAAACAGGGTTAGCTAATAACAGAAATGAGAATATTAACGTAAGAAATCCTAAAAATAAAAGCCATCCCCAAGAAGATACTCCAATGGATTTAAACTGAAAGGATAAACCTATTGCCATAAATCCTTGGAACAAAAGCCAAAATCCGACATAAAATGGTAAAATTGCCATTGTAAGCATTGGATGACTTATTAATAATAGGCCTATAATTAAATCTATAATGCCACCTGCCAAATACCATCCCCAATTATTTATTTCATTTCTACTAGAAATAGAAAATACAATTTGAGAAATCCCTGAGACAAAAATAAATATGCTAAAAACAATACTTAATGACACATAACTTTCTAATGGTGTTTGAAACACCCAAATGCCTGCTATAATGTATAACACACCTAACAATAGTGATATCCACCAATGTTTTACTGCAGACTGTACTGAACTTAAAACTGTAGTTGCCATAACCTAACTTTTTAATTTACATTGTCTTTAAAAAGATCTTTTAAGGCAGTTCCTAGCTCATTAGTATCATGTGTAAACTCGCGTTCAAATTTTTGTTCATTTGCTTTTGCGTTTTCATTGAAGCTGATCATATCTTCTTTGAATTTTTTAGATCTTTCAGCTAATTTCTCTTTGAGTTCGATATTTTTTTGTTCCAACTTATCTAATGCTGCTGTCAATCTTTCTTTTTCATTGGCATTAGCTTTTGAAATTTTTAATCTCAATGCAGCAATCTCCTCTTCTGTGTTTGCAATAGTTGCTTCCGAAGCTGTTTTAAATTTTTGCCAATCCGCTTTTACTGCAGTTTTAATTTCTTCACTGGTATCCTTTGCACCTTGTGATAAATCTTTATTGAGCTCTTTTACATCTTCTTTAACTTGTTTTGCATCTTTTTTAGATGTTTGTCCGCAACTTGTTAAAACTGTTCCTGTCATAAATACTATTATGATGAAGGATAAAATATTTGTTTTCATAATTTATTGTTTTAAAAATTATTTTAATTGTTTGTTTTCCAAAAATCTCTAAGTCCAACCAAAAGTGCATTCATATCGTTTACAAATGCATGCTCAAAAGCTGTTTTTAAGACTTTATCGGATTCATTAACATTGTTTAAGTTTGTTTTTAGTTTTTTATTAATATCTGCTAAGCTCTTTTTTAGATTATTCTTTTTTTGCTCTAATGCATCGAGTGCAGTATTAAATTTTTGTTGTTCATTTTTTCTGATTATTAAAATTTCTTTCCGTATTTCTTCTATTTGAGATTCCCTTTCTTTTATGGCAATCTGAGCATCTTTATTAAATTCTTCCCAATCTACTTTTTCAGTTACTTTAATTTGTTTTTGAGTATTTGTCTTTTTTAGTTTTAAATTATTATTAACTTCTTTTATATTCTTTTGTTCAGATATAATATTGCGCTTTGATGATACTCCACAGCTTACTAAAATGGTTCCTAACATAAAGCCTATTATGGTTAAGGCCAAAATCCACAATTTCATTTTTTTTTAAATAATTAAAAGTTACTATTTTCGAATAGGATTTTTGTTCTGTTGATTTTCTTTATTCTTTTTGAAATGCCCTGTCTCGCGAATTAAAAAGCTTAATATAATAGCCACAATTATCCCTCCAATGAGAGGTAAAAGCGCATCTTGAAACTGATGTAAGGTTAACGACTTATCTGGAGTAGGTCCCATAAGTCGTGCTACGAAAGGCGACATGACACCGCTTATTCCAAAAACAATAAAGTTCATACTGCCTGCTGCTGTTCCTTTAACCTCTGGTGGATTTGCTTCTTTAATCATCGAAAAAGGAATCATGGCAGCTCCTGACGCAATACCGAGTATTAATGCTACAGCATAACGTATTATAACGCTACCATCTGCTTGTACATAAACCGCTATGATAGCTGCTGCCAACATAATAAGAGCACCACCAATCAAAACAGGTTTACGACGTCCTATCTTATCAGAAATAAAACCAAGTAAAGGACAACCTATAACCCAACCAATAGGAACAATCGAGGCAATAGAAGCTGCTTGCGACATAGGAATGTTCTCTCCCGAATGCAAGAAAGAAGTAGCCCATACTAGCGCACCAATAGTGGTTGGCACAAAAAGAAGTCCACCAATGATACCAGCATACCAACTCTGTTTATTTCCGAATACAGTTTTAAAGGGTGCAATTAAATTAGCAACAGAGAGCTTACCGTGATGGGTTGCGCTATCTCCTTTATCCTTGGGCATTACAAACCACGTGGCAACTGCTAATACGAACCCTATAACTCCAAATGTAATCCATACCGTTTGCAGCGACCATTGAAAGCTACCGCTTGAATCGATTACCATATGAACAGGTTTTGAACCGAATGCTGCGCCAGCCATACCGAGACATTGTGTAAGCCCAATGAAAATGGCTAGCATTCTTGCAGGAAGATATCTTGCAGCCACATAAGACGCTCCAATAAATCCGAAGATTGCACCGATAGCCTGAATAACAAATCCAGCCATTCCTGCAGTTTCACTACCCTGAGCAAATATTAAGCACCCAACACCAACTACAGTAATACCAACAGGAATAGTACGATGAGCGCCATAACGGTCAAGTAACACACCTGCAACAAGTGCCATTATTGCATAAGTAATATAGTAGGCGGAAATTATAGAACCGATGTCATTTTCTCCCCAAGCGGCTGTTAGTTCAGTCTGCATCACTCCTGGTGCAGAGCGCACGGCATATTGATAAAAATAGAACAAGGCGCAAAGAAACCAAGCGAGAACATAACCGCTCTTGAGCTCTTTTGGTGGCGATGTTGATACGGACGTTTGTTTATGATTGTCGTCCGAAGTGGATTTGTGAACGGTCATGATATTTGTCTTTTATTATAAATTTCTAGGTTCTTAATTTGGGTTGAACCAATAGTTTGTAGTTATTGCGCATGTGGTAGACGACCGTTTGCTTTAGCGACTAAATGTCCCCATGAAATCAGTTCTGCAGAACAATCATCGCGGTCAATCACACATTCTATAAGTGTTGGTCCTTCCTCATTAACTAGTGCCTTTTTTATCGCATTGGAGAGTTCTCCACCTGTTTCCACACGCAAACCAAGGCCTTTGCCATCTTCTGCATTAAAAGCATCCACAAGTCCTGCATAATCCCAATTTTTAATATTGTTATAAGGCCCATCATGAATTTCGACTTCAATTGTATATCCGTGATTATTGATGAGAAAAATGATAACAGGTAGTTTACGACGTATCATTTGAGCTACTTCTTGTGCTGTTAGTTGGAATGACCCATCTCCAGTTAAAGAGATGATACGACGATTCTGAGCAGCTGAAACTGCGTAACCAAAAACAGATGGTATTGACCAACCGATATGTCCCCATTGCATTTCAGATTCAAATCGAGCACCATTGGGTAGTTTCAGTGCAACACCATTAAACCAAGAATCACCAGTTTCTGCGAAGATGGTCGTTTCTGATGTGACGACTTTTTGGATTTGTCTAAACAGTTCGGTACGCATAAGTTTTGCATCTTGTCTGGCTTCTTTTACAGATTCAAGATTATATTTAATACGCTTATATTCTATCATAGTTGCTGGTCGTTTTTCTACTTTTTTGGCCAATGCGGTCAGGAAGTCACGTAAGTGAATATCTGTAAATTCGTATCCGAACATTCTGATGTTTTTTTGGTCTGCAATCATTACGTTAGGCCCTTCTGGCATAGCAGTCCAACCAACGGTTGAATAATCATTAAAGATTGGTGCTAAGCATATCATACTATCCGACCAATCAACGATTTCCTGAGCTCCAGGGGAACTAACTTCTCCCCAATAAGTCCCAACATATTGTGGATGATCTTCAGGAAAGAAGCTTTTTGCAGCTGCCATTACAGTAACCGAACATCCAAGTGCTTCTGCCAGTTGGATAGCTTCTTTTTCTGCACCTGCAGCTCGTAGTTTACTACCTATAAGCAGGACTGGTTTTTCTTTTGTAGCCAGAAATTGAGCAGCAGCTTCTACAGCAGCATTTAATGTATTTAAGTCGCTTGGTATATCACTAAGGATACTACTTGCAGGTCCTGGTGCTGCACATGAAAGTCCAGCTACATTACAAGAAATCTCTATATATGCCGGCTTTTTCTCCCTTAAAGCTGTTCGAATAGCGTGGTCTATCTGCGACGGTGCATTTACTGCTGAAGTTACCGATACTGCTGCGCATGTAATCTGCTTGGCCATTTCAAGTTGATAACTAAAATCGTGAGTTCCGAGTGTATGATGTAGCAAATGGTTTGTGCCATAGTCATTACTGTTGGGTGCACCAACAATTAGAATCACCGGTAGATTCTCAGCATAAGCGCCTCCAATAGCATCAAAGGCAGACAATGCACCAACGCTAAAGGTAACTACTGCTGCTGCTGCTCCATTATCTCGAGCGTAACCTTCTGCACTGAAACCACAATTTAACTCATTAGAACAATAAACTTGTTCCATATTTTTGTTTTTCAAAAGCTGGTCAAGTAAGACTAAATTATAGTCTCCCGCCACGGCAAAATGATGTGTTAATCCTATATCTTGAAGTCGTTTTGCCAAGTAGGTACCTACTGTATATTCTGTTTCTCCGTTCATTTTTCTTTATTTTAAAATTGATACTTCTTGTTTTTGATTTAATCTATAATTCTCTTTTAAAATCATAGTACTATCAAAATCATAAATATTTAAGACGCCTGTTTGTACTTCGACTTTAGAAATTTCGTTAGCCGGAATATTTAATATTTCTGTCATTAATGCTCTAATGGAATTTCCGTGAGCAGAAACGAGAACTGTTTTACCGTTTACTAATTGCGGTACAATAGTTTCAAAATAATATTGAACAGCTCTTTGCTTGGTATCTTTTAGAGCTTCCGTTACTGGAATATCTGAGTTTTTTAGATTTTGATATTTATATTCAAATTTTGGATGCCTTTTATCATTTATTAAAAGTGCAGGTGCGGCATCACTATAGCCTCGTCTAACTTTCCAGAAAAGGTCTTCACCTACTTCACTTCTTACTTTATCCTTATTTCTGCCTTGCCAAGCTCCATAATGACGTTCATTTAATTTCCAACTTTTAATAAAATCTATGTACGCAATATCTGCTGTTTCCATTATAATTGAAGCTGTTTTAATTGCTCTTTTTAAATAAGAGGAATAACAGATATCAATTTTTACATTATGATCTTTAATAATCTCACCTGCAATTCTAGCTTCTTCAATGCCTTGAGGTGCCAGATCAACATCTGTCCATCCGGTAAAGATGTTTTCTACATTCCAGATACTTTTTCCGTGTCTTATAAGAATTAACTTTCCCATTTCAATTTATCTTTATCATTTACTACCGCAATTAATACGATACTAAAAAACATCTATCCTTTATCTATTGTAGCATAACAAAGGCTTTTGCTTCATCCATTTGTGAAATATCAAAATACCGTTCTTGTCTTCCTTTACTTGCTCTTGAAAAGAAAATACTATCAATTGGAATTAACACCTTCATGATATTGCTATGCGCAACTATAGCCAAATGACCTAATTTTTTATAATTTCTGAGTAGATAGAGCATATCTTCAAAAAAAGCTTTTGTACTGCTATTTGATAGTTTCATCTCATCTAGTTTTACCAATAAGTTAACTGGCTCAAATCCTTGTTCTACCTTTTCATCAAACAACTGTTGACAATATTTTTCATCAGTCTCAGTGAATCCATCAATAACCTCTATAAACAATGTATTGTTATTGAATTTTTCAATTTGCACTACCATAACTTTTAAATTTCAATAAATTAGGTCTTGGCTACATTTAGCATCAATCCACTATATCCTCGCCTAGAGCACTATGCAATTGATATAATTTTTCTTCTTCACGTTTGATACGTTTTTTAAGTCTGTTTTTTCTTGCTTGACTATAGGAATCAGAAATAGCATCTTTATAACTTTCTAAACGCGATTCTAATTTGTTAATTCGTGCTTTTGTAGAGGTCTTAATTTCCTTTAAAGCTGATTTTCTTTTTGCTTCTAAATCAGCTATTTTAGCTTTACGTTTAGCTTTTAGATCGGCAATTTTAGCTTTAATTTTAGCTTTTTCTTCAGCAGTTGCTTTTTTAAGTTTTTGACGTTCATTGTCAATGTCTTCTTCTAAATCTTCGACTTGATCATCTACATAATCATCAAATTCTAAGCCTGCTTCACTTCTAATAATCTCTGAGCTATAAGGTTTAAGCGCATCATCTACAAACACGGAACTATCTTCTGCAACTTCTGCAATGATAGAAATTGTGCCTACATTCATTTTATTACTCACTTTTTTAATAAAGTCTTCTTCAAAATCATAGCGACTAAAATCCCAAATAGCACCTGCTACTGTACCTGTATACAATCCAATAACTAATCCTATTGGTCCTGCAAATGCTCCTATAAGACCTCCAAAAGCCATTCCTGTAAATGTTCTCCAGCCTTCTCCGTCTGTTTGATCATTTAAAACTTCATATTGATTCTTGTTTTTTTTACGGATCATCATGTGTTCATAGAGTGTAATATCTCCATAAGCATCTAATTCTTTTATTTTGTGCAAAGCTTCTATAGCTTTTGTTTCTTCCTTAAAAGAAACGACGATAATGTTTGCCATTTTTTCTAATTTTTAATTGTTAATACTATTTTTATTTAATGGAATGCTTTAGCAACTGTTTCAAGCTCCACTTTAAACGTTTTATCGAATTTTGTAATTGGTGGAATTTCAAGATCAATATCTAGTAATTCATACACTGCCATTTGTGCTGCTCTAACTGAATATTCTACAGTAAAAACACAATCATCTGGGATTTCTACAAACTGACTTATAAATGCCAAGTTTTTTGAGTTTTTAGGTACAGGAAGTGGTCTATCTGTTTTTAAACGTGGCATAAACATACTTGTGATGTATGGCATTCTGCAAGGAATACAAATTGCGTTTGCAAACACCACATCATAATCGAATTTTAAGTGACCACATAGTTCTCTAAGAATTTCCTCTCCTGTACATGCTGTCATTGGTTTACCCACAAAATTCCCTGCACGATCTGGATGCAATCCATACGTAAAAAATACTTGTACATTAGCAGGTTGATCTTTATAATGTGGCTGTTTATTTAATGAAAAACTCATAAACCAATTAGAATCTTTTAGTGTTACCTGACTGCCTGTACCAGCTTTGTTGCCAGATAGTTTTTCCATTTGGTCAAAGAAAGCGGTATCTTTTAAGGTTACTGTAAAAGATTCCCAAAAGGATTCTGCTATGTTAGAATTAAACACTTCGGGTTTACCAAACCCAGGATATTTATGAGCTAATTTTTCCCATATTCTCCATCCATGACTATCTTCTTTAGTGAAAAATTTTGGAGCTTTTGTCATGGATCCAAAACTTGAAGCATCTGTCATAGAACCATTTTGACAGAATACCAAATCGCTATCGTTAATCTCAATGGTTTCAATATGTCCAAAATTTTTATAGGTCAGATTTTTTACAACAACCTTTTCGGTTTCTGTTATAGGATCTAAAGTATAAGTTGTATCTAAATCTGTTACGGTATGATGTTTAAGAAAATGAACACCATGAGATTTTAGCCATACTTCTAAAGGAAGAACCATAGAATCGTACTGATTGTAGACTGTACGTTTAACTCCTGTCATTGTTTCTACATTAGGAAACTCTTGCATAAAACGGTGCAGATAACGTTTAAACTCTACGGCACTATGCCAAGGAGAAAACGCAAAACTTGTGCGCCACATAAACCAGAAATTTGTTTCGAAAAATGATGGTGAAAACCAATCGTAGATAGAACTATTCCCAAGCTTTTCTTCACTTGCTTCACTTAACTTTAGAAGTTCTTTACGGTTTGCCATTGAAAAACCCATTTTAGAAGAGTCTACAATTGCTCTATTTTTATCTATAAGACGTGCTTTTGCATTAGATTTCACTTTGTCATTAAACGCAATGGTCTCATCAGTTACCGATGTGTTAGGATCTGTAAGAGAAGGAATGGATTTGAACAATTCCCAAGTACATTCGTAAATATTTAATGTAAACATACGCGAACCTCTCAATGTGTAACCTTTTTCAGGGCTTCCTCCAGCATCTAAACTACCTCCTGCAACGGCTAGACTATCAAAAATTGTGATGTTATTGCCTGCCATGCCTCCATCTCGTATTAAAAATGCGGCTCCGGCTAAAGATCCTATTCCGCCACCTATGAAATAGGCTTTTCTATCCTTGTTACTAATATTCATAATGAATTATTTTAGTATTATTTAAACGTTAATCTGCTAACTCGCCCATTTCTTCATCTAATTCTCTTAGCATAATAGACTCCTCTCCAAAGGCTTCCATTCTATCAATAAAATATTGCACTTTGCTTAGCTCTTCTGCTTGCTCTTTGCAATACCATAAACCCAATTCTACTACCATAAAGTTTCCTTCTTTATGAGCCGCTTCTGTAAGTGCATAACATTGTGTGGTGATTTCTTTTTCGTGCGCCAATGCAGATATTATAACATCTGGTAGACTAATAAAATCTTGTTTTGGCTGTTTTAATGCTGGTGTAACGGGTCTAATACCATTAGCTAAAAGCATTTTTTTTGCTTTCTCTGCATGTACAAGCTCTTCTAAACTATATTGTTTAAACAACTTTGCAGCTCCCACAAATCCTTTATCATCTAACCAGGTAGACATGGCTAAATATATTCTAGAAGAAAACTCTTCTTGTTCTACTCTATAATTGAGCAATTTTACAATTGCTTCACTTAAAAATTCTGATTTAGTTTTCATTTTATCTCTATTTTAAATATCAATTATTACGTTTTTCCTTTTTTGTAAATATGTTATTACACATCAAAATTAAAACGTTCTAAAACCTATTCCACTGACCTAGGTCAGAGTGATAAAAAAAAATAAATATCTATTTTATTAAAGAAAATTATGAAGTATTGAAATGAGCATGTAATGAGTTATCCTCTAATGATAAAAATATAAATGATGCCTATTAGGATAGTACTGCCAAAAGCAACGCCTACTAATTGGCCCGAAACTTTAGACCCTTTAAATACCGTAATACCCAATTTTACAAGCATATTACTTATGGTTGCTGCAATAATAACTGATGCTGCTAATTCTAGTTTTGTGTTATCTAATGAAAACTTAGCCATACTTATGGTAATAGCATCTGTATCTGCCAAACCTGCTATTAAAGCCGAATAGTACAATCCACTTTCTCCAAAAAACTGATTACTATAGAAAACAGCAAAAAGAATAACGACGTACATCACTCCAAACCTTATGGCATTTAAAATATTTAACGGATTGCCTAATTTAATATCTGTATCTGGTTTATTATCGTCCTTACCAATTAGTATTAAAGTTGCTATTACACATACCAATGTTAATAACCCAAATGGCAACACTAAATATTTTAATATTTGGATGTTAAATATATAAGCCAATAACGCAAGTCTTGGAAACATAATAGCAGATGCTACAATAATACCTGCACTGTATTTTTTGGAAAGCTCTGGCGATTCTTTACTTCTTGTGGCATAATTCCAAGCAACGGCTGTACTAGATATAAGCCCTCCAAGAATAGCTGTAAGAATAATACCTTTTTTAGAACCTACAAACTTCACTAAAAAGTAACCTATAAAATTTAAAAATGATACGATGACTATGATTGATCCTATTTCAAAAGGATTTAATAAGTTGTTTGTACCAAATGTTTTGTTAGGAAGAAAAGGAAGAATTAACAATGCAATAATTGAGAATTTTATAAATGCAAAAAGTTCTTCTGAAGTAATATTACTAATAAAGGATCTAAACCGTGTTTTAAGAGAAAGTAATGTTACAATAATAACAGCTGTAGCTACTGCATCTCTATAGTATTCTGCAGAAACCATTATACCAAGAATAAATGTTGCTATTAAGGCTAAATTTGTAGTTAAGCCTTGGCCATATTCCTCTTTTTCTTGCACAAAGTAATGGAAAGCTAGAAACAGAATAAATGCGCCTAAACTTATAATTAGTAACCAAGGTGTAAAAAGTGCCGTTAAGTTGGCTAATGAAAAACCTAGAATAGCCACTATAGGAAAAGTGCGTATGCCAGCAATGCCTTTTTCTTCTTTTAGTTTATCATATTCTCTTTCTAATCCGATAATAAGACCAATCCCCAAACTGATAAGCACTCCTAAAATATAAGAGTCCATAAATTCAGTTATATCTTGAAACGCGTTCATAAATGTCTTTTAATTTATCGGGAATTAAAAGCGGTGATTTTTTAAATTTAAGCATTGAAAAATCTATACGCAAAATGGCTATGATTGTAGTAAATACCATAGCATTGATAATAAAATGCATTGTATATTACAGCTATTGAGTATTTTAAATTTTACTCAATAGCTGATATTATTTTACATGTACTCTTCAAGAAATCTAAAAAAGTCTTTTTTAAGTTTTGAATAAATTTCACGCTGTGTTTCTATGCGTTTTCTAAATTCAACATGTTTTAAGGCCAACTCCACATCAATAGCATCTTCACCCTCTATACTTTGGCCAGCTATGCGTTCTTCATGTTCATTTATGGTTTCCTCCAAATCGTCAATAACACTGCCGTGAAGTACAAATTCATTTTGAAAATGCTCTAATTGTGCTAAAACATCTTTATTGGTCCAGCGTGTTACTATTTCACTTAAACGGTTATTAAACGATTTTAATTCATCTTTCCAAAAGGCGAGTTCACCTTTCCAAAGCTCGTGTTCAAAATGCATGTTTGAGTTGTATAAAACTTTAGTTTCCATAGTATTATTTTTTTTAGAATTACATATTACAAAGGTTGATAAACCTTGAAAAAAACTAAATGACCTGAGTCATTGCTGTGAAAAAAATTCAGAAAAAAAAGTGTTTAAATTTTAATAATGTCTGTAGGCGTTTCTATTAAAATAGTTTTACTTCCTCTTAATGCAATAGGCTGTTTCAGAATCTCAGGATGATGTTGAATCATCTTAATCCAATCATCAGTAGAAAAATTATGAGGCTCAAAGTGCGTATTGTAAGCAGGATGGTCTTGATTTACAAGATCTACTACCGCCAAATGCAATCTGGTGGCAAGTTCTACTAATTGAGTTCCTGTGAGATTTGTTTTTAGAATATCAATTTCTTCAAGTTTTAAACCTTGCGATTTTGCATAAGCCAATGTTTGTTTAGCTCTTTCTGATTTAGAGTTATAAAACAATGTGATTTGTCTGTTTGATGTCGCAATTTCTCCCATTTCACTTAAGTTTATTTTTTATCTTTTCTTCTTCTACATAATGTTCTAGTAACGCTTTTAAACCCAATAAATATTCCTCCAAAACTACTTTATCTAAATGTGGATGTTGATTCACTGTTAAGGTCATTGGGTTTTCGTCTAATGAGCGATAAAGCTCAGGATACTTGGTTTCAATATTTAATGTGAGTGCACTTATTTCTGTTAGTATATTCTGTAAATTTTTCATTATAATAAGTTTTTATAATATGGTATTACTGATATAAAAAGACATCATTAAATTATAACTAATGATACCTATAATTTCATTTTTAATTTTAAAAGTGAACCTAAAACAAAGCTAATTTTAACACATATACTTTAATTTTTGGTATGAGTAAAATCTAATTGTTGTACCATTTTTTCTTTGTCAATCATGTATTCAGTGACTTTAAAAATTTCTTTTCTGTTGTTTCTAAACACCTTTACAAAATCTGCCATATTATCCTCTATACGTTGATGCTCTTCTCTAAATTTAGGAGAAACATACGTCAACGGATCATCTACTAATTCTGCTAAATGGTGCAAATGCGAATTCACATTGGCTAGCAGTAACGCACATTGTTTATCTACTTCTAATAGATTCATTTCAATATCATACACCATATCTATGTTTTCCTTATTAGATATCCACATAAAATATTTATCTATAAGATGATGCAAAAATCTTAAATCGCTATGGTAGAAAACCAGATCAGATTTCCAGTGTTCTGTTAGCACATATAATTGTTCCCAACTGGCTTCATTTATATAATTATCTTTTGGTCTAGTTCTAAAATCTTTCATGATTGCTTTGATTTATACCGTTATATCAAAAAAACTTTTGACAGTTAAAATTAATCATGAAATAAGTGTTACAAAATGACCTGAATCAGTAAAATCTAAAACAGAATTTATTACATATCAGTGATGCACTAATAAATAGACTAAGCTATTTTCACCAAAACTCGTTAACGTACTAAATAAAGATTCTTGCTGCTAGGATGTCTCTCATATAACAAGGATTAGTGTTATACTAAACCAATTTTATTTTCTTCTAATTATTATGAAAATACATAAGGAGATAAACATAGATATCTAAATTATTTCATAGCTTTATAACATTATTATTAAGTTATAATACTTTTGTTATCCGGAATTACACAAGGGATAAAGAGTGTAATTATACTTATATAACACGTTGGCAACAAGCTAAAACCAAGAACATTTCATATGAACATTAAACATTTAGAAATTGAAATACCTAATGAAAACCCATTTGAAAATTGTAAACTTGAGAGAAAAAAATACGCAGATGTTTTAACAAATATTATTAATTCATATACGAATGGATTTGTCCTTGCTATTAACAATAAATGGGGAACAGGAAAAACCACATTTGTAAATATGTGGCAACAAGACTTGAAAAATAAAGGACACAAAACAGTTTATTTCAATGCTTGGGAAAATGATTTTGAAGACAATCCATTAACAGCTTTAATGGGAGAATTAAAAACTCTTACTAAAAAATCGACAGAACCAGAATTCAAATCCACTCTTAAAAAAGCAGCAATTTTATCTAAACACGTTGCACCAATTATAGCACAAGCAATCGCAGATAAATACATTGATACAAAAGGAATAAAAGAAGCGATAGTTGGAGTAACAGAAGGCTTATCTGATGTTTTTGAAAATGAAGTTAATGAATATGCAAAAAAGAAAAAAAGCATTTCTGAATTCAAAAATAGCCTATCCGAATTTATTGCAAATACATACGAAGGAAAACCATTAATATTTATAATTGACGAACTTGATAGGTGCAGACCGAATTACGCAGTTTCTATATTAGAACAAGTAAAACACTTCTTTTCAGTACCAAATGTGGTTTTTGTTTTATCAATAGATAAAACTCAATTAGGTAATGCTGTAAAAGGTGTTTACGGTAGTGATTTTATTGATTCAGATGAATATTTGAGAAGATTTATTGACCTAGAATACTCAATTCCAGAACCTGAAGTTGATGTGTTTTACAAGTATTTATTTGACTTTTATCAATTTAAGGAATTCTTTGATTCAGCAGAGAGAAAACAATTTCGTGAATTACAATCAGATGGCGAGCATTTTTTAAGAGTATCAAAGTTACTATTCACAAATAAGAATATTCCTTTAAGACAACAAGAAAAGATTTTCGGTTTGGCAAGAGTTGCATTGCGAAGTTTTAATGCAAATAACTATGTTGTACCTCATATATTTATATTTCTTGCATTCATAAAAATAACGAATAGTGAATTTTATCAAAATCTAAAGAATAAAAAATTAACACTTAAACAAGTACAAGAAAAATATTTAGCTACAATTGAATCTAATAAAAATGATGATACTGAACACGAACTAATGTGGTTAGAAGTATATTTAGTAAATTTTTATCATAATTATTTAGAATCTAGACATTATAGAAAAAGACTTTATGAATATGACAGTGAAAACGGTTCTAATAAACTTTTAATTGATTCTATAATTAACAATGAAAAGAATTCAAGTTTTTTAAATATTTTGGAAAATATTCACAGAGGTCGCAGTGAAGGAGATTTAGATTTAGGTTATTTCATTAATAGACTTGAATTATTAGAAAATTTGAAAATATAAAAGCCAGTTGCCAACACCGTATAAAATTAATTGCTAGTTCTAGCCTACTTACGAAAGTCCTCGCGGACTTTCTATCTGTGATTTATTTGCTAACTTTAGTGCTTAAAACACGCAACTAATCTTATACAAACACGTTAGCACACATATGAAAAAACGAACTTTAGTCATTTTACTATTTATCTTCTTCTCGACTTTGGGTTGGTCGCAGAATTATAAAAAAGTAGATTCTATAGTTTTGACATATCCTACGAA